>CP152408.1:3240277-3888333 GCA_038961845.1 Xylophilus sp. GW821-FHT01B05
ACGGCGTCGATGTCACAGGCGAAGGCGGCTTCCAGGTCGGCCAGGTAGTGCGGTGAATCCGGCACGTTGACACGGATGGCAAGCATGGTTTGCAGCCCTGCCTCGCGCACCTGGCGGACCGTCTCGCCCAGCATCTGCCGCGCCTTGGCCTTCTCCAGCTCGGGCGTGCCGTCCTCCAGGTCGATGACGCAGCAATCGGCGCGAAAGCGCTGGAACTTCACGACAAGTTCAGGCCGGTTGGCCGGGGCGAAGAAGAGCGAACGGATCATGGGAGCGGGGTCTCCAGGGTGGACAAGCGGCTACGCAGCCAGGGGCGGGTGTGGCAATGCCTGGGCGGCGCTACCCGCGGCCAACATCGCATCGATTTCTTCGGCGGCGTAGCCGGCCTGCTGCAGGATTTCGCGGGTGTGCTCACCCTGGCGCGGCGCCGCTCTTGCCACATCGGGCGTGCTGTTCTGCCAGCTCATCGGCATGCGCATCGAGCGGATCGGGCCCTCGCTTGGGTGCTCGACGATCGAGAAGAAACCGGTCGCCTTCAGGTGCGGGTCTTGCAGGATGCTTTCGAGGTCGTGCATGGGCATGAAGGGCACGTCTGCGCGGTCGAGGATGTCCACCCACTCGGCGGTCGAGCGCTCTTCAAAGATCGTGCCGAGCGTGCCGTACACGAAGTCGATGTGGCGGGAGCGGCCCGCATAAGAGGCAAAGCGCTCGTCCTCCAGCAAGGCATCGCGGCCGACCGCACGCAGGAAGCTGCCCCACTGCTTGTCGTTGTAGACCAGCGCGCAGATATAGCCATCGCGTGTGCGGTACGGGCGGCGCTCGGGCGACAGCTGGCGCGCGTAACCGCCCGCGTCAAGTGCAGGCTCGTAGGTGAGCCCGCCCAGGTGGTCGCCCAGCACGAAGGCGACCATGGTCTCGAACATCGGGACGTCGACGCGGTCGCCCCGGCCGGTGCGCTCGCGCGCCAGCAGGCTCGCGAGGATGCCGCCCACTGCGGTCTGGCCGACGATGCGGTCTGCCAGCGCTGTGGGCACGTAGCGCGGAATGCCGCCAGAGGCGCGCGCGATCAGCGCGGGCAATGTCGCGCCGCCCTGGATCAGGTCGTCGTAGGCCGGCCGGGCCGCATAGGGGCCATCCTGGCCGAAGCCGAAGAGCCCGGCATAGACGATGCGTGGGTTGATCGATGCGACTTCTTCATAGCCCAGCCCCAGGCGGGCCATGGCCTGGGGCCGGACGTTGTACATGAGCACGTCGGCATCGGCGATCAGGCGCTGCAGCGCGGCCAGGCCGCCGGCCTGCTTCAGGTCCAGCACGATGCTGCGCTTGTTGCGGTTGGCGTTGAGAAAGACCGGGCCCATGCCCTCATTGCGCAGCGGACCGATCTGGCGCACCAGATCGCCTGAGGGCGCTTCGACCTTGATCACGTCGGCGCCCATGTCGCCCAGTGCCTGCGAGGCAAAAGGCCCCATCAGCACAGACGTCATGTCCAGCACCTTGATTCCGGCAAGTGGTCCCATGGTCTCCTGTCGCGGCCGCCGCTGTCGTGGCGGCCGTCTTTATCATTCATGTTTGTGAACAAATCATACATATACATGAATGAAAGCACAATACCAACCGGGCGCACCCCTCGGGTAAAGTGGCGCGTCCCCGGTTTTCAACCCGCTCGTTCCTGCCTCGAAAGCGCCCTCCCCAAGTGATAGTCAAGCAAGCCGCCAACGTCCTGGACCTGATCGAGTTCTTTGCGGCCCACCGTCGCCCAGCCACGCTGGCCGACATCGCAAAGCATTTCGACTGGCCGCGCTCCAGCACCTTCAACCTGCTGGGCACGCTGGCCGCGCGCGGCTTTCTCTACGAGCCGCGTGCGCGCGGCGGTTACTACCCGGCACCGATGTGGGCGGCACTGATCCGCGAGATCGAATCAGCGCAGCCGATCCCGGCTGAATTCCATGGCCTGCTGGAGACACTGGCCAGCGAGACCGGCGAGACCGCGGTGCTGGCGGCCGCCAGCGGCTCGCACGCCCTCTTCCTGGATGCGGTGGAGTCGCCGCATGCCGTGCGCTACACCGCACAGCCGGGCAAGCTGGTGCCGCTCCATGTCACCGCCACCGGCCGCGCACTGCTGTCGCAGATGACGCCCGAAGACCGCGCCGCCATCCTGCGCAAGGCGGTGTTCAAGCGCTACACGCCCACCACGCTGATGACCGCCCAGGCGGTCGAGGAAGCGGTAGAGGCCTCGCGCGGGCTTGGGTGGTTCGAGGGGCGCGGCGAGTACACGCTCGACCTCGGTGGCATCGCCGTGCCGCTCAGCCTGGCCAACCGGCAGTTCGCGGTGCTGGTGGCGGGGCCACTGACGAGGATCGAGCACCGGATCGCGGAGTTCGTGGACATCGTTCAGGCAGCCATCAGCCGACAGTTGTCGAAGTGAGCACCGCTTCGGGCGCGCTCACCTACGAGGGCAGGCTGATCGACCAGTCCGCGATTGATCATTGATCACGCCACGAAGCCATACAGGCGCCGCGGGTTGTGAACAAGGACGGCCTCGCGGCGCTGCGGATCGGGCACCCAATCGGCCAGCAGATCAAGCAGGTCACCCGTGTTCGGCATGACGCCGCGAAAGCTCACGTGGGGCCAGTCCGAACCCCAGACGCAGCGCTCGGGTGCGGCCTCGGCGAGCGCGCTGGCGAACGGGATGGTGTCCGCGTAGGGCGCCGGTGCGCGCGAGAGCCGGAACCCGCCAGACAGCTTCACCCACGCACCGTCGCGTACCAGTTGCACCAAGGTGCGCGCGGCCTCCTCCATCCCCTCGCCCGCATGGACATAACCCATGTGATCAAAGACGGCCGGCACGCGCAGCCTGGCGATTCTTGGGGCGAGTGGCCCCAGTTGGCCAGGCTCAACCAGAAACTGCAGGTGCCAGCCAAGCTCCGCGCACAAGGCGTCATAGCGCTCGAGATCGGCCACGCCCACACCGCCACCGGTGGTGGTGTTCAAGCGCAAGCCGACGACCCCCAACGCCTTCAGGCGCGCCAGCTCGGCCTCGGGCAGGTCCGGCCTGACCACGGCGATGCCGCGCAGACGCTCAGGGTGGGCTTGCAGGGTCTGCAGCATCAAGCTGTTGTCAGTGCCGTGCACGCTCACCTGGACCAGCACGCCACGGGCCATGCCGGTGGCATCCAGCATCCGCAGGTAGGCGCTCGCGGGCGCTGGCTGTGGCGTATAGCTGCGTGCCTCTATGTAGGTGTCACCGATGACATGCGCATGCGCGTCCACGGCACCTTCGGGCAGCTTGTAGCGGCGCGGCGGCCGCGGCTGGGCGTCGGGCGCTGGATCGATTTCAAGGCGACTGTTTGCGTGCGATGCAATCATGGACGCCCGCCTAGCCTGCCTTGACGCGCCCGCTGGCCACCATCTGCTGCATGAAGTCGTTCTCTGCGCGCATCGTGCGTTCGTAGGCCTCGCCCGTGCCCCAGAAGACAGAAGACCCCATCTTCTGCATGCCGGCCTGGAAGCGGGCCTCCTGCACCGCCGCACTCGCGGCCGCCTGGAACGCGGTGACCACCGCATCCGGCGTGCCGCTGGGCGCGGCAATGCCCAGGTAGGTGGTCACGTCGAAGGGCTCCTTGCCCAGCGTCGAGACGGAAGGCACGCCCGCCAATTGCTCCAGCGGCGCACCAAACACAGCCAGCGGAACCAGGTCGCCGGATTCGATATAGGGCCTGGAGGTGGATATCTGGTCGGCGGCCAGCTCGATCTGGCCCGCGAGCATGTCCTGCAGCATCGGGCCGGAGCCCTTGTACGCGATGCCGTTGAAGCTCACGCCCGCCACCATCTCCAGGTCCAGCATGGCCAGATGGTTGGGCGTACCCAGGCCGCTATAGCCCATGGCCACCGCAGACGCGCCCGCCTTGGCGGCCTGCACCACCTCGGCCAGCGACTTGAACCGACTGCCCTTCTTCACCACCAGCACCAGCGGCGTCTTGCTGACCAGGCACACCGGCCGGATGTTGGTCAAGGTATAGCCAACCTTCACCAGGTGCGGCGTGACCGAGAACACGCTGGGCGCCGAGAACAGCAAGGTGTGGCCATCGGGCCGCGACCCGACCAGGTGCATCGCGCCAATCGCACCGCCACCACCCGCCTTGTTGTCCACGATGACCGACTGCCCCACCGCCTTGGACAGCGCATCAGCGAAGAGGCGCGCGGTCAGGTCGGCGTTGCCGCCGGCCGCATACGGCACCACCAGCGTGAGCGCCCGCGAGGGAAAGGCCTGCGCGAAGCTCAGCCCAGACACGGGCGCAGCCAGCGCTGCGCCGGCCGCCTGCAATAACGTGCGTCGGTCCATGCTCAGTCTCCTTGGGTGATCGTGTCGGCATCGGCGGCGAAGAAAGCACCCGCCTTGAACACCGTGGGTTGTGCCGCAACGCCATTGGCTTTGGCATCACCAGCCGCGTACTGGCCGCCCGGGTCCTTGCGGCTCTGCAGCGCCTCCCGCGGGATCGAGAACCTGGGGTCCAGGTCGGACGAGTCCTTGACCGCCCCGCCGCCCACCCGGAACATCACCAGATTGCCGCCGCCCTCCTCCGCGTGGAAGCGGTAGCGCGTGCCGCGCGGCACCATCACCCCTTCAAACGCCCGCACGGACGAGGTGCTGCCGTCACCAAAGGTGAACACCGCCTGCCCCTGGAGCACAAGGAACACGTGGTCCTCGATGTCATGGCTGTGCAGCGCGTTCTCGCCGCCTGACGAATAGACCTTGGAGTGCGCCCACAGCATCGGCGCCAGGCCCAGCAGCTCCATGGTGGCGCCGCCTTCCAGCAGCGGCAGGTTGCGCATGGAGAAGACCAGCTTTGAGGCCACCGAGGCGGCATCGGCAAGAGTTGTCACAGGGGAATCCTTTCGTCTGGACCACGGGACACGTCTGTGCGTCATGGTTTATTTGTACGGACAATCAAATTTATACGAACAAGCACGTGACTCAAGCCGGGTTAACACCTAAAACATCGCACGATTCCACTCTGTTTTCAGCGGAATAAATGCGATTTCCACAGAAGTCAGCCAAGTGCCTGCAGTTGACAAATGCGCGGAATGGTTTTTATAGTTGTACGTACATTTTAGGAAACAACATGGACGTACGACGCAAACCCCACACCATTTCAGCCGAGGACGAGGCCGAGTTCATCGCCGCCATCGACCGCTGGATCGAACGCTCGCTCAAGCCGGAAGTGGTCCGCGACTTCGATCACGCCGACCGCTACCCCGCGCAGATCGTGGAAGAGATGAAGGCCCTCGGGCTGTTTGGCGCCACGGTTGGCACCGAGTACGGCGGCCTTGGCTTGCCCGCCAGTACCTACGCCAAGATCGTGATGCGGATCTCTTCCGTATGGATGGCCGTGACCGGCATCTTCAACTCGCACCTGATGCTGGCGCTGGCGATAGAGAAGTTCGGCACCGAAGACCAGAAGGACGAATGGCTGCCAAGGCTCGCCTCCGGCGAGGTGCGCGGCGGCCTGGCCCTGACCGAGCCGGACGCCGGCACCGACCTGCAGGGCATCCGCATGACGGCGCGCCGCGAGGGCGGGCACTATGTCATCAACGGCGCCAAGACCTGGATCACCAACGCAGTGGAAGGCTCCTGCTTTGCGCTGCTGGTCAAGACAGACCCGGAGGCGCAGCCGCGCCACAAGGGCATGAGCCTGTTCATCGCGCCCAAGGGGCCGGGCTTCTCCAGCGGCCGCAAGCTGGAGAAGCTGGGCTACAAGAGCATCGACTCCGGCGAGCTGATCGCCGACGGCTACGTGCTGGGCGCAGAACACCTGATAGGCGGTGTCGAAGGCCAGGGCTTCTACCAGGCAACCGGCGGGCTGGAGCTGGGCCGCATCAACGTGGCCTCGCGCGGCGTGGGCATTGCCGAAGGCGCGCTGCGCCTGGCAACCCAGTACGCGCAGATTCGCAAGACCTTCGGCAAGCCGATTGCCGAGCACCAAGCGATCGCGCTGAAGCTCGGGGAAATGGCCACGCGCGCTCGCGCCGCGAGGCTGCTCACGCTGGACGCCGCGGCGATCTTCGACCGCGGCGAGCGCTGCGACATGGAGGCCGGCATGGCCAAGTACTTCGCCTCGGAGGCGGCACTGGAGAACAGCACCGAGTCGATGCGCATCCACGGCGCCTACGGCTACTCCAAGGAGTACGACATCGAGCGCCTGTACCGCGATGCGCCGCTCACCTGCATCGGCGAAGGCACCAACGAGATGCAACGCATCATCATCGCCAAGCAGTGGGTCAAGAGGAACCCCGCCGCATGAGCGCGGCCCGCGACGGCGCAAGCCGGCCGGCGCACCTGCCGCTGCAGGGCGTGAAGGTGATTGCGGTGGAGCAGTTTGGCGCCGGCCCGTACGGCACCATGTTCCTCGCCCACCTGGGTGCGGAGGTGATCAAGATCGAGAACCCCGCGCAGCGCGGCGACCCGTCGCGCCACAGCGGGCCCTACTTTCTTGGCCAGGACGACAGCGAGTACTTCCAGGGCTGGAACCTGAACAAGCGCAGCGTCACGCTGGACCTGAAGTCGCCCGAGGGCCGCGCCGCGTTCGAGGAACTGGCGCGCGGTGCCGACGTAGTGCTGAACAACCTGCGCGGCGACCAGCCCGCCAAGCTGCGGCTCGACTACGCAGCCTTGTCGGAGCTGAACCCGTCGCTGGTCTGCGTGCACATCTCGGCCTACGGCCGCGACACCAGCCGCGCCGCCTGGCCCGGCTACGACTACCTGATGCAGGCCGAGAGCGGCCTCATGCACCTGACGGGCGAGCCCGACACGCCGCCCGCGCGCATCGGGGCGCCCTCCATCGTGGACCACATGACCGGCGTGACGTCCATCATCGGGCTGCTGGCCGCGCTGCTGCGCGCACGCGAGACCGGCCAGGGCTGCGATGTGGACACCTGCCTGTACGACGTCGCCCTGCACCAGTTGGGCTATGCGGCCACCTGGTACCTCAACGAAGGCCATGTGTCACAGCGCCAGGAGCGCAGCGCGCACTACTCCATCGCCCCGGTCCAGACCTTTCCCACCGCCGACGGCTGGATCTTCATCATGTGCATGACGCAGAAGTTCTGGGAAGCGCTGCTGATGGCTATCGGCCGCCCGGACCTGCGCGATGCGCCGCTGTTCCAGACCATGGAGTCGCGCAACAAGCACCGCGTGGCCCTGAGTGAAGTGCTGGACGCCGAGTTCCGCCGCCACCCAACCAGCCACTGGCTCGCCCGGCTCGAAGGCGTGCTGCCGGTTGCGCCGGTGCGCGGCCTGGCCGAGGCACTGGAGAGCGACTTCTTCCACGAAAGCGGCATGCTGGCAGAGGTGGACCATCCGGCCAAGCCTGGCCTGCGCGTACTCGCCAACCCGTTGAAATTCGACGGGCAACGCCCGGCGTTGCGGCCCTGCGCCGCGCTGGGCGCCGACACGGAACGCGTTCTTGCAATGCTGGCCGTAGAAGGAGGCACGCCATGAAGCTGGCGGGCATTCGCGTCATCGATCTGTCCAACTTCCTGCCGGGCCCCTACCTCACGCTCGGCCTGGCCGATCACGGGGCGGAAGTGATCAAGATCGAGCAGCCGGGCGAAGGCGATCCGGGCCGGCACATCGGCCTGGCCGACGGGCCGCACACGGTCTTCTTCCGCAACCTCAACCGCGGCAAGAAGAGCATCGTGCTCGACCTGAAGCAGGACGCAGACCGCAGCGCCCTGCTGGCGCTGGCCGACAGCGCCGACGTCTTCGTCGAGTCGTTCCGCCCCGGCGTTGCCAAGCGCCTGGGCGTCGACTACGCAGCCGTGTCCGGGCGCAACCCCGGCATCGTCTATTGCTCGATCAGCGCTTTCGGGCAAGACGGCCCCTACCGCGACCGGCCGGCGCACGACCTGGCGGTAGAGGCGCTTTCAGGGACCTTGAGCCTGACCCTGGGCGACGACGGCCATCCGGCCATCCCGGGCATTCCCGTGGCCGATCTGCTCAGCGGGTTGCAGGGCCTCAATGGCGTGCTGATGGCCTTGCTGCGGCGCCAGGCCACGGGCCGGGGCGACTACATCGACATCGCCATGCTGGACTGCATGGTGGCGGCGCTGCCCAACGTGACAGGCCCGACCTTCGCAGAGGGCCGCCAGCCGCAGCCCAAGCTCGAACGCACCACGGGCGGCAGCGCCTTCTACCGGCTCTACCGCACCAGCGACGGCGCGCGCATTGCGCTGGCCGGCCAGGAACCCAAGTTCATCCACGCGCTGCTCAATGCCCTGGGCCGCCCCGAGCTTGCGGCGCTGTGCCTGCGCGGCCCGGGCGCGCACCAGCAGCCGGTGATGGACTTCCTCGCGCACAGCTTTCTGCAAGCCACGCGCGCGCAGTGGGAAGAGCGGCTGGCCGGACTCGATGTCTGCTTTGGCGCCGTCAACACCCTGCCCGAGGCCTTGCAGGACCCGCAGGTGGCGGCGCGGCGCATGGTGGCTCGCGACGGCGACGGGCGGCCGCACATCGCCAGCCCCGTCCGCTTCCTCCACGAGCCCGCGGCGCCCTGCCTCGACTCGCCTCTTCTCGATCAACACCACGCGCTTCTGAAGGAAATCAACCCATGACCCGCACCGTCGTAGAAATCGCTCCCGGCCGCTTCCGGGAGAGCTTCGGGCGCTACTTCGAGGACTTCGAGATCGGCCACGTGTACGAGCACCGGCCCGGCCGCACCATCACTGAGAACGACAACATCACGTTCACGCTGATGACCATGAACACGCACCCCCTGCACTTCGACAACGCCTACGCGGCGCGCTCCGAGTTCGGCCAGGCGCTGGTGAACAGTTGCCTGACCCTGTCCATCGTGGTGGGCATGAGCGTGAGCGATGTGAGCCAGAAGGCCATCGGCAACCTGGGCTGGAACGACATCAAGCTGGTGAGCCCGGTGTTCTGCGGCGACACCCTGTACGCCGAATCCACCGTGCTGGCCAAGCGGGAATCAGCCAGCCGCCCGACCCAGGGCATCGTGACCGTCAAGACATCGGGCAAGAAGGCCGATGGCACCGAGGTGATCCGTTTCGAGCGCACCGTGCTGGTCCCCAAGCGGGGACACGGCATCGAAGACTGACGGGTCCGTACAAATCGCGTGAGGCAAAATTGCCTTCATGCCCAAAACTGCGAAGAATGCCAAGGCCCCTGCGCCGCCAGCCAAGCGGCCTGCGGCGCGCGCGCGCGTGCTGCCGGCGCTTGCGGCAGCGTCTGGCGAGCCCTTGTACCGACAAGTCGTCCAGTCGCTTCGCAGCGACATCGTCAAGGGCGTGTTCCCGGTGGGCTCGCAACTGCCAACGGAAGGCGAACTGGTCGAGCGCTTCGCCGTCAGCCGGCACACCGTGCGCGAGGCGCTGCGCCAGCTGCGCACCGACGGCCTGGTGGCCTCACGCCAGGGCTCTGGCACCACCGTGATGCCGCCACAGCCCAGCACGCCTTTCAACGTGCACCGCGTGACATCGATCGACGAGCTGATCGCCTACGCCACCGAAAGCCGCTACGAGGTGGACCACACCGACCTCGTGCACAGCGAAGACGTGGCCGACGATGACCTCGAACTGCCGGCAAAGCGGCGCTGGTTGCGGCTGCAGGGTTACCGCCTGAGCGACGAGCCCGGCGCCGCGCCCATTTGCTGGACCGAGGTGTTCGTCGCCGCCGAGTACGCCGGCGTGGAGCGCATGATGGGCCGCCAGCGCGGGCCCGTCTGGCGGCTCATCGAGGACATGTATGGAGAGCGCCTGGTCGAGGTCGAGCAGATGCTGCGGGTGCGCGGCGTCTCCGCCGAACTTGCCCAAGGCCTTCAGATTGAAGCCGGCTCCAGCGTGGTGGAGGTGCGCCGCACCTACAAGACCACCTCAGGCAAGGTGGCCGAGGTCGCCGTGAACCTGTACCCGGCCGACAAGTTCCGCTTCAACATGAAGCTGCGGCGCGCCTGAGTTGAAGCAAAGCACGCAACTATCAAATAGATAGCTATAAGCCCAGGCCACACCTTGGCAAAAGGCATATTTCATCAAAATATGCAGGCCAAACACGTTCTAAGCCGCCAACCGTTTGTAGACGCCGCAGCCGGCAAACAAGCCCTTGCCGATCTGCGTGACGAAGGACATCTTCGTCTGCACCTTGCCCGTCACCGGGTGGGTGATGTCGTACTCGACCCAGCCCGGGCCTGACTGGGCTTGCTGCACGATGGCGTCCAGCAGGCCCTGGCCGTCGATGCCGGGGATGTCTTGCACCTGCGTGCCGACCTTGGCCGGGTTGCCGCCAAAGGCGCGGTAAGCGCCTTGCGCATCGAGCACGAACACATACATGTCGCGGTCGTGGAAGGGCTGGGCCGGGTCGGTGATGGACTGCAGCCAGGCCGTGGGCGTAGGCTGCGTGCGGCATGCGTCCTGTGCGCGCCGCACCAAGGCCACGGCCTCTTCGGCCGTGCCTTGCTGCAACTGGAAGGCCTGGACGGCAGAGGCCAGCGTGGAGGCGCGCAGCTCCAGCTTGTGCGCCTGGGCCACGGCCTGCTCGACCATGCGCGCGTTGTGCTGGGTGAGCTGGTCGAGCTGCTGCACGGCGGTGGTGATCTCGGTCAGGCCGGCGCTTTGCTCTGCGCTGGCCAGCGATATCTCGGCCATGCTTTGCGCCACCGCGTGCATGCCGGGCGCGATGCCGGCCACGCGCTCGCCGGCCGAGCGGATCAGGCCGGCGCTGGCCTCGACCTGCGCGGTTGATGCGCCTATCAGCTGCCGGATCTCGCGCGCCGACGCGGCCGAGCGCTGGGCCAGGTGGCGCACTTCGGCCGCGACCACGGCAAAGCCGCGCCCTTCCTCGCCCGCGCGTGCGGCCTCTACCGCCGCGTTCAGCGCCAGGATGTTGGTCTGGAAGGCCAGGTCGTCGATCACGCCCACGATCTCGCCCATGCGCCGCGCGTCTTGCCGGATCGCCTCGACCGAGGCCACGGCTTGCGCCATGGTGGTGGCGCCGGCGTCTGCCGCGTCGCGCACGCCAGCGGCCTGGCCGTCAGAGCGCTGCGCGGTCTGCGCGTTCTGTGTCACGGTGGCAGACAGCTGCTCGACGCTGGCGGCGGTTTGCTCCAGATTGGCGGCCTGCTGCTCGGTGCGTTCGGCCAGGGCGCGGTTGCCCTCGGCCAGTTGGCTGCCGGCATGCGCCACCAGCGCGGCATTGCTGCGGATGTCGGCCACCATGGACGACAGCGTGAGCACCATGCGCCCCAGCATGCGGGACAGCTCGCCCAACTCATCCGGCCCTTGCTGCTGCAACTGCACCCGCAGGTTGCCGTCGGCCGCCTGGCGCATGGCCTGGGTCAGCGCCGCCAGGTCGGCCGCCATGCTGCGGTAGAGCGCCAGCACGCCGTAGGCGATCAGGGCCGCGCCCAGCGCCGGTACCCACCAACGGCCGCCGCCTTGCGACCCGGCGTGGAAGGATGCGGCCAGCGCCAGCAGCGCGGTGCCGGCCAGCAGCGCCAGTTTGCCCGGCAGCCGCAGGCGGCGCAGCAGCCACAGGGCGGGCCGGAAGGGATCGAATGCATGCACGGCACGACCTCCTCGTTTGCAAATGAGATGGCCTCCATCTTCAATGCATCCGTGCCCGCAGAACCGGCCCGGCCCGGCTGTTTGCCCTAGGTATTACCCGGGTACGGCCACGGCAGAAAGCGCTTGTGCATCCGATGCGGGACGCCGCCGCGCAAAGCGCACCACCGTCACGCCCTTGCGCGCCTGCCGGGTCGAGGGCATGACCAGCACGCAGTCGTCATAGGGCGTGACCACCGGCCCTTCGTTGAAGCCGATCACCGTGCCCTGCTTGGGGATGGTCTCCAGGCCGGTGAAGGCTTCGGTGAAGCTGAAATGTTCGCTGTGCGCGACCACGCCGCCCGTCACCTCCAGCACCCATTGCGCGGCCGGCGCGGGCTGGCGCCAGCCCGGCAGGGCCTGGTCGCACTCGCCCGCATCCCAGCAACCGGAGGCTTCGAGAAAGCGCGCGCACTGGTCCTGCGCCACGACCCGGCTGGCCGGATCGCCATGGAAGCCGCATTCGATCAGCAGCGAGCGCACGCCGGAGGCCTCTGGCGCAGCGAAGCGGCCGAAGTCGCGCATGCGCACGCCATCCTTGTGGCCGGCATCGACCACGATGTGCTCGGGCGCGCCCATGTGCACCGCCAGCGCCACGTTGGCCGCAGACAAACCAGCCAGCGACAGCGGCAGGCCTGGCTCGTGCATGGAATGCAGGTCCAACAGCCAGTCGGCCTGCTCGACAAAGGGCGCCAGCTCTGCCGCGCGGCGCCGCTCCTGGGTGGAGGCATCGGCCAGGCGCTCGGGCAGCCACTGGCGGTTCATGTCTTCATCGACAAAGCGCGAGGCGTCGTGGTGGGCCGCATCGAAGCGGTCAAAGGCGGCCAGGTTGCAAAAGGCCAGCGTGAGGCTGCCACGGCGCGGCCGCAGCCCGGCCTCCAGCAGGCCCTTCAAGGCCCAGGCGCCGCACAGCTCGTTGCCGTGCACCAGCGCGGTCACCAGCACCTTGCGGCCCGGCAGGCCGGAGTCGAAACGCCAGACACCTTCAACGCCGCAGTTGCCGGCGCGCCAGGCAGAGATATCAGGGACGGGCAGGGAAAAGGCGGACACGTCATTCATCCTTGATGTCGGCAAATTGCACGATGCTTTTGTACTTGGCTGTCTCCGCGACCAGGAAGGCCTGCAGGTCGGGCTGCGCGTTTTGCACGACGGAGCCGGCGGCTTCCATCTTCTTGCGGAACTCGGCCGACTTCAGGGATTCGGCCAGTGCCGTCTTCAGGCGCGTGGCCACGCCTTCGGGCAGGTTCGCGGGCGCCAGCAGCATGAACCAGACGTTGACGTCCACGCCCTTCAGCGCCGGGGTTTCGGCCAGGGCCGGGATGTCGGGCGTGACCGGCGAGCGCTGGACCTCGGTCGTGCCGATGGCCACCACCTTGCCGCTGCGGATCTGCGGCAGTGCGCTGGACAGCACATAGACACCGATATCCAGCGTGCCGCCCAGCAGATCGGTGGTGAGCGGCCCGGTGCCGCGATAGGGAATGTGCGTCATGAAAATGCCGGCCTGCTGCTTGACCATTTCACCGGCCACGTGCAGCGAGGTGCCCACGCCTGAGCTGCCATAGGTCACGCGCCCGGGCTTGCTCTTGGCAATGCGGACCAGGTCGGCGGTGTTCTTGATGCCGCTGGCCTCCGACGCCACCAGGATCAGCGGCTGCGTGGCCACCAGCCCGATCGGCGTGAAATCCTTCTGCGTGTAGTGGACCGACTTCTTCACCAACGCATTGATGGCGACCTCGTTGTTGGCACCCAGCAGCAGCGTGTAGCCGTCTGGTGCCGCCTTGGCCACCTTCTGCGCACCGATGGAGCCGCCGGCACCGCCGGCGTTCTCAATAATCACCGGCTGGCCCAGGCGCGGCGCCAGCTCTTGCGCCAGGGTGCGCGCCACCATATCGGTGCTGCCGCCGGGCGGGTAGCCGACCACCAGCGTGACCGTGCGCTGCGGGTAACTGGCGGCTTGCGCCAAAGCCGGTGCGGCGCTCACCAGCAAACAGGCGCTGAAGACGGCGTGGCAGGCCCAGGAGATTGTTTTCATCGCGATACCTCGTGAAGTGGTGCCGGCATTCTGGGAGTTGGGCGCCCCGTGCCTGGTGCTGAAATGGCACGGGCTTGTGCTATTTCACCGTATGCGTCAGACCAGCCCAACGAGATAGCCGTGCTCAAACGCTGGAAGTTCAGCTGAGGGCATGGCTCATTTCAGGTGAGGCGGCATCCACGGTGGTCCATTGCGAAATGCGTTCTCCATGAACCTCAAGAACGCAGCTGTCTTGTGGGGCGTGAACTTGATAGACGGTCGAACGATATAGATTGCTGACTTCGTATCGAACGTCCATCCGCGAATGATTCGCACGAGCCGACCCGCTGCGATGTCCTTGGCCACCAGCCAGTTACTTGAGCCGAGTATTCCCATACCGCTGCGGGCGGCATCGAGAAGGGCTTCACCTTCATTGCTGACGAAGGCGCTCTTGACACTGACCGTCTCCCTCGTTTCTCCGCGCATGAGATGCCAAGCGGGATAGCTGTTCAAGCCCGTATGCCCGAGACAGCTGTGCTTGCTGAGTTCTGACGGATGCCGGGGCTCACCGGCTCTTGCGAGGTACGCCGGAGAGGCACTCAGAATCCGGCTTTGGTCGCACAGTCGACTGGCCACTAGCCGGCTGTCTTCCAGCGTCCCGGCACGAACACACACATCGAATCCACCCGCAATGACGTCCACATAGGTTTCTGAATACTCGGCGTGGACCGTCAAGCCGGGGTGTTTGCTCGCGAAATCGACCATGAGTGGGCTCAGCCACATGCGGCCCAAAGCGCCAGGAAGCGACACGCGCAGTATCCCGGTCGCGTTCATTGAGTGTTGAGTCGCCTCCTGCTCTGCCACCTCAAGTACGTGCGCTGCGAACTTGACGCGCTCCAGGAAGGCATTGCCTGCCTCCGTCAGCCTCACCCGGCGGGTAGACCGTTCGATAAGCCTCACCCCGAGCCTGGCCTCGAGAGAGGCCATGCGCTTGGACATGACGGACGGATGACGAGACAGGCGGTCTGCAGCCTCTGTGAAGGAGCCCGTCTCAGCGATGGCCACGAATGCTGCGAATTCGTCGGAATGTTGCGCCTCAAAAATGGATGGGGCCGTCACAAGTCTGCCTGTGGATGATGGTTTCCGATTTTAGAGTGTGGCACCCAAGATGCTCCTTGATGCATCAATGTGATGTGCTGTGTGCAGCAATAAAACGGCGTGCCTGGTTAGAGTTAAGGCCAAGGGCAACGCTTCCTCGCCGGCCCTCAACTGCACGCAACACACGGCTCAAATGAACAAGCATTTCAAGGTGATCGACGTTTTTACGGATGTTCCATTCAAAGGGAATCCAGTTGCCGTTGTCTTTGATGCCGATGGCTTGAGCGGCGACCAAATGCAGGGCATCGCGAACTGGACAAACCTTTCAGAGACGACGTTCGTGATGCGCCCCACCAGTCCTGAGGCCGACTACAAGGTTCGAATCTTTTCACCCACGGTGGAACTTCCTTTTGCGGGTCATCCGACCATTGGGGTTGCACATGCCGTTCTCGAAACCGGAATCTGCTCAGCGCGCAATGGGCAATTGGTGCAGGAGTGCGGTGTTGGCCTGGTGAAGCTGAAGGTCAACGAAACCGACCCGATTGGCCGCAGCATCTTTTTTGACCTTCCGGCCGCCGCCTTCAATACTCTCGGTGACCAAGATTTCGAGGCAGTGACGGACATCCTCGGAATCCCGCGCTCCAGCATCCTTCACGCTGAATGGGTGAGTGTTGGCCCAAGCTTCATCGTTGTGCAGTTGCCAACGGCCGACCAGACGCTTCAACTGCAGCCCAAGCTGGATATGTTGTGGGAGTTCAGCAAGGCCATGGGCATCGTCGGCTTCGTCGTGTTTGGTCTCCACACCGACCGCCCTGACGCAACCATCGAATCGCGGGCGTTCTTTCCCATTCTGGGTATCAATGAGGACCCCGTCTGCGGCAGCGGAAACGGCGCCATCGCTGCATTCATTCACAAGACCGGCCAAACGGAGACCTTTGGGCGTTCGTACGTCAGCACCCAAGGCGTCATGGTGGGACGCGCTGGTCGCATCTCCGTAAACATCGGCACCGATGGGGCAGTGCAAATCGGCGGCCAATCCATGACCTGCCTGGACGGCACCATCAACACCTGAACGGAAACACGATCATGAAAACAATCATCACCACGGAACAAGCTCCAAAGGCTCTGGGCGCCTACTCCCAGGGCGTCGTCACCGGCGACTTTGTCTACACCTCTGGTCAGATTGGCATCGCCCCTCAGTCGATGAAGCTTGTTGAGGGTGTGGAAGCGCAAATTCGCCAAACGCTCACGAACTTGAAGGCCATCGTCGAAGCGGGCGGCGGAAGTCTTGCCGACGTCATCAAGCTGAGTGTCTTCCTCATCGAAAAGGACTCTTGGGCGCTCGTCAACAAGGTGATGGGTGAGTTCTTCACTGCACCGTTTCCAGCGCGCACGGCATTGGGCGTGGCCTGGCTCCCCCTTGGAGCAGAGGTAGAAATCGAGGCCATCGTACGTTTGGCGTCCAACGCTTGAATCGCCTTTTTCAACATCTGAAGATTGCGGCCTAACGGCTGCTGGAGAAGATTCATGAACATCCGTCTCGATGGCCGCGTAGCCCTTATCACTGGCGGCAGCAGCGGATTGGGCTTCGCCATGGCCCAGGAATTTCTCACCAACGGAGCCAAGGTCGCCATCGTCGCGCGAGGCGCAGAGGCACTGACGGTCGCGGTGGAGCAACTCGATGCGTGCTCGCAAGGCAACGTTGTTGGCTTTGTGGCCGATGTGGCAACCGCAGAAGGCACCCAGCATGCATTTGATGCAACCGTGAAAGCATTCGGTCAGGTCGACGTCCTGGTCAACAACGCGGGAAAGGCCCAGACGGGCTCGTTCGAAGAGGCGTCGGACGAGATCTGGCAGGCGGACATCGACCTCAAACTGTTCGCAGCCATCCGGCTGTCCAGGCTGGCATTGCCAGGTATGAAGCAGCGGAAGTGGGGACGCATCATCAACGTTCTCAATACGCAGGCCAAGGCACCGAAGGCAAATAGCGCACCGACCTCCGTCACCCGTGCGGCAGGCATGGCGCTTACCAAGGTGCTTGCAAACGAAGGTGCGCCGTACAACGTGCTGGTGAACTCACTACTTGTCGGCCTGATTGAGAGCGACCAGTGGAAGCGCCTCTACGACAAGAGTGCCAAGGACAAGCGCTATTCCGAGTTTCTTCAAGACTTGGGTGGCGCGGTTCCGCTGGGCCGAATTGGCAAGGCAGAGGAGTTCGCCAGCCTGGCAGCGTTCTTGGCATCCGAGGCCGGTGGCTTCGTCACCGGGACAGCCATCAATGTCGATGGCGGTCAAAGCCCCGTCGTTTGAGCATGACTGAAGACATAGCCCTGAAGGTCGAGCTGCACATAGCGACATGCATTTCACCGCGACATGCCTCCTTTGGGTTGGTAGCACGCCAATACTACAAAATAGATAGCTAATAGCCCAGGCCACAACTGGGCTAGAGGCATGTTTGACCAATATTTTCAGAGGCAGCGAGCAAAACCTGCTCAGCCCGCCAACGCCCGCCACACGGCCTCTGCCGCCACGCTCAGGCGGCGCTTGGGGCGGTACAGGCGCACCTCGAAGTGGATCTCCATCTGCTTGCCGCCGGCCACGGCAAACTGCCCGCTCTGGCAGGCGCCGTGCCCCAGGGACCAGGGCAGCCAGGCCACGCCCAGCCCGCGGTCCACGTACTCGTATTGCGCGTCGGCCGAATCGCATTCCAGCCGGCGCTGCAGTTGCGGCGCGGCCGGGTGGTTGGCCAGGTGGTCTTCCAGCAGGCGCCCCATGGCCAGCGTGGTGGGGTAGGCCAGAAAAGGCGTCGGCCCGGCATCAGACAGCTGGAACAAGGGCCGCCCCTGCACGTCGGCGCGCGACATGGGCACCAGGCGGTCGGTGGCCACCGTGACGTGCACAAAGCGCCGGGCGTCGAGCTTCACCGCCAGCACGCTGTGGTGGTAGATCAGCGCGAAGTCGACCTCGCCCTGCTCCAGCATGGCGGCGGCGTTGGCCAGGTTGTTGGTCTTGATGCACAGCTCTGCCCCTTGCAGCGCCGGCTGCAGCCGCGCCAGCCAGTCTGGCAACAGGGTGCGCGCCAGCGTGCGGCCGGTGGTCAGGGTGACCGTGCCGGCCTGCTGGCCGGCGGCCACATGCAGGGTTTCGCGCACGCCTTGCAGGCCGCGCAGCGTGGCCTCGGCGGATTCCAGCAGGGCCTCGCCGGCGGCGGTGAGGCGGATGGGCGTGCCGCTGCGCTCGATCAGCGGCGTGCCGGCCCAGGCCTCCAATGCCTTGATGCGCCGGCCAAAGGCGGGATGGGTGACATGGCGCAGCTCCGCGGCGCGGGTGAAGCTGCGCGTGTGCGCCAGCTCCAAAAAATCCTCAAGCCACTTGAGCTGCACGCCGCGTCATCCGGCGGCGACGGCAGACAGCGCCTGCACCACCTCGGGCGGCGCCTGCACCAGCTCGATCAGCACGCCCTCGCCCGCAATCGGAAACTGCTCGTTCGACTTGGGGTGCAGAAAGCAGATGTCATAGCCCGCCCCGCCGCGCCGGATGCCGCCCGGCGCAAAGCGCACGCCTTGCGCGGTAAGCCATTCAACGGCGCGGGGCAGGTCGTCGATCCACAGGCCGACATGGTTCAGCGGCGTGGTGTGGACGGCGGGCTTCTTGTCTGGGTCCAGCGGCTGCATCAGATCGACCTCGACCTTGAACGGGCCGCTGCCGATGGCGCAGATGTCCTCGTCCACGTTCTCGCTTTCGCTGCGGAAGGTGCCGGTGAACTCCAGGCCCAGCATGTCGACCCAGAGCTTTTGCAGGCGCAGTTTGTCGGGGCCGCCGATGGCGATCTGCTGCACGCCCAGCACCTTGAAGGGTCTTGCCAGGGGCGCGCTCATGCTTCGGTCACCGCCGTGTGACGCTGGTTCAGGCCCAGCTTGCGCAGCAGTTGCACGTCGGCTTCCACATCGGGGTTGCCGGTGACCAGCAGCTTGTCGCCGTAGAAGATGGAGTTGGCGCCGGCCATGAAGCACAGCGCCTGCACGGCCTCGCCCATTTGCTGGCGGCCGGCGGACAGGCGCACGCGCGCCTTGGGCATGGTGATGCGCGCCACGGCGATCACGCGCACAAAGTCGAACGGGTCGATCGGATCGCTGTCGGCCAGCGGCGTGCCGGGCACGCGCACCAGGCTGTTGATCGGCACGGATTCCGGATAGGGCTGCAGGTTGGCCAGTTGCGCGATCAGGCCGGCGCGGTGCACCGGCGCCTCGCCCATGCCGACGATGCCGCCGCAGCACACGCTGATGCCGGCGCTGCGCACATGCTGCAGGGTGTCGAGCCGGTCCTGGTAGGCGCGCGTGCTGACCACGTCGGTGTAGTACTCGGGCGCGGTGTCCAGGTTGTGGTTGTAGTAGTCCAGGCCCGCATCGCGCAGCGCCAGCGCCTGGTGCGATTCGAGCATGCCCAGCGTGGCGCAGGTCTGCATGCCCAGGCCTTTGACGGCGCCGATCAACGCCGCCACCTTCTCGATGTCGCGGTCCTTGGGCGCGCGCCAGGCGGCGCCCATGCAGAAGCGGGTGGCGCCGGCGTCTTTGGCGGCCTGGGCGGCGCGGACTACCTCGTCGACCTCCATCAGCTTTTGCGCCTTGACGCCGGTGTCGAACTCGGACGACTGCGGGCAGTAGCCGCAGTTCTCCGGGCAGCCGCCGGTCTTGACCGACAGCAGCGTGGCCAGCTCGATATCGCCCGCGGGCCAGTGCTGGCGGTGCACCGTCTGCGCCTGGAACACCAGATCCAGCAGCGGTTTATCCAGCAGCGCCTGCACCGCCTCGACCGGCCAGGGGCCGGCGGGGGCCACCAGCTTGGGCGGCCGGTGCAGGGTTACGGCCTGCACGTCTTGAAGATCCACTGCACTCATTACGCAAACTCCATGATGACTTGGTCGACAGACAGCGATTCTCCCTTGCCTGCGACCACCTTGCCCACCACACCGTCCTGGGTGGCAAACAGGATGTTCTCCATCTTCATGGCCTCGATCACGGCCAGCTTCTCGCCGGCCTGCACCTTCTGGCCGGGCTGCACCGCCACGTCCACCAGCAAGCCGGGCATGGGCGAGAGCAGGAACTTGCTCAGGTCTGGCGGCGCCTTGTAGGGCATCAGCTGGTGCAGGCGCGCGCCCAGCGGCGACAGCACCATGGCCTCGATCTGGGTGCCGTTGTGCTGGATGCGCATGGCCAGCGGGTTCTTTTGCGTGCCGCGCTCGATCTGCGCAACAAAAGGCTTGTCGTTGCAGATGCCCTGCACCCGCAGTTGGCCCATGCCGGCGCCGCTATCTATCTTGTAGCTAAAAGCCCCCGCCTGCACTACGCTAGCGCCTGTTTTTCCATGAAAGTCGGTTACCGACACCGGCGTGTAGACGTTCTTGCCCTCGGCCCCCAGCGTGACCACCACGAACTGCTCACCGATCTTCACGCCGTGCCCCGCCAGTTGCCCGCTGATGCCCGAGGCGCGCGCGCGGCTGCGGCGGTGCATGTAGGCGGCCAGGGCCACCAGAAAGTCGGGGTCGTCGTGCACCACGTCCTCGGCACGGAAGCCGTGGGCGTAGTGCTCGGCGATGAAGCCGGTGTTGAAGTCACCCGCTGCAAATTTGGGGTGCGCCAGCAGCGCGGCCTGGAACGGGATGTTGCTGCTGATGCCCCGGATCACAAAGCCATTGAGCGCCTCGCGCATCTTGGCGATGGCGTGCGCGCGGTCGGTGCCGTGCACGATGAGCTTGGCGATCATCGAGTCGTAGTACATCGGGATCTCGCCGCCTTCGTACACGCCGGTGTCCACCCGCGTGCCGTGCCAGTGCTGGGTGTCGGCCGCAAACATGGTCTGCTCTGGCGGCTGGAAGCGCACCAGCCGGCCGGTGCTGGGCAAGAAGCTGCGGAACGGGTCTTCGGCATTGATGCGGCACTCAATGGCCCAGCCATCGCGCTTGACCTGTGCCTGCGTCAAGGGCAGCGGCTCGCCGGCGGCGACGCGGATCATCAGCTCCACCAGGTCCAGCCCGGTAATGCATTCGGTCACCGGGTGCTCTACCTGCAGGCGCGTGTTCATCTCCAGAAAGTAAAAGCTCTGGTCCTTGCCCACCACGAACTCGACCGTGCCCGCGCTCTGGTACTTCACCGCCTTGGCCAGCGCCACCGCCTGCTCGCCCATGGCACGGCGCGTGGCGTCGCTGATGAAGGGCGAAGGCGCCTCTTCGATCACCTTCTGGTGCCGGCGCTGGATGGAGCATTCGCGCTCGTTCAGGTAGATCACATTGCCGTGCGAGTCGCCCAGCAGTTGAATCTCGATATGGCGCGGCTCTTCGACAAACTTCTCGATGAACACGCGGTCGTCGCCAAAGCTGTTGCGCGCCTCATTGCGGCAACTGGTGAAGCCCTCGAAGGCTTCCTTGTCGTTGAAGGCCACGCGCAAGCCCTTGCCACCGCCGCCCGCGCTGGCCTTGATCATCACCGGGTAGCCGATGCCCTTGGCGATTTCCACCGCCTTCTCAGCGGTTTCAATCGCGTCGTTGACACCAGGAATGCAATTGACGCCTGCAGCGCCGGCCAGCTTCTTGGACTCGATCTTGTCGCCCATGGCGGCAATCGAATAGTGCTTGGGGCCGATGAAGACGATGCCCTCTTCTTCCACCCGTTTGGCAAAGCCCGCGTTCTCGCTCAGAAAACCATAGCCTGGGTGCACCGCCTCAGCGCCGGTCTGCTTGCAGGCCGCAATGATCTTGTCGGCCTGCAGGTAGCTGTCGCGGCTGGGGGCGGCGCCGATGTGCACGGCCTCGTCGGCCAGCTCTACATGGCGGGCGTCGCGGTCGGCGTCGGAATAAACGGCGACCGTGGCAATGCCCATCTTCTTGGCCGTGAGGATGACGCGGCAGGCGATTTCGCCCCGATTTGCGATCAGAATTTTCTTGAACATCATGAAGCTCTCATTGGTTGTCGACGAGGAGCAGCGTGCGCTGCTCGCGAAGATAAAAGTTCATCAAAAGCGCCGAGGTGCATCCTGATTGGCTTGCCGGGCCTGGATGCTGCCGTGAAAGCCCGCGGCTTCCTTTTTTTGCAACGCCACATCGCTCTCGGTATCCGCATCCGCCCCTTTGGCCACTGCATCGATGACACCGCGCACCACGATGCCGACCAAGGCTCTTTCGTCGTCAACACTGGCCGCCAAGGCGACGACCACATGCCACGCCGGGAACACAAAGATGCGCTGCCCCTTGAAACCACTGGCATAGAAATAGGGCGTGCCTGCAAACTTGGCATCACCGATCCACCAGTGCAGGCCATAGCTCTTGTTGGGCCCGGGCTGGGTCGCCTCTTGCACGTAACTGGCGTCGAAGATTCTCTTGCCGTTCCACTCGCCCTGCTGCACGTAGAGCTGCCCCAGCTTCAGCATGTCCATCGGCCGAACGCGCAAGCCCCAGCCACCGGGATAGCGGCCCGTGCGGTCCTTGAACATCCAGTCGTAGTTGCTCATTTGCAAAGGCTCGAACAGCGTGGCCTTGCCAAAGCTCAGCAGGTCATCGCCCGCCACGGCAGCGATGACCGCGCCCGTCATCGACACATCGGCATCCGAATAGTTGAAGCGCGTGCCCGGCGGTGCAGCGAATGACGGCGAAAGCGCGTAAGCCAGGCGGTCATTCAAAGGGTCGTAGATGGGGTGGCAGCAAGGGTCGTGCTGGTAGTTCAAGCCCGAGCTCATCTGCATCACGTTCTTCAACGTAATCTGCCTTGCCTTGACCCAATCGCTATCGTTGATGCGGGAGGGTTGAGGCACCAGGTCTGCGATGGGTATGTCCACCGACTTGAGCTTCTCTTGGTACAGCAAGGCCCCGACCAGGGTGGAGGAGAACGACTTGGTGACCGACCACATCGAATGGTTGTATTGGCGACTCAGCCCGTCTTTGTAGCGCTCGAGCGAGAGCTTGCAGTCGCGCAGCACCAGCAAGGCCCGCACTTCCAGTTTGGAGTCGTCCAATGCATCGAGCATGCTGCCCAGGCGCGTGGAAGACAAGGCGACCTGGCTGGGCGGCGCGCTCGTAAAGTCTTTGCCAACCGGCGCATCGCAAGCGCCATCTGCCGCTTGCGCCGCAGAGGCAAACACCAGCAAGACCAGCGCCCAACCGGCCATAAGCATTTTGCTTTTCATGGCGTTTTTACAGGGGAATGTTCCCGTGCTCGGCGATTTCGCCACGGTTGGCGATCAGGATTTTGGTGAACATATTTTGTCTTCTGTGTGTGGGCTCACCGCCTCAGCGCTTGACCATTTCCCAATACCGGTAAGACCAGTAGATGGCGACCAGCACTAGCGGTGCGCCGATGCTGAGCCAGAAAGGGAGACCGAAACCGAAGAGCAGGATGAGTGCGCCTGCCGTGGCAATCGCCAGCGACACCGGCACCTGCCACCACTCGAAATGGGCCACGTCCGCTGCGTCCTCCTGCCAGGAACGCGCCGGCCGCTTCCTGGCTTCACGAACCTTTCGGAGCAGCACGACGTCCAGGATGAAACCCACGATACCCACGACGAAATCAAACATGTCGGCTCCGCTCGAATGGCCTGCGCTTGTCCGTGTGCCCGCGCCCGCTTACAGGGGGATATTGCCGTGCTTGCGCCACGGGTTCTCCAGCTTCTTGTCGCGCAGCATCACCAGCGACCGGCAAATGCGCTTGCGCGTCTCATGCGGCAGGATCACGTCGTCGATAAAGCCGCGCGCACCGGCCACAAACGGGTTGGCAAACCGGGCCTTGTATTCGGCCTCGCGCGCGGCCAGCTTGGCCGGGTCCTTGCGGTCTTCGCGGAAGATGATCTCTACCGCGCCCTTGGCGCCCATGACCGCGATCTCGGCGTTGGGCCAGGCAAAGTTGACGTCGCCGCGCAGGTGCTTGCTGCTCATCACGTCGTAGGCGCCGCCGTAGGCCTTGCGCGTGATGACGGTGACCTTGGGCACGGTGCACTCGGCATAGGCATACAGCAGCTTGGCGCCGTGCTTGATGATGCCGCCGTACTCCTGGCCGGTGCCGGGCATGAAGCCGGGCACGTCGACGAAGGTGATGACGGGGATGTTGAAGGCATCGCAAAAGCGCACGAAGCGCGCGGCCTTGATGCTGCTCTTGATGTCCAGGCAGCCGGCCAGCACCAGCGGCTGGTTGGCGACGATGCCCACGCTCTGCCCTTCCATGCGCGCAAAGCCGATGATGATGTTCTTGGCGTAGTCGGGCTGCAGCTCGAAGAAGTCGCCGTCGTCCACCACCTTGGTGATCAGCTCCTTCATGTCGTAGGGCTTGTTGGCGTTGTCGGGCACCAGGGTGTCGAGCGACAGGTCGGCGCGGTCGGCCGGGTCGCCGCTGGGGCGCACGGGCGGCTTCTCGCGGTTGTTGAGCGGCAGGTAGTTGTAGAGGCGGCGCAGCATCATCAGCGCCTCTACGTCGTTCTCAAACGCCATGTCGGCCACGCCGCTCTTGCTGGTGTGGGTGCCGGCGCCGCCCAGTTCCTCTGCCGTGACTTCTTCGTGCGTGACGGTCTTCACCACCTCGGGGCCGGTGACGAACATGTAGCTGCTGTCCTTCACCATGAAGATGAAGTCGGTCATGGCCGGCGAGTACACCGCGCCGCCCGCGCAGGGGCCCATGATCATGCTGATCTGCGGCACCACGCCGCTGGCCAGCACGTTCTTCTGGAACACGTCGGCATAGCCGCCCAAAGACGCCACGCCTTCCTGGATGCGGGCACCGCCCGAGTCGTTGAGGCCGATCACCGGCGCGCCGACCTTCATCGCCTGGTCCATCACCTTGCAGATCTTCTCGGCATGGGTCTCGGACAGCGCGCCGCCAAAGACGGTGAAGTCCTGGCTGAAGACAAACACCAGGCGGCCGTTGATCATGCCGTAGCCGGTGACCACGCCGTCGCCCGGGATCTTGTTGTCTTCCATGCCGAAGTCGGTGCAGCGGTGCTCGACGAACATGTCCCACTCTTCGAAGGTGTTGTCGTCCAGCAGCAGCTCGATGCGCTCGCGCGCGGTGAGCTTGCCCTTGGCGTGCTGCGCGGCAATGCGCTTTACGCCGCCGCCCTGGCGCGCCTGCTCGCGCTTCTTTTCCAGTTGTTCGAGGATGTCTTGCATGAGGAAGGTTCTCCGTTGTGGCGTTGCGGCGGCGCTACTTAATCAATAGCACCATGCCCAGGTGCAGCCTGGGCTGCGAGTAGATTTCTTGCTGCAGTGGAGGCTGCCAGTGTGCCGGCGCGCACCTCGGCCGTGAGTTGTGGCAGCAGCTCACGCACCTGCGGGTGTTGGCGAAACGCCTGCTTCAGCCCGGCGTCTATGCGCTCCCACATCCAGGCCAGTGCCTGCTGCTGGCGCCGGTAGGCCAGCCGGCCGCTGGCCGCCTGCTGGCTGCGGAATTCGGTCACTGTGTCCCAGAACGTATCCACGCCCTGCCCCAGCAGCGCGCTCAGTTGCTGCACGCGCGGCTGCCAGGCAGCGCCCAGGCCCGCGCCCTCATGGCCGCCGTGCATGCCCAGCAAGCGCAATGAGGAGGTGATCTGCGCCTGCGCGCGCATTGCGGCATTGGCGTCGATGTCGGCCTTGTTGATGACGACCAGATCGGCGATCTCCATCACGCCCTTCTTGATCGCCTGCAGGTCGTCGCCGGCATTGGGCAGTTGCATCAGCACGAACATGTCGGTCATGCCAGCCACCGCGATCTCGCTCTGGCCCACGCCCACGGTCTCGACGATCACCACGTCATAGCCCGCCGCTTCGCAGACCAGCATGGCCTCGCGCGTTTTCTCGGCCACGCCGCCCAGCGTGCCGGACGATGGGCTGGGCCGGATGTAGGCCTGCTCGTGCACCGACAGCCGCTCCATGCGCGTCTTGTCGCCCAGGATGGAGCCGCCCGAAACGGTGGAAGACGGATCGATGGTGAGCACCGCCACGCGGTGGCCCAGCGCGATCAGGTGCAGGCCCAGCGCCTCGATGAAGGTCGATTTGCCCACGCCCGGTACACCGCTGATGCCGAGGCGAAAGGCCCGGCCGGTATGCGGCAGCAGTGCGGTCAGCAGCTCGTCGGCCTGCGCACGGTGGTCGACGCGGGTGGATTCGAGCAGGGTGATGGCTTTGGCGATGGCGCGGCGTTGGGGGAGCGTGGGGGCGTGGAGGATGCCTTCGACAAGCTCAGGCCGAACGGTGGGGGTAGATGGTGGGGGTGTGGGGCCTTCGACGGGCTCAGGCCGAACGGGGAGTCGGGTTGATGGTGAATGTGCTGGGCCTTCGATGGGCTCAGGCCGAACGGGGGTGGGCTGACTGAACAAAGCCTGCTCCTCCCCCAACCGTTCGGGCTGAGCTTGTCGAAGCCGGGTAGCCCCGTCTACAACCTTCCCGGAACGCGCCAGTTGCTGAACAGCATCCCAATCCCCCCGCACCAACGCCTCCTTCTTCGCCCGCGACCATCCCTTGATCTGCTGCTCAAACGCAATCGCGCCCTCGCGCGTTTCGAACTCGCCCTGCCACAGCAGTTCGACCGGCTTGCGCATGGCGATGTAGCCGGTATCGCTTACCGCGTGCTGCTGCATGCGTGCGTCAATGTCATCGGTATGGCCCGCGTAGTACGAGCCATCCGCGCAGCGCAACAAGTAGACGTAGAAGGGTTTCATGAACAGATGACAACGCGGCTTCGACAGGCTCCGCCCGAACGGCAAAAGGCTATCAGACCGCCACGGCCTTGCGGATCTGCTCCAGCACATCCTTTGCACTGGCCGGGATCGGCGTGCCCGGCCCGTAGATGCCCTTGACGCCGGCCTCATACAAGAAGTCGTAGTCCTGCCGCGGGATCACGCCGCCGACAAACACGATGATGTCGTCCGCGCCCTGCGCCTTGAGCGATTCGATGATGGCTGGCACCAGCGTCTTGTGGCCGGCCGCCAGCGTGCTGACGCCCACCGCGTGCACATCGTTCTCGATGGCCTGGCGCGCGCATTCTTCGGCGGTCTGGAACAGCGGGCCCATGTCCACGTCAAAGCCCAGGTCGGCGAAGGCGGTGGCCACCACCTTGGCGCCGCGGTCGTGGCCGTCCTGGCCGAGCTTGGCGATCATCACGCGCGGGCGGCGGCCTTCGGCCTCGGCGAAGGCGTTGATCTCTTCCTTGAGTTTGTCCCAGCCTTCGGCCGAGTCGTAGGCGGCGGCGTAGACGCCGGTGACCTTCTGCGTGTCGGCGCGGTGGCGGCCAAAGACCTTTTCCAGCGCGTCAGACACCTCGCCCACCGTGGCGCGCAGGCGCACGGCCTCTATGCACAAGGCCAGCAGGTTGCC
Organism: Xylophilus sp. GW821-FHT01B05; assembly: GCA_038961845.1. Lineage (NCBI taxonomy): Bacteria > Pseudomonadati > Pseudomonadota > Betaproteobacteria > Burkholderiales > Xylophilus > Xylophilus sp. GW821-FHT01B05. Next base: position 3,267,325 of record CP152408.1, read on the forward strand.
CTGGCCGGACTCGGCCGCCGCCGTGAGCGCATCCAGCGCGGCCTGCACCTTGGTGCTGTCGCGCTTGTCGCGTATGGCCTTGAGCCGCGCGATCTGGCCGTCGCGCACCTTCACGTTGTCGATGGACAGGCTGTCGATGGCGTCTTCGGTCTTGAGCTTGTATTTGTTGACGCCCACGATCACGTCCTTGCCCGAGTCGATGCGCGCCTGCTTCTCGGCTGCGGCGGCCTCGATCTTGAGCTTGGCCCAGCCGCTGTCGACCGCCTTGGTCATGCCGCCCATGGCCTCGACCTCTTCGATGATGGTCCAGGCGGCGTCGGCCATGTCCTGGGTGAGCTTTTCCATCATGTAGCTGCCGGCCCAGGGGTCGATCACGCTGGTGATGTGGGTCTCTTCCTGGATGATGAGCTGGGTATTGCGGGCAATGCGCGCGCTGAACTCGGTCGGCAGCGCAATGGCTTCGTCCAGCGCATTGGTGTGCAGGCTCTGCGTGCCGCCAAACACCGCGGCCATGGCCTCGATGGTGGTGCGCACCACGTTGTTGTACGGGTCTTGCTCGGTCAGGCTCCAGCCGCTGGTCTGGCAGTGCGTGCGCAGCATCAGGCTTTTGGGGTTCTTGGGGTTGAACTCTTTCATGATGCGGCACCACAGCAGGCGCGCGGCGCGCATCTTGGCCACTTCCAGGTAGAAGTTCATGCCGATGGCCCAGAAGAAGCTCAGGCGCCCGGCAAAGCCATCCACATCCAGGCCCTTGGCCAGCGCGGTCTTCACGTATTCCTTGCCATCGGCCAGGGTGAAGGCCAGCTCCAGCGCCTGGTTGGCGCCGGCCTCTTGCATGTGGTAGCCGCTGATGCTGATCGAGTTGAACTTGGGCATGCGCTGCGCCGTGTACTCGATGATGTCGCCGATGATGCGGATGCTGGGCTCGGGCGGGTAGATGTAGGTGTTGCGGACCATGAACTCCTTCAGGATGTCGTTCTGGATGGTTCCGCTCAGTTGGTCTTGCGCCACGCCCTGCTCTTCTGCCGCCACCACGTAGCCCGCCAGCACCGGCAGCACGGCGCCGTTCATGGTCATGGACACGCTGACCTTGTCCAGCGGGATCTGGTCAAACAGGATCTTCATGTCCTCCACGCTGTCGATCGCCACGCCGGCCTTGCCGACGTCACCGGTCACGCGCGGGTGGTCGCTGTCGTAGCCGCGGTGGGTGGCCAGGTCAAACGCCACCGACACGCCCTGCCCGCCCGCGGCCAGGGCCTTGCGGTAGAAGGCGTTGGATTCTTCTGCGGTCGAGAAGCCCGCGTACTGGCGGATGGTCCAGGGCCGCACCGCGTACATGGTGGCCTGCGGGCCGCGCAGAAAGGGCTCGAAGCCCGGCAGCGTGTCGGCGTAGGGCAAATCCTTTACGTCGGCCGCCGTGTACAGCGGCTTGACGGTGATGCCGTCGGGCGTGACCCAGTTCAGCGCCGCCACGTCGCCGCCAGGGGCGGATTTGGCCGCAGCCTTCTGCCAGGCCTCAAGGCTGGCGCGGGCAAATTCCGGCTTGGAGGAAGGGGCGGTGTTGTCCTGGCTCATGGCGCTTTTCAGTCTGCTGGCTCGTGATTGACATGCGCCAGTCGGTCCGGTTGGCGCGCCCTAAGAGCCTGTTTGCGATCTCTATGGGGTCGCGCAAGAGTCTTTGCGGGATGGGATGCAAGGCGCGGTGCGCAGCCAATAGCTCGGCTATTGGCAAGCGCCGCAACGCAGCAGACCGCCCGCAAAGACTCTTGCCCGAAGGGTTGGAGTGAAATCGGGCGATTGAGCGCCCCATCTGCTTGCATGGGCATGAGCCCATGCGGCGCAGACTGGGCCACTCACTCATCCCGATTGCACTCCAACGCGATCCCCATACAGATCGCAAACAGGCTCTAGCATTCATCTCGGCGGGCAGTGTAGCCCATCCGTAATTATTGATTCTGAATTTTTAACGCCTAGAATCCGGCCCATGTCTGCCCTGTCCCTTGCGCCCCGCCCGCTCTACGAAGAAGTTGCCGAACTGCTGCGGCAGCGCATCTTCCAGCGCGAGCTGGCGCCGGGCAGCTGGATCGACGAGATGAAGCTGGCCGAGGAATACGGCATCAGCCGCACCCCTCTGCGCGAGGCGCTGAAGGTGCTGGCGGCAGAAGGCCTGGTGACCATGAAGGTGCGGCGCGGCGCCTATGTCACCGAGGTGTCGGACAAGGACCTGGCCGACGTCTACCACCTGCTGGGCCTGCTGGAGAGCGACGCCGCCGGCGTGGTTGCCGCCCGCGCCACGCCCGAGCAGGTGCGCGCGCTGCAAGCCCTGCACGACGAGCTGGAGGCCGCCATAGCAGACCGCGAGCAGTTCTTTGCCTTGAACGAGCGCTTCCACATGCAATTGCTGGCCTTTGCCGACAACCGCTGGCGCGACCAGATGGTGGCCGACCTGCGCAAGGTGATGAAGCTCAACCGCCATAACTCGCTGCTGAAGTCCGGCCGCCTGCAGGAGTCGCTGCAAGAGCACCGCGCCCTGATGGCCGCGATTGCCGCAGGCGATGCGGGTGCCGCCACGCAGCGCATGCAGCAGCACTTTTTGAACGGGCTGGAAGCTGCGGCCTGATTGTTCGCTACGTTATTCATAGCTAATAGCCCAGGCCCCGCCTGGGCTTCAGGCACTTTTCCTCAAAATTCCCTCAACCTGCGATTACATCAAGCGGCCACTTGGGGCGCCGCAGCTTGCGATACGGCAGGGTGCTGATATCCAGCGTCACGACGCCGGGCGCGCCGGCATAGATCACGTGCTGCGCCAGCCTGGAGTACGAGGCATAGAAGTGCTGCGATGACTTCACCACGACCATCTTCTTGTGTGCCAGCTCGCAGCCCAACTGCGTGAACAGGTCGGTGCCCATGGCCTGGTTGCGCAGCGTGATCAGCACGATCTCGATGCCGTGGGCCTCGACCAGCGCGCAATCGCCCATGGGCGTGGGCGTGCCAGACAGGCCGCTCATCACCAGGCCGTGCTTCAGCGCCTTTACCGTGCATTCCAGGTCAAGCGGATCGCCCGAGAGCGGGCTGATCTTGCCGCCGATGCGCATGGGCAGCCTGGCGCCCACGCCGGCATCGAAGGCGATGCGCACCGCAACCGGGTCCCACATCGGGCCCAGGGCTGCGTTGCCAATGCCGCGCTCGATCATGCGGCGCAGGATGAAGGTAGCGTCACCCGCCGCACCGCCGCCCGGGTTGTCGGCGCCATCGGCCAGCACCACCAGGCCGCCGTCGAAGGCCAGTGCCTGATCCAGCGCGGCGTCGATGCCGGGGTAATGGACCGTGAGGCCATCGCGCATGGCGATCAGCTCGTCGGCCAACTGGCGCGCCAGCGCATCGGCCTGCGCCTGATCACCATCGGTGTAGACCAGCAGCTTGGTGCCCATCTCGGGCACATCGCCCCATGAGAAGCCGTGCGCAATCGAGATCGACAGCACGCCGCTCTGGCCTTCAAGCGACTGGATACGGTCCACAAAGCCGCGCGCCGGTTCGCGCGAGGTGTGGACGGTGACGATCATCTCGCAATCGACCATGGCAGACACCGGCTTGACCCGGCCTTCGACCATGGCGGCGCACAGGTCGACCAGTTCAAGGCCGCGCTCCAGCACATCGGTGTGCGGGTACTCCTTGAAGGCAATCATCAAGTCGGCATGGGCCACCATGGCCGGCGTCAGGTGGCAGTGCGGATCAAGCTCCACGCCCACCACCACGCCCGGGCCGACGATCTTGCGCACGCGCGCCAGCAGGTCGCCTTCGCAGTCGTCATAGCCGTCGGCCACCATCGCGCCGTGCAGGCCGAGCAGCACCATATCCACGGGCAGCACCGCGCGCAGGTCGGCCAGCAGCTCTTCGCGCAGCGTCTCGTAGGCATGGCGCGTGGTCGTGCCGCCGGGCTGCGCGCCGGCCACCAGGCCCTCGCACAATTGCCAGCCGCGCTCGGCACCGCGCAGGCGCGCGGCCCACAGCGGGCCGGCATAGAGGCTCATCTGGTCGGGATGCTGGCCCGCCGGGTAGTAGCCAAAGTCCTTGAAAGAAGCCAGGCCCGTTGGCATCGGCGCGAAGGTGTTGGTTTCTACCGCGAGGGTGGCGCTGAAGACTCTCATGTGGCTAGTCGAACTTGAAGATGAATTCCTGCGTGGCCAGGATCTCGGCGTCGCCCGTGGTCTGGCATTCGTAGCGCATCATCGCCGCGCGCACCGCCGCGTGGTAGACGCGCGGCCCCGACACAAAGCGCACATCGGTCACATGGTTGCCCTTGATGCGCACCTCGGCCACGACGACACCGCTGATGCCTTCGTTCAGTGCCTTGCGCGGCATCTCGGGCCTGACCTGCTTCGGGCAGGCCACCGCGATGTCGGTGGAGGCCGATCGCTGCGGCGCTGGTGGCGCGGGTGGTGCGGGCGGCGCCGGTGGTGCAGCAGGCGGCGGCGCCACGGGCTCGACGCTTTGCACGGCAGTAATGGCGGGTGCCGTGCTCACGGGTGGTGTCACCGCCGGCGGCGGCACATAGGCCGGTCGCGGTGGTGGCGGGGCCTTTGGCACCTCTTGCCGGACGATCTTCTTGGGCGGCAGCGGTGGGGGTGGCGGCGGCGGAGGCAGCTTGACCTCGGTGATGATGGTGGCGTCCATAGGCTTCTTGATCAGCTCTATCGTCTGGCGCGCCAGACCGGACACCAGCGCGTATCCAAGCAAGAGGTGAAACAACACCATCAGGCCGATGCCGACCGGACCGAAGCGGGTTTTGGGATCGAAGTCTTTGGATCGGCTCATGGAATGAATTGCTCCGAACCGACGATGCCCAGCTTGGTCAGGCCCACGCGTTGCGCCGCGGCCATCACGCCGGCCACGACCTTGTATTGGGCGTGCTTGTCGGGGCGCAGATGCACCTCGGGCTGCACGGCTTGCGCCGCGACCTGCTCGAAGCGCCGCTCGACCTCCGGCAGATCGGCGATGGCGTCGCCGTTCCACAGAATGGTGCTGCGCCCATCGACGTCGATGCGCAACACCTCGGGCTTGATGTCGCTCGGCGGCGGGTTGCCGTTGGGCATGTTCAGGTTGACCGCGTGCAACTGGATCGGAATGGTGATGATCAGCATGATCAGCAGCACCAGCATCACGTCGATCAACGGCGTGGTGTTGATGTCCATCATGGGCTCATCGGAAGGCGTGCCGCTGCGGCGCCCTTGCTTTTGTTTTCGCATGGCTGTGTCTTCTCAGTTGCGCGCGGGTGGCTCGGTGATGAAGCCCACCTTGACGATGCCGGCGGCCTGGCACGCATAGATGATCTTGCCCACCGGCTCGTAGTCAGACTGCCAGTCGCCGCGGATGTGCACCTCGGGTTGCGGGGTCTGCGCGGCCACCTTCTTCAGCTTGTCGGCCAGGCCTTCCACGTCGCGCACGGGGGTGTCGTACCAGTAGATCCGCCCTGCCGCATCCACCGACAGCACGACGGTCTCCGGCTTGCTTTCGCGCACCTCGTTGCGCTCCTTCGGCACCTGCACCGGAACCGAATAGTTAACGACCGGAATGGTGATGAGGAAGATGATCAGCAGCACCAACATCACGTCCACCAGCGGCGTGGTGTTGATGGCGGCGATGGCCTGGTCCTCGTCACCACCAGCCGATGGAATGTTCATTGCCATGGTGCGCCTTGGGTGGTGTGCAGTGGCAAGGGTGTCAGGCCGGAGCGCTACCGGCCAGGATCACGGAGTGCAGCTCGCCGCTGAACTCACGCACGTCGTCCATCACGGTGATATTGCGGCGCAGCAGCCAGTTGTAGCCCAGCACGGCGGGCACGGCGACGGCCAGGCCGATGGCGGTCATGATCAGCGCCTCGCCCACCGGGCCGGCCACCTTGTCGATCGATGCCTGCCCGGCCACGCCAATGGCGGTGAGCGCGTGGTAGATGCCCCAGACGGTGCCAAACAAGCCCACGAACGGCGAGGTGGAGCCCACCGTTGCCAGCAAGGACATGCCGTTGCTCAGGCGCCGCTGCACGCGCTCTGTGGCGCGGTGGATGCACAGGTCCACGAAGTCGGCAAAGTCCACCTTGCCGCGCAGGCCGTCGTGCTTCTTGGTGGCATGCACACCGGCATCGGCGATGAAGCGGAACGGGCTGCCTTCGGCAAGCTTCTCGGTGCCGGCCTGCACGCTGCTGGCGTTCCAGAACGCGTCATCTACCTGCTTGGCCTGCCGGCCCATGCGGGTCTGCTCAAACAGCTTGATGACGATCACATACCAACTGGCCATCGACATGATCACCAGAATGGCCAGCACGGCCTTGGTCACGGCATCGCTCTGCGCCCAAAGCGCGCCCAGACCATAGGGGCTGTCGACCTTGGCGCTTGCCGCCGGTGCCAGCGCAGCGGCGGCAGGCGCCACAGTGCTCGCGGCGTCCGTCGTCGACGCAGCTTCGGTTTGGGCCTGGACCGCGGGCGCTGCGCCCACAAGACAGAAGGCCAGGATCAATGCAGAGGCCGGCGCCAGCAGTCTTGCGATAAGCGTTTTCATCATGGGGTTCTCCGGGAAAAAGGAAAGAGAAATCAAGGTAACTACTCACCCCGTTCGCCCTGAGCCTGTCGAAGGGCTTGGCGATGCGTGGCAGGCTTCGACAAGCTCAGCCCGAACGGTGTAGAGACCTGAGTAGTTACGAATCAAGCGCCTTCGAGCTGGGCCATCACCTGGTCGACCTCTTCGGCCACGCGGCTCACGAAGGGCGGCAACAGCACCAGGGTCATGTGCTCGGCGCCTTCGACCACGTTCAGGCGGCCTCGCGTCGACAGCGCCGCATGCGCCTGCTGGTACTCGGGCCAGCGCTGCTGCACCGCGGCAGCGCCCTCGGTGCCAGGCGGCAGCTTCTGCAGCACCCCTGCCCACAGCACCGACAGCGGACGCGCCCCCAGATCGGGTGACGCACCGGCCTGCCGGGCCACGTCTGGAAGGCTCACCAGCTCCTTCTTCATCGTGTCGAGGGCTTGCGGCGTGTAGGTCGCGGCCAGTTGCTGCAAGACATGGGGCATGTCGGCAAAGATGGCCTGCACCGGCGCAAATTCCGGCGGCGGTGGGCCGCCAGCCTGGAACCTGGCGCGCTTGTCGCGCTCTGCGGCAAGCGGCGCCTCTGGCAACGCGTGGAACAGCTCGAACTGGTCCGGGTGGCTGGCGTCAAGCATGACGAGCCCCACCACTTGCTCTGGATACAGAGCGGTATAGACGCGGTTCAGCAAACCACCGAGCGAATGGCCGATCAGCACGATCGGGCCGCTCACGCCGGCGGCGGCCAGCAGCGCATGCAGGTCGCGCGCGTTGCGCTGCCCATCGAAGGGCGCATCGTCGGCATCGCTCCAGCCCATGCCCGCGCGGTCATAGCTGATCACCGGGTACTTGGCCGCCAGCGCTTTCTGCAGGCGTGCATAGAGCGGCGAGGCGCAGCCACCGCCGGCTTCGATCACAAGCGTGGGCTGCGTGGCGCTGGCCGGCGCGGGGCCGCTGCGCTGCAGGTGCATCTTGCGGCCGCCCACGGTATAGAGCTCGCCGGGCGCGGGCATGTGCCAGGCGTGCGCTGCCGGCTTGCTGCCGCGCTGCGGCTGTTCCACGCGCGGCCAGTAGTCAAGGTCGCGCACGCGGTAGGGCAGCGCGGCGAAGTCGTTGCTGAGCGCACCCGGCGTGGAAACATAGAACACCGCCTTGGCGATGGGCGCGAACTGCGCGTGGAAGTGCTGCGCAGACTTGACCACGATCAGCTTCTTGGCCGCCAGATCAATGCCCAGGCCGGTGAACATGTCGGTCGACATGACCTGGCTGCGCTTGCTGATGAGCACGATGCCCAGGCCGTTGGCGGCCTGCACCCACACGCTGCGCCCCAGGACCGTGCGCGTGCCAGGTGTAAGGCCGGCTTGCGTGTAGTCGTCGTGCACGGCTTTGACCGTTACGCGCAGGTCAACCGGGTCGCCCGAGGCCTCTCCGCATTTGCCGCCCAGGCGCAGGTCGAAGCTGGCGCCAACACCTGCGTCATGGCACAGGTGGATCGCGCCCAGGTCCCAGAAGGCACCCATGGCCACGTTGGCGATGTTCTGCTCCAGCACGGCACGCAGGATGAAGGTGGCATCGCTGGTGGCGCCGCCGCCGGCGTTGTCTGACATGTCGGCCAGCACCACGGGGCCGCCCTCCACTGCCAGCGCCTTGCGCAAGGCCTCGTCTACCGACAGCGCGCCTGCGCCGATCTGGTGGCGCAGGTTCCAGAATTCCTGGCCCAGTTCATCCGCGAGTTTCGCGGCCAGCGCCGGATTGTTGTCCGTCACCACCCACAGCTTGGCACCCGCCTCAGGCACATCGGCCCATGGGAAGCCATGGCCCAACGATACCGACAGCACGCCCGGCAGTTGCTCGCACTCCTGCATGCGGCGCACAAAGCCGGCCATGGGCTCGCGCGTGGTGTGCCAGAGGCCGACCATACGGCAATCGTGCACGGCCGTGGTGGGCCGCACGCGGCCTTCTGCGGCGTCGATCACGATGCGGGTCAGCTCGCGCAGGCGCAGCGCCACGTCGGTGTGGGGGTACTCCTTGTAGCCCACGATCACGTCCGACTGGCTCAGCATCTGCTGCGTGAAGTGGCAATGCAGGTCCAGCTCGACACCGATCGGCACCTTGGGCCCGACGATGGCGCGCACGCGCGAGATCAGGTCGCCCTCGCAATCGTCGTAGCCGTCGGCGACCATGGCGCCGTGCAGCACCAGGATCACGCCATCCACCGGGCCGGCCCGGGTCAGATCGGCAAGGATCTCGTCGCGCAGGTTTTCATACACCGCGCGCACGGTGCGGCCCAGCGGCTGCGCAAAGGCCAGCAGGCTCTCGACCATGTCGTGGCCTTCGGCTGCCAGCAGCCTGCGCAGCTCTATCGCGAACATGCCATAGCCGTCTGCATCACGCGTGCTGGAGTCACCGTGGAACACGCCGTATTCGTTGAAACTGCCCCAGCCGGTGGGGGCCGACACGAAGGTGTTGGTTTCCGTGGCAAGAAGGGTGGTGAAGAACTTCATGCGCTGGCCTCTTGGCGAACAAGGTGGATGCGGCGGGTGCGCAAGGTGTCCAGGCGCAGGCCCACGACCTGGCCCGCATTGCGCTCGACGTTGAGGATCGATCTGCCCAGTTGGGCCAGCACCGGGTCGGTCGAGGTAAGCACCATGACGTCGTCCGAGAGGATCTTCAGTGCTGCGGCCTGGTGGCCGTAGCGGCCCTGCACGGTCAACAGCAAGTTGCCGTCTACCAGCTCCATCTGCGCGCTGGCGTCAAGGTCTGCGCTGCGATAGCTGCCGCACAGCTGCGTTGCCAGCGAGGCGGCGTCGGGCGGCACATCGGGCAGCAGCTCGAAGCGGCGCGGGTTCCCGCCCTCGCGCAGGGTAAAGGCGTGGGGCGCTTTCTCTGCATCCACCACATCGGACACATCGATTTCCAGGTCATTGGTGGGCAGGTCCTGCAGGCCCAGCCACAAGCGGCTTTCGTCCTCGTGCATGACCAGGTTGGCAGAACCCTGCCAGGACATGGCCAGCTTGCCGCCGACGTCGGCAAAGCTGACCACGCTGCCGGTGGTCGGTGCGTGGTAGCGCTGGCCAAGCAGCGCAGGGTACGCCGCAGCTTTTGGACGCTCGTCCTGGGGTTCGGGCAGCTTGTCGGCCAGCAGCAGCTCGACCAGCTTGATCGACAGCGCGCTTGGCGATACCGGCGCCCCGTTCGCCATGATGATGATGTCCAGGCCATGGCCAGGCACGGTGAGCATCTGCGACGATGCGCCAAGCACGGCGCCCGCGTGGTGGATGATTTCCACCCCGCGGTAGGGATGCCGGGCCTGCCCGCAGCCATAGCTCACCGTGGCGCCAGAAGACAGCGTGGTCGGTGCCGACAACAGCGCCCAGGTCTCGGCGCTGCCCACGGCTCTTTCGCTGCTGCGCAGGTGTTCGAGCCAGCGCAGCATGTCGTCCACCGTCGAGATCAGCGAGCCGCCGCCGTCGAGTTCGCAGGGGTAGAGGCCACGCTTCCATCCGCCGCCAAGCGCCGGCATGTAGAGGCCGGCAAGGCGGGCGTGTACCTCCAGATCGGTGTCTACCGATTCGGTGTCGGGCATGCCCAAGGGGCCGAATACGCGCGCCTTCAGGAAGGCGTTGAAGCTCTGCCCGCTGACGCGCTCGATGATCTTCGCCAGCAGGTGGTAGCCGCCATTGCTGTAGACCATCTGCGTGCCGGGCTCGAAGTTCAGCTCGCTCTGGCGGGCCATCGCCGGCAGCCCCGGCCCCGCCGCATGAAAGGTCAGCCCGTGCGCGATGGCCCACAGCTCGTCATGGCCACGCCAGCCACTGGTGTGGGTCATCAACTGACGTAGCGTGGGGCCGTTGGCGCTCAGCTGCGGCAGCTCGGGCAGGTGCTTTTGCGCCATGTCGTCGATGTCGAGCAGGCCGTCCTCGGCCAGCAACAGCACGGCAAATGCCGTGAACTGCTTGCTGGTCGAAGCGATGCGCATGCGGGTGGTTGGCGTAAGGGCCACGCCCAGCTCCAGGCTGGCCATGCCAAAGGCACGGCGATACAGCAGCTTGCCGTTTTGCGCGACGCCGATCACCAGACCGGGCGCATCGCTGCGGTTGAGGGGCGCCAGCAAGGCATCGATCGCGGCAAGTCCGGCCGGCACCTGGGCAACCGGGGTGGGAGTGGATTCAGACATGGAAAGCTCGGGTTGTTGGGACAGGGAAGAACATCGAAGGCATCAGGAAGAGGTCTGTGCCGCGCGCATCAGGCGCACAAATGCGCCTTCGGACAAACGCAGCATCAGCGCCCCCAGGACGCCGCCGATCAGCGTCGTGGCGACGACGGCGGTGGCCAAGCCGTTGGGCACGGACTTGAGGCTGTCGGACAGCACACCGACCGTGAGCGGGCCCAGCACGCCGAAAGGCAGGCTGGCCATGGTGAGCAAGGCGATGGTCCGGCTGCGCAGGTGCGCCGGGGCCGCGTCCTGCAGCACGTTGGGCAGCAGCACCGCGCCGCTAATGAGGGGCACGACCAGCAAGGCCAGCAGCATGAAGACGTCGGTCGACGAACGCATGAACAGCATCAGGACCGACAACAGCGCAGCCGCGAGATTGCCCAGCATGATGATGCGCAGTGCGGCCGCAGGCCCCATGCGGCGCTGCATGAAGCGCATCACGCCGACACCCACCGCGCCGCCGACCAGCGTGCCGGTGAGGAAGGCCAGGCCGATGCCTCGCCCCACCTCTGCCGGTGTCGCGCCAAACTCGCGCGCCGCGACGATCGGCAGCCAGCTGCCGATCGAGCTCAGCCCGACCGAGCCCAGGCCAAAGCCGGTCACCAGGCAGGCAAAGGTGCGCCAATGCGCGCGCAGGTGCTCACGGAAGGTGATGGCGTTGTCGGGGGTGACGGCATCGAAGCCCTCTGCCGCTGGCGTCCCTGCCTTGCCCCGGCCTTTGGTTCGACGGATCGACAGCACCAGCAAGGCCACGGGCGCGCCCAGCGCGGCCATGACGAAGAAGGTCAGCCGCCATGCCTCGTATGCCTGCATGGACACGGGCAGCAGGTGCCGTATGTGGTCGGTCAGGTTCACGACGCTGCCGCCCGCCAGCGCGCCCAGGGCACCGCCGAAAATGATGGACAGCGCAAACACCGCGTTGGCCAACACCCGCTGCGCCCGTGGGAACAGGTCGGGGATCATGCTGTTGGTGATGGGCGTGAGACCGGCCTCGCCCACTCCCAGGCCAATGGAGGCGATGAACAACACGCCATAGCCCTCTGCCGTGCCGCGCAGGCCGGTCGCGGCGCTCCACAGCACCACGCAGGCGGCCAGCACCACGCGGCGGTCGTAGCGGTCGCTGAGCCAGCCCAGCGGCAGCGTGGCGATGCCGGTGAACAGCACCAGGCCCGCGCCCTGCAGCAAACCCAGCTGGGTGTCGGACAAGGTGAGCGAGTGCCGCATCGGCTCGGTCAGCAGCGTGAGCACGACCTTGTCGACCGCGCCCAACACCGTTGCGACGACCAGCACGGCCAGCGCGTACCAGGCGCTGAGCGGTGCTTTCTGGGTTGCTGCAAGCGGTCCGGCATGTGGTGCCTCCATCGTCAACGGCACCGAACCCGGAGTAATGCTCGACATGGTCAGAACGGCACGGTCATGGCCACGCCGATGGTGCGCGGCGGGGCCACCGCGACCAGCGCCTGGTTCGGGACAAGGCCCGCCTCGGCAGACAGGATGCCCCGCCTGTCGGCCAGATTACGGACGTAGGCAGAGACATTGAAGCGCTTGAAATCAATGCCGGCCTGCAGATCGATCTGCGTGAAGGCCGCCAGCTTGATGCTGGGCGCCACGGTGCTGCCGGGATAGCCCGCATCGCGCTTGCCGGTGTAGCGCGCGCTGATGCCAACGTAGGCGTCGTGATCGGCAAGCTTGAAGTTGCGTGTCACCCCGGCCGCAGCCGAGAAGCGCGGCGTCGTCGGCAAGCGCGCGCCGGCCTTGGCCTGGAGTCCTGCAGCGTCGGTGGTCAGGCGTGCATCGATCAGGGACACGGAGGTGTGGGCGCGCCAATCGCGGTTGGGCAGCCAGTTGAGCATCAGCTCGCTGCCACGGATGCGGGCATCGCCTGCGTTGGTGTAGAAGCCGAAGCCGCCATCGCGGATCGGCTGCTGGATGTTGCTCCACTCGATGTCGTAGACGGTGGCTTCCACAGACAAGGTCCGGTCCAGCAGGTCGGCCTTGTAGCCCAGCTCATAGCTCCACAGCGAATCCGACTCGAACATCGGTTTCACGACGTCCCGGTTGGTGTTGGGCTTGAGCCCGTTGGGCCCGCCCGGCCGGTAGCCGCTCGCCGCGCGGAAGTACACATTGCTGATGTTCGTGAGGGCGTACTTGACGGTAGCAAGGTAGGTGGTCGGGCTCTCGGCCGAGGTTCCGCCACCTGTTGAGGGCACAGGGCCCACCAACAGGCCAGAAGATGCGTCGGTGTAGGACTGCTTGTTGTGTGCCACGCGCACGCCACCGGTGAAGGACAAGGCGGGCGTTGCGTGCCAGGTGACGTCACCGTAGGCCGCCGTCTCGCGGTAGCGGCTGGGCTTGGCCGACATCAGCAGGTTGATGTCGGGAAGCCCGCCGCTCAGGTTCGCATCGATCCGGCCATCCGTGCTGCCGCGCTCGCGGTTCAGGTAGAGGCCGGCAAGCCATTCGATCGAGGAGCCCGAGCGCGAGGTCAGGCGAAACTCCTGGCTGACCCGGTGCTGGTCCACGTTGCTGATCAGCGGGACCGAGGTGGCCGGCAGGCCCGCGCCCCTCACCACGGGCAGGTAGACGCTGCTGATGTCTGCGGAGTTGCGGATCTTCACGTCCTGCGACGAGGTGATCGAGTTCAGGCGGGCCCAGCCAAAGTCGTATTCCACATCCATGCCCAGCAAGGTCGTGCGGTTGCTGTAGGGCTCGCTCGTGTACAGCTGCCGCGCCCGGGCCCCATTGATCGAGCGGCCGGTCGCGATATCCATGTCTTCAAAGCCCAGACCCTGGCGACGCACCTCTTGGGTTGTGGCCGTCAGGCGAACGGTCAGGTCTCTGGTGGGCGTCACCATCAAGGAGATCCGGCCGCCTTCGGTACGGCCGCGGTCGATGTTGTTGCCCGCGGCTGGGCCGACGGCGTCATAGCTGCCACCCACGCGGTCGCTGAAGGCGGCGATGCGCACGGCAGCCACATCCTCCTTGATCGGCACGTTGAGCACGGTGCTTACCGTGTTGCCAGGGCCACCGCCCTCGGTCCATGAGGTACCGAACTTCACCGAGCCCGAGAACTCGCTCGAATCAGGCTGATTGGTCACGTACTTGAGCACGCCCCCCATGGCACCCGCGCCATACAGCGTGCCCTGCGGGCCGCGCAGGACCTCGATGTGGTGCAGGTCGAGCATGCCCATGTCCAGCGGGCTGAAGCCGCCAAGCGCATAGGCCGAGCTCATGCCCGTTGCCACGTCGTCGATGTACACCCCCACGGTGGCGATGGTCTGCGAAGGGCCGGTGGTCAGCCCACGCATGCTGAGCGAGCCACCCACGGTGCCGCTGCTGGTGAGGGTCACGCCTGGTTGGTCGGCAATGTAGTCGGCCAGGTTCTTGGCGCCTTCGCGCTCCAGCTTCTCGCTCGGCAGCACGTTGACCTGCATCGGCACCTCACGCACCGGCTCGCGGCGGCGGGTGGCCGTGACGGTGACGCTGTCGAGCGCCTGGGGGCGCTCTTCGGCCGGTGGCGTCGCCGCATGGACAGCCGGCGCAGCGGCATAGATCACGATCGCACCATCGTCGCCGCGGCGCGTGAGCAGCGGGGTTCCTTCAAGCAGGCGCGACAGCGCCTCTTGCGGCGAGAGCGCACCCTTCACGCCTCGCGTGGCCACGCCACTGACATCGTCAACCTTGTAGAGCAACTGCACGCCACCCTGGGCGGCATAGGCATCGAGTGCGGTCTTCAGGTCGCCGCCGCCGACATCGAAGCCTTGTTGCGCCGGGCTTTGCGCCTGGGCCTGCATGGACAGCCCTCCCATCAGCGCCCACGTACCTCCCACGACCCAAGGGCGGATGGCCATCCATTTGCGCTTATTCACGGACAGCAGACGGGGGCTTGGCACGACTCGATTCATGATGATCTTCCAGCGTGGTATTTGTTTGGGTACCCACTGAGACGAATGCCCCGTCACATTCCGGTAATAAGTTAGTTGGAAATCCTTATTTCTTTGCCGTTCTCTTGAACCGCAAGGCCAAACCCCTGTTTGAGCAAGGCCACGAAGCCGCTCATGTTGCTGGCGTCGAAGCTGCCACCAATGCGGATACGCGCAATGGCCGGGTCGGCAATCACCAACTGCCTGGTGTTGTAGCGGTTGAACTGGGCCGCCGCATCGCCCAAGGTCATCTGGTCGAACACCAGCCGGCCCTGGCGCCAGCTCAGCTCGTCGTCGATCTGCTTCTGCGCCTTCGACAGCACCAGCAAGTTGCCGGCACTGGCCACCGCCGCCTGGTTGCGCGTGAGCACGGTGGGCTCACCGCCTTTGCTGCTCTTGTCGCCCTGCGCTGACGCAATCTGTACGCGCCCTTCTTCCACCGTCACGTTCACCTGATCGCCCTGGCGCCGAACCAGAAAGCGCGTGCCCAGCACGGTGATGCGGCGGTCGCCGGCCATCACGACGAAGGGGTGCTGCTTGTCGTGTGCAATATCAAAGAAGGCCTCGCCGTCTTCGAGCCACACCTTGCGCTCACTCTTGTTCACCGAGGTGCGTACGTGCGTTGCAGTGTTGAGCGTGAGCACCGAGCCATCCGGCAGCGCGACCGATTGGCGGGCACCTACGGCGGTGGCGTAGTGCTCGCCCTGCAAACCCTGCGTGTACTGCCAGCCCAGCCAGCCGCAACCGGCGGCCGCGAGCAGTACGCCAGCAGCAATGCGTTGCATGGAGAAACGCGGCAGCCGTGGCGCGGGTGCTGCCTGCGGTACGGGCTCGGCTGCTGGTGGTGCCGCCTGCGCCGGTGGTGCCCGCAGGGCGCTCAGCCGGTCGCTGCGCTGCCAGACGCTGGAGAGCCGCAGCCAGGCCACGCGGTGCGCGATCGATTCGGCGATCCAGGCGTCCAGGGCCTGCTGGTCGGTGTCGGTCCATGCGCCGCTGTCGCGGCGTGCCAGCCAGTCGGCGGCAATGGATTCAATGTGTTGGGCTTCCGTCATGTCGAGAGTCTCTTGTCATTCTGTGCCCGACCGAAGGCCTTGGTGTCGAGCTGCACGCCGCTGGAGAGCAGCGCGTCAGCCAGAGCCCGCACGCCTCGCGACACCTGCCGCTCGACTGTGTCTTCGGTGATGCCCAGTTGCGTGGCCACCTCGCGCTGCGAGAGGCCGTCGATCTTGCGCATCTCCACGACGCGGCGGCACTTGGAGGGCAAGGCGTCGAGCGCCGTCTGCAGCAGCCGCAGCTCGCCACGGCCCGCAGCGTGGCGCTCGGGCGTGAGTTCGTCGGCCGAAAAATCGAGCGCATCGAGGTCGGCAATGATCTCGATGGAGACGATCTGCGCCCGTCGCGCACGGTCGATCAACAGGTTGCGTGCCGTGGTGAAGACAAAGGGCTTCACCAGATCGGGCACGCCTTTGGCGGCTGACTCATAAATGCGTATGTAGACGTCCTGGCGCAGGTCGGGTATTTCAGCGTCGTCGCGCCAGTTGCGGCGAAGAAAACGCGTAAGCGCGGCCTCCATCGGCAGCACCTCCCTCACGAACCAGTTGTCCAAGTCACTGAGAACCAAAGAAGCGCTCCTGGGGGGCCTAGCAAAAGGCCGGTGGATCACAGCTCGCCGGGATTGGCGACAGACATAGAGACGAATGGCCGAAAGATTTCCGGTAACACCGCACGAAAACCGCACGAAATTTCAGGGGTGCACTGAAATGAGGCGCGGCCATTACCGGAAAGCTCGGCCGCGCTCGTCTCATAGGGGTAACAAGAAACCCCATTTCGCAGGAAACACCCCTACATGAATCGAATTGGGAGGCAGAGCCCGATCCGCCACCTCGCAGCAAGCCGGCGCATCGCCATCGCAGCCGCCTGCGCACTCATGGCGAGCCTGTCATACGCCTCTACCCGGGAGTTCGACGTGCGCAGCGGCGAGCTCAGGCCCGCACTCGACGCCTACATCGCGCAGTCAGGCGTGCAACTCATCTACAAGATAGAAGACGTCAAGGACCTGTCAACGCGAGGCGTCAAAGGAAAAATCGCCCCTGAGGCAGCCCTGGACCGGTTGTTGGACGGTACTCGCCTGCACATCCGCCGCGGACCGGATGGCGCCATCGTGCTTATCGCGCCGCCCACCACAAGCGCCACCAACGCACCGGCCGCCGCAGACAGGAAACCCTGATCTGCGCATGCAGCAACTATAAAAATAGTAGCTACTTACCCTAGTCCCGCCTGGGTTTCGGGCACTTTTCTTCAAAATTTCCGTAGGTTTCAACCATCCACCGTGGCGGCGGCAGGTTGGCGCGCCAGCGCCATCACCTCGCGCGGCGGCAGCGACTTCAGGCGGTGATCGCTCCATACCCGGCGCCAATGCCGAGCGCCCGGCAGGCCGTGGCGCAAACCAAGCATGTGCCGCGCGATGGAGGCCCACGGCGTACCGTCCCGCGCCGCCTCGCGCTCCATGTAGGCAACCATCGCCTCTTCCACGTCTTCGCGCGTTTGCGCGGAGGGCGCCGCGCCGTAGAAGTCCGCGTCCCAGCCGGCCATCGACCAGGGGTTGTGATAAGCCTCGCGGCCCACCATCACGCCATCGAGCACCGCCAGTTGCTCGGCAATCTGCGCGCTTGCAGTAAAGCCGCCGTTGATCGCGATCACCAGATGCGGGAAGTCGCGCTTCAGCTGATGCACCAACTCGTAGCGCAGCGGCGGCACCTCGCGGTTCTCCTTGGGGCTCAGGCCCTGCAGCCAGGCATTGCGCGCGTGGGCAATGAACACCTTGCAGCCCGCCTCGGCCACCGTGCCAACGAAGTCACGCACAAAGCCATAGTTCTCGACCTTGTCGATACCGATGCGGTGCTTGACCGTGACCGGCACATCCACCACATCCACCATGGCCTTCACGCAGTCCGCCACCAGTTGCGGCTCGTTCATAAGGCAGGCGCCAAAGGCACCGCGCTGCACCCGCTCAGACGGGCAGCCGCAGTTCAGGTTGACCTCGTCATAACCCCACTCAACCCCCAACCGCGCCGCCTGCGCCAAGTCCGCCGGCTCGCTGCCGCCCAGCTGCAAGGCCACCGGATGCTCCTCTGCGTTGAAACGCAGGTGCCGCGGCACATCGCCATGCAACAGCGCGCCGGTGGTCACCATCTCGGTGTAGAGCAGCGCATGGCGGGTCAGCAACCGGTGGAGGTAGCGGCAGTGGCGGTCGGTCCAATCCATCATTGGCGCGACAGAAAGGATTTTTTCCTTGTAAATCAACAATCTACCCTCATCATTCATACACTTGGAAGCCCTCGTGTGCACTCCAATTTCACGTTTGGCGGCCTGATCGATCTGCAGGTCATCGACATGAAGAAGTGCTGCGGCCCCTCGGCGCTCCAAGGCCTTCACCCTCGATGCGCTGAAGACGAAGCGGGGCAAGCTGAAGCCGAAGGACTTCGCGCGCGACGGCTCATCCAGTTCGGCCAGGACCGCGGCAAGGAAGGCGCCGGTCCCGTCACCATCAGCATGGGCATCGGCTACATCAAGCTGGTAGTTTCTCACGCGGCGGCCGTTCACGGATTCGCGTTCAGGTAGAGCCCATTGATCTGGCCCGCACCGCGCTCAAGCGCCTGAGCCTGGCCGGCAAGGGTTTGGAGCGAAGCGCCGCCCTACCCTCGGCGAACTGCAAGCGCTTGCCGATTACCTCACCAGCAATCCGCGGCAGATCATCCCCTTGGGCGAATCATGTGTTTTGCACTCGCCACAGCGATGCGCCAGGACGGGATCTGCCGCATCCGGTGGGATGCTTTAGCGGGTCACTTTTGGATGAAAATCAACTTTGATCAGTACCTCGCCCGCCGTGCGATGAACTCCAGGATCAGCCGGTTCACCTCCTCCGGTTTCTCAAAGTAGGCGGAATGCCCAGCCTGCGCCACGACGGCAAGCTCGCTCTCGCTTACGCGTTCCGCCACTTCACGCATCACGGAAACAGGAACGATCGGGTCTTCACTGCCGACCAGCAGCAGTGTTGGGCAGCGCACGTCAGCAAGCGCGTCCATCGGAATGAGCCGTCCCGGCTGCATGAGCGCGCCCAGTGCTGAGCCCCATTCCGCCGCGTCGAGCTTATAGGCGCTCTGATTGAAATGATTGATCTGCGCGTACAGCATCGCCTTGGCGGGGTGGTGCTCAAGGAACCACTTGCCGAGTGAGCGTTGTTCGATCGTGACCGCGCGGTGCGTGATCTGCCGTCGTGAAATCGCGTCGAGCAATGCAGGGTGATCGAGCGCCAGCGATGTGTCGCACGCGATGAAAGCAGCGATGCGCGAGGGATTGGTCAGGGCCAGCTTGATGCCGATCATCCCGCCCAGTGACTGCCCGACCAGCGTGACGCGGTCGATCTTCTCGCGATCGAGGATGGCAAGGACATCGTCTACGAAGTTCTCCAGCGAAAACTCCTGCAGCGGCGCGACAGAGCGCCCGAAGCAGCGGATGTCCATCGTCAGGCACGTGTGACGCTGCGTGAACGCGGGCAACTGCTGCCACCACGTCGCCGCGTTGGAGCCAGCCCCATGGCAGAAAAGAACAGGCTCGCTACCCTCCCCATGGCGCTCGTAGTAGATAGCGCGGCCATGGCTTTGCACGAAAGGCATAGGAGAAGACCTCAGTTGGCTTTGAGATTCATGCTGCGTACCAGTTGGCCCCAGCGCTCGGTATCGCTGCGCACCATCTGCGCGTATTGGTCTGGCGTTCCTGGCAGCGGCATCAGGCCCTCCGTCTCCAACAACTTGAGCAACGCAGGCTCACTCAAGGCGGCATTGATCGCAGCGTTGACCTTGCGAACCACGGCCGAGGAGGTGGCCTTGGGCGCGGATAACCCGACCCAGGAGGCCACAGTGAGCTGCTTGTAGCCCAGTTCTGCAAAGGTGGGAACCTCCGGCGCCGTGGCCATGCGTTGGGCACTGGAGACGGCCAAGACATGGAGTTTTCCGCTTTGCACATAAGGCAGCGCGACGCTTGGCGGGATCACGATCACCGACACGACGCCTGCGAGCACGTCCTGCAGAGCGGGCGCACCGCCCTTGTACGGCACATGCGTTAACTGCACACCGGCAGCACGCTGCAACAGTTCCATCACGAGGTGCCCGGTGCTGCCCGCGCCGGAGCTTGCGTAGTTGATCTTTCCCGGCTCCCGCTTGGCCTGCTGTACCAGGTCCTGGAAGGTGCTCATCCCCGCATCGCTGCGCGCCACCAGCCACTGAGGGCTTTCGCCAACTGCACCCACGTGCACGAAGTCCTTGGCGATGTCGAAGGGCACGTTTTCGTAGATGCCTTGCGCGATCGTGTTGAGCATCCCGGTCATGGTCAGCGTATAGCCGTCGGGCGCTGCGCTTGCGCCAGCCTGGGTGCCGACGATGTTGCCTGCACTCGGCCGGTTCTCAACTACCACGGGTTGCTTGAGTGTCTTCGCCATGTACTGTCCCAGGGGCCGAGCGACGCGGTCGTACGGCCCCCCAGCCGGCGCGGGGACGATGATGCGAATCGGACGCGCGGGCCAGTCCGTGCTTTGTGAGTGGGCGGCGGAGGTCGCCAGTATGCCGGCCGCAAGGGCGGCCGCGATGCGCAAAAGGGAATTCATGCTTGTCTCCTTGTTTTCCGCATCTTCGTCCGCGCACCCATCGCTAGCCAATTAAATCTGAGCGGTATCCATTAGACTTTCCGATACCTATGCCGCATAGTGCTACCGCCCTTCTGAATCGGCTGCTCGCCCGTGGCAAGTTCCGCCACGCGCAGGTGATCTTGGTCCTGACAGAACTCGGCAGTGTGCAGCGCACTGCCGATGCAATCGGCATGACGCAGTCTTCGGTGTCTCAGACACTGGCCTATCTGGAGGAGTTGCTCGAAGTGCGCCTGTTCGAGCGTCACGCGCGCGGCGTGCGGCCGACACCGGCCTGCGCCGACTTGTTGCCGGTGGCCCGCCAATTGATGCTGGGAATTGCCGACGGCGCGGAGGTCGTGAGCGCGCGCCACCAGCAGGGCCAGGGCGTTGTCCGACTGGTCGCCTCCGGCGCTGCCATCAACGGCTTGTTACTCGACGCATTGCCCGCATTCAGTGATCGGTACCCCGCCGTCCAGGTCCAACTCGCGGAGGCGGAAGGTCAAGACCAACTGCTGGCCATTGCGCGAGGTGAGGTGGATCTGGTCGTATGCCGCCGGCCGCCTGTACTCCCGGAGGGGTGGGAGTTCCATCCGCTGCGGGATGACCGATACGTGATCCTGTGCCGCTCAGACCATCCGCTGGCCGACGCCCGGCCGCTGAAGTTGGCGGACATCGCACAGGCCACGTGGCTGATGTTGCCGGCCGGCGTTGCCGCTCGGCAGCGCTTCGATGAACTCGCATGCAGCTTTCCAGAGCTGCCGAGGACGTATCCGGTGGTAACGCAGTCGCTCAACATGCTATGGCATCTGCTGCAGCATCGGCCCCTGCTCTCCTTAATATCGCTCAACCTGGCACGGCCACTGCTGGAAGAAGGCGCGCTGGTGGAATTGCGCGTCGGCGACGCCGCGGCCCTCGAGCCGATCGGAATCCTGCAGCCTGAGGCTGGCGTGGGTCAAGCCGCAGCTTGTTTCGGCCAGTTCCTGCACCTGACGCTCAGCGAAAGCCCATGCGCTCCGCGTGCCAGATCGTCCGACAAGAGGCTCTGAGAACCATCCCTCTCAAGGTCTTGTGAGCGACAAGCAGTAACCTCGGAGATATCAAGAGGAAGCCTGCGGATGTGGAAAGAAGTATTGGAGCGCTTCGAGCGTGAAGGGCCGGTCAGCGTGATGGCGCGCGCAGCACTGGAGCAGGCTTTGCCGGTGCAGTGGATAGACGAAGTGTTCGAAGCGGGTCGCCAGCGCCAATACCCGCGCGAGCTGCTGATGTCCACCGCAGTAGAGCGGATGCTGCTGGTCTCATTGGGCCTGCGGCCCTCGTTGCACGCGGCGTGCCAAGAAGATGGAGCGCTTGCCCGTGACCCTGGCCGCGCTGTACGACAAGGTCAAACGCACCGAACCCCGGATACTGCGCGCGCTGGTGCAAGGCCGCGCAGCACGCCTGGCGTCGGTGGTTGCTGCCACAGGCACCCAGCCCAGCTTGCACGGCTGACGGCTACATTGCGCTGGAGCCGCAGGCCTGGCTGGAGTGGTCCGAGGCGCCCCCGGTGCGCGTGGCGGGCTACCTGCTGCGCCTGGCCAGAGGCATCTCACCGCTCAGTGTCGCCAGGGCTCAGCGCGGGCCCAAGAAAGACAAGCCCGGGGGCTATGTGACTGCTGCCGTCGCACGCAAGCGGTTGGCCACCGCTCGCGTGCTGCGCAAGACACTGCTCAAACACCTTGAAAGGGATGGCTTTGAGAGAGCGTGTGACGAGATCATGCCGGTTCATCAGCGCGAGCGCCGTCGTCGGAATCACGCCAATGCCCAGACCGGCTGCAATCAAGCCACCGATGATTGGTAGGCTGATCGATTCATGCACCGATCGCACAGCCAAACCCAATTCGGCAAATACCTCGTCTGTCGCGTTCCGCGTACTGGTCCCCGTTCTGCCGCGCTCGCCGTCGTGAGGCGGCCCCCAGTATTCATGGACCCGGCGCAGTACATGTGTAGTTAGTGGCGAGCTTTCCCGCTGCTGCGTCATCCGAGGGCCCAACGTACCTTGGGTACGTCGGATACTGACACAAGGGGCGAGTAAAGGCGATGTCACCACTGGAGGTCAGTTTCGTCGCCAACAATGTATTTGGCGGCGCGTCCCTCGTTACCCAGTCGTCGAGGGACTGCAGCAGATCAGTCGGCGCTGCGCCGGGGCCATTTCCACAATGCCCAACCCCCGGGGCCACATAGAACCGAACGGCGGAATCTGCCACGGTTTTTCCTCCAACTGCCGAAACCATAGCATCGTAGTAGTTCGCCGTTCCTTGAGCTGGGTAGAAATCATCAGCGCCTCCGTGCCACATGATTAGTTTGCCTCCACCATTGATAAATGGGCGAATGTCTTTGGAGGTGGCATTGACGATGGACGCTGTTGAGAACAGGGCATTCAGATCCTGATCGTACGAGAAGGTCAGCGGGTTGACCGCAGCATTTCTCGCGATGATGTTCTTGATGCTTGTGTCTTGAAAAATGTATCCAGCGCTGAACGTGAAATCCCCGTCGCGTGCAGCACCGGTGGAACCCGCGGGCCACTGCGTATCTTCGTTTCCAGTGAATGGGTGTCCGACTTGCGTATAGACGTTTGGCGCGATCCCGAACTCTGCAGGCGTTGTCAGGGCGGCGATCGAGTTCAGCTGACCATCTGAAAGACATGCGTCTCCCAAGTCGCCTCCGCCGGCGCAGCGTAGGGCCTTCGGATCAAAACCAGACTTGCTACAGGCGGCAGGATTGGAAACTATGCCGTCGGCAATGCCATCCAAGGCATCGCACACGTCGCGGACCGATTGTGAAAGAAGTTTTAGCTTTGCGTTAGGTAATGCACCGCCCGGCGCTGCCAGGGCCTTTGCATTTCGATTGAACCACCCAATTAGTCCAACAAAGTCATAGGAAGGGTCGCCCGCGATGACGCCGTCAAACAAGTATGGGTAGCGCTGCACTGTCATGAGCGCTTCTCTGCCACCCGTCGAGCAACCTTCAAAATAGGATCGATCGGGGAATTTTCCATATGCATCTCGAACGACCTCCTTCGCAGATGCCAGCGTAGTGGGGATGGACAGATGCCCCCACATGTTCAACGCCAGGGAATCATTGAGGGCAAAGCTGGCATCGAAGGCTGAGCCCTTGTGACCTCCGTCACTTCCTACTGCAGCGTACCCTTTCGACAAAGCAGCGACCGGTAGCGCCGGAATCGACCCGTTCATACCAGCGCCGCCTTGGTAGTAGAGCTTGCCGTTCCATTTGTCCGGGAAGAGGATCTCAATGCCTAGTTGCGCGGGAATCGTTCCAGTGACTTGGCAGTACGTGGGTGTGCTTGAGGTTGCGGGAACAACTTTCGCGCTTAACCCAGCTACGCCGCCACTCGTTGCCCCGTTGAGTTTCGCGCAGACACTCGCTGCAGATGGAGGCGGGTTGTCGCCTTCTGGTTGCGTTGGAGTAATGGGTGGCGGAGTAGTGGTACCTACTACCACGGGAACTAGCGAGCTGTAGGAGCCGCCTCCACAGGCTGCGAGAAGGAGACTGATGCCTCCGATGCAACTGCCAAGGCGAAGTCGATTCGTACGTTTCAATTTTGTCTCCCTTTGCTTCTTCATGGCAATCTTTTATGGAGGTAGTTTTATTTTCCGAGGAGCCGAGGCTCTACTTCTTCGTTACGGCGCTGCGCTACTTCGCGCGCCGCCGCTCGATGAACGCAATGATCTCGCCCATGATCCCCTTGCGGAACGCCAGCACGCAGATCACGAAGATCAGGCCCGTGACCATGGTCACCGACTCGCCCAGCGTGCTGAACCAGTCCACCGTGGTGATGCGCGCCAGGAAGTTGCCAAGTTCGCCGATCTTGTTCTCCAGCAGCACCACCACAGCCGAGCCCATCAGCGGACCCGAGAGCGTGCCCAACCCGCCCACCAGCGTCATCAGGATGACCTGGCCCGAGGCGGTCCAGTGCACGTCGGACAGCGTGGCGAAGCCCAGCACCAGCGTCTTGAGCGAACCGGCCAGGCCTGACAGCGCCGCTGAAATCACGAAGGCCAGCAGCTTGAAGCGGTTCACGTCGTAGCCCAGCGACAGCGCGCGCGGCTCGTTCTCCTTGATGCCCTTCAACACCTGCCCGAACGGTGAGTGGACGGTGCGCACGATCAGCAAGAATGCCAGCACGACCACGACCAGCGCCACGTAGTACATCGTCAGGTCGTTCGACAGGTCGATCAAGCCGAACAGCTTGCCGCGCGGCACGCCCTGCAGGCCGTCTTCGCCGCCCGTGAACTTGGCCTGCAGCGCGACGAAGAACATCATCTGCGCGAGCGCCAGCGTGATCATCGCGAAGTAGATGCCCTGGCGGCGGATCGCCACCAGGCCGAAGATCCAGCCCAGAAAACCGCCGGCGAGCGTGCCCGCGATCAAGCCCAACTCGGGCGTGAGGCCCCAGACCTTCATCGCATGGCCCGCGACGTACGCGGACCCGCCCAGGAAGGCCGCATGCCCGAACGACAGCAGACCCGTGTAGCCCAGCAGCAGGTTGAACGCCGCCGCGAACAGCGCGAAACACATAAGCTTCATCACGAACACGGGGTAGGCGCCGAAGAACGGCGCGAGCACCAGCGCGACCAGCAGCAATGTGTAGACGACGGTAGAAATTTTCTTCATGAATTCTTAAGCAAGAAGGTCGCCGCGCACGGCCGCCCGAAGCGACACGAAGCGCGCGCAGCCTGGGGACGAGCAATCATTTTTCTTTGCCGAACAGGCCGGTGGGGCGAATCAACAGCACGATGACCATGATCACGAACACAACCGTTGACGATGCCTCGGGATAGAAGACCTTGGTGAGCCCTTCGATCACGCCCAATCCCAGGCCCGTGAGGATGGCGCCCATGATGGAGCCCATGCCGCCGATCACGACCACCGCAAACACCACGATGATGAGGTTCTGTCCCATCAGTGGCGACACCTGCATCACCGGCGCCGCCAGCACGCCGGCGAAAGCGGCGAGCGCACAGCCGAAGGCGTAGGTCAGCGTGATCATCAGCGGCACGTTGACGCCGAAGGCTTCCACCAGCCGTGGGTTCTCGGTGCCGGCACGCAGGTAGGCGCCCAGCCGAGTCTTCTCGATCACGTACCAGGTCGCGAAGCAGACCACCAGCGATGCCACGACCACCCATGCGCGGTAGTTGGGCAGCACCATGAAGCCCAGGTCGGTGGCACTGGAGAGGACATCGGGCGCGTCGTAGGGCAGCCCCGACACGCCGTAGACCGAGCGGAACACGCCCTCGATCAGCAGCGTGAGACCCAGCGTGAGCAGCAGGCCGTAAAGGTGGTCGAGCTTGTAGATCCAGCGCAGCAGCAAGCGCTCGATCAGCACGCCAAACAGGCCGATGACGAGGGGCGCCACGATCAGCATCACCCAGTAGTTGATGCCGAAATACTCCATCGCCATCCAGGTCAGGATGGCGCCCATCATGAACAGCGCGCCGTGCGCGAAGTTAATGACGTTGAGCAGGCCGAAGATCACCGCGAGCCCGAGGCTCAGGATGGCGTAGAAGGAGCCGTTGACCAGCCCCAGGAGGAGTTGGCTCAAAAGCGCAGGAAGGGAAATGGTCATAAGCGTTTCAACAAACCCGGGCGGCTGCGCGCCTGCGGAGGATCACTTCCAGAGAGCGCATTTCGTTTCGGCCTTGGTCGTGAAGACTTGGTCGCCCGGCAGCGTCTGGAGCACCTTCAGGTAGTCCCAGGGTTGTTTGGATTCGGCCGGCGACTTGGCTTCGACCAGGTACATGTCGTGGATGAAGCTGCCGTCGGCGCGGATCTGGCCCTTGCCGTAGAAGTCGTCGATCTTCATGCTCTTCAACTGCGCCATGACCTTGTCGGCGTCTGTGGTCTTGGCTGCGGCCACAGCCTTCAGGTAGGTCATGGTGGCGGAGTAGTCGGCTGCCTGCACGTCGGTTGGCATGCGCTTGGTTTTCTCGAAGAAGCGGTTGCCGAACTTGCGCGTGTCGTCGTTCAGGTCCCAATACCAACTGGTGGTGTGCAGCAGGCCTTCGGTGTTCTTCAGGCCCAGGCTGTGGATGTCAGACAGGAACACCAGCAGGCCGGCGGTCTTCATGGTCTTGTTGATGCCAAATTCCTTGGCGGCCTTGATCGAGTTGATGGTGTCGCCGCCGGCGTTGGCCAGGCCCAGGATCTGCGCCTTGGAGTTCTGCGCCTGCAGCAGGAATGAGGAGAAGTCCGACGCGTTCAGCGGATGGCGCACCGCGCCCGCCACCGTGCCCCCCTTGTCCTTCACCACCTTGGTGGTGTCGGCCTCGAGCGCGTGGCCGAAGGCGTAGTCGGCCGTCAGGAAGAACCAGCTTTTGCCGCCGCGGTCGACCACCGCCGTGCCGGTGCCCTTGGCCAGCGCCACGGTGTCGTAGGCATAGTGCACGGTGTAAGGGCTGCACTGCTCGTTGGTGAGCGCCGAGCTGCCTGCGCCATTGTTGAAGTACACGCGCTTCTTCTCTTCCGCCACCTTGGCAATGGCCAGCGCGGTGCCGGAATTGGTACCGCCGAAGATCATGGTGACGCCGGCCGTGTCGACCCACTCGCGGGCCTTGGAGGCGGCGATGTCGGCCTTGTTCTGGTGGTCGGCGGTCAGCAGCTCGATCGGCTGGCCCAGCACCTTGCCGCCGAAATCGTCGATGGCCATCTGGATGGCCGTGGCCCCGCCCTTGCCTTCCAGGTCGGCGTACAGGCCCGACAGGTCGGTGACGAAGCCGATCTTCACTTTTTCCTGCGCCTGCACGGCGCCCGCGCTCATTGCGAGGATGCCGATGGCCGTGGAGATGGCGATGAGGCCGAGTTTCTTGTTCATGGCTTGTTGTCTCCTGAAGAAATCTTTGCGGGATGCGAGAAACGGTTTTGTGGACTTTTCTTGTTGTTCAGACGCCGAGCAGCTCGGTGAGCACTGGCATCTTGGCTTCGAGCTCGGCAGCGCCGAACTTCTCGACGATGCGGCCGTGCTCCATCACGTAGAAGCGGTCGGCCAGCGGCGCGGCGAAGCGGAAGTTCTGCTCCACCATGACGATGGTGTAGCCCTTGTCGCGCAGCGTGGTGATCATGCGGGCCAGCGCCTGCACGATGACCGGCGCGAGGCCCTCGGAAATCTCGTCGAGCAGGAGCAGCTTGGCGCCCGTGCGCAGGATGCGCGCGACGGCCAGCATCTGCTGCTCGCCGCCCGACAGGCGCGTGCCCTGGCTGTTGCGGCGTTCGGCCAGGTTGGGGAACATGGCGTAGATCTCTTCGACCGACATGCCCTGCCCCGCGCCTTTGAGTTCGGGCGGCAGCAGGAGGTTTTCCTCGCATGAGAGGCTGGCGAAGATGCCGCGCTCCTCAGGGCAGTAGCCGATGCCGAGGTGCGCAATGCGGTGCGTCGGCGTGTCGATGGTCTCTTTGCCGTTGACCTCGATGCTGCCCTTGCGCGCGCCGGTCAGGCCCATGATGGCCCGCAGCGTGGTGGTGCGGCCCGCGCCGTTGCGGCCTAGCAGCGTGACGACTTCGCCCGGCTGCACGACCATGTCGACGCCGTGCAGCACATGCGATTCGCCGTACCAGGCCTGGAGCCCTTTGATTTCGAGTGCGGCGGTCATCAGTGCGCACCCTGCAGTTGGCCGTCAGTGGTGCCCATGTAGGCCTCCATCACCTGCGGGTTCTTTGAGACTTCGGCGTACGGGCCTTCGGCGAGCACGGCGCCGCGCTGCAGCACGGTGATGGTGTCGGCGATGGTCGAGACCACGCTCATGTTGTGTTCGACCATCAGGATGGTGCGTCCGGCCGACACGCGCTTGATGAGCTCGGCCACGCGGTGCACGTCTTCATGGCCCATGCCCTGCGTCGGTTCGTCGAGCAGCATCAGCTCGGGCTCCATGGCCAGCGTGGTCGCGATCTCAAGGGCGCGCTTGCGGCCGTAGGGCAGGTTCACGGTCTGTTCGCCGGCGAGTTCTTCGAGGCCCACTTCGGCCAGCAGTTCGCGCGCACGCGCATCGAGCGGCTTGAGCGACTTCTCGCTCTTCCAGAAGTGGTACGAGGTGCCGAGGCGCCTTTGCAGGCCCAGCCGCACGTTCTCGAGCAGCGTGAGGTGCGGAAACACGGCCGAGATCTGGAACGAGCGGATGACGCCGCGCCGCGCGATCTGCGCCGGGCGTTCGCCCGTGATGTCCTGCCCGTTGAACAAGATCGTGCCGGTGGTGGGCTCAAGGAACTTGGTGAGCAGGTTGAAGCAGGTGGTCTTGCCCGCGCCGTTGGGGCCGATCAGCGCGTGGATGGAGCCACGCACCACCGAGAGATTGACCTTGCTGACCGCGGTGAACCCCTTGAATTCCTTGGTGAGCTGGCGTGTTTCGAGGATGACGTCGCTCATTCCTGCGGTCCACTTGAATGCAAGAACAGAGGAAACCGGCGCGTGAACCCTTGGTTAACCTCGGTGCCGTACAGACCGTCGGCGCCCGGATGAGCGCCGATGTGTGTGATGACGATGTCCTTGGCTTGGACGCTGATGGCGCCGGCAGCGAGCTGCAGCGGAACAAGCGAACGTGCGCTCGGAATTTGCATGGTTTGTCTCCTAAACGTCGGTACAGCCTAAGTCGCGTGGGCTGGGCTTTTACTCCAGCGGCAAATTGGCTCGATTCAGTATCGCGGGAGCGTTTTTGCTCCGCAATGGCGTTTGGCGCAACGTCATCGTGCATTGATGCACAACGAGCCGTACGAAGATGCGACTCGGATTGCACAGGACGGCACCGCAAGGAATTCCCGAGGGAGTTGATTTCCATGGAATCCTGCCCCCGTCACCTCTGGCTGGAAATCAACACTTTTTTGGAGAAAGGAATCACGATGCGCATACGGAGAGCGGCGCTCATAGCGCCCTCTGCATCGGGGTACACCGGCGGTGCAAGGCATTGCCGGTGGGGAAGCGTCGGCCGACGCTGCCGTGTGGGACGGCTGGGTTACTGCATCGAGCAGCTGAAGCTCGAGGCGGAGTTGACGTCCCCGCTGCCGTTGTAGCGCGGATAAGCGGGGTAATCGCAGAGCGGACGCGTGCGGCCGGGCACACCAACGGTGTCGGTCACGATCTGATTCGGTGGCAGCGTGCCTTTCTCGATCCAGTTCTCGAGAGTTGTCAACGAGTCCCAGGATGCGTTGAAGACGGTGCTGGCCGCATGGCCGTAGCCAGGAATTTCGTAGTAGCGCAGGAACGAGTCGGTGCGGGCATCACCCATCGTCGCGCGAACGCGGTCGACATACTGCTCCGTCGCCCGCGTGCTGACGAGCGCATCGCTCATGCCGTGTGCGATCAAGATCTTGCCGCCCTTGGATTGGAAGGCCGTGAGGTCGGTCTTGTTGACGTCCTGAAGGCCGGTCAGCGTGCTGATTCGCGCTTGGTATGGACCGGGGTTCTGCGGGTCGAGTGTCAGCGAGTTGAAGTTCGCATCCCGCGTCACGAAAAAGCGCACCCACTGATCCCAGAACACGCTGCCGTACGGCGCCGCATTTGGCATCGGGCTGGAAGGTTGGGCGCTGTTCAACGAAAGGAACGAAACAGCAGCCTGAAGGGGGCTGGCGTTCGGGATACCGAAGTCGGTCCCCCACGTGTTGAAGCCGGGATACTGTGTCTCGCCGCTCGCCAGCGTGTAGCTGAATGTGATCGGCGTGTTGATGACATCGAACGCCGCGATCTGCGCATCCGACAGGCAGGTGTCGCCGGTGTCAGCGCCCCCCGCGCAGCGCAGTGGCTGGCCATTCACGGTCGCCGTCGTTGGATTGAAGTTCGCGTTGCAGGCTTTGATATTGCTGATCAGCCCGTCGGCAACACCGTCCAGCGTGTCACACGCCTGAATCGACGCGTCGTAAAGCACCTTTCGCTTCGCCGCGTTGGGATACGCGCCAGGCTGCGCGAGCGCCCGCGTGATACGGCCGAACTGAAGATCGAGGCTGGCGGCCGCTCCGGCCGGGTACAAGGCTATTACACCGTCCCAGTCTTGCGGCCAATCTTGCGCTACTTTGAGCGCTTCGCGGCCACCCGAAGAACCCCCGGCAAAGTACGCTTTGGCCGGTCCATTCACGGCATAGCGGGCGTTGATGATCGCGATCGCCACATCGCGCGTCTTCTTCAGCGCGTCCCCGGAGAAGTTGTTGACGGCCTCGTCGTTGACGCCGAAGGAGCCATCCTGGCTGCCGAGCGCATTTGCCTGATGGCCGGAATCGCTTGCGAATGTCGCGTAGCCACGACCAAGCGGAGCTGGCTGATCAGCGGGGCCCACCGGCACGTTGCCGGTCACGTCAGGGATCGTCCCGTCATAGCCACCACCGCCGAACATCATTACCTTGCCGTTCCAGGTGCTCGGAAGGGCGACCTGCATCAGGATCTTCGGCGCCGCAGAATCGACGGGCGAAATCGCGGCGCCGACCTTGCAGTACTCGGGCGTGGCACCCACACCGCTGCCGGCGGCCGCGACCAGCGTCGCAGCGGTGACTATCGCGCCTGTTGTCGGCAGACCGATATTGGCTGCCGCGATCGTCATTCCAGTCAAATCTCCGCAACTCAACGGCTGCGGCGGCCTGTTGCCACCGTCACCACCACCACAGGCGACCACCAGGGCGGAAGCGGAAAGCGCCACGAAAAGGGCATGGCGACCGAGAGAAGGTTGAGGCTGTCGCATGTTGTCTCCTGCTGTTTATATAAAGGGGCACTACTGGGCGAGTCGAACCGTCGGTCTGACGGTCTGACGGTCTGACGGTGAATTGGGCGCTTCAGCCCAAATCTGAAAACGTGATGCGGTCGAGTCGGTCATGCGGGATTGCGACCCCCAAGCGGTTGCACCGCCACTTGGTCGACGGCGCAACGAGCTGATTGCCGAGCCCTTCACACTTCTCGGCCACGGTGCGCGCCTACTCCGTCACACAGTTGAAGTTCTGCGCCGAGTTCACGTCCGCCGACCCGTGGTACCGGGGCCAGCTGGGATAGGGGCACAGAGGTCGGGTGCGCTCCGGCACTGCACCTTTGTCGGCCACAACTTGCTTGCCAGGGGCGGTACCTTTCTCGACCCAATCCTCCAGTGCCGTCACCGAGTCCCAGCCGGCGTTGAACACGTTGCTGACTACATGGCCGTACCCCGGAATTTCGTAATAGCGGATGAAGCTGTCCACCTTGGCTGCGCCCATGGATTTGCGCACGCGTTCATAGAACTGCGCGGTGGCGCGCGTGCTCACTAGAGCGTCCTGGGAGCCGTGTGCCATCAGGATTTTTCCGCCCTTGGCCATGAACGGGGTCAGGTCGCTGACGTTGACGTCTTGGACACGCGTGAGGTCCAGGATGCGCTCTCGCCACGGACCGGGATCCTGCGGATCCAACGCGAGCGAATTGAAAGTGGGGTCACGAGTGACGAAGTACTTTACCCACTGGTCCCAGAACGTGCTGCCGAACGGCGGCATCGCCGTGGCGGTTACTGCGGGCATCGGGTTCGCCGGCTGCTCGGTGCCAAGAGAAAGGGTCAACACCGTCGGCTGCAATGGGCCAGCGCCAGGGTTGCCGAAGTCCGTGCCCCAGGTGTTGAAGCCAGGATAAGTACGCTCACCGCTAGCGACCGCATAGTCCAGCACCAACGGCGTGTTCAATATATTGAAGGCCGCGATCTGCGCATCGGAAAGGCAAAAGTCACCCGCGTCCACACCACCCTCACAGCGGATCGGTGCGCCGTTGAGCGTCGCGGTGACAGGGTTGAAGCTGGCATTGCAGGCCTTCACGTTGCTGATCAGGCCGTCGTCGACACCGTCCAACGCGTCGCACGCAGCGACGGCTGCGTTGTACAGCACCTGGCGCTTGGCGAGGTTCGGGTAGGCCCCTGGCTTGGCCAGCTCACGTGTCATCCGGCCGAATTGCAGGTTTAGGGTGGCTGCGTTCCAGGCCGGGTACAACACGATAGCGCCGTCGAAGTCCTGCGGCCAACGTGTCACCGCGAACAGCGCCTCCCTGCCGCCGGTGGAGCCCCCGGTGAAGTAGGTCTTCGTCGCAGTCGCCGCATAACGAGCCGTAATAATCGTCATCGCCACGTCGCGCGTTTTCTTGAGGGCGTCGCTGGAAAAATTGTTCAGCGCCTCGTCGCTCAAGCCGAAAGTGCCATCCCGGTTGCCATTGGCATTGGCCTGGTGACCGGAGTCACTGCCGAACGTGGCATAGCCTCGCCCAAGCGGAGTTTGCTTGTCGGCCGGGCCGGCGGGCACGTTCAACGTGCTCGGGGCCATGATGCCGTTGTACCCACCGCCCGCGAACATCATGGCCTTATTGTTCCAGGCAACCGGCAGGTTCACTTGGAACTTGATCTTGGGTGCGCGCGAGTCGACCGGGTTGATGTCACCCAGAACCTTGCAATATTCCCCGACAGCGGCTGCGCCAATACCTGCTGCAGGAACGAGCTCCGTGCTGGTCACGCTGGCGCCATTCGTCGGCATGCCGATGGTCGACCAAGGGATGACCATGCCGTTCAGTTCCTGGCAGTCTTTCGGGGAGGCGAACTGCGCCGTTGGAGGACGATCAAACGTCGTGCCGCACGCTGACAAGGCGGCGACGACAACCATCGCGGCGAGAGCGTTCATCACCGCCGAATCGCTTAATTTCAACTTGCGTCTCCTCGGAGGACTGAGCTTGAATGCGAACCGCTAGAGAACTCAATCCGACGAGGCCTGCGGCAGCGTGGCTCTTTTCAGTATCGCGAGGGCGCTTCTGCTCTGCAACGGCGATTGGCGCAACCCCATCGTGCATGGATGCACGATGCTGCCCTGCGACTGCGCCGGGGCCCCAGGTGCAATGGGCCGCCCTGCGCCCACCCTATGCCCTCCGTAAGGGGAAGCACGAGATTCAGCCCGTGCTCGCTTCGAAGAGCTGTGGCTCCTTCAACACGAGCTGCCGGATGT
This sequence comes from Xylophilus sp. GW821-FHT01B05, assembly GCA_038961845.1. Taxonomy (NCBI): domain Bacteria; kingdom Pseudomonadati; phylum Pseudomonadota; class Betaproteobacteria; order Burkholderiales; genus Xylophilus; species Xylophilus sp. GW821-FHT01B05. The sequence goes on from CP152408.1 coordinate 3,300,683, forward strand.
AATCCCAAGTCAGTCGTACTCGCCGGATCTTGAAAAGGTCTTCGGGAGCGGCGAGCCAGAGGGTCCGCGTGACCTGTGGGTTGCCCGGAAACACACTCACGAGGTCAGAGCGCGCCCCAACGACATACGGAGTGAGGAGAACCAAGCCCATTCCAGCTGCTGCAGCCTCGCGTTGCGCAAGAATGCTGGTCGAGGAGAAAGCACGCTTCGGACGAGCCACCACTTCTTGGAGAAAGCGGAAGCGCTCGCTCATCAAGCCGTCGTGCACGTAATCCACAAATTCGTGCGTGGCGACGTCTTCCATGTCGCGGATGGGCGGCCGGCTCGCGAGATATTCGGGCGAACCGTACAGGTAATAGTTCATATCGAGCAGTCGAGCCACCTTGTAGCGGCCCACTTGGGGCGGCTCCACGGTAACGAGGATTTCGACTTCCCGCGTGGCGAGGCTGGGGAACTGCGGTTGTGCCATCAGTTCGACATGCAAGTTGGGGTGAAGCGCTCTAAAAGGTCCCAACCGGGGAGCGAGGACGCAAATGCCAAAGGCCTCCAACGTACCGACCCGAACGGTGCCCGCAACTTCGTTCGCGTTGGATCGAGTCTCGTCCATCGCGTCGAGGAGTGCACTCTCCATGGCCTCCGCGTGGGGGACGAGTGCGCGACCGGCGTCTGTCAGCACATAGCCGTTGCGGCGCCGGTCGAACAGCACGGTCCCTAGCTGATGCTCGAGGCGATCAATACGACGCGATACGGTCGAATGCTCAACCTGAAGCCGCTCGGCCGCGAGAGTGACCTTTTCAGTCCTTGCGACCTCGAGAAAGTACCGGACGTCAGTCCACTCAGGAAATTTTGGCATGTCTCTTCGTGCTTTTTTGCACCATAGTTTTGCATGGTTTGCCGTAGCTGCGAAGAGGAGGAAGTCAGATACTGCTGCCGACAGTGCTGATTCGTGGACGCATCCTGCTCCGAGCGGCAATACAGGAGACGTAAACCATGAACGCTGCCGATTGGCCAGTGCGCGATGAATTGAGAGACCACCTAACGGCGCTGGCCGATCTGCGCAAGGCGGGGGCACACTGATGTCAAAGCCTCAAATGGCGCAACGCCTCAAGGTGGCGGCCGTTACCGGTGCGGGGTCCGGCATCGGCGAAGCAGCCGCGATGAAGCTGGCGGAAGATGGCTTTCACGTCGCCGTCATCGACATCCAGAGCGACAAGGTCAGCGCCGTGGCGCGGGCGATCGAAGCGATCGGGGGGCAGGCTCTTGCGCTGGTGATGGACGTTCGACAGGCCGACTCGGTCGATCGGGCTTTCGAGGCGATCGAGAAGTGGCGAAAGTGCCCGGACGTTTTAGTGAACAGCGCCGGGATCATCAACGTCGTGCCGCTGCTTGACTGCCAGGCAAGCGACTTCAACACCATCATGGAAGTGAACGTGACTGGTACCTTCCTGTGCGCGCAGCGTGCAGCCAAAGGAATGATCGCCCAGCGGTACGGACGCATCGTTAATCTGACCTCCATCAGCGCCGAACGCGCCGGCATCGGCAGGGTTGCCTATGGCACGTCCAAGGCCGCCGTCGCAGGGCTTACTCGGCAACTCGCGATGGAGCTTGGTGCCTACGGAATCACTGCAAACTCAGTCGCCCCGGGCCCAGTCAGCACCCCGCTGACCGAGGAGATCTACACGCCCGACACGAAGCGCGCGTTCGAGAACATGATTCCGGCGAAGCGCCTTGGGACGGTCGGTGACGTGGCGAGTGCTATCGCCTTCCTCGCCAGCGAGCCAGCCGCTTACATCAACGGCGTGCTGCTGGCCGTAGATGGAGGTTACCTCGCCGCCGGTGTAGGCGTGACCGCAGGACTGCAATCCTGAGCGGGCACTGGAAGCAGTTGCCTTGGAGAAACGCATGGTCGACTCGAAAATGTGGTCGACCATGCCGACGGTACTCGGTGCCTGCCCGGATTCATCAGCCGCGCGTTCCACGTCGCAACATTGGGCCGGCCCTGGCGTTGCCCGAGGACATGCTGACCAATCTTGTGTCCGTGCCCGACCAAGGAGGCCATGGACGGCCTGGCCGCTGAACTGCAGCGCGCCGATCGGCCATTGCTGGTACTGGGCGGTGGCGGGTGGACGCGCGAGGCCGGTGCCAACATCATTGCCTTCGCAACGAACTTCGACCTGCCGGTCGTCTGCGCATTCCGCCGGCAGGACAAGCCATGGACGGCGCACCGCGCCATAGAGATCGTAGACACGTTCTCAAACGTCCAGCACTTTGCGGAACTTCGGCCCCAGCAAACAGGAATGGCGCACATGTACCCCCGGGTTGCCGAGGCAAGCACCCATTCAATCAGGCTGAAAGAACGGCGCCATGCGCTGCCGGGAACATTCCAGGTGATGCCGCATTGCGTCATGCGCCTGCTCGGCATTGCCTGAACGCAGCGCCTCGACGATGAGCGCATGCTCATGGATCGCCTCCTGCGTCACCTGCACATGGAAGCGCAGCCGAAACAGATGCATATGCGAATGCAGGCGGGCTAATGTCTCGACGATGAGGTCGTTGCCACTATGGCGGGCGATCCAGTTGTGGAACTCGGCATCCTGCACTGCGAACTTGCCATAGGCCACCTTGGCGTCATCGGCATCGGGCCGCTCCATGCCGGCCACGATGGCATCCAGCTCTACATCGTCCTTGGCCTGCAGCCCACGCGCCGCCAAGAAGGCGGCGTGCGGCTCCAGCAACAGGCGCATTTCGTAGATCTGCGAGAAGCGGTTTTGGCTGGGCATGGGCGCCGCGCTGTAGCCAATGTTGTGGGTCTTGACGACCAAGCCCTCGTTCTCCAGCCGTATCAGGGCGGCGCGGATGGGCGTTTGCGACACCCCCAGGTCGCGCACTAGCGCATCGATCGCGATGCGGCTGCCCGGTGCGATCTTCAGCGAGATCAGTTGGGACAGAAGGCTTTCATAGACCTCGTCACCCAGGGACGCGCGCCGGATCACGCCGGGACTGGCGTCTTGGTCCAGGTTCACCAACAGCTTGCTCAGCTTGGAGTCGACGGTTGACATGGTGAGGCTCCGAAAAGATGGCTTGACACAGGATGGTGGCAACCATACCATTAATTAAATCGTATATCCGATCGGATTTTATATATGGCAGTTGTGGAAGCTATTCCCATCCCCTATCCCACCGTCCAAGCGCACTGCGTACGGGCACTGACAGTTCACGGCGTACCCGAAGACAACGCCCGCATCCAGACAGAACTGCTGCTGGAGGCGGAGCTGCGCGGCCGCCCATCCCACGGCGTGATGCGGCTGCCCCGGGTGATCGAGCGCATCCGCAATGGCGTGGCGGACCCGGTGCAAACCGGCTTGCATACCTGGCGCGGCAGCGCCCTGCTGCAGGTCGATGGCGCCAAGGGCCTCGGGCCGGTGGTGGCGCTTGCAGCACTGCAAGAGCTTTCCTCCCGGGCCCGGGAGACAGGGCTGACCGCCGCCGTCATCCATGACAGCAACCATCTGGGAATGCTGGCGCTGTACGCGGAACGCATCGCGCAGCAGGGACAAATACTCATCGCTCTGTCGACCAGCGAAGCCCTGGTCCACCCCTGGGGCGGGCGGCGCGCCTTGATCGGAACCAACCCGATCGCGATAGGCGTGCCCGCCAAGCCCCTGCCCTTCGTGCTCGACATGGCGACGAGCGCGGTATCCATGGGGCAGATCCACGACTACGCCACCCGCGGCCGGCCACTGCAGCCCGGCTGGGCGCTGGACTCGCGCGGGAACCCAACGGTGGATGCGCAGGCGGCTACGTCCGGCGCGATCGCCCCCTTCGGCGATGCCAAGGGCTATGCGCTGGGGCTGGCTTTCGAGGTGATGGTGGCGAGCCTGACCGCGTCAGCCACGGGCACGCAGGTGTGCGGCACCCTGGACTCCCGGCAGCCGTGCAACAAGGGCGATGTCTTCATAGTGCTGGAACCCGCATCAAGTGCGATGGCGGACCACATCACCGCGTACCTCGACGAGATCCGCGCATGCGCTCCGCGCGATCCCGGCAAGCCGGTGGTCGTGCCCGGGGACCGCGCCCATATGCAGCGTGAACGCAGCCTGCGCGACGGCCTGCTGCTGGCCCCATCGGTATGGGACGCGATCTGCGGCCTTGCCCAATCCACTTGACCCTCCAGACGACATCCACCATGAACGAACTCTTTGGAGCCATGCGCGCTCCCCGAAATGTGCTCTTTGGCGACGGACAGCGATTTGCCGTGGGCAGCGTTGCCGCAGCGATCGGAAGGCGGGCCCTGGTATGCACGGACGAACGCTTCGCCGCCTCGGCCCCCATGCAGGAGATCCTCGACAGCCTGCGCCGCGAAGGTGTGGAAGTCCTGGTGTCCACGCACACGCTGCCGGAGCTTCCGGCGCGCAGCATTGCGGCCTGCGTCGAATTCGCCCGCGCCTTTGCGCCAGAGGTGGTGCTGGGCCTGGGTGGCGGCAGCTGCATGGACATGGCCAAGCTGGTCAGTCTGCTGCTGACGCATGGCGGGCCGGCAAGCCAGTACTACGGCGAACTGAAGGTGCCGGGCCCCATCATTCCCGTGATTGCCATCACCACCACGGCCGGCACCGGGTCAGAAGTCACGCCGGTGGCGGTGATGGCGGATGAATCCCGCGATCTGAAGGTAGGTATCTCCAGCCCGTACCTGATCCCGCACACCGCCATTTGCGACCCGGAGCTGACCCGCTCCTGCCCGCCGGGCCTCACGGCCATTTCCGGCGCCGATGCGCTGACCCATGCCATCGAGGCCTTCACGGCGGTGGAGCATCCACGCACCCCACTGCTTGCACAACAGCGCGTGTTCGTTGGCAAGAATCTCTTCAGCGACCAATGGGCGCTGACGGCCATCCGGGCCATTGCAGAGTTCCTGCCTCGAGCTATGAGTGATGGCGACGATGCGCACGCGCGCTCCATGGTGATGTTTGGCGCCGTCTCCGCCGGCCTGGCCTTCGGTGCGGCGGGCACGGCGGCGGCCCATGCCATCCAGTACCCCGTGGGCGCCCTGACCCACACCGCCCATGGCCTGGGCGTGGCGGCGCTGCTGCCCTACGTGATGGCCTACAACGCAGCGCACTGCCTGCCCCAGCTCGGGGAAATCGCCCGCGCCATGGGCAGCACAGTGAACGATGGCCCCGTTGCGCTCGCCGAGGACGGCATACGCAGGGTGCGTGCCCTGCTGTCGGGCATCGGCGTGCCGCGCACCCTGGCCGAGCTTGGCCTGGCCGAAGACAGGCTGGGTTGGGTCGCTGAGCAATCCATGCTGTCGGCGCGGCTCGTGAACAACAACCCCCGGCCGCTGCAGGTCGCCGACATGCAAGCGATCGTCGACGACGCCTACCACGGCCGGCTCCGCCCCATCGCAGCCTGAACCATTCTTTCCCTGAAACCTTCACCTCCCATGTCCACTCTTCCATTCGACGTTCCCACCGAGCTTTTCATTGCAGGCCAATGGCGCCCCTCTGCGTCGGGCCGGCGCATCGATGTCACCAACCCGTCCACCGAAACGGTCATAGCAAGCGTGGCCAACGCCACGGTAGACGAAGCGCTGGAGGCGGTGGATGCGGCCGCAGCGGCCGCCCCGGCATGGGCCGCCACGCCACCGCGCAAGCGCGGCGAGATACTGCGGCGCGCCTATGAACTCATGGTGCGCGACGCAGAGCCCCTGGCACAGCTCATTTCCCTGGAGAACGGCAAGGCACTGGCCGATGCCCGGGGCGAAGTGGCTTACGCGGCGGAATTCTTCCGCTGGTTCGCGGAGGAAGCCGTTCGCATCAATGGCGACATCAGCGTGTCCCCTTCGGGCACGAGCCGCATCATCGTCCAGTACCAGCCGGTCGGCGTCGCCTTCCTGGTCACGCCCTGGAACTTCCCGGCGGCCATGGCCACGCGCAAGATCGGGCCGGCGCTTGCCGCGGGCTGCACATGCATCCTGAAGCCGGCCACGGCAACCCCTCTCACGGCCCTGGCGGTCGCACGCCTTCTTGCTGAAGCCGGCGTGCCCGATGGCGTGGTGAACGTCATCACGACCTCGACCGCCGGCAAGATCGCCGACGTGGTGCTGGACGATCCGCGCGTGCGCAAGCTCTCTTTCACGGGCTCCACCGAAGTGGGCCGAATCCTGCTGCGCAAGGCCGCCGACTCGGTGGTCAACTGCTCCATGGAGCTGGGCGGCAATGCCCCCTTCATCGTGTTCGATGACGCCGACTTGGGCGCCGCCGTCGAAGGTGCCATGGTGGCCAAGATGCGCAATGGCGGAGAGGCCTGCACTGCAGCGAACCGCTTCTATGTGCAGCGCGGCATTGCCGAGGCGTTCACCCAGGAACTGGCCAGGCGCATGGGCTCACTGAAGGTGGACGACGGCTGCAAGGAGGACACCCAATGCGGCCCCTTGGTCAACGCCGCCGCGGTGCGGAAGGTAGCTTCGCTGGTGGACGACGCCGTGGCCAAGGGCGCGCGCGTACTGACCGGCGGCAAGCGCCTGGACCGCGCAGGATATTTCTACATGCCGACCGTGCTCTCGAACGTTCATGCAGAGGCCGACCTGCTTGGCGAAGAGATCTTCGGCCCCGTCGCCCCCATCGTCGTGTTCGACGAGGAAGGCGAGGCCATCACGCAGGCCAATGCAACCGAGTATGGTTTGGTCGCCTACGTGTTCACCCGCGATCTGGCACGCGGACTGCGCGTGTCGGAATCTCTCGAAACCGGCATGGTGGCGCTGAACCGCGGCCTGGTGTCTGACCCGGCGGCCCCCTTTGGCGGCGTCAAGCAAAGCGGGCTCGGGAGGGAAGGCGCGCACCATGGGCTGCTGGAATTCATGGAGGCCAAGTACATCTCCACGAACTGGTAACTAGTCACTGTCATTGGAAAGCACTGGAGACATCAACTCACATGGCCAAATACGAAATCGCAACCCTCGACGGCGATGGCATCGGACCGGAAGTCTGCCAATCAGCCACTACGGTGTTGGCGCAGGCATGCGGAGCGGACCTGCTGCGGTTCTCGCGCCACGACGGCGGTGCAGGGCACTACGCGCGCACAGGCAAGGTACTGTCCGACGAAACCTTCCAGGCCTGCAAGAAGGCGGACGCCATCCTGCACGGTGCCGCCGGCCTGCCCGGCATCACGTATCCCGACGGAACCGAAGTTGGCAACGACCTTCACCTGCAACTTCGCTTCAAGCTGGACCTGTATGCCAACGTCCGCCCCATCCGGCTATACCCGGGCGCCAAATCGCCCCTGGCCGACTGGAAGCCGGGGCAGATCAACTATGTGATCGTGCGCGAGAACACGGAAGGCCTCTACGCCAGCCGGGGCGGCGGTATCGTGCTGCGCGATGAGGTCGCGACCGACACGATCGTCATCACCAGGAAAGGCGTGGAGCGGGTGGCCCGCTTCTCGTTCGACCTGGCCCGCAAGCGCAATGGCGCCCCCCGGGATGGCAAGCGCCGCGTCACGGTCTGCGACAAGGCCAACATTCTTCGCAGCTACGCCTTCTTCAGGAAGGTGTGCGACGAAGTGGCCCAGACCTACCCCGACGTGGAAGTGGACTACGCCTACGCGGACGCCATCACGGTCCACATGGTCAAGAAGCCTGATTTCTACGATGTGATCGTCGCGGAGAACATGTTCGGCGACATCATCTCCGACCTCGGCGCGGCCACCATCGGCGGCATGGGGCTGTCGGCCTCGGCCGAACTGGGCGACCACCATGGGCTGTTCCAGGGGGCGCATGGCTCCGCCCCGGACATCGCCGGCCAGAACGTCGCCAGCCCATTCGCCACCATCCTCTCGGGAGCGCTGATGCTGCGCTGGCTTGGAGAAAAGTACCAGGACCCCAGCCTGGTCGATGCCGCCGCACGCGTGGAGACCGCTACAGAGAACGTGCTCGCCGAAGGCCGCGTCCTGCCCCGGGACATCGGCGGAACCTCCAGTTGCACCGAGATCACCGAGGCGGTCTGCCGTCAATTGTCCTGACCCCTGCCAGCACGCAGGCCGAAAAGAAAACCCAAGGAGACAAATCCGTGTTCAAGAAGTTCGCACTACTCGCTGCGCTTTGCCTGTCGTTTGCCGCAGCCCATGGCCAGGTGGCGGCTGATCGTCCCATCACCTTGATCGTCAATGTGCCACCCGGAGGCAGCTCCGATGCGCTGGCACGCCTGACAGCCACCATGCTGGGCAGTCAGTTGAACCGCTCCATCGTGGTCGAGAACGTCACCGGCGCCGGTGGCCTGGTGGGCATGCAGAAGTTCCTGCGCGCCCCCGCTGACGGCGCCACGCTGCTGTTCATCAATCAATCACTGGTCATTCTTCCGCACCTGCATCCCAAGTCGGCCTACAACCCATTGACCGATGTGGAGCCCATCGGGGTCGTCGCCAAGGTGCCCATGGTTCTGTCGGTGAGCAACGCGGGGGGCGTGAAGAACCTCGCGTCACTCATCGAGACAATGAAGAAGTCCCCAGGCAAGATCAACTTCGGCTCTGGCGGCCCCGGCACGACGGCGCACTTGGCAGAGGCGCTGTTCCTCAAGCTTGCCGACGTTCAGGCAGAAATGATCCAGTACCGGGGCTCCGGCCCGGCGCTCAGCGACCTGATGGCTGGGACCATCGACGCGGTGATCGACCAGACCGTGACCATGCTGCCGCTGCACAAGGACGGCCGGGTGAAGGCGATCGCGGTCAGCGGCGGTGCGCGCCTGCCGCAGAACCCCGAGATCCCCAGCTTTGCTGAGGCGGGCTTGCCCGAGTTCGATCTGAGCATCTGGAATGGCGTGGTGGCCCCGAAGGGAACGCCGCCGGACCTCGCCGCCAGGCTGGCAAGCGCCCTGGCCGTAGTGGTGTCCAGCCCCGATTTCAAGAGCCGACTGGCCAGCCTCGCGGCGCAGGCGCCGACTGAGAACGAAAAGGGGCCAGCGTACTTCCGTCGCGTGATTACGCAGGACAACGAACGTGTTGCCGATCTAGCCAAGACAGGGGCATTCGCCAGTACGACGGGGGCGATGGGCAAGTAGCAAGCACAGGTGTGTGTCCCGCATTCCGGCTTTCGCGCAATACTGCAGCCATGACCTCACACACCATCAAAGCCCTGGTATTCGACGTGTTCGGCACCGTGGTCGACTGGCGCAACGGCGTCGCGCACGAAGCCGCTGCCTTCCTGGCGCGGCACGGTGCCGGCCACCGCGACGCCTATGCCTTCGCCGACGCCTGGCGCCGCCGCTATGTACCAGCAATGGACGAGGTGCGCTCCGGCCGTCGCCCCTTCACGCGGCTGGACGTTCTGCATCGGGAAAACCTGCTGGCCGTGTTGCCGGACTTCGGTATTGATCCGGCCCATGTGCCGGCACAAGAGATCGAGGCGCTGAACCTGGCCTGGCACCGACTGGACCCATGGCCCGACGCCCTGCCCGGCCTGCAGCGGCTGAAGGCGCGCTTCATCATCGCGCCGCTGTCCAACGGCAACATCCGCCTCATGCTGGACATGGCCAAGCGCGCTGGAATTCCGTGGGACGCAATCCTCGGCGCCGAGGTGGCGCAGGCCTACAAGCCCGCGCCGGAGGCCTATCTGCGCACGGCCGAGGTGCTGGCGCTGGCACCGGGCGAGATCTGCCTGGTGGCCGCACACAACGGCGACCTGGCCGCCGCCCGTGAATGCGGCCTGCAAACCGCCTTCGTACCGCGGCCGACCGAGCACGGCCCCAACCAGACGACAGACCTGCAGCCGGCACAGGCCTGGGATCTGGTGGCGCCAGACTTTCTTGCACTGGCGCAACAACTGGGGGGCTGAGCAACCTATTTCATCAGGTCGCTCAGGCTGACCGGCTTGATCTTGCCGCCCTCCACCGTGGCCACCACAGGGTCTACCAAGGTGCCGCCGGTGGCATCTACGCCGCGGAATTCACCGGCGTTCTGCTCCTTGGGCATGGTCGCCAGCGCGTCGCCGAGCTTGCTGCGGATGGCGGCCACGTCGGTGGTGCTGCCGGCCAGCTTCATCGCCAGAGCCAGTGCATGGGTGAGCGCATAGTTGTAGGAAGACTCGGTGGTCGGATCACGATCAGCGCCATAGGCCTTGCGGTAGGCCGCGCTGAAGGCCTTGGCACCGGGCCGTTCGTCATAGGACACTGGCAACACGCCAATGGAGCCCTCCAGCGGCGCCAGGCCGCCGGTGACCTTGGCCATCTCGTCGAGTTTGGCCTGGTCCATGATCAGGAACCCACCTTTGAAGCCCAGTTCACGTGCCTGCTTGGCCACCAGCGCGGTCGGCTCGGACGGGCCACCGATGAAGAGAACATCCGGCTTCTCCGCCAACACCCGGCTCACACCGCTGTAGAAGTCTGCCGAGCGGTTGTAGGACATGGGGTTGTTTGAGGCGATGGCGCCGCCTGCCTTCTCCCATGCCGGGCCGAACAGCTGCGTCCAGTTCTTGGCGTATTCGTGGTCGCCCGGCAGCATGCCCACGCGCTTGCCAAATTTCTTCATCTCATAGCGGATAAAGGGCTCTATGTAGGAGTTGAAGGTCGGCGGGATGCGGATGGTGAGCTTGTTGCCCACTTCGGTGATCTTGGGTGTGCTGGAGTAGGCCATGACGATGAACTTCTCCTGCTCGTTGAAGGCCTGCATCGCGTAAATGCCGCCCGAGTGCGGCACGAACACGGCCGGCGTCTGGTGCTGCTGAACCAGGCGGCGCGCATTGATCGCAGCGTCGGCCGGCGAATACTTGTCGTCCAGGGCGACCAGCTCCAGCTTCACCTTCTTGCCCGCCACCTCCAGGCCCGCGGCATTGATTTCCTTGATGGCCATCTCCATGCCATTGACCACGTTCTTGCCATAGAGCGCAGCGCCGCCGCTCAGCGGCCCGGTGAAGCCGATCTTCACCGTGTCCTGGGCGTGGGCCAGCGCACCTGTCAGCGCAAGCACCGAGGAAACCAGCGCCAGCCTGCGGGCCGAAGAGGGAACGAGCTTCATGGTGAGTCTCCTTGTGTAAAACCTGGGCGACGGAACGGGGCAAGCCCCGCAGGCGTCATGCGCCGATATAGGCGGCGCGCACCGCCTCGTTGTGCAACAGCGAGTCACGATCGCCTTCGAGCGTGATGCGCCCGCGCTCGATCACGTAGGCGCGGTGCGCAATGGCCAGCGCAGAGAACGCGTTCTGCTCAGCCAGCAACACTGTGGTGCCGGCACGGTTGATGCGCTGTATCACCTCGAACACCTGCTTGACCACCAGCGGGGCCAGGCCCAGCGAGGGCTCATCCAGCAGCAGCACCCTGGGCCGCCCCAGCAGGGCCCGCCCGATCGCCACCATCTGTTGCTGGCCTCCGGACAAAGAACCTGCAGGGTCGTTCTGCTTCTTCTCCAGGATGGGAAAGAGGCCAAACACCTCGTCCAGCGAACGCTGGATGCCGGCCTTGTCGCGCCGGTGCACATAGGCGCCCAGCGTGAGGTTCTTGCGCACCGACATCATGGGGAACAGCTTGCGGCCCTCAGGGCAATGCACCAGCCCATGGCCCACGATCTGCGCCGGGCGCATGCCGGCCAACTCTTTCTGCTCCAGCCGGATACGCCCCTTGGTCGGTCGCCGGATACCGCTGGCGGCCATGAAGATCGAGGTTTTTCCTGCCCCGTTGGCCCCCAGCAGCACCACCAGTTCGCCCGCTGCGGCATGCAGGGTGACGCCCTCCAGCGCACGGAAGCTGCCGTAGTGCAGGTCCACATCATCAAACCGCAGCATGGTCCGCCCCCAGGTAGGCCTCGATCACCTGCGGGTCGCGCCGGATCTCGGCCGGTGTGCCCTCGGCGATCTTGGCGCCGTTGTTCAGGACCACGATCTTGTCGGCCAGCCGCATGATCATGTCCATCTTGTGCTCGATCAGGCACACCGTCTTGCCATGGTCCACGAGCTTGCGGATGAGCGCCGCAAGGCCCACGGTTTCCTCCGGGTTGACGCCGCCGGCCGGCTCATCGAGCAGCAGCAGCTCCGGGTCGGTGGCCAGTGCAAGCGCAAAGGCCACGCGCTTACGCTCTTCCTGCGTGATGTCCGCCGCAATGCGGTCGGCCAGGTGCGACAAGCCGACGAAGTCCAGCGCCTGCAGGGCCTTGTCGCGGCACAGGCGCTCGTCCTGCTGCAGCCGGCGGCTGTTGACCAGTACGTCCCACAGCCCAGACCGGGTGCGCAGCCGGTGGCCGACGATCAGGTTGTCGAGCACGGTGGCGTTGTCAAACAAATGCGTGGTCTGGAAAGTGCGCGCGATACCAAGCCGCGCCACACGGTCCGGCCGCAAGCCGGTGACGTCCTGCCCCTTGTAGAGGATGCGCCCCGAACTCGGCCGGTGGGTGCCCGCCACCAGGTTGAAGAAGGTGGTCTTGCCCGCCCCGTTGGGACCGATGATGGCGCTGACCTGGCCACGCTCGAAGCACGTGGATATCTGGTCGACGGCCGTCAGGCCGAAGAAGCGCTTGGTGAGTGCGTTGATCTCAAGCATGGCGCTCTGCCTGGTTGCGCGCACCGTGCGGACTGGCCTGTGCCCGCGCCGCATGGGCACGGCGTGCACGGTGCTTGAGCCAGGTGCCGACGATGCCGTCCGGCAGGAAGATGATCAGCAAGATCAACATCGGCCCGAACACCACCATGCGGTAGTCCTGAAGGAATTGCAGGCTTTGGGTAAGAAAGGTCACCAGCGCCGTACCCACCAGCGGCCCCAGCAGAGTCCCTATGCCGCCCACCAGGACGAACATCACCAGGTCGAAGGTCACAGCCTCGCTGGCAAGGTCGGGCCCCAGGAAGCGCACCTGGCCCGCATACAGCGCGCCGGCAATGCCCGCGTAGGTCACCGACAGCACAAAGGAGAGCGTCTTGGTGCGCATCAGGTTCACGCCCAGCGCCTCTGCCAGCTCGTCGCTGTTGCGCACCGCCATGAAGCTGCGGCCCAGCAGCGAGCGCACGATGCGCGCCATGACCCAGATGCCCAGCGCCAGGAAGGCCAGCACCAGGTAGTACTGCGACAGCGGCGTGCCGAACTGCAGCGGCCCGATACCCGTCGGCGCAGGGATGCCCATGATGCCCACCGTCCCGTGCGTCAGGCTCTCCCACTTCTCTATCAGCAGGAACATGATGTAGCTCACACACAGCGTGAAGATCGAGAAGTAATGGCCCTTGAGCCGCAGCGACAGGATGCCGACGAAGAAACCCAGCACGGCCGTCACCATGCCCGCCAGCACGAAGGCGATCCAGTAAGGCACCTGATGGTCCACCGTGAGAATGCCCACGGCATAGGCGCCCACCGCCATGAAGGCGCCATGCGCCAGGTTGAACTGGCCGGTATAGCCCGTGATGAGGTTCAACCCCAGCGCGGCAATGGCCATGATGAAGGCCTGCGTGGCCACCGAGACCAGGTAGTTGTTCTGCGCCGCCAACGGGAATGCGATGGCCAGCAACGCCAGCACGATCCATCCAGCACGCCCCTGCAAGACTTGCATCAGCGGGCTCCTTTCGCCACGAACAGGCCATGGGGCCGGAACGACAGGATCACCACCAGCAGCACGAAGGCAATGATGTCCTTGTAGTCGGTCGAGAAATAGAAGCCGCCAAAGCTCTCTGCCATGCCGATGATCAGGCCGCCGACGATGGCCCCGGGGAAGCTGCCCATACCCCCCAGGATGATGATGACGAAGGCCTTGGTGATCACCAGGTTGCCCATGCTGGGATAGACCAGATTGATCGGCGCGTAGAGCACGGCCGCCACCGCAGCAAGTGCGCCCGAGATGGCGAACACCAGCAGCGTGACGCGCGTGGCGTCAATGCCGACCAGTGCCGCGCCGTCGCGGTTCTGCGCCATGGCGACGATGGTCGAGCCCAGCACGGTGTGGTTGAGGAACAGGTGCAGCAGCACCATGAGCCCGAAGGCCGCACCAATGATCAGCAGCCGCTGCAATGGGGCCGTCAGGCCAAAGACCTGCACGATCTGCCCGTAGGGCGTCGGCATGCGATGGAAGTCCGCCCCGAACAAGGCCTGCGCGCCCGCCTCAAGGAACAGCAGGATGCCGATGGCGGCAATCATGTCGTGCAGCTCCGGGGCATTGCGCAGCGGATGAAAAACCAGACGCTCGGCCAGCATCGCCAGCACTGCCACCGCAGCCGCAGCGCCGGCCATGGCCACCCAGTAGTTCATGCCCAGCACGGCCATGAGGTAGTAGGCGACGAAGGCCCCGGCCATGTAGAAGGCCCCATGCGCGAAGTTCGGCACATGCAGGATGCCGTAGACCAGCGTGAGGCCCAGCGCCACAAGGCTATAGACGCCGCCTACGGTCAGGCCGTTGAGAAATTGCTGAAAAAACAGTTCCACGTCGGTCCTCGCAAGGCCTCCCGCAGTAGCGCGCCAGGCCGGCGGCCACATGAGGAAGAAGCGGCGGATTGTGGAGGTCCGGGCCAGGACCAGTGACTATGGTTTGCCCGGACACGGTCACGCAGGAGACTCGCCTGCGCGCCGCGCGGCTCAGCCGGCTGCGCCGCTCAGATGCTCGAAAAGAATGAAGGCACCGATGCCGATCAGCACCAGGCCGCCAGCCATCTCGGCACGGCGCCCGACAATCTGGCCGAGCACGCGCCCCAGCATCACGCCCAGCGTCACCATCACCAGGGTGGCGGTGCCAATGGCGGCAGCCACGGACAGGATGTTGGCGTCGATGAAGGCCAGGCCCACGCCCACGGCCATCGCATCAATGCTGGTGGCAAACGCGGTGACCGCCAACAGGGCGAACGAATGGCGGGTTGGCCTCTCCTCCTGCGCCTCCTCGGGCCGCGTCATGGCGGCCCAGAGCATGCGCAGGCCCAGAGCAGAGAGCAGAACGAATGCGATCCAGTGATCCCAGGCCGCAACGTAACGAGCGGCTGCCAGCCCGGCGGCCCAGCCAATGACCGGCGTGATGGCCTCGATGCAGCCGAAGATCAGACCGGTGCGCAGCGCCTCGCCGAACCGGGGCCTGTCAAGTGCCGCGCCTTTGCCAATGGCGGCAGCAAAGGCATCAGTGGACATGGCGAACGCCAGCAATGCCGTGGAAGCGAAATTCATGGAGTGGGAGAAAGCAAGGGCCGGTTGGAGACGCCACGGCATGCCCTGCACTCCGGCCTTGCCGTGCATACGCATACCGCTGGTCTCGCCAACCTTTCGGCTACCCACGCCACGGCACACAGTGCCGAGTATGTTGACGTGGGCGCTTCCGCAAACCGGAAGCAGGCTACTCCCCAAAAGAGGCCGGAAGTGTATCACCCGCCTCATAGCGCCTGACAGTGCTTGACCCTGTGCAAGGTGGTAACAATCGCCCCTGGTAGCGGGCGGTAACATCCCCGCGATATTCATTTCCACGCCGGTCCGCTCATGGGAGCCGCCGTGTCCCAATGCCCGAGGAGAATCGCATGTTTACCCGCGCCAGCCCAGCAGCCCGTTCCACATCCGGACTCCTCCATCCGCAACGCCAACCCTCCGGCAAGCCGGCATGGATGCATGCTGCGGCGTGGGCCATACCACTGGCCTTGCTGACGGCCTGCGGCTCGACGCCGCTCCCTCCTTGGCAGCCTGGCCAGGAGGCTGCGGGCGCCCGCCGTCCAACGCCCGGGGTCGTGGTGCGGCCGGCGCCGCCAGTCATCGACATGTCGCCGCCGGGGGCCGTCGTCACGCCGGTCTCGCCATCTGGCCTGCAGACCGTACCGGGCAGCGCTGCGCCGCCGGACGCATTGGCGCCCCCGCCCTACTTGGACGCCGTGGCGGCGCGCTTTCCCGATCCATCCGTGCGCTACAGCACGCCCGGCCTGCAGCCTGATCGCAGCAGCTTCACCACCAACGCCGAGGTCCACGCCTGGCTGAGCAGCCTGTCTGCGACGGCGTCCGGCGCCGGTGGGGCGCGTGCCGGCCTTCTGGCCATCGGGCGCTCCCAGCGCGGCGAACCGCTGGAGGCCCTGGTGATCACGCGCTCTGCCAACACCGAGCCCAGCACGCTGCTGGCCGATGGCCGCCCTACCGTGCTGCTGATAGGCCAGCAGCACGGCGACGAGCCGGCCGGCAGCGAAGCACTGCTGGTAGTGGCCCGCGAGGCGTCGCAAGGCTTGCTCGAACCGCTGCTGAACCGCATCAACGTGATCGTGGTGCCCCGCGCCAATCCTGATGGCGCGGCCGCCGGCACCCGCACTACCGCCAACGGCATCGACATGAACCGCGACCACCTGGTGCTGCGTACGCCAGAGGCCCAGGCACTGGCCCGCCTGGTGCGGGACTATCGGCCGATGGTCGTGGTCGACGCGCATGAATACACGGTGGTTGGCCGCTTCCTGCAGAAGTTCGGCGGCGTCCAGCGCTACGACGGCCTGGTGCAGTACGCCACCACCGGCAATCTGCCGGAGTTCGTCACCAAGGCCTCCGAAGAATGGGTGCGGCGCCCCCTGGTCACGGCGCTCAACCGCCAATCCCTGAGCAACGAGTGGTACTACACCACCTCCACCGACCCGGAGGACAAGCGCGTCTCCATGGGCGGCGTGCAGCCCGATACCGGCCGCAACGTCAACGGGCTCAAGAACACGGTGAGCCTGCTGCTGGAGACCCGCGGCGTCGGCATCGGCCGCCTGCACATCCAGCGCCGCGTGCACACCCATGTCACGGCCGTGGCCAGCGTGCTGCAAAGCACGGCGGCGCGTGCCGATGACCTGAAGCAGCTGCGCTCCTTCGTGGAGCGGGACGTGAGTTCCCTGGCCTGCCGCGAGGACGCCGTGATCGACGCCGGCCCCACGCCGGGCCGGCGCACGCTGCTGATGCTTGACCCGCAGACCGGCGCAGACCGCAGCATCGATGTCGAGTGGAATTCGTCGCTCGCGCTGCGCACGCTCAAGTCCCGCAAGCGGCCCTGCGGCTACTGGCTGTCGGCCGCGGCGGCACCAGCAGTCGACCGGCTGCGCATGATGGGCGTGCAGGTGATGCGCGTGATGGAGCCCAGCTCGCTGCTGATGGACACCTACCGGGAAACCGCACGCACCACTGGCGCACGCGCAGACGTACGCGGCACGGTGGCCGACGGCGGCGCGGGTGACAGCACGCGCGTGGAAGTGGCACTGAGCCGCAGCCTGATCGACATACCGCAAGGCAGCTACTACGTGCCACTGAGCCAGCCCTTGGGCAACCTTGCCGTGGCGGCACTGGAGCCCGACACGCAGAACAGCTTTTTCGCCAACCATGTGATCGAGAGCCTCGACTCTTCGGCGCGCGTGGCCGGCCCGCCGCCGGCATCGCTGCGCCTGGAAGAGCTGCAACCCTGAGAGGGTCTTGCTGCCAGCTGCCGATTTTGGTGAAAAGTGCCATTTTCCCAGGCGCAGCCTGGGCTTTAAGCTATATATTTAATAGCAATAAAGCTTTACCGATGGCGGGCCTCCAACGGCCGCCGCCTGCACGTGGGCGCCTGCTTCGTCCTACAGCAGGCAGACAGCCGCGTGCCTAAGCTTCATGCCGAGACAGGTTTCCTGCCAAAGGAGCCCAGCATGAAGGAATTTTCACTGCACTCCGGCATGCGGACGCTGGCCGGAGCGTTCTACCCTACCGGCCATGCCGTGGTCATGTTTCCGGAAGAGACCCATGCCCTGCAGACAGCCGGGGCGCTGGTGGCGGAAGGCTTCAGCGCGGACGAGGTGCAACTGCTCAAGCCCGAAGCCGTGCTCACCGAGATTCTGCAATTTGAAGCAGACAAGAAAGGCGCCCTGCCCTCCGTCGGCACCGAAGCAGCCACGGCCCGCAGCTTTGGCGAGCTGGCACGGCAGGGGCACTACGGGCTGCTGGTCGTGACCGACGACGCCGAGACGGCTGAACGCCTGATGGCCGTGGTGCGGCGCGTGCCGTTCTCGGCCGCGCAGCGCTACCGCCAATGGGTGATCGAAGATCTGAACTAGGCGTGCGCCTGGGCCGCTGACGCCCGCTGCAGCACGTGCCGCACCATCGCCTGCGCCAGTTCCTGCTCGCCCAGGAAGACGGTGCCCACGTGCTCTTGCTCCAGCAGGCGCGCTTCGTCCTCGTTGTGCATGCGCACCACCACCTCGATGTCCGGGTTCAGCGTACGCGCCGTGGTGATCATCTGGCGCACACCCAGCGCGTCGGGCACGGCAATGACCAGCATGCGCGCGCGGGCGATGTGGGCCTGGATCAGCACGGCCGGGTCCATCGCATTGCCGGACACCGCTGCAATGCCGGAGGCGCGCAGGCGCTCCACCAGTTCGCGGTTTTCCTCGGCCACGACAAAGGGCATTTCCTGCTCGGTCAGCGCAGCCGCGATGCGCCGGCCCACGCGCCCATAGCCCACCAGCACCACCTGGTGCGCCAGGTAGCGCGCGTGGGTGGTGGTGGGCAGCTCGGCCAGCGGGTCGTCGCGCTGCTCCAGCCGGCGGGCGAATGCGGATTTCTCCAGCAGCCAGCGGCGTATCGGCTCGATGCCCTTGAACACCAGTGGGTTGATGGCAATCGAGATCAAGGCCCCCGCCAGCACCAGGCTCTGCCCCTCTGGCGGCAGCAGGCCGAGCGACAGGCCCAGGCTGATCAGGATGAAAGAGAACTCGCCAATCTGCGCCAGGCTGGCCGAGATGGTCAGCGCCGTATGCAGCGGGTAGCGGAAGGCCAGCACCAGCGCCGCCGCGGCAATCGACTTGCCGACGATGATGATTCCGACCACGGCCAGCACCTGCAGCGGCCGATCGATCAGCACACGCGGATCGAACAGCATGCCCACCGACACAAAGAACAGCACCGCGAAAGCATCGCGCAGCGGCAATGATTCTTCGGCCGCGCGGTGGCTGAATTCGGATTCCCGCATCACCATGCCGGCGAAGAATGCGCCCAGCGCAAAAGACACACCAAACAGCGCCGCCGAGCCAAAGGCAATGCTGACCGCCGCCGCCACCACGCACAGCGTGAAGAGTTCACGCGAACCGGTGCGGGTGATCTGCCACAGCAGCCAGGGGAACACGCGCCGGCCCACGACCAGCATCAGCGCCACAAACAAGCCCACCTGCAGCAGCGTCAAGCCCAGGGTCTTCAGCAGCGACCCAGCCGCGCCAGGGTCCACCTTGCCACCCAGCCAGCCCGCCAGCGGCGGCAGCAGCACCAGCACCAGCACCATGGCCAAGTCTTCCACCACCAGCCAGCCCACCGCCACGCGCCCGGTGAAGGAATCAAGAATGCCCAACGTCTCCAGGGCACGCAGCAGCACCACGGTACTGGCCACCGACAGCGATAGCCCGAACACCAGCGCCGCGCCAAAGCTCCAGCCCCACATCGATGCCACGCCCATGCCCATCAGCGTGGCCACCACGATCTGCACGATGGCCCCGGGCAAGGCCAGGCGGCGCACCGACAGCAGGTCATCCAGCGAAAAGTGCAGGCCCACGCCAAACATCAGCAGCATCACGCCGATCTCTGACAGCTGCGACGCGATCTCACCGTCAGCCACGAAGCCCGGCGTAAACGGCCCGATGATCACGCCCGCCAGCAAATAGCCCACCAGCGCCGGCAAGCGCACCTTGGCCGCCAGAAAGCCGAACACAAGTGCCAGCCCCAGGCCGACGGCTATGGTGTTGATGAGCGAGACACTGTGGGGCATCGAGGGCTTTCTCCAGGCGGGGACGGGTGGTGAAAACGGCCGTGCGGTCGCGCACCAGGCACGCCGCAGGCAAAACTGCAACCGGTTATAACCGCAGCGCGCAAAAGACCCGTTCCGGCCAAGGGCATGGCGCCGGAAAACAAGACAGCACCCGGTCTTGGCGAGGCTCATCGGTGTTCTGGCCAAACGAGCAGCCGCCTTCAACACCGCCGCTTTTGGCAATCACTTTTTCAGTCAAAAGTGCCTCTAGCCCAGGCACATCCTGGGCTTATAGCTATCTATTTGATAGATATTCAGCCTTGCCAGCGGCGAGCCAAAAGCACAAAACCCGCCGAAGCGGGTTTTGTGCAGAGTCCGCCAGAGCGAAAACTCAGCCCATGTGCAAGCCACCGTTGACGGCGAACTCGGCCCCGGTGGAATAGCCGCCCTCGTCCGAGGACAGCCAGGCAATGATCGACGCGATCTCACCCGGCTCGCCCAGGCGCTTGACCGGAATGGTGCCGACGATCTTGTCGAGCACATCCTGGCGAATCGCCTTGACCATGTCGGTGCCGATATAGCCCGGGCTCACGGTATTGACCGTCACGCCCTTGGTAGCCAACTCTTGCGCCAGCGCCATCGAGAAGCCATGCATGCCGGCCTTGGCGGCCGAGTAGTTGGTCTGCCCGACCTGGCCCTTCATGCCGTTGACCGAGCTGATGTTGACGATGCGGCCCCAGCCGCGCTCCACCATATCGCCCACCACCTGCTTGGTGACGTTGAACATGCTGTTGAGGTTGGTCTCGATCACCGCATCCCAGTCTTCGCGGGTCATCTTCAGGAACATGCGGTCGCGGGTGATGCCGGCGTTGTTCACCAGCACATCGATGCTGCCGTGCTCGGCCTTGGCCTTGCCGAAAGCCTCGACCGTGGAGTCCCAGTTACCGACATTGCCAACCGAGGCGTAGAAGGTAAAGCCCTGGGCCTTCTGCTCGGTCAGCCACTTGTCGTAGTCCCGTGTCGGGCCACAGCCGGCAATCACGGTAAAGCCATCACGGTGCAGGCGTTGGCAGATCGCAGTACCGATGCCCCCCATTCCTCCCGTCACATATGCCACTCGCTTGCTCATAACTGTCGATGCCTTCCTGAATTAATCAATATGGAGCCTACCCACAAGCACTGTACCGAAGAATCGCAGCGCCCCCTGCTCAGGGGAAACACCGACGATTCACACGCGGTCAGGTCATGTTTCATTTCTATACTGAATCGGCACGGGTCCGACAGGCCCGGCCCCATTCGAAGCTGTCATCAAGGGTTGGCAAAAGCCATGTACTGCGTCCGTTCGCCCCTGCGCCACCGCACCCCATGACACACCACCACGCCCACTGCACGCCATTCCCGCACCGCCCGTCGTGCGCCGGCCCGGACTCGCTGCCGCTTGGCGGAAGCAACTTTTCACTGGAAGGCTAGATACCGTGTCGCTCGCAAACATGTCCATCCGCACACGCCTGGCGCTGAGCTTTGGCGCCGTGCTCCTGTTGCTGCTCGCCTTGCTGGCCGTGGCCACCCTGCGGCTTGGCAGCCTTGGCGCCATGGGGCGCGAGATCGGCCACGACGACTGGGCCAAGGCCGAGGCGGCCGCAGTGATCGGCAGCTCGGTGCAATCCAGCGCGCGCCGGACGGTCGAGCTGCTGCTCGCGCCGGACCCCGCCCATGCCACCGAAACCGCCCGCCGCGCCGCTGCGGACGGGCAGGCCCTGGACGCCGCCGTGCAATCACTGGAGCGCCTGGCCAGCGCCCCGGGCGAGCAAGCCCTGGTCACAGCCATCCGCAGCGCTCGCAGCACCTACGTGGCAGCGCTCGGCAAGGCCACCCAGCTGCTGCAACAAAACGAGCGCGAGCAGGCCGCAGCCGTCTGGACGGGTGAAACCCTGCCCGCACTGGAAACCCTGGAGGCCAGGGTTTCCGCCTTGGTGACGCAAGAGAAGCGCCGCGTGGAAGCCCTGGGCGTGCAGGCCGAAAGCGAGGTGTCCTCGGCGCGCTGGCTGATGCTGAGCCTGGGCCTGGTCGCCTTGCTGGTCGGTGGGTTCTCGGCCCTGGGCCTGATGCGCAGCATTGCCCAACCGTTGGACGAAGCCCTGCTGATCGCAGAAACCGTGGCCTCTGGCGACCTGAGCCAGGAGTTCAGCACCGAGCGCGGCGGTGACTTCGGCCGCCTGCTCGGCGCGCTGGGCACGATGGAAGACACCCTGACCGATCTAGTGACCCGCATCAAGGACTCGACCGACCAGATCGCCGTGGCCTCGGGCCAGATCGATGCCGGCAACCGCGATCTGTCGCGCCGCACCGAGGACCAGGCCTCATCCCTGGAGCAGACCGCCGCCAGCATGGAGCAACTGACCGCCACCGTGCGCCAGAACGCCGAGCGTGCGCGCTCTGCCAGCAACCTGGCCACTGGTGCATCGGGCATTGCTGAACGCGGCGGCGCGGTGGTCGGCGAGGTGGTGCACACCATGGGCGCGATCAGCACCAGCTCGCGCAAGATCGTGGACATCATCCAGGTGATCGAGGGCATTGCCTTCCAGACCAACATCCTGGCGCTCAACGCCGCAGTGGAAGCGGCGCGCGCCGGCGAGCAGGGCCGCGGCTTTGCCGTGGTGGCCAGCGAAGTGCGCAGCCTGGCCCAGCGCAGCGCCGTGGCGGCCAAAGAGATCAAGGGGTTGATCGATGACTCCGTGCACCAGGTCGAAAGCGGCGCGCGGCTGGTTGGCCAGGCCGGCAACACCATGACCGAAATCGTCGGGGCCGTACGGCAGGTCGGCACCATCCTGGCCGAGATATCGGCCGCACTGAACGAGCAAAGCACCGGCATCGAGCACGTGAACCAGGCCGTGACCCACATGGACTCAGTCACCCAGCAGAACGCCGCCCTGGTCGAAGAGGCCGCAGCGGCCGCCACGGCGCTGTCCCAACAGGCCGGCCGCTTGCAGCAGGTGGTGGGTGAATTCAAGCTGGAGGCAGACGACGAACCCGCCCGCCCGTCCCTGGCCGCGGCAACCCTCCCCATGCGGGCGCTGACCACCAGCCTGGCCTGACCCTTCAAGGATTGCGCCCAAAGTCGCTTTCGCCATATAGTTGCACCATACAACAGTATGGGCGACTGACATGGCTGCATCAAACCAAACGCAAGAAGTCTTGACCACGGGCCGTGGCCGCATGGCCGGCCGTGTGGGCCTGGTGACAGGCGGCGGCAGCGGCATTGGCCGCGCCACCGCACTGCTGATGGCGCGCGAAGGCGCCGCAGCCGTGGTGGTGGCCGGACGGCGCCAGCAGGAAGGTGAAGCGGTGGCGGCCGAATGCCGTGCAGCGGGCGTGCAAGCCTTGTTCGTGCAGACGGACGTCACGCAAGAAGACCAGGTGGCGCAATTGGTGCAGACGACCGTGGCGCGCTTTGGGCGGCTGGACGTGGCTTTCAACAACGCCGGCTACCAGGAGCGGCGTGCCCCGCTCGATCAGCAGGACAGCAGCGTGTACGACACGGTGTTCAACGCCAATATGCGCTCGATCTTCCTGTGCCTGAAATACCAGGTGCCGGTGATGGCCGCGCAGGGCGATGGCCGCATCGTCATCAATGCATCCGTCAGCGGCCTGCGCAACCCCAATCCGGGCCTGTCGCTGTACTCGGCCTCCAAGGCCGCCGTCATTTCTTTGGTGCGCTCGGCCGCGATGGAATGCGCGCCGCGTGGCGTGCGCATCAACGCAGTGGCACCGGGGCGCGTGGTGACCGACATGATGCTGGCCTCCGGCATCGCGGACATGTCGGCCGTGGCCGCCGGCCTGCCGCTGCGGCGCATGGGGCAGCCAGAGGAAGTTGCCGAAGCCGTGCTCTGGCTCAGCTCGGACGAGGCCTCTTATGTCGTCGGCCATGTGCTGGCGACGGACGGTGGCTTTACCGCGTCCTGAGAAAGAAAAAACGCCGCGGATCACGCGGCGTTTTTAAAGGGCGCAGAGCGCGGCTTAACGCTCGACGGTAAGCGCCACGCCCATGCCGCCGCCAATACACAGCGAGGCAATGCCCTTCTTGGCATCGCGGCGCTGCATCTCGTGCAGCAAGGTCACCAGGATGCGGCAGCCGGATGCGCCGATCGGGTGGCCGATGGCGATGGCGCCGCCGTTGACGTTGACCTTGCTGGTGTCCCAGCCCATTTCGTTGTGCACCGCGCAGGCCTGGGCGGCGAAGGCTTCGTTGATCTCCAGCAGGTCCAGATCGCCTGGCTTCCAGCCGGCGCGCTCCAGCGCCTTTTTAGAGGCGGGCACCGGGCCCATGCCCATGATGGCCGGGTCCAGGCCGGTGGTGGCGTAGCTGGCGATGCGTGCGAGCGGCTTCAGGCCCAGGGCCGCAGCCTTCTTGGCCGTCATGACCATCACGGCGGCGGCGCCGTCGTTAATGCCCGAGGCATTGCCTGCCGTCACGCCGCCGGCCTTGTCGAAAGCCGGGCGCAGGCCGGCCAGTGCTTCGGCATTGGTCTTGCGGTTGATGAACTCGTCGGCAGAGAACACCAGCGGATCGCCCTTCTTCTGCGGAATGCTCACCGGCACGATCTCCGCCTTGAAATAGCCCGCGTCCTGCGCCGCAGCAGCCTTTTGCTGGCTGGCCAGTGCCAGTGCATCTTGCTGCTCGCGCGTGATGCCGTACTTCTTGGCGACGTTCTCGGCGGTGATGCCCATGTGGTACTGGTTGTAGACGTCCCACAAGCCGTCGACGATCATGGTGTCGACCAGCTTCCAGTCGCCCATGCGCTGGCCGTCGCGCGAGTTGGGCAGCACGTGCGGCGCCATGCTCATGTTCTCTTGGCCGCCGGCGATGACGACCTCGCTGTCACCCGTGGCCACCGCTTGCGCAGCAAGCATCACGGCCTTCAGGCCCGAGCCGCAGACGGCGTTGATGGTCAGCCCCGGTATCGCCTGCGGCAGGCCGCCCTTCAGCACCGCCTGGCGCGCCGGGTTCTGGCCGGCACCGGCCGCCAGCACCTGGCCCATGATGACCTCGCCCACCTGCTCGGCCGCCAGGCCGCTGCGCGCCAGCACTTCCTTGATGACCAAAGCCCCGAGTTCGGTGGCGGGGATCTTGGCGAGCGAGCCGCCGAACTTGCCGACCGCAGTGCGCGTGGCGGCAACGATAACGATGTCTTCCATGGATGCTCCTTGCTGACTCTCTGAGGGAAATGACGGGAAAAATTCAGGCCTTCTGCCGCACGTAGCGGCCGGGCGCGGCCTCGATCACCGGGTAGTCCTTGCTGCCATAGCCCTTGGGCGCGGCGACCATGCGGCCGGCCTGACCGCTCAGCCAGTCGGACCAGTCGCCCCACCAACTGCCCGGGCGCTCTTCGGCCTTGGCCTGCCATTCGGCCAGCGACGGCGGCAGCGCGCCATCCTCGCGCACCCAGTGGCTGCGCTTGTTCTTGGCTGGCGGGTTGATGACGCCGGCGATGTGGCCCGAGGCGCCCATGACGAAGCGGCACGGCCCCGGCAGCACCTGGGTCGAGGCATAGGCGCCGCCGCCCTGGCTGCCGACCGGCACGATGTGGTCCTCGCGCGAGCCGTACACATAGACCGGCAGATCCAGCGTGCGCAAATCCACCGGCACGCCGCAGACCGTGGCTGCACCGGGCTTGACCAGGCGGTTTTCCAGGTAGGTATTGCGCAGATACCAGGCGTAGAACGGGCCCGGCAAATTGGTGGCGTCGCTGTTCCAGTACAGCAGGTCGAAGGGCGCGGGGGTTTCGCCCTTCAGGTAGTTGCCAACCACGTAGTTCCAGACCAGCTCGTTGGGCCGCAAGAAGCTGAAGGTGGACGCCAGCTCTTGCCCGGCCAGCAAGCCGCGCTGGCCCATTTGCAGCTCGCGCAGGCGCACAAAGGACTCGTCGATGAACAGGTCCAGCACGCCGGTGTTGCTGAAGTCGAGGAAGGTGGTGAGGAAGGTGGCCGAGGCCACAGGTTTCTCGCCACGCCCGGCCAGCACCGCCAGCGCGGTGCCCAGCATGGTGCCGCCGACGCAGAAGCCCAGGGTGTTGATCTTGGGCACCTTGGTGATGTCGCGCACCGTCTCGATGGCGCGGATGACGGCGTCTTCGATGTAGTCGTCCCAGGTGGCCTCGGCCAACGATTCGTCGGGGTTGCGCCAGCTGACGACAAAAGTGCGGTGGCCCTGCTCCACCGCGTAGCGGATCAGCGAGTTGCCCGGTTGCAGGTCCAGGATGTAGTACTTGTTGATGCAGGGCGGCACCAGCAGCAGCGGCCGCGCATGCACCTTGGCTGTGAGCGGCTTGTATTCGATCAGCTGGAACAGCGCGTTCTCGAACACCACCGCGCCCTCGGTGGTGGCGACATTGCGGCCAACCTCGAACACGCGCTCGTCGGTCTGGCTGACATGGCCCTGGTGCAGGTCTTGCGCCAGGTTGTGCAGGCCTTGCGCCAGGCTTTGGCCCTGGGTCTCCAGGGCTTTTTGCTGCGCCTCGGCATTGAAGGCGATGAAGTTGCTGGGCGCGGCCGCAGCGGCCCATTGCTCCACCGCGAAGCGGATGCGCGCACGGGTTTTGTCGTCGGCCTGCACGGCGTCGGCCAGGCCGGCCAGCACCTTGCTGTTCAACAGGTGCGCATTGGCGGCAAAGCTGCCGACCGGGCTGCGGGCCCAGGCCTCGCCGGCAAAGCGGCGGTCGGTCAGCGCCTCTGGCCCGGCAGCACCAGACCAGAGGGCCGCCATGCCCTGCAGGTAATCCTGCTGCAGCGCCTGCACCTTGGCGGTGTCAAGCTGAGGGACGGGACCCGGCGCGGTGGCCGGGAGGGCGGATTGCCAGAGCTGCTGCCATTGCTTGGCAAAGTCTTGCGCGAAGCTGCCTCCGGGGACGGATGCGGCTGGTCCAGAATCCATGCTGTCTCCTCAATTCCTTGGCCGAACATGGCGGGCTCTCAAACCCGCCAAGGCATTGTATGTACCTCGTCGTAATCGCCTGGCTCTACGTGGTCACCATGATGGCCGTGGCTGAAGCCACCAACACCACCGGCACAGTGCTGGGCGCCTTCATCACCTTCGTGCTGTATGGGCTGCTGCCGATGGCCATCGTGGTCTACCTGATGGGCACGCCAGCACGGCGCCGCGCCATCAAGAAGCGCGAGGCCAAAGAAGCCGAAGAAGCCGCCGCACAGCGCGCAGCCTCAGACGCGCCAGATGCTGGCGGCCATGCGCCCGCTGCTGCCGAGCACGCCCGCGTCGCGCCGGTGCGAGAAGAACCGTGACGGGTTGGCCACGGTGCACCAGGCGGCGCTGCCGTCGTTGCCATGCACCGATGACACACCGGCCGCCAATAGCCGGCGCCGCGCCAAACCGGGTAGATCGGCCCACCATTTGCCGGGCGCGGCCGCCGGCCTGAAGCACGCAGAGGCACCCGCGTCCTGCGCCAGGAACGCCACGCGCACCTCGTCGCCCACCTCGAATGCGTCCGGGCCTATGCAAGGGCCCAGCCATGCTACCAATTCAATAGCTGTTAGCCCAGTCAGGATAAGGGATTGAACCCTAAATCGTTCACAAAGTGCTTCCAGCACACCGCCCGCCAGTCCGCGCCAGCCCGCATGCGCGGCGCCCACGGCGCGGCCGGTGCAGTCGGTCAGCAGCACCGGCAGGCAGTCGGCCACCATGATGGTGCAGGCGCGGCCGGGCACGGTGGCCACGCAGGCGTCTGCCGGCGTGCCTTGCGGCAGCGCCGGGTCGTCCAGGCTCACCACGCCAGTGCCATGCACCTGCTGCAAAAAGACGGGTTGCGCCGCCGTGGCATCGGCCAGCCGCGCCCGGTTGGCCTGTACGGCGGCGGGCGCATCGCCGACGTGATCGCCCAGGTTCAGCGACGCCCATGGGCCACCAGAGACACCGCCCGCGCGCGTGGTGCACAGCGCCCGCACGCCTGCTGGCGCGGGCCAGTCGGGGACGATCCAGTCGGGGTGCATCAGGCCTCGGCGTCCGGGCAGGCCGACGGCTGGGCGCGCTGGAAGGCGTCGAGCGCCATGCAGCGCTCGTTGATCGCCAAGGTCAGCGGCAGGCCCGACAGGTCGCAGCCAAAGCGCTGGGCATTGAAGATCTGCGGCACCAGGCAGCAGTCGGCCAGCGTGGGTGTGTCGCCCCAGCAGAAGGCGCCCAGCCCTGCGGCGGGGCGTGCGGCCAGTTGGCGCTCAAAGGCCTGCAGGCCTTCGCGCACCCAGTGGCGGTACCAGCGGTTCTTGGCGTCTTCGTCCACCTTTAGCTCGCGCGCCAGGTAGCGCAGCACGCGCAGGTTGTTGATGGGGTGGATCTCACAGGCAATCGACTGCGCCAGCGCGCGCACCTGGGCGCGGCCGGCGGCGTCGGCCGGCAGCAGCGCGGGGCTGGGGTGGGTCTCGTCCAGGTATTCGATGATGGCCATGGACTGCGACAGCCGCAGGCCGTCGTCGGTCTCCAGCAGGGGCACCAGGCCGTCGCACGACCTGGCCGCGTACTCGGGCGCCAGGTGCTCGCTGCGGGCGATATGCACCGGCAGGTACTCGTAGTCCAGCCCCTTCAGCGCCAGCGCAATGCGCACACGGTACGACGCGGAGGAGCGAAAGTAGTTGTAGAGTTTCATGCGGCCAAGCATAGCGCCGGCCACTCGCCCCGCCTGCCCCGACACCACCGCGGCGCGCGCGGCAGACGCGGGCCCGCGGGCAATGGCACACTGCCGCACCGGGCGGGCGCACGCCGGCCCGGCCCATTTCTGTATTCGACTTTGCAGGACCCTTCATGAGCTACGTCTTCACCCCGCCCGCCCCCGTTGCTGTTCCGGTGGCCGGCCGTCCCGAGAAGTTCCCGGTGCACCGCATCTACTGCGTTGGCCGCAACTATGAGGACCACGCCAAGGAAATGGGCTTCACCGGCCGCGAGCCGCCCTTCTTCTTCCTGAAGCCCGCCGATGCAACCCTGGTGGTGGCCGAGGGCGAGACCGGCACTCTGCCCTACCCCAGCCTGACCCAAAATTTTCACCACGAGATCGAGCTGGTGGTGGCCATTGGCAAGGGCGGCAAGAACATCGCTGCAGCCGATGCCTTCGAGCACGTGTTTGGCTACGCCGTGGGCCTGGACATGACGCGCCGCGACCTGCAGAACGAGATGAAGAAGCAGGGCCGCCCCTGGAGCATCGGCAAGGGCTTTGACCACAGCGCACCCATTGGCCCGATCGTGCCCAAGGAGCAGGCCGGCGACGTCGAGAAGGCCGAGATCTGGCTGCAGGTCAACGGCACCGACCGCCAGCGCAGCACGGTGGCCAAGCTGATCTGGAACATTGCCGAAACCATCGAGCACCTGTCGGCCGCCTGGGAGCTGCAGCCCGGCGACCTGATCTACTCCGGCACGCCAGAAGGCGTGGGCGCCGTGGTGGCGGGCGACGTGATCGAAGGCGGCGTGGCCGGCATCGGCACGCTGCGCCTGAAGGTCGCCTGACCCGCGCACGATGACCCGGCGCCCCCCGATCCTGCACTGCCGCAACTGCGGCAGCGCCGTTGTCTACCGCCTGCCCGACGACGGCGACACCAAGCTGCGCGCCGTTTGCCCGGCCTGCCACACGGTGCACTACGAGAACCCGCTGAACGTGGTGGGCACGGTGCCGCATCTGGGCGAGCAGGTGTTGCTGTGCAAGCGCAACATCGAGCCGCGCTGGGGCAAGTGGACGCTGCCGGCCGGCTTCATGGAACTGGGCGAAACCACCGCCGAGGGCGCCGAGCGCGAGACCGACGAAGAGGCCGGCGCGCAGATAGAGATGGAAGACCTGTTCAGCGTGATCAACGTCAAGCACGTGGGGCAGGTGCATTTCTTCTACCGCGCGCGCCTGCTGTCGGATGTCTTTGCGCCGGGCCACGAAACCATCGAGGCCCGGCTCTTCACCGAGGCAGAAATCCCCTGGGACGAGATCGCCTTCCACACGGTGCGCGACACGCTCCAGCGCTTCTTTGACGACCGCCGGCGCGGGCAGTTTGGGCTGCACCACTTCGACATCGGCTAGCGGCACCCGCAGGTAAATTTTGAAGAAAAGTGGCTGAAACGCAGGCTGGGCGCCGGCATATAGCTATATATTTAATAGCACCCTAGACCAAGCCGATATCCACCGGCTTCACGCCGGGGAACACCTGGGCCAGGCGTGCATCGTCCAGCCCATAGATGCGACGGAACACGCCACCCAGCACCGCGCGGTATTCGTTCAATACCGGGAAGTCGCGGTTCTGGTTGAGCGTGCCGGCGTTGACCGCCACCTGCTCGCCCGCCAGCCGGCCGCCGCGCACCGCGCCGCCGGCCGCCCAGTAGGCGGTGCCGTGGCCGTGGTCGGTGCCGCGCGTGCCGTTCTCGCGGAAGGTACGGCCGAATTCCGACACCACCACCACCACCGTCTTGTTCCAGGCCGGGCCGCTTTCCTCGGCAAAGCCGGCAATGCCCGCGCCCAGGTTTTGCAGCAGATTGGCCAGTTGGCCTTGCGCGCCGCCCTGGTTCACGTGCGTGTCCCAGCCGCCGACATCGATGAAGCCCAGGTTGAAGCGGTCGCGCATCAGCCCGGCCATGCGGCGCGCCTCGACCTCGAAGCCCTTGGCGCTTAGTGAGCGGCGGTTGGCGGCTTCCATCTCCTGCATGCGCGCGGCCATGCCGGGGTCGGCCATGTCGCCGCCGGCCATGCCTGCGCGCAGCGCCGCATCGCGCTTTTGCATGGCATCGGCCTCTTGCGCCACGGTCTGGCGCAGCTCGAAGCCTTCTGCAATCACCGACTCAAAGCGCGTGCCCTTGTACATCTCGGCCAAGAGCTGGCTCTGCCGCGCATCAAAGGGCGTGCGGCCCGTGCCTTTGAGCGACACGTTGGGCACATTGGCCGGCCCGGTCAGCACCGCCGGCAGGCCATCGGTAAAGGCCACCGGCGCCGCGCGCCCGCCCATGGCGCCCGCCAGTCGGTTCAGGAAGCCGGTGCCACGCAGGCCCGGGGTGGTCGCATGGTCGCCCGGCAAGGGCAGGCCGGCCTCGACGCTGTCCTGGGTCTCGAAGTGGCTGCGCGAGAGGTCTTCAGTGCCGGCAAAAGGGATGAAGGCAATCTGCCGCTGCTGCCACAGCGGCAGCAGCGCCGGGGCCAGGGCCGGGTGCAGGCCCCAGCCGCTGGCGCCTTCGCCCTCCAGCGCCACGGCCGCCTGCGGATCTGGCATGCCGCCGGCCGCCGCCGGGCGGCGGATGGCGATGGTGGGGCGCGAGGCGTAATAGAAATCGCTGCTGGTCGGCACCAGCACATTGGCCGCGTCATAGCCGCCGCGCAAAAAGACCAGCAGAAAGCGCGTGTCGGCCTCGGTGGCGGGCAGCGCGTAGGCCTGCGAGCTGATCAGGGGGCTGGCCAGCGCCAGACCCGCAAGGCCCAGCAGTTGGAGGTGGTGGCGTCGTTGCATCAGGGGCTCCTTGCGGCGTGCGTGGGAAGTGCTTAACGCTGCATCCACTCGGGGGATGACAGCAGCACCGTGTTCCATTCGGGTTGCGAGGCCGCCTGCGACAGCGCCTGGCGTGTGGCGGCCCCCAGGGTGGGTTCGATCTGGTCGTAGAAGCTGCGGGTGGTCAGCAGCGGGAAGCCGGCGCGCAGCGGCTTGCCGGCGTCATCGGCATACAGCGCAGCCTGGCCGCTGCCCATGGCGCGGGCGATCTCGAAGCGCTTGACCATCTGCCCCGAGCTGGCCCAGGCCGCCTCGCCCATCGGATAGCCATCGGGCGTGATGCGGCCATACAGCGGCTCGGCCAGTTGGGCAAGCCAGTTGGTCACCGGCCGCAGGTTGGCGGCCGGCCGCTCGGCATAGGCCATGCGCATGGAAGAGGTCACGTACTGCATCGGGTCCTTGAACTTGCGCGTGCCCGATGCCAGCGCCGCCTGCATCTCCGGCGCCAGGAACATGGTGCGCAGCACGGCCGCGATGTCGCCCTGGCTGCGCTGGAAGGTGGCGGCCATGCGGTCGACCAGCGCCGGTGGCGGTGTGTCGGCCACGAAGTACACCGCCAGCTTGTGCGAGATGAAGCGCGCCGTGGCCGGCTGGCGCACCAGCAGGGCCACGGCCTGCTCGACCTCGGCAAAGCCCGCGCCGTCGATGCGCTGGCCGAGCAGGGTCTTGTTGCCGAAGTCGTGGCGGCCGGGGTTGAACTCGAACAGGCCGTCGTGCAGGTACAGCGCCTGGCGTTGTGGCGACAGCCGCGGCGGCTGGCCGTTGGCGTCAATGCCCACGCCGGTCAGGATGCGCGCCAGCTCCTGCACGTCCTGCTGGGTATAGCGCGAGCCGCTGGGCCCGCCCGATACGCCCAGGGTGTGCAGCTCCATCAGCTCACGCGCGTAGTTCTCGTTGATGCGGCCGGCGGCGCTCTGCGCGTTGTCCAGAAACTCCAGCATGGCGGGCGCGGTCAGTGTCGCCATCACCAGATCGCCGAAGCGGCCAAAGACACGCGGGCGCACCGCCTTGTCCTCGTAGTCGCCCAGGGTCCAGCACACCGAGCCTTTGCCCGAATAGACGCTGAAGTGGTTCATCCAGAACCAGGTCATCTGCTCGCGCAGTTGCGCCGGGGAATAGAGCGCACGCAGCATGTGGCGGGTGGCCGTTTCCTGGGCCGCATCGTTGCCGGCGCGGTTGAGTGCGTTGCGCGCCTGCTGCTTGGCGTCTTCGTCCGGCAAGGTATTGATGCGCTGCTGCTCGGCACGAAGCGCGCGGTAGCGCTGCTCGGCCGTCTGCTGTGCCACCGGCAGCACCGCGATGGCAGCAGCCAGCCCCGGCGGATCGGCCGGCGGCATGGCCAGTTGCTCGTCCAGGAAGCGTGCGCGCCCCAGGGACTGCAAGCGCTGCATCGACGCATCGTCGCCAAAGAACAGCACGCGGTTGAGCCAGCGCCCATCGGTCTTGCGCAGTTCAGCTTCTGGCACCGCGCCCGCAGTGCCGTCCGGGGACCCTTGCCCAAACGGAGCGCAGGCTGCGGCCAGCAAGGGAGCGGCAAGAAGTCCAAGGCGACAACGGGGGGACAGGGACATGGCATCAATCCTTCAAAGCCCGCGCAGATTCGGGCCGGCAGTTCGATTGGACTGCAGACTCGGACAGGGGTTGGGGGCTGCATGCATCGTGAGGGAAAAGTTGCGCAAGCAAACAGGGCTTTGTGTTACGCCGCGCAACAGGGCCGGCACGCGTACACTGGCCTGATCGCGCCCGCGACCCGCCCTGCGTCGGTCACACCAACACACTCTCCTCCCCCGCCCACCAAATGCTGCCGCAACGGCAGCCTGCGGTCAGGGCAGCTTTGGCGCCTGGGGCAGCGCCCGTCTCGCCTTCTACACCTGCTGCGGCAATCCCGCGACGGCCCCCTGACTTGCGCTCCAACCACTTCCCCCTCGCCCTGGGCGCGCCATGGTGCGCCTGACGTTCACCATAGAGCTGCAGTACCAGGTGCTGGCACCGGGTACTGACTTCATCTTCTGCATCCAGGCCGCGCGCACGCACCACCAGTACGTGCGCACAGAGCAACTGGACATCAGCCCGGCGCTGGTGCCGCAAACCTATGTGGACCCGGTCACGCACAGCCGCTACCTGCGCCTGCGCTGCGATGCGGGCCCGCTGCGGGTCGCCTACGGCGCCACGGTGGACATTGCCCACCGCGTCATGCCGCCCGAGCAGATCGGCGAGGTCTGGATCGTCAACCTGCCCAGCCATGTGCTGCCCTACCTGTACCCCAGCCGCTACTGCGAGTCGGACCGGCTGCAGGCCTTTGCCATGCAGCAGTTCGGCACGCTGTGGCAGGGCTACAGCCGGGCGCTGGCGATCCGCGACTGGGTGCAGCAGCATGTGCGCTTCGAGTCCAACAGCTCGGACAGCAACACCTCGGCGGTAGACACCCTGGCCAGCCGGCGCGGTGTGTGCCGGGACTTTGCCCACTTGATGATTGCGCTGTGCCGCGCGGTGAACATTCCGGCGCGCTTCACCACCGGCATGGACTACGGCGCCGACCCGGTGCTGGGGCCGCTGGATTTTCACGCCTACGTCGAGGCCTACCTGGGCGGCCACTGGTATCTATTCGACCCGTCCGGCACCGCCATCCCGATGGGCTTTGTGCGCATCGCCACGGGCCGCGACGCAGCCGATGCGGCCTTCGCCACGATCTTTGGCGGCGTGCACTCAGAATCGCCACGCATCCATATCGAGGCCACAGCAGACGAGCACGGCCGCCTGGTCTTGCCGCAGCACAGCGCCGAGGCGCTGTCCACGGATACCGACGTGGGGTGAGTTAGCGCACCGGCAACGTCAGCAGACGCCGGGGCGCATCACATGTTGTCGATCATCACCTGACCAAAACCAGAACAGCTCACCTGCGTCGCGCCCTCCATCAGGCGGGCGAAGTCATAGGTGACCTTCTTGCTGGCGATCGACTTCTCCATGGAGCTGATGATCAGGTCCGCGGCCTCCTTCCAGCCCATGTGGCGCAGCATCATTTCAGCGGAGAGGATTTCAGAGCCGGGGTTCACATAGTCCTTGCCGGCGTACTTGGGTGCCGTGCCGTGCGTGGCCTCGAACATGGCCACGGTATCGGACATGTTGGCGCCCGGGGCAATGCCGATGCCACCGACCTGCGCGGCCAGCGCGTCGGACACGTAGTCGCCATTCAGGTTCAGCGTGGCGATGACGCTGTACTCGGCCGGGCGCAGCAGGATCTGCTGCAGGAAGGCGTCGGCAATGCTGTCCTTGACCGTGATGTCCTTGCCGGTCTTGGGATTCTTGAACTTCATCCAGGGACCGCCATCGATCAGTTCAGCCCCGAACTCCTTCTGCGCCAGGCCATAGGCCCAGTCACGGAAGCCGCCTTCGGTGAACTTCATGATGTTGCCCTTGTGCACGACCGTCACGCTGGGCTTGTTGTTGTCGATCGCGTACTGCAGGGCCTTGCGCACCAGGCGCTCGGTACCTTCGCGCGACACCGGCTTGACGCCGATGGCCGAGGTGTCGGGAAAGCGGATCTTGTTCACGCCAAACTCATCCTGCAGGAAGCGGATGAGCTTCTTGGCCTTCTCGCTCTCGGCCTCGAACTCAATGCCGGCGTAGATGTCCTCCGAGTTTTCACGGAAGATGACCATGTTGGTCTTCTGCGGCTCGCGCACCGGGCTGGGCACGCCCTCGAAATACCGGATCGGGCGCAGGCAGACGTACAGATCGAGCTGCTGGCGCAGCGCCACGTTCAGCGAGCGGATGCCGCCGCCAACAGGCGTGGTCAGCGGGCCCTTGATGGAGATGACATAGTCACGCACGGCATCCAGCGTCTCTTCGGGCAGCCAGACGTCAGGGCCGTAGATATTGGTCGACTTCTCGCCGGCGTAGACCTCCATCCAGTGGATCTTCTTCTTGCCGCCGTAGGCCTTGGCCACGGCCGCGTCCACCACCTTCAGCATCACGGGCGTAATGTCCTTGCCCGTGCCGTCGCCCTCGATGAACGGGATGACCGGCTCGTCCGGCACATTCAGCGACGAGTCGGCATTGACGGTGATTTTCTGACCTTGGGCAGGCACCTTGATGTGCTGGTAGGACATGGAATGATGTCTCCGGTGGACGTGGGGAGTAGAAGGCAAAGGCGCGCCCGCAAGCGGCATCGTCTGCGGGGGAATCCTGAAATTCTATTCCCAATAAAAATGAGCGTTGCCCCGTCAACCGCGCCCACGCGAGTTGCGTTGAGCAGGCGGTCTTTTTCATTCGCAAAGCATCTTCACCACTCACAGGAGCCAACCCATGAACCGAATTCTCGCCACCCTGCTTGCCGGATGCTTTGCCGTCGGAGCCTATGCCCAACAAGGCCCGGCCAATGCGCCGGCCGGCTCCGGCATGTCGTCCATGCACATGTCCCACCCGCACGCCGTCAAGGCCAAGAAGCACCATACCGCGGCCAAGAAGGGCAAGCACCACGCCAAGCATGCCAAGGCCAAGCACCCGAAGCACGCCAGGCGCGTCTGAGCCCACGGCACACCGCCAGCACAAGGCGCCTCCGGGCGCCTTTTTGCATGAACTGCAGCATCAGCGCCCTTTTGCGACAATGCCTGCCAGTCCGAGTCCTCCATGCACAGCCCCAGACCATCCATGAAGTTCCATCCGCTCCCGGCCCTGCGCAAGCTCCTGCTCTGCGCGACATTTGCATTCGCGGCTGGCGCAGGCGCCCAGGACAGCCCCGACGGCGCCCCGCAAACCGATCTGCAGCGGGTGGCACTGCTGGCGGGCATGTACCGCATCGACGCGCAGGTGGCCGCCACGCCGCAACAGCGCGAGATCGGCCTCATGTACCGCCGCGAGATGCCGCAGCCCGAAGGCATGCTGTTCGTCTTCGAAGAACCCGCCACCCAGTGCTTCTGGATGAAGAACACGCGGCTGCCACTGACCGCAGCCTTTGTGGCGGACGACGGCACCATCGTCAACCTGGCCGACATGAAGCCGCAGACCACCGACTCGCACTGCTCCGAGAAGCCGGTGCGCTACGTGCTGGAGATGAACCAGGGCTGGTTTGCCGCCAAACACCTGAAGGCTGGCTTCAAGCTGTCCGGCCCCCCCTTCAAGCCGGCACGCTGACGCCGCGGTAGCCGCTCACGACGGCCGCTTGCCGCGCACGGTGAGATCAAGGCTGCCGTCGACCAGGGTGGCACGCAGTGCATCGCCGGGCTGCACGTCGCCGGTGTTCTGCACGGTGCGCCCGGATTCATCCTCCAGCCACGCATAGCCGCGCTGCAGCACCAGCCGTGGGTCCAGCATCTGCAGCTTGAGCCCGGCGCGCTGCAGCCGTGACTCTTCCTGCGTCCAGCGTGCCGCCATGGCTGGCGCCAAGGCCGTGGCACAGCGCTGCTGCGCCTGCGCGGCCCGCTGCAACACCGCCCGGGTGCCGTAGCGGAGCGCATGCGCGTGGCGCTCCAGCAGGAGCCGCTGACCGGCGAGCCGTGCAGAGGGCCGACCCAATCGCGCCGTTGCGCCATCAAGGCGCTGGCCCTGGCGGTCCAGCGTCTTCTGGGCTGCATTGGCCAATGCGTCGGCAGCCAGGTCCAGCACGCCTAACAGCGCTTCGCGCGGCGGCGCCGCCAATTCCGCGGCGGCCGTGGGCGTGGGCGCGCGCAGGTCGGCGACGAAATCGGCAATGGTGAAATCCGTCTCGTGCCCGACGCCGCTCACCACCGGCACCGGACTGGCGGCGATCACGCGCGCCAGCGCCTCGTCGTTGAAGGCCCACAGGTCCTCGATGGAGCCCCCGCCGCGTACCAGCAAGATGAGATCCACAGGCGCCGCCGCCTGCGCATACAGCGCGGTCAGTGCCCGCATGATCTCGGCCGGTGCGCCGGCCCCTTGCACCGCGGCGGGCGCCAACACGACAGGCAGGTGCGGTGCACGCCGGCGCAATGCCGTGACCACATCGTGCAAGGCTGCGGCGCCCAGCGAGGTGACGATGCCAATGCCGCGTGGCATGGCCGGCAGCGGGCGCTTGCGCGCCGGCTCGAACAGGCCTTCGGCTTCGAGCCTGGCCTTGCGTTGCAAAAACTGCTCGAACAGACCGCCCTGCCCCACCCGCACCATGGACTCGGCTACCAATTGCAGGTCACCACGCGCCTCGTAGACGCCGATGCGCCCGCGCACCTCGACCAGTTCGCCGTCGCGCGGCGCAAAGTCGAGCAGCATGGCGGCGCGCCGGAACATGGCGCAACGGATCTGGCCCGTCGCATCCTTCAGCGAGAAATAGCAGTGCCCGCTGGCCGCGCGCGAGAAGCCGGTGAGCTCACCGCGCACCGCTACCGGGTTGAAGCGGCTGTCCAGCGCATCGGCCACCGCATGGCACAAAGCACCTACGGCCCAGACACGCAGCCCGGGGGCTTCCAGGCCATCACGCATGGGAACGGCCAGAAAAATGAAATGGTGCTGCTTTTTTCATCGAACTGTCACAAGCCAGTATTGGCGCGGGGTAGGCGCGGGAATGAAGGGTTTTCTCACAAACTTATCCACACGATCTGTGGGCGGTTGCAAGGCCCGCGCCGAAAGCACATTTCTGCCGGAGAGGCGTACGCCATAATGCCCGGCGATGTCATCTGCCCTCGGAGAGTCTTCTTGTTTTCGATCATACAAGCGGCCGGCTGGCCGATCTGGCCCTTGCTGGCCTGCTCCGTGCTCGCACTGGCACTCATCGTCGAACGCTTCCTCAGCCTGAAGGCTGCCAAGGTTGCACCGCCCAAGTTGCTGGACGAGGCGATCACGGTCTCCAGCCGCGGCGTGCCTGCGCCCGACGTGGTGCAGCAACTGGAGCAGAACTCCGCACTCGGCGAAGTGCTGGCCAGCGGCTTTCGCGCCCTCAACGTCAACCCGCGCTGCAGCGAGGATGACCTGCGCTCTTCCATAGAAGGCGCCGGCCGCAGCGTGGCGCATCGACTCGAAAAGTACCTCAGCGCACTGGCCACCATCGCCTCGGCCGCGCCGCTGCTGGGCCTGCTCGGCACGGTGATCGGCATGATCGAGATCTTTGGCTCGCAAACCGGCGCCTCCGGCACCGGCAACCCTGCGCAACTGGCGCAGGGTATTTCGATTGCGCTGTACAACACCGCGTTCGGGCTGATGGTCGCCATCCCTTCGCTGATCTTCTGGCGCTATTTCCGTGGCCGGGTGGACAGCTACCTGCTGACGCTGGAGCTGTCGGCCGAGCGCTTCATGCGCCACCTCAACCTGCTGCGCAAGCCCTGAGCCACCGCCCCGCATGAGCCTGAACTTCCGCGCCCGCTCCCGCATGGACTTCCGCACCAGCGGCAAGGACGAGCCCGAGATCAACCTGATCCCGTTCATCGACGTGCTGCTGGTGGTGCTGATCTTCCTCATGCTGTCCACCACCTACAGCCGCTTCACCGAGATCCAGCTGCGCCTGCCGGTGGCTGACGCGCAGGCCATGCGCGACTACCAGAAGGAAGTCGTGGTCTCGGTCAGCAGCGACGGCCACTTCACCGTCAACCGCAGCCCTGTCGCCGGTGGCTCGGTGGATGCGGTGACGCGGGCCCTGACCGACGCCGCCAAGGCCGGCCGCGACACGATCGTCATCATCAGCGCCGACGCCAGTGCCGCGCACCAGAACGTGGTCACGGTGATGGAGGCCGCGCGCCGCGCCGGCCTGTCGCAGATCACCTTTGCCACGCAAAGCACGGCCAAGGCCGGCGGCAAGCCCTGATCCACCGCGGAACGCAAACGCCGTGAGCATCACCCAGACGCTGCAGCAGGCCTGGCTGCAGCGCGGTGCGTTGGCCTGGCTGCTCTGGCCTCTATCACTGCTGTATCGCCTGCTCTGGAGCCTGCGGGCCCTGGCCTATCGGCGTGGCTGGCTGCGCAGCGAGCGCCTGCCGGTGCCGGTGCTGGTGGTGGGCAATGTCATTGCGGGCGGCGCCGGCAAGACACCCACCGTGATCGCGCTGCTGGAGCATTTGCAGACACGCGGCATCGCCGCTGGCGTGGTGTCGCGTGGCTACGGGCGCAGTGCCCCCACTGCAGGCGATGACGACCTGCGCGAAGTGCGGCCCGACAGCGCACCCGCCGAGGTCGGCGATGAGCCCTTGCTGATCCGCCGCCGCACCGGCGTGCCGGTCTTCGTCGGCCGCAACCGGGCCGCGGCCGCGCGCCGGCTGCTGGCCGCATACCCCGCCACCCAATTGATCGTCTGCGATGACGGCCTGCAGCATCTGGCGCTGGCGCGCGACATCGAGATCTGCGTGTTCGATGACCGCGGCATTGGCAACGGTTTTCTGCTGCCCGCAGGCCCCCTGCGCGAGCCCTGGCCGCGGCCGGTGGATGCGGTGCTGCACACCGGCACACGGCCGGCCTTTGCCGGCTTCACGGCAGAGCGCAGCCTGGCCGACCACGCGCTGCGCGCCGACGGCAGCCGCGTCCCGCTCTCGTCCCTGATCGGGACGCCGCTGCATGCGCTGGCCGGCATCGCGCAACCGCAGGCGTTCTTTGACATGCTGCGGGCCCAGGGACTCACGCTGGCACACAGCGACGCGCTGCCCGACCACTATGATTTTCATAGCTACAAGCCCAGTCCAGACAAGGGATTAGTGCCAATTTGCACCGAAAAAGATGCTTTCAAGCTGTGGCGCGTCACGCCGCAGGCCTTGGCCGTGCCGCTGCGCTTCAGCCTTGCGCCCGCCTTCCTGGCCCAACTCGACCGCCTGCTGGACGCACGGCTATCATCCGCCGCTCCTCCCCCACCCAACACACCACTCTGATCCATGGACAGCAAACTGCTCGAACTGCTGGTCTGCCCCGTCACCAAGGGCCCTCTCACCTATGACCGCGAACAGCAGGAGTTGGTGTCGCGCAGCGCGCGCCTGGCCTACCCCGTGCGCGACGGCATCCCGATCCTGCTGGAAAACGAAGCGCGCACGCTGACCGATGCCGAGCTGGAAAGCTGAGGGGCATTCAGCACCGCCATGCGTTTCACCGTCCTGATCCCCGCGCGCCTCGCCTCCACGCGCCTGCCCGACAAGCCCCTGGCCGACATCGCCGGCCTGCCCATGATCGTGCGCGTGGCCCAACGCGCCCAGGCATCTGGTGCCACGCGCACCGTCGTCGCCGCCGATAGCGCGTCCATTCTTGATGCCTGCCGCGCACACGGTGTGGAAGCGGTTCTGACCCGCCCCGACCACGTCTGCGGCAGCGACCGCCTGGCCGAGGCCTGCGACCTGCTCGGGCTTGGCGACGACGAGATCGTCGTCAACGTCCAGGGCGACGAACCCCTGATCCCCACCGCCCTAGTCGGCGCCGTGGCGGCCCTGCTGCACGACCGGCCAGAAGCCAGCATCAGCACCGCCGCTCACCCGATCGACAACACAGCCGACTACCTGAACCCGAACGTGGTGAAGGTTGTCACCGATGCCAGCGGCTTGGCGCTGTATTTCAGCCGCGCGCCGATCCCGTGGCAGCGCGACGGAGCAGCCCTGCCCTCGCCCGCGCCGCTGCGCCACATAGGCATCTACGGCTATCGCGTCAGCTTCCTGCGCGCCTTCCCGCGTCTGGCCCAGGCGCCCCAGGAAATCGCCGAAGCATTGGAGCAACTGCGTGCGCTCTGGCATGGCCACCGCATCGCCGTACACGTCACGCAGGAAGCGCCAGGAGCCGGCGTGGACACGCCCGAGGACTTGGCGCGCGTGCGCGCGCTGCTGGGCGCTTGAGCCCCGGCGGCATCCGAGCGGCAGCGGGGCTGCATGCTATCCTCGCCCGCAATCAGAGCACCGTCCCCGCGCCCGTCGGCAGGCGCGCCGCGCGGCCAGCGGTGCCAGCCGACTTCAAAACTATCCGAGGACTTCCATGAGACTGATTCTGCTGGGCGCGCCAGGTGCCGGTAAAGGCACGCAAGCCACCTTCATCTGCCAGAAGTACGGTATCCCGCAAATCTCCACCGGCGACATGCTGCGCGCCGCCGTCAAGGCTGGCACCCCGCTGGGCCTGCAAGCCGATGCGGTCATGAAATCCGGCGCGCTGGTCAGCGACGACCTCATCATCAACCTCGTCAAGGAACGCATCGCCCAGCCCGATTGCGCGCAAGGCTTTCTGTTCGACGGCTTCCCACGCACCATCCCGCAAGCCGA
This sequence comes from Xylophilus sp. GW821-FHT01B05, assembly GCA_038961845.1. Classification (NCBI taxonomy): domain Bacteria; kingdom Pseudomonadati; phylum Pseudomonadota; class Betaproteobacteria; order Burkholderiales; genus Xylophilus; species Xylophilus sp. GW821-FHT01B05. Next base: position 3,341,995 of record CP152408.1, read on the forward strand.
CGCCATGAAGGCCGCCGGCGTCAAGCTCGACTACGTGCTGGAAATCGACGTGCCCTTCGACGCCATCATCGAGCGCATGAGCGGACGCCGCTCGCACCCCGGCTCGGGCCGCACCTACCACGTGAAGTTCAATCCGCCCAAGACCGAAGGCAAGGATGACATCACGGGCGAAGACCTGATCCAGCGCGAAGACGACAAGGAAGCCACCGTGCGCAAGCGCCTGGAGGTCTACAGCGCGCAGACGCGCCCGCTGGTCGACTACTACGCCGGCTGGGCCAGCCAGGACGCCGCAGCGGCGCCGCGCTACCGCAAGATCAGCGGTTTGGGTTCGGTGGAAGACATCACTGCACAAGCGCTGCAAGCCCTGGCCCACTGAGCCTTGGCGCAACCCCACAAAGCCGCGGTGACGCGGCTTTTTTTCATGGAGCCAGCAGTTCCAGTATGAGCGCGACGCGCGCCTTGACAGCGGAGGTCTCCGCTGCCGCCGGCACCGGGTGTTCCCCCGCCGACAGCAGCGGGCCGTAGGCGCAACGCGTTGTGCGCCAGACACGCACACCACTGGCCTGCGCGCGCTGCAGCGCCGCCAACAAAGCCTCATGCACCGTACCGTTCCCGGTGCCAGCCACCACCAGGCCCTCGGGCCTCGCTGCAGGCGGAAGTGCCAGCAGAGCATCGACGATCCGGCCATCCGCGCCCGCGTGGCTTAGCACGATATCCACACGGGGCGACGCGACCGTGCGCGCCAACCGGGCCAGCCAGGCGCCATCGACCTCTTCGCATGGCCAGGGCCGCACCTGGCGCAATACGCCCTCCTCCACATAAGCCAGCGGACCAGCATCGCCCGAGCCAAAGGCGTCAAGCCGGTAGGTGTGCTCCTTGCGAACGTCCGTTGCACCATGCACCCGACCGGCACTCACCGCCACCACACCCGATACGCCTGGGGCACGCACCAGCGCCATGGCATCACGCAGGTTCTGCGGGCCGTCCGGCGCCAGAGCGGTGGCTGGCCGCATGGCCGACACCAGCACCACCGGCTTGCGCGGCGCCAGCACCCGGTGCAGAAAGTAGGCAGTCTCCTCCAGCGTATCGGTGCCGTGCGTGACCACGATGCCTTGCACCTCGTCCTGGGCGAGCCAATGCGCGCAGCGCAATGCCAACGCCTTCCAGACGTCGAAACCCATGTCCTTGCTGTCCACCTGCGCCAACTGCTCAGCCCGCAGCGGGCCCGCATCCGGCGGCAGGCAGGCCAGCAAATCCTCCACCGACAAGCTGGCCGCCTGGTAACCCAGGTTGTCCCGCGCATTCTTCGCAGCGCCGGCAATGGTTCCTCCGGTTCCCAACACCACGACACAGCGGGTAGCGCCGTGCGCGGATTCTTCTTTTTGCAGGGTCACTTGCACACTTTCAAAAACTGGTCAAAAATACAGTTACTGGATATCCAAACAGCCCCGTTGCCGAGGATCACCGATGATCGATACCCGCACCTCCGCCGTCAAGCTCACCGCACGCCAACAGCAGATACTGGAATTGATCCACTCCGCTGTAGCCCGCACCGGCGCTCCGCCCACCCGGGCCGAGATCGCAGCCGAGCTTGGCTTCAAGTCTGCCAACGCCGCAGAAGAGCACCTGCAGGCCTTGGCCCGCAAGGGTGCCATAGAGTTGGTCAGCGGCACCTCGCGCGGCATCCGGCTCAAGAGCGACACGCTGCGCTCCCTGCACGCCTCGCGGGGCGATCCGTTCTCCCTTACGCTGCCCGGCCTGGCCCAACTGGCCCTGCCCTTGGTCGGCAGGGTGGCGGCCGGCGCCCCCATCCTGGCCCAGGAACATGTCGAGCAAACCTACCATGTCGAAGGCAGCCTGTTCCAGCAAAAGCCGGACTACCTGCTGAAGGTGCGCGGCATGTCGATGCGCGACGCCGGCATCATCGACGGCGACCTGCTCGCTGTGCGCTCTTCCCGCGAGGCGCGCAACGGCCAGATCGTGGTGGCCCGGTTGGGCGAAGAAGTCACCGCCAAGCGCTTTCTGCGAACCGCCCAGGGCATAGAGCTGCACGCCGAGAACCCGGACTACTCCACTATCTTCGTCGCGCCAGACGAGCCCTTCGAGATCGAAGGGCTGGCGGTGGGCTTGATCCGCAACACCATGCTGATGTAGCGCGCAGCGCCCGCACCAGCAATCCTGCCGCTAATCCAAACTTTGGCCTTCGGGGTATTCACATGGAAACTGCCGTTCTGGCGCGCACCCATCTCTTTGCGCCGCTGTCCGCCTGGATGGGACGCCTGGCAAGCCGGCGTATTGCAGACCTTGCCGCCTTGGCAGCACCTGCAGCCGCCAGCAGTCGCCGTCTGCCACCTCACGCTCCCGGCCCCGCGGACAAGGCCGCAGTGCAAGCCTATCCATCCTGCGCCAATGATGCGGCAGGGCCCCCGGCAGGCGCCATGCGCCGCCGCGCGCCCGCATTGCGCGTCGTGCATGTGGTGGACGGGCCGCAGTCCGCACACTGCGCAGGTCGCATGGTGATCTCGGGCCGCATGGCAGACGTATGCGCAGAACTCGACCGTCTCAGCGCACGCGAAGCCGCCATGCACTGACAGATCGCCACACGCCGGAAACCGCCGCCCGGGGCAGCAACAGAGTCTGCCCACTTTGACCGCCTTGTCACCTTTTGCAAGCATTAAGGCGACAAACTACCCAGCAAACGGGCAATTGCCCCATACCTGCGAGGCACAATGGCAGGATGAACATTGTGATCCTCGATGACTATCAGGATGCGGTGCGGAAGCTGCATTGCGCCACGCGACTTGATGCCTATCCCGCCAAGGTCTACACCAATACGGTCAAGGGCATCGGCCAACTCTCCGTCCGCCTCAGAGACGCCGACATCATTGTCTTGATCCGCGAACGCACCCATATCACCCGGCAACTGGTCGAGAAGCTGCCCCGGCTCAAGCTGATTGCACAGACCGGCAAGGTGGGACACCACATCGACGTTGGCGCCTGCACGGAGCGAGGCATTGCAGTTGCCGAAGGCGTGGGTTCGCCGATCGCACCGGCCGAACTCACCTGGGCGCTCATCATGGCGGCCATGCGCCGCCTGCCGCAGTACATCTCCAACCTGAAGCACGGCGCCTGGCAACAGTCCGGGTTGCGCGCGGCCTCCATGCCGGCCAACTTCGGCATTGGCACGGTGCTGCGTGGCAAGACGCTGGGCCTCTGGGGCTACGGCAAGATCGGCCAGATCGTGGCCGGCTATGCCCAGGCCTTTGGTATGCATGTGCGCATCTGGGGCCGTGACGCCTCGCGCGCCAAGGCACTGGCAGACGGCTACCAGGCCGCCAACAGCAAGGAAGAATTCTTCGAACAATGTGACGTGGTGTCATTGCACCTGCGACTGAACGAGGAAACCCAGGGCATCGTCACACTGGATGATCTCTCCCGGATGAAGCCCACCGCCTTGATCGTCAACACCTCGCGGGCGGAGTTGATCGAGCCTGAGGCCCTGATCGCCGCCCTCAACCGCGGCCGCCCCGGGATGGGCGCCGTAGATGTCTTCGAGACCGAGCCCCCACTGCAAGGCCATGCACTGCTACGCCTGGAGAACTGCATCTGCACACCGCATATCGGCTACGTCGAGCGCGACAGCTACGAGATGTACTTTGGTGCCGCCTTCGACAACGTCATCAACTACATCCGGGGTGCTCCGACCAATATCGTGAACCCCGGGGCACTGCAGGTACGACGATAAAGAGGGCTGAGGGGCTTCTGCTCAGGCCTTGACTTCGGCGCCCTTGCCCGACGACGGCAGCACTTCGACATCAAAAAGGTCGAAGTCGATCAAATTGCTGTCGCCCGCAGGCGCCGGGGCAAAGCCTACTTCAGCATCCACGCCACTGGCCCTGGCCACAACGGATGCGGACGGCTTGGCTTGGCTGCCGTCCTCTGGCTCATCGTCAAGCGACAAGTCGAATGTCAACGGCGCTGGAAAGCCGGCCTCTCCGATATCGTGCTGCTGCAGCGACGCCATCGGGGAACTTGGGCGATGCGCATCGGGCAAGGGCATAGGCATGTGTGCAGCAAAGGCCTCCGGCTGCTCCATGGCTGCAGGCAGTCGGTCTTCAGGCGCGGCGGGCCGCGCAACACGCGCCATGCCGGACGCTCCATGAAGGCTCTTGGCCATCGCGTACAGCAACAACAGCTCGCGATAGGCCTCCAACTCGAAAGGCAGGGGCTGTACAGGGCCTGAGCTGCGATACAGGCAGGCCTCTATCACCTCCAGTACCTCAGGCTGATCCCAACGCGCCTGGATCGAGGCGAGCGCATCTGGATAGTCCTCCAGCCGCCGCGCACTCTTCAGAAAGCCTGCGAAGGCCGGCACGTCTGCGTTGAAGATGGCGTTGAACTCTTCGCGGAGCCTGCGGTAGTCGTCGGTCAGGCTCAGGGTATGCAGGATTTTGAGCAGATCCAGGTAGACCGCCGGGCTGATGCCCGGGTGCGCGGCAATGTAGTGCTGGAGCAATTCGATGGCCTGCTCGTACTGTCCCAGGGATACGTAGAACTCCGCGTTCTGCTGCGCATCGACCTGTTCATCATCCAAGCCAGGGGCACGCAACGCATCGCCAGCATCCGCCGCAGCTTTCGGGGACACAGAGGGCACTGCCACCTCGGGTAGATCGAGCCATGCAGTGTCCACGTCAGTGACCACATTGATGGGGACCGGGGCCGCGACGGGCACTGGAGGCCGCGCCATCACCGGCGGGGTAATCGGCGGCGGAACAGCCGTATCGGGCGAGGGCTTTGCCTCTGCTACCCACTCGGGCGACAAGGCCGGTTCGGAGTCTTGCTGTACGGTGCTGCGCGGTGCCCACCACATCGACCGGGCGCCGTCTTGACGCAGGCGGCGCCAGCCAACCAGCAAGGCCCCGAGCGCCATCGCCAGCACCGCGACCAAGGCGGTGACGATCCACTGGGTTTGACGGTCACGCCCGACCTCGTCCAATTGGGCCTGCAATTCGGCCGTACGGCTGCGTTCGCGGGCCTCGTTGACCTGCAGCGCCTTGAGCTGCGTCTCCAGCGCCTGCAGGCGCTCAACCGCCGCCGGCGCCTCGACAGCCACAGCCGGAGCCTCCATGGCGAGGCTGCGCCAGCTTGCTGCGGCGGCAGCCCGCTGCTCCGGCGTCGCAGGCACAGGGACCGCCATTTCCATGGAGGGGCGCAACTGGACGTCACGCTCTTCCAGCCAATCCAGCGGCGACTGCAATTCAAGCCGGGGACGCCCAGGCTCGCTGGCCTTTGCAGGGGCCGACGCCGGCTTAGGGCGGCGGACAGGCGCCGTCACGGCTGCTGCCTCGGACTTGGCAGGGGACTTCGGACGTACAGCCGCAGCCTTGTCCACCAAACGGGGTGCCCCTGTACCCGACGACGCGGATGGCACAAGGCTGGGCAAGGTGCTGGCTATCGTTGCCGCTGCCTGCCCAGTTTCGGCCGCAGCAGCCATGGGGGCTGACGCCAGCAGGACATAGCGCCGTGACAAGGCTTGCCCGCAGCCCGCGCGCAGCAACACCGACACCACGGGCTCATTCACCACCACACTGGACAGCAGCCGCACCCGGGCCTGGTCTGGCTTCGCTCCCGGAAGCACCGCGACCCGAAGGCGCGAAGGATCGACCCGGGTTTCGCCGTAGAACACTTCCGCCTGCGGGCATGTAGACGGGGCCTCGCCCTCGGCATCCAGGGAAAGATCAAAGTGCAAATCGAGCGGCTGGCCGATGACTGCGGCCCCATGCGATGGCCCCAGGGACAACGCGGCACTTCCGCAAGCAATAGCCGACAGCGCGACACCGATAACAGTTTTGCGACTTCTCACACCTCAGCCTTCCCGATTTCCGTGGATTCTGTCACACATGTTCACAAATTCATGCCCTGATAATCAATCAATGCACACTCCAATTTCCTTGATTGCCGTGATCGGCGCGGGCGCGATGGGTCGCGGTATCGCGCAATTGGCAGCCCAGGCCGGCAGCGTTGTCCGGCTGTTCGACAACAACGCCGACGCGGTCGCCGCGGCCTGCGCAGCCGTTCACGCCCAGTGGGACAAGATGCAGGACAAGGGCCGCATCGATGCGGCGCAATGCGCGGCCTTGAAGGAGCGGCTGCTGTCCGCGGACTCGCTCGAGGCCCTTGCAGACTGTTCACTGATCGTCGAAGCCATCGTCGAGCGGCTCGACATCAAGCGCGAACTGTTTGCCAAGCTGGAAGGCCTCGTGACGCCCGATACCATCCTGGCCACCAACACCTCGTCGCTGTCAGTCACCGCCATCGCCGCGGGCCTGCAGCACCCCGAGCGCTTTGCCGGACTGCACTTCTTCAACCCAGTGCCGCTCATGAAGGTGGTGGAGGTGATCGCCGGGCTACGCACCGCGCCTGCCGTATGTGATGCCCTGCACGCCTACGTCGGGAAAATGGGTCACACCGCCGTCCGGGCCCAGGATACCCCGGGCTTCATTGTCAACCATGCCGGGCGCGGCTTCGGGACCGAGGCGCTGCGCATCGTGGGCGAGAGCGTGGCGGATTTCGCAACCATCGATCGAATCCTGAAGGACCAGATTGGCTTCAAGCTCGGCCCTTTCGAGTTGATGGACCTTACCGCATTGGACGTCTCGCACCCGGTGATGGAATCCATTTACCACCAGTACTACGAAGAGCCGCGCTACCGCCCCAGCGTCATCACGGCCCAGCGCCTGGCGGGTGGCATGCTCGGCCGCAAGAGCGGCCAGGGCTTCTACGACTATGAAGACGGTGTCGCCATCCAGCCCCCCGAAGCAGCGGCGCCGAAGGTGGAAAAGCTGCCGCCCGTATGGGTCTCCCCGCGCGCGGCGCGGCGCGCTGAATTGCTGCAACTGCTCAAGGACCTGGGCGCCTCCATCGAAAGCGGTGCATCGCCTTCGCCCCAGGCCTTGACGCTGGTGGCACCACTCGGCTTCGATGTGACGACGGTGGCCGTGGTCGAGCGTCTGGATCCGGCGCGTACCATCGGCATCGACATGCTGGCCGACGACGCGACCACCCGGCGCCGGGTACTGGCCACCAATCCAGCCACGCGCAGCGATATGCGCGACGCCGCGCATGCCCTGTTCGCCCGCGACGGCAAAGCCGTCAGCGTGATCCGCGACAGCGGCGGCTTCGTCACACAACGCGTGGTGGCCACCATCATCAATATCGCGGCTGACATATGCCAACAGGGCGTGTGCTCGCCGCGCGACCTGGACACAGCCGTGACACTGGGCCTGGGTTATCCGCAAGGCCCGCTGGCACTTGGCGACCGACTGGGCCCGACCAATGTGCTGGAGGTGCTTTTCAACCTGCAGACGGTGTACGGCGACACACGCTACCGCCCCAGCCCCTGGCTGCGCCGCCGCGGTGCCATCGGCCTGAGCCTGCTGCATACGGAAGATTGACTGCCTCCCACGTATTGAAAGCCTCTGCATGCCCGCTCAACTCATCTGCACTCGCCATGGCGAAACCATGGTGCTCACGCTGCACAACCCCGACAACCGCAATGCGCTCGGCCCCGAGATCTACGCGGCAGGCATCGAAGCGCTGAATTCAGCCGGTTCGGAAATTCGCAGCGTGGTCATCGTCGGCGAAGGCAGCACCTTCTGCGCCGGCGGCAACCTGCAACGCCTGAAAGCCAACCGCGAGCAAGCTCCCGAGGTCCAGGCGCAAAGCATCGAAGGCCTGCATCTCTGGATCGAGGAACTGCGCGCCTTCCCCAGGCCCATCATTGCCGCAGTGGAAGGTGCTGCGGCCGGAGCCGGCTTCTCGCTGGCCCTGGCCTGCGATTTCATCGTTGCCGCACGCGATGCCTTCTTCGCCATGTCCTACAGCAGCGTGGCCCTGTCACCAGACGGTGGCGGCAGTTGGCACCTGCCCCGCGTGCTGCCCCGCCCGCTGGTCAACGAACTGATGATGCTCGGCACGCGTATCGAGGCCGAGCGGCTGCACGCTCTGGGTGTGGTCAATCAGCTGGCAACCCCAGGTGCGGCGCTGGCCGATGCCATGGCGCTGTCCGAGCGGCTCAACCGCCGCGCACCCAATGCACTGGCCAGCATCAAGGAGCTGGTCAACAAGGCTCCGCACACCGAACTCTCCGAGCACCTGGCCGCCGAGCGCGATCGCTTCGTGCGCAACCTGCACCACCCCAATGCGGGCATCGGCATCGATGCGTTTCTGAACAAGACCACGCCGCGTTACGCCTAAGCCTCGACAAGCGCCGCAAGCCCCGACAACTTACAGGAGTGGGTCGCTCCCGCGACATCGCCACGCCCCCCCAAGTCACGCACACGACAGACCATGGACGAACCGATTCTTACCATCGAAGAACGCGAGGCCATCAATTCAGGCCGCTGGTTCTCTTCCCTCTCCCCCTCCCTGCGACACGACATCCTTCGATGCGCCTACGTCAAACGCTACAAGGACGGCGACCTGATCGCCGCGCGCGGCGACTCGCCGGAGGAGTGGATTGCCTGCGCCTACGGCGCGGTACGCGTGAGCTCTACCTCGGTATCGGGCAAGCAGATCACGCTGACCTATGTCGAGCCGGGCATCTGGTTCGGGGATGTCGCCTTCTTCGATGGCGAGCGCCGCACCCACGACGCCTACGCCCATGGCGACAGCACCACGCTGTGCGTGGCGCGTGCCGACTTCCGCAAGATACTGGAGCAGCACGTCGAGCTCTACGAGGCACTGCTGCGCCTGCATGCGCGGCGCATACGCCAGCTCTTCGGGCTGGTCGAGGATCTGAACACCCTGCCCTTGCGCGCGCGGCTGGCCAAGCAGTTGGGCCATCTGGTTCGCAGCTACGGTACGCCAAGCCTCGCCGACGGCAACGAAATTCGCATCAGCCTGCAGCTCGCCCAGGAAGAGCTGGCCCAGTTGCTGGGCGCGTCGCGCCAGCGCGTGAACCAGGAGCTCAAGCTCATGGAGCGCGAAGACGTGATCCGCATCGAGCCCGGCGGCTTGGTCGTGCGCAACCGCCACATGCTGCTGCGCATTGGCGAAGGGGACCTCTAAGCCCCTTTTCATTTCCACAACACCTGGTGCCACAGGCACCTGAAAAGAGACAATGCCCGACTACGACCATTTCGTGGGCACCCGGCCCGTGTCATCCACCCATGCCATCGACACCAACGCATTGGCGGCTTGGCTCTCGGACCACGTGCAGGGCTTCGCTGGCCCGCTGTCGCTTGAAATGTTCAAGGGTGGGCAATCCAATCCGACCTACAAACTAATCACCCCCACGCGCGCCTACGTGCTGCGCGCCAAGCCCGGGCCGGTGGCCAAGCTGCTGCCCTCGGCCCACGCCATCGAGCGTGAATACGCGGTGATGCGGGGCTTGCACGGCACACAGGTCCCGGTAGCGCAAATGGTCGCGCTGTGCGAGGACGAATCCGTGATTGGCCGCGCCTTCTACGTCATGGAGTTCGTCCAGGGGCGGGTACTGTGGGACCAGACGCTGCCCGGCATGGAACGCACGGAACGTGCCGCCATCTACGACGAGATGAACCGTGTCATAGCGGCCCTGCACACGGTCGACTACAAGGCACAGGGGCTGGCCGCCTACGGCAAGCCCGGCAACTATTTCGACCGCCAGATAGGACGCTGGAGCAAGCAGTACATCGCCTCCATCACCGAGCCCATCACGGCCATGGAAAAGCTGATGGACTGGCTGCCTGCGCACATGCCGGCCAGCGCGCGCGACGAGTCGCGCACCTGCATCGTCCATGGCGACTACCGGCTGGACAACATGATGTTCCACCCCACCGAGCCCCGCGTGCTCGCGGTGCTGGACTGGGAGCTCTCCACCCTCGGCCATCCGCTGGCCGACTTCAGCTACCACTGCATGGCCTGGCATATCCCGCCTGGCTCATTCCGTGGCATTGGTGGCGTCGACCTGCAGGCGCTGGGTATTCCCGCCGAGGCCGACTACATCGCCCGCTACTGCGAGCGCACCGGTCTCACCACGCCCGGCGAACTGGCCGCAGACTGGAACTTCTACCTCGCCTACAACCTGTTCCGCATGGCCGCGATCCTGCAAGGCATTGCCAAGCGTGTGCAGGCCGGCACCGCCTCCAGCGCGCAAGCAGCTGCCTCGGCCGCTGGTGCGCGGCCACTCGCGGAAATGGCCTGGAAGTTCGCGCAGCAGGGCTAACACGCGCTGCTGCTGCCCGCCCTGCGCCAGCAAGAACGGTGCGTTTCTTCTAGAGTCGCATCTTCGTTCCGCTGAAAGAAGTTGCGCACCATGATCACCGTCTACACCTGGCCCACCCCCAACGGCCATAAAATCCACGTCATGCTGGAGGAATGCGGCCTGCCCTATCGGGTCGTGCCGATCAATATCGGCGCAGGCGACCAGTTCACGACTGAATTCCTGCGCATCAGCCCCAACAACAAGATTCCCGCCATCGTCGATGACACGGGGCCGGACGGCCAGCCAATCTCGCTGTTTGAATCCGGTGCCATCCTTCTCTACCTGGCCGCCAAGACTGGCAAGTTTCTTCCTGAAGGAGACCGCGCCAAATTCGAAGCCATGCAATGGCTGATGTTCCAGATGGGCGGCGTTGGCCCCATGCTGGGGCAAGCCCATCACTTCCGGATGTACGCCCCGGAAAAAATCCCTTACGCCGTCGACCGCTACACCAACGAGGCCAAGCGGCTGTATGGCGTCATGGACAAGCGGCTGAACACAAGCCCGTACATCGCAGGCGACAGCTACACCATCGCCGATATCGCCATCTTTCCCTGGCTGCGCAGTGCGGCCAATCAGGGGGTGGACTGGGCCGACTACCCAGCGCTGAAGCGCTGGTTCGACGCCATCGACGCGCGCCCTGCGGTACAGCGTGGCGTCCAGGTTCTGGCCGAGCGGCGCAGCACCACGCGTACGCCACAAGAGCGCGACATCCTGTTCGGCGCGCAGCAGTACCAACGACGCTAGCCGTAGCCGGGCGCAAACAGCGAAGGTGGGAGCTGTCTGACATCCGCTGTCATCCTTCATCCATTTCACGGCATATCCCGCCGCAAACACCAAAAAGGCAGGGCGAAGCCTCGATACTGGCATGCACAACAACTCGACAGAGGACATGCCCATGACCACAACGACATCCGCCTTCCGCACCCTGGCCGCCGTGCTGGCAATCAGCGCCGCGGCCTATGGCATTACCGCCCATGCGCAGCCAGCCGCAGCCCCGGCAGCAAGCAGCGCGGCGGAAGCACCAGCGCCCAAGACGGGCGTGGTGGAAGGCGCCAAGGAAATGGGGCACAAGGCTGCCACGGCAACCAAGCGCGGCGCCAAGAAGGTCGGCCATGCCACCTCGAACGCCGCCAAGCGCTCGGCAACGGCGGTTCGCCATACCGGTGAACGCATTGGCAGCAAGCTGCCGCCGGCACCGCGCGATGAAGGCCTGAACAGCCAAGGTCAGCCGCGCACCCCGACCAACTAAATGCCGTCCATCACCTAGAGGGCCCCGCACCCGGGGCCCTTTTGCATTTTGAGTCGGTCCATCTGCTGCGACGCACCCTGCCACCGCAGCTACCCATCAAAGGAGAAACCATGGCACCCATCGAGAATTCGAACCCGTCTGAAAGTATCGACCCGGAAGGCGTAGTCGGTCGCGCTGCGGCCAGCGCCCATGAAACCGTGGACCGCGCAGCCGAGAAAGCGCAGGAGAGTTGCGACCGCCTGGGCCAGTTCTGCTCGGATATTGCAGAACTGCCGCGCGACACCATCCGCACCCATCCCGTCGCAGCCGTGGTACTGGCGCTCTCGGTTGGCTACATCCTGGGCCGGCTGGGCGGCAATCGCTGAGTCGGCGCTAGCCTTAACTTAATCGCCCGCAGGCTCGGGCTGAACCACCCGCTCACATTCCTCATCGAACGGAATGCCCGCCGGCTCCAGCAAGCCTTCCCCCACGCGAGGGAGTTCGGGCTGGTCCTCTTCAGGCAGCAAGGATGGGCTGTCTTCCACCGGGGGGAATTCGGGATTGGTGGTCATGGGAAAACTCCTGGAAGAAAGAGCGCGTCGCCAACGCACTGCGTGTATGCATCGCAGTCGCCGTTATGATCGGGCGCCTTGGCTTCATGCCACATGGATCCATGTCCATGACTGCCCGTAGCTCAGTTGGATAGAGCATCGGCCTTCTAAGCCGAATGTCACAGGTTCGATTCCTGTCGGGCAGGCCAGATATTCCAGTTCTGCCGTAATAACGCCAAACTCCTTCTATGAAGGCTCGGGCTCAGGTGGTTCATCGCCCGGATGCCGCGTCGGCGGCAGCACGGGCTCCGGCGCAGGCTCGGTGGGATGCTCGTGCGGCGGTCGGGATTCCAAGCGGCCCAGACCTCGCACCAACCACGAGACATTCTGTCCCAGTTCTGCGGCGTCGAACATCCCCATAAAAATCTCCTGAAGATCACGGCATGGAAAACCCATGCTGGACCCAGAACGGGTGTCGCGCTGTAGGCCGCCGGCTCAAGCCTCTGCGCTGGCCAGCCAGTTGCGGCACCAGGCGACGGCGGCCTGCTCGGGCTCTGGCTCTTCCATGGCATCAAGGCGCAGCAGCTCACCCACGCGGTGCGCCCCCAGGTCGCTGAGCCGCTCGTCGAAACGCAAGCCGCCGCCACAGAAGCTCTCGCCATGGCTGCTATCGCCCAAGGCGATCACGCCGTAGCGCAGATGCCCCAGATAGCGTGGGTCGCTGGCCAGCGACTCGTACAGGCCCAGCGCGTTGTCCGGCACGTCTCCCGATCCGTAGGTGGAGCAGCACAGCAGAGTAAGAGGCACGGGCGCGTCGAAGACCGCAATGTCCAGGCCGTCCATGGGCAACACGGTGATAGAGGCCAAATCGTCACAAGCCAAGGCTATGGCGTCAGCCACGCGTTGGGCCGTGCCGGAGACGGTGCCGACCAGAATGCGAAGGTACATGGAGAGAGCGTATCCAATAGAGAAAAAGACAGCGATTGCACCCCGGCCAAACGATTTAGCAGGGGCCCCACGAAAGGGGCGGCAACATCAGCATATAATGCTAGCTGTCGGAGCGTAGCGCAGCCTGGTAGCGCATCTGCTTTGGGAGCAGAGGGTCGCGAGTTCGAATCCCGCCGCTCCGACCAAAATAGTGAACGCCGGCAAAGACTTAAGGTCTTTGCCGGCTTTTTCTTTGGGCGATCGGCTTTTGACAAGCCGTCGCCCTGGCCGCTCAAAGCAGCGACTGTCCCTGCTGCAGCACGTAGTCGCAAGCCTTTTCCTTGACCTTGGACTGCAGCTTGCCCATGTCAAAAGAGCTGCCGTTGCTGCCCTTGAGCATGCCGGTCACGCCGCTTTGGTAGCCGGAATCCTGCTCTGCCTGCTGGCCGCCCAGGCCGACCTTGCCCAGCAGTTTGTCTTTGACCCCTTGGGCGCCGCCCTGCAGATAGTTGTTCTTGACGCAGTACTCGATGACGCCTGCGGCATTGCTGGCGGTATTGCCACCGATGGCCGGCATGCCCAGTGCGGCCATGCCAGCAGCACTGCCGCCACTGCCACCCAGACCCGACGGCAGGCCAAGGCCACCGCCGGAATTCCCACTGCTACTGCCGCCGCCCCCGACCTTGTCCTTCAGGTTGCCGAGCAGGTCGGCATGCGCGGGCACTGCGCCAATGGCCGCGCACAGGGCGGCGGCAAAAAGGGTGTTACGGAAAGTCATGGGCAGCCTCCTGAAGATAAATCCGTGAGCCTAACGAAAACCTTGCGCACTGCGGTTTCCAAACGCATCCATTACAGCAAGCCGCGCAACTCACGCGCGGCCGCCATCAGCAGCGGTAGCGACTCCTGGCGCAGCTGCTGCGCCGTGATGCGCTGGGGCGAGGCGACGACGTTGAGCGCCGCCACGGTGCGTCCCTGCATGTTGCGCAGCGGCACGGCCAGCGCGTGCACATCCAGCTCGTGCTCTTCTGAAGACAGGCAGTAGTCGTCGGCGCGCGCCTGCGCCACGATCTTGCGAAAGCCCGCCAGTTGGGTCACGGTATGCGGCGTGAGCCGTGGCAGCGTGCGGCCGGTGCACCAGGCCTTGAAGGCGGGCGCGTCCAGTGCCGACAGCAGCATGCGGCCGGTGGAGGTGGCATGCGCCGGCAAGCGCGCGCCCAGGTGCAGGCCGTAGGCCAGCACCCGCACCGGCGCGCCATGCACGCCGCTTTGCGCCACGATCACCACCTCGTCGCCGTCCAGCACCACGCCAGAGAAGGACTGCTGCGTCTGCGCCGCCAGGCGGTTAAGCGTGGGCTGCAGCACCCGCGGCAAGCGGGCCGATGCCAGGTAGCTGCCAGAGAAGCGCAGCACCTTCGGCGACAGCCAGAAGTAGCTGCCATCGGTTTCCAGATAGCCCAGGTGCGTGAGCGTGAGCAAATGCCGCCGCGCCGCCGCGCGCGTGATGCCGGCGCGCTGGGCCGCCAGCGTGGCGTTAAGCCGCTGGCGCTCGGTGTCGAAGCTCTCCAGCACCGCCATGCCCTTGGCCATGCCTTCGATGAAGTCTGCGCGTTCGATTGCCATGTGCCGCATCCAATGCTGCGCGATCATCGCGCAAGGTTGGCAATGATCGCACAGTGGCGACACGAGCGGCTGGTGCACGTGAGGTGCCCGCCCTACCCTTGCCTGCATCGTTTCAAGCTGCACAAAGGGAGACTTCCATGCGCACCCAGGTCGCCATCATCGGCGCTGGCCCGGCCGGGCTTTTGCTGGGCCAACTGCTGTTCAAGGCCGGCATCGACAACATCATCGTGGAGCGCCAGGGCGGCGACTATGTGCTGGGCCGCATCCGCGCCGGCGTGCTGGAGCAGACCACGCTGGACTTGCTGGACCAGGCCGGCGTAGGCGCCCGCGCGCATGCCGAAGGGCTGCCGCACGACGGCATAGAGCTGCTGTTCCAGGGCGCGCGCCACCGCATCGACCTGCATGCGCTGAGCGGCGGCAAGCGCGTGACCGTCTACGGCCAGACCGAGGTCACGCGCGACCTGATGGAGGCCCGCGCCGCCGAAGGGCTGACGACCGTCTACGAGGCCAAGAACGTCAGCCTGCATGACTTCGACGGCGCAGCGCCCCGTGTGCGCTACGAGAAGGACGGCGCCACGCACGAGATCGAATGCGACTTCATCGCCGGCTGCGACGGCTACCACGGCGTGAGCCGCCAGAGCGTGCCGGCCGAGGCGCTGCACACCTATGAGCGCGTCTACCCCTTTGGCTGGCTGGGCGTGTTGGCGGATGTGCCGCCGGTGTCGCACGAGCTGATCTACGCCAACACCGCGCGCGGCTTTGCGCTGTGCAGCATGCGCAGTGCCACGCGCAGCCGCTACTACGTGCAGGTGCCGGCCGACGACAAGGTCGAGAACTGGAACGACGGCCTGTTCTGGGACGAGCTGCGCCGCCGCCTCGACCCCGAGGCACGCGAGCACCTGGTCACCGGCCCATCGCTGGAGATGAGCATTGCGCCGCTGCGCAGCTTTGTGGCCGAGCCGATGCGCTTTGGCCGCCTGTTCCTGGCCGGCGACGCCGCGCACATCGTGCCGCCCACCGGCGCCAAGGGGCTGAACCTGGCGGCCTCCGACGTGGGCTTTTTGCATGATGCGCTGGCCGAGCACTACCAGGACAAAAGCGCGGCCGGCATCGATGGCTATTCCGCGCGCTGCCTGCGCCGCGTGTGGAAGGCCGAGCGCTTCTCGTGGTGGTTCACCTCGCTAATGCACCGCTTCCCCGAGGCCGGCGAATTCGGCCAGAAGATCCAGGAGGCCGAGCTGGACTACCTGGTGCATTCCACGGCTGCGGCTACCTCGCTGGCAGAGAACTATGTCGGCCTGCCCATGGAGCGCGCCATGCGCTGATGCGGCAGAATTTTGAAGAAAAGTGGCTTTATCCCAATACCTGCCTGGGCTATAAGCTATCAAATTTGAAGTAACCCCCTCCGCGCAGCAGGCGGCACAATCAGCAGCCACCACTGCCGCACCCATGCCGCACCACACCCCGCCCGCCACCGGCACGCTGCATGCGCGGCAGCTGCGGGGCCGGCTGCCAGGCTCTTTCGACCTGGACTTGCACCCCGGCAAATGCACCGTGCTGACCGGCCCCTCGGGCAGCGGCAAGAGCCTGCTGCTGCGCATGCTGGCCGATTTGGACCCCAACACTGGCGATGTGCGCATTGGCAACCAAACGCGCGACAGCATGCCGGCTGCAGTCTGGCGCCGGCAGGTCGGCTATGTGCCGGCCGACGCTGGCTGGTGGGCCGATATGGTGGGCGCGCATTTCGACCCGCCCTCTGCCGCGCGCGAATTGCTGCCCACCGTGGGCCTGCGGCCCGAACTGCTGGACGCGCCGGTAGCCCAGCTCTCGACCGGCGAGCGCCAGCGCATGGCGCTGCTGCGCGCCATCACGCGGCAGCCGCGCTTTCTGCTGTTGGACGAGCCCACCTCGGCACTGGACGCCGACAGCGTGGCGCTGGTCGAGGCCTTGCTGCAGCGCCTTAGATCCGAGGGCATGGGCCTGCTGGTGGTATCGCACGACCCGGCCCAGGCGCAGCGGCTGGCGGATCGGCACCTGAAGCTCACGCCCACGGGACTGGAGGCCGCCACATGACGCAGGTGATCGTGCTGAGCCCGGGCGACCTGGCGCTGGCCGCGCTGCTGGTGCTGGCCAGCGCCGGGCTGTCGATGCTGCTGGCGTTGCGGCTGCAGCGCCCTTTGCTGATCGCGGCGGCGCGCATGGTGGTGCAGTTGCTGCTGGTCGGCTTCTTTCTGCAGCGGGTGTTTGCCATTTCTTCGGCCTGGCTGACCGGTGCCGTCATCGTCGCCATGCTGCTGGCTGCCAGCCGCGAGGTGGGGGCGCGGCAAGAGCGCCGGCTGGCCGGCCTGTGGCACTACGCGCTGGGCGGCCTGCCCATCGTGGCGGCGACCGTGGGCATTGCGCTGCTGGCGCTCACCACCGCCCTCAAGCCCCAGCCCTGGTACGACGCGCGCCACGCCATTCCGCTGGTGGGCATCGTGCTGGGCACGGTGATGAATTCGGCCAGCCTGGCGCTGCACCACGTCTTCTCGACCGTGACGCGCGAGCGCAGCGCCATCGAGGCGCAACTGGCGCTGGGCGCAGACCGCTACACCGCCTTTAGCGACATCGCGCGCCGCGCCACGCGTGCCGGCGTGCTGCCGGTGATGAACCAGATGGCTGCGGCCGGCATCATCACCCTGCCCGGCATCATGACCGGCCAGGTGCTGGCCGGCATGGACCCGATGGAGGCGGCCAAGTACCAGATCCTGCTGATGTTCTTGCTGGCGTCGGGTGGCTTCCTGGCCTCGGCCGGCGCGGTGTACCTGGCCGTCTGGCGCCTGACCGATGAGCGCGATCGGCTGCGGCTGGACCGGTTGGAGTGATCGCCCCAGGCTGCGCGCTTCGCGGCCTTCGCACCTTTCTGCCGGTTACGGCAATGCCTGCACCGCCAAGTGCCGCTCTACCGCCAGTGCCCAGCGCTCGGCCATGGCGGGTGAGTTGATGCACGAGGCGGCCTCGCCCACGCTGCACACGGCGCGCTCCAGCAGTTGGATGTCGGCCTCGTGCTGGCGTGCCACGTGCGGGTCTTCGAAGAAGATCACCTTGTGGCAGGCGCCGTCCAGCACCAGCTCGGCGATCTGCGCGTCGCCGCCCAGCGGGCCGCTCAGGTAGCGCTGCACCCAAGGCTTGTCGGCCGGCCAGCCGCGTGACCAGGCCATGCGGTTGAGCCGCTCGCCGGTGGTGCCGGTGGCCACGCGGTGCGCGTAGCGCGACAGCAGATCGAAGTGCGCCTCGGCAAAGGCCACCATGCGGTCTTTCAGCGCATCGTGGGCGATCAGCGCGGCGGTTTGCGTCTCCAGGCGGAACAGCGTTTGTGGCCGCTGCACCGGCAGGCCGGCGTGCAGCAGCTCGACCTCCACCCACTCGATGGCGCCAGCCAGTGTGGACACAAAAGGCTTCTGGTGCGTCACGCACTGGCGCTTGAGCGCGTGCGCCTCGGCATAGGTGGTGGTGGGGTCGACCGGGTCTTGCAGGTAAATGATGCCGTCCAACTCGTCCTCGGGCCGCAGCCCGCCGGAGATGCGCGACACCAGTCGCATCAGCCCGCCCTCGCGGCCACGCGGGTAGCGCACCAGCGGCGCATAGCCCTGCAACAGCCCGGCCTGCGCCAAGGCGTCATAGGCGCCGCCAACCGCATGCAGGCCCAGGCCCAGGCGGCGGATGCCGTCGCCACTGGCGGCGATCCATGCGGGCAGGCCGGCCTGCGTGGCGTCGCGGTGCAAGCGGCTGGCGGCAAGGCCGAAACGGCGGGTGGGTGCTGGTGTCATGGTGGCTTCTGAGAGGGAATGCGCATCCATTGTCATGGGTTCTGTCACGGCAACGCGGCAGGCAAGCGGGCGCCTCAAAGCTCCTAATTCAGTAGCTACTTCCCCAGTCTACATCTGGGCTACAGCCACTTTTCACCAATATTTTCAGTTTTATAATAAGAACTATTCCCATCTATAGAATGTGCCACCCGCATGGCTGCCGCCTGCTTCCTGGCCTTCTACGACCCGACCCGTGCTTGCGCGCTACTACCAAGAACTGCTGAGCTTTCTGTCCCGCAAGGTGTCCGACCGCGCCACGGCGGCTGACCTGGCGCAGGAAAGCTACGCACGCGTGTATGCGTCGCAGCAGGCCGGCCCCGTGGTCCGCGACCCGCGCGCGCTGCTCTACAAGACGGCCCGCAACCTGGTGATCGACCAGGGCCGGCGTGGCGATGTTCGCGCCCGCTTTGCCGAGCCACAGGACGACATGGCCTCTGACGAGCCAGACAACACGCTCGGGCCCACCGCCTTCGAGCCCGATGCCGCGCTGCAATCGCGGCAGATGGTCAATGCCATCCTGGCCACCATCGACGGCCTGCCGCCGCGCTGCCGCCAGGCCTTCATCCTGCACAAGTTCGACGGGCTGTCGCATGCCGAAGTGGCGGCGCGCATGGGCGTCAGCGTCAAGATGGTCGAACAGCATGTCAGGACTGCCGTGGCGGCGTGCAGGCATTGCCGCGACGGGATCAACGAAACCGCCCCGCCCGCGCCCCCGTTGCGCAGAAGAAGGCGCAGCCACGAATGAAGAAGTACGGATCGAGATATTTGTGCAAGGCAGGCATAGGGTTGTGCACGGCTCGTGCGTCTACCCTTCTGAGAGAGCCATGAGCCTGCCGCAACGCCCTTCCTCCGCCCCGCAAAGCATCGACGGTGATGCTCTGGACTGGTTCGTCCGCCGCACAGGCGGCGGCTTTGGCGCGCGCGACGAAGCCGCCTTCCAAACCTGGTTCAAAGCCGATGCCCAGCACCGCAGTGCCTATGCACGCCAACAGGCGGAATGGACTGCGCTCGACCGCTTGCCGGCTGAGGGGCTGGCAATCCTGCGGGCCAACCTGGCGGATGACTTGGCTGCTCGTCCGGCCACGCCGCTGCGTCGCCGCTTCTTCGTGCCTGCCTTCTCTGCCGCAGCCTTTGCCCTGGTGGCAAGCAGTGCCGGCTTCATGGCCTGGAACCACTGGCAGGCCCAGCCGGTGTTCGCCCAGAGCTTCAGCACGCAGCGCGGGCAGCAGCTCGAAGTGCCGCTGCCCGATGGCAGCCGGCTGCGGCTGGACACCGCGACACGTGTGCAAGTCACCTATTACCGCCAGCGCCGGGAAGTGAGACTGCCCGAGGGACAGGCCGTTTTCAGTGTGCATGGCGATACCGCGCGCCCGTTCGAGGTACTGGCCGGGCCGGTGCGCATCACCGTTGTCGGCACGCGTTTCTCGGTGCGCCACACGCCCGGCATGGCGAGCGCCGGCGGGGTGCGCGTGGCGGTGGAAGAAGGCCGCGTCAAGGTCGAGCGCATCGCGCCGGGTGCGGCCGCCCCGCCGGTCTTTTTGTCGGCAGGCCAGCAGATCGCCAGCGACGCCCAGGGCGTGCTGGAGCCGGTGGCGCCCCTCTCTACCGCGGGCATCGCGCCCTGGCGCGACAAGCGCGTGAGCTTCGACAACACCCGCCTCGACCAGGTGCTGGCCGAACTGGAGCGCTACGGCGACACGCGGCTGGTGCTGCGCGACCCGGCCGTGGCCAGCCTGCGCGTGACCGGCACCTTCAACCCCGCGCGCCTGGACAACTTTGCCAGGCTGCTGCCGCAGGCCGCCCCGGTACGGCTGCAGGCAGCCGGGGACGTGATGGAGATCGTCCGCGCGCCATGACACATGGCGCGCCTTGTTCAGCGGTACGTCCATCATTGAATGCAAATAGTTTTTATTTGATATAGGGTTTGATGCGTCTCGTGCGTCTACCCGGGTGAGAGAAAGAAGCAACTCATTCACCTGCAGGAAAACGTACGCAATGAACCGTCCCGTGTTTCGGCCCGCACCGCTGGCCCTTGCCATCGCGCTGGCCATCGGCTGCCCCGCCCTCCATGCGCAAAGCGCCAACGCACTGCTTGGCGCGCCCGTGCCGCTCAACATCGCCGCGCAGCCGCTTGGGCAGGCGCTCAATGATTGGGCGCGGCAAACCCGCATCGAACTCATCGTGCCGCCGGCCCTGGTCGCGGGCAAGGCCGCGCCGGCGGTGGTGGGCAGCCTGACGCCACGGCAGGCGCTGGATCGGCTGCTGGCCGGCAGCGGCCTGGTCGCGGCGGCAGACGGCCCGGCCATGGTGGTCAGGGCGGCGCCGGCGGGCGCCGAATCGGCGCTGCCGGCCGTGGTCGTCACGGCCAGCGCGGAGCGGGAAACCGGCACCAGCCCGGTCAATGGCTATGTCGCCAGGCGCAGCACGGCAGGCACCAAGACCGATAGCTCCATATTGGAGATTCCGCAGTCACTGTCGGTCATCGGGCGTACGGAAATGGAGGCGCGGGGCGCCCTGGATCTGATGGATGTGGTGAGCCAGACACCCGGCGTATCGGTCGCCCCCTACGGGCCAGACAACCGTGGTTGGGAATACATCTCGCTGCGCGGCTTCCCCGGCAACACCAGCAGCTACCGCGACGGCCTGCCCCAAACCCAGTTTGGCGTGATCTACCGCATGACCGAACCCTATGGCTTGGAGCGCGTGGAGATCCTGCGCGGCCCCTCTTCCGTCTTGTACGGCCAGGGTGACGCAGGCGGTGTCATCAACCGGGTCAGCAAGGCGCCCGGGCCAGAGGCCACCCGGGAAGTCGAAGTGCAATATGGCAACTTCAATCGCAAGCAATTGGCCGTCGACGTGGGCGGGGCCGTTGGGGAAGGCAGTGACCTCAGCTTCCGCTTGGTGGGCGTTGCGCTCGACAGCCAGGACCAGGACCGGTACTCAAATGGCGACCGGATCAAACGCACACGCGCCTACCTGGCGCCGTCGCTGCGCTGGCAACCCAACGCTGGCACGTCGCTGACATTGTTTGGCGAGTTCCTGAACGACGAATCAGGCGAAGACCCCTACTACGCCATCTTCACGGGCCCCGATGGTCTCGTGCGCCACGTCAAATACGGAGACCCGTCCTTCAGCAGCTTCAAGCAGAACCAGTATTCGATGGGCTACCGGTTCGAGCACGCCCTCAACGACACCTGGACGCTGCGCCAGAACGCCCGCTACACCGACATCACGATGAAGCGAAATGCCCTGTGGGCCGATTCGCTCCAGGCGGACGGCCATACCCTTTCCCGCATGACCCGGTCGTGGGACGACGCACTGACGCAAGGGTCGATCGATACCCAGCTGCAAGGCACGCTGCGGACAGCGGCCGCCGAGCACAAGCTGCTTTTTGGCGTGGACTGGAATCGCCTGGATGGAACCGCGCTGCGCTTTAGAGGCACGGGGCCCGACCTGGACCTGCTCAATCCGGTGTACGGCATGGCAGTTGCCACGCCCACCACACCGCTGGCCAACTTCACCCAGACGATGGACCAGATCGGCCTGTACGCCCAAGACCAGATCCGCTTCGGCGAGCGCTGGATAGCCACGCTGGGCGGCCGCCAGGACCACGTCAGATCAACGATCGACAACCGCCTGAGCACCCGGACCACGCAAACTGACAACGCCTTCAGCGGCCGGGTCGGGCTGAACTACCTGCTGGGCAACGGCTGGGCGCCGTATGTCAGCTATGCCACCTCCTTTTTGCCCACCAGCGGCGTGGATGCCGACAACAACCCCTTCAAGCCCAGTCGTGGCAAGCAGGCGGAGATCGGCATCAAGTACCAGCCCGAAGATGGCAAGAGCCTTTTCACGGCGGCCCTGTTCGACCTCACGAAGACGAACGTCGTCACCTACGACAACATCACCTCGGATGCGCGGCAGATCGGCAAGCAACGCTCGCGCGGGCTGGAGCTGGAGGCCAAGACCAGGTTGACCAACCGCCTGAATGCCACGGCATCCCTCACGCTGATGGACCTGAAGGTGCTTCAAAGCGCCGACGCAACCGAGGTGAACAAGATCCCCGCCACGGTGCCCAGGCAGATGGCCTCGGTCTGGCTGGACTATGCCGTGGGTGGCGGCTTTGGCATGGGCGCAGGGGCCAGCTACGTCGGGCCGCGCCAGAACGACGAGGCCAACACCTCGGTCGAAGGCGGCTTCACCTTGCTCAACGCCGTGTTGCGCTACGACCAGGGGCCTTGGCGCTTTGCACTGAACGCGACCAATCTGCTGAACAAGAAGTACAACACCATCTGCTACCACGGCGAGTGCTATCTGGGCAGGGAGCGCACCTTGATCGCAACGGCCAAGTACCGGTTCTGACCTGAGGTCGCGCCAGGCCAGGTGCGAGGGCCATCAGGATTTCACCCCTGCCGCGCAAGCGCCAGGCCGTGTCCAATGCCTGATGCCCTCCTCCACACCTCTGCAGCCCCTGGCGGGCATTCGCGTACTCAGCCTTGCCCTCAACCTGCCCGGCCCCGCCGCGCTGCAACGCTGCCGGCGCATGGGCGCGGACTGCGTCAAGCTCGAACCCCTGGCGCCCAAAGGCGCTGCCAGCGCCGATCCGATGGGCCGCTACAGCCCGGCCGCCTATGCCGCGCTGCACGAAGGCGTGCAACTGCTGCAGGCGGATCTGAAGCATGCTGACGGCCAGGCGCTGCTGCAGGCGGAGCTGGCGCAGGCCGATGTGCTGCTGACATCGTTCCGGCCTTCTGCGCTGGCGCGGCTGGGCTTGGATGCGGCCACGCTGGGCGTGCGCTACCCGCGGCTGTCGTGCATCGCCATCGTCGGCGCGCCCGGCCCTGCTGCCGAGGTGCCCGGGCATGACCTGACCTACCTGGCCGAAAGCGGCCTGGTGCCCGGGCTGGCGCTACCGCCCACGCTCTACGCCGACATGGCCGGCGCCCTGATGGCCAGCGAGGCGGTGCTGCAGGCGCTGCTGCAGCGCGCCAGCACCGGCGCGGGCGTACATGTGGAGGTGGCGCTATCGGATGCGGCCAGGCACCTGGCGCAGCCGCGCGACTGGGGCCTGACGCTGCCCACCGGTGCGGTGGGTGGCGCGCATGCGGGCTACGGCGTCTATGCCTGCGCCGATGGCCGCGTGGCCGTGGCGGCGCTGGAGCCGCACTTTGCCGCCGCGCTGTGCAGCGCCGCCGGCCTGCCGGCGCAGGACGACATGCTGCACCCCGCCACGCGTGAGGCCATCGCCCGCTTTCTGCAGCGCCAGACACGGGCGGAGCTGGATCAGTTGGCCCGCGAGCGCGACCTGCCGCTACATACGCTGGCATAGCGAAACTACAAAATAGATAGCTATAAGCCCAGGCCACACCTGGGCTAAAGGCCTTTTTTACCCAGATTTCCCGCGCCGCGACAGCAAGCCCATGGCCGCACCCAGCAGCAGCCCGCCCCACCACTGGCGCGGCGCCATCGGCTCGGCCAGCCACCAGGCGGCCAGCACCGCAGCCACCAGGGGCTCCACCAACGAGCCGATGACCGCCGCCGTGGGCGACAAGCGGCGCGCGCCCCAGGCAAAGCACAGGTAGGCCAGCGAGGTCGTCACCACGCCGGTATAGGCAATGCCCCACCAGTCCACGGCCAGCGCCGGCCCCCGCCAGCCTTGCGGCAAGGCCACCACCAGCACGCACAGCGTAGACACCGTCATGCTCCAGGCCGAGGCGGTGACTGCCGGGATGGCCGCCGGCATGCGCGCATTGCCCAGCACCATCAGCGCATAGCAAAACGCCGAGCCCAGCGACCAGGCCAGGCCCGCCAGATGCCCGGCCGGCAAGGCCGCGCCGCCCGCCGGCAAGGCCACCAGCAGCACGCCGCCCAAGGCCAGCGCAAGCGCCAGCAGCAGGCGCGCGCTCAGGCGCTCATAGCCGCGCGCCAGCGACACCAGGGCCACGATGGCCGGCGCGCAGCAGACCGAGATCACGGTAGGCAGCGCCGGGCCGATGCGCTCTATGCCGGCAAACCAGCAGCCCACGTTGAGCGCCATCGCCACGCCCGTGCCCGCCACCAGCATGCGCTGCCGCCCGGGCAGCGCACGCCAGCGCGGCACCACGGGCTGGCGCCAATGCCACCACCACAGCAGCGGCAGCCCCAGTGCAAAGCGCACCAGCGTCAGGCTTTGCGGCGTCATGCCGCTGCCCATCAAGTGTTGTGCCACCAGGGCCCCCAGGCCCCAGAGGGCGCCCGCGAGCAATACGCCGCCCCATGCCAGGGCGGCGGAAGTTGTCGATTTCATGGTTCCGTCTTCTCCGAAAGGCGCCCGCCCGCCATGCGGCGGTGGGCGCGACCGTGCCTGCCTGCCCTGGCAGTGAGCCAAGGCAAGCGCTATACGCGGCGCAGCAGGGCTGCGCGCGTTACAGGCCTACGGTCGGAGGAGCAGTGCGGAAGAAAGGCATGGGCGCAATTAGATAGCAAAAAGCCCAGGCGGGACCTGGGCTTTAGGCACTTTTGATGCTCAAAAGGCCGTAAAAAGCAGAGGCAGCGCCGAAGGCTTACCAGCCCGGCACCACGGCACCCTTGAACTCGGTCAGCACGTACTGCTTGACGGCATCAGAGTGGTAGGCCTTGACCAGCTTGGCAACCCAGGCCTTGTCCTTGTCTGCCGTACGCACCACCAGCACGTTCACGTACGGGCTCTTGGCGCTTTCCTGGGCGATGGCGTCCTTGGCGATGGTGAGGCCGGCGGAAACTGCGTAGTTGGTGTTGATGCCGGCGGCGTCCAGGTCATCGAGCGTGCGGGGCAGCTGGGCGGCGTCGACCTCAATGAATTTGAGCTTCTTGGGGTTGTCGATCACGTCCAGCGGCGTGGCCTTGACGCCCGCACCAGCGCGCAGCTTGATCAGGCCCTGGTCCTGCAGCACCAGCAGCACGCGGGCGCCATTGGTGGGGTCATTGGGCAGGCCGAAGCGCGCGCCCGGCTTCAGGTCTTCAAGCTTCTTCACCCTCTTGGAGTAGATGCCCATCGGGTAGTTGACGGTGTAGCCCACGTCCGAGAACTTGTAGCCGCGGTCCTGCACCTGCGCATCCAGATACGGCTTGTGCTGGTAGCTGTTGGCGTCCAGGTCGCCGGCGGCCAGCGCGGCGTTGGGCTGCACGTAGTCGCTGAACTCGACGATCTGGATCTTCAGGCCGTCTTGCTCGGCCACCTTCTTGACCTGCTCCATGATCTGCGCGTGCGGGCCGCCGGTGACGCCGATCTTGATCGGCTTGTCTTGCGCCAGGGCCGGCAGGCTGAGCGCGGCGGCCATGGCGCCGGCGGCGAGGATCTGCAGCGTGAAGCGTTTAGGGAATGTCATGTTGATGTGTCCTTTGGATCTAGAAAACGAATTATTTGTGGCTCAGGCGCTTCACCAGCCAGTCGCCGGCGCCCTGCAGCACTTGTACGAAAACGATCAGCACCACCACCACGGCCAGCATCACCTCCGGCAGGAAGCGCTGGTAGCCATAGCGAATGCCCAGGTCGCCCAGGCCGCCGCCACCGATGGCGCCGGCCATGGCCGAGTAGCCGGTAAGGCTCACCAGGGTGATGGTGATGCCGGCGACGATGCCCGGCCGCGCCTCGGGCAGCAGCACCTTCCAGACGATCTGGCGGGTGCTGGCGCCCATGGCCTGGGCCGCCTCGACCAGGCCGCGATCGACCTCGCGCAGCGCGGTTTCCACCAGCCGCGCCATGAAGGGCGCGGCGGCGATGGTCAGCGGCACGATGGCCGCCGCCGTGCCAATGGACGAGCCCGTCAGCAGCCGCGTGAACGGGATGATGGCCACCAACAAGATGATGAAGGGCGTGGAGCGCACCGCGTTCACGGCAAAGCCCACCACCCGGTTCACCGGCTTGTTCTGCAGCACACCGCCGGCAGCGGTCAGGTGCAGGTAGACGCCCAGCGGCACGCCCAGCAGCGCGGCGATGGCGCCCGATATGCCCACCATCACCAGCGTTTCCCAGAGCGAGGTGGCAAAGAGTTCGAGCATGGGCCCGGTAAAGACATCAAACATCGCTCACCTCCTGCACCGACACGCCCGCGCTGCGCAGATGCGCCACGGCATCGCCCAGGGACGAGGGCGAGCCGCGCAACAGCAGCGCCAGCGCGCCATAGGGCTGGCCCTGGATCTCGTCCATCTGGCCGTGGATGACGGACAAATCAACGCCAAAGCGCCGCACCAGGTCCGACAGCAACGATTGGTCGGCCACCGCGTCGCCGGCAAAGGCAATGCGCAGCACGCAGGCCTCGCCCGCCGCCCGGCCGTTGAGTTGCGCGCGCAGGCGCGCCAGCACGCTCTCAGGCAGCGTCTGCGGCGTGACCTCGTCCAGCAGGCTGCGCGTGGTGGCGTGCTGCGGGCGCGTGAACACGTCCAGCACCGCGCCCTGCTCCACAAAGCGGCCAGCGTCGATCACCGCCACCTGCTGCGCGATCTGCTTGATGACCTGCATCTGGTGCGTGATCAGCACCACGGTCAGGCCAAACTCGCGGTTGACCTGCTGCAGCAGCGCCAGGATGGAGCGGGTGGTCTCAGGGTCGAGTGCCGAGGTAGCCTCATCCGACAACAGCACCTTGGGCCGATTGGCCAGCGCCCGGGCAATGCCCACGCGCTGCTTCTGGCCGCCGCTGATCTGCGCCGGGTAGCGGTCGTGCAGCGCGGCCAGGCCGACCAGGTCCAGCAGCGGCATGACCCGTGTGCGGATCTCTGCCGCGTCCATGCCCGTCAGCTCCAGCGGCAGCGCGACGTTGTCGTACACCGTGCGCGAGGCCAGCAGGTTGAAATGCTGGAACACCATGCCAATGCCCTGGCGCGCGTGGCGCAGCTCGGCATCGGGCATGGCGGTGAGATCCTGTCCGGCCACGAACACGCGGCCGGAGGTGGGCCGGTTCAGCAGGTTGATGGTGCGCACCAGCGAGCTTTTGCCCGCCCCGCTGCGCCCGATCACGCCGAAGACCTGGCCTTGGGGAACATGCAGGTCGATGCCCCGCAGCGCCTGCACCGGCCCGGTGGGGCCTGGATAAGTTTGATGTATGTTTTCGAGCCGAATCACAGTTTGGCGATGGAAACCTCGGTGGATTTCACCAAGGCCACAACGTCGGAACCCACCTGCAGTTGCAGGTCGTCCACAGAACGCGTGGTGATGACAGAAGTGACGATGCCCCAGGGCGTCTCGACATCGACTTCAGAGACGACGTCGCCGCGGATTATCTCGCGGACCTTGCCCTTGAATTGGTTGCGGACATTGATGGCTTGGATGGACATGGAATTTCTCCTTGGGTTGAAAACTACAAAATTGATAGCTATAAGCCCAGGCCACGCCTGGGCAAAAGCCATATTTCATTCAAAAAACTGACCGTTCGCCCTGAGCCTGTCGAAGGGCTTGGCAATAGGTGGCAGGGCTTCGACAAGCTCAGCCCGAACGGTGTGGAGGCCTGAGGTCGTTGCCAAAACTACGTAGCGGCCAGCGCCTGGTCCAGGTCGGCACGCAAGTCGTCGATGTGCTCTATGCCCACGGACAGGCGCACCGTCTCTTCCGAAACACCGGCCTTGGCCAGTTCCTCGGGCGACAACTGGCGGTGCGTGGTGGACGCCGGGTGCGTGGCCAGCGAGCGCACGTCGCCGATGTTGACCAGCCGGGTGAATAGCCCCAGCGCATCCAGGAAGCGCGCACCCGCCGCGCGGCCGCCCTCCTTGAGGCCAAAGGTCAGGATGCCCGAGGCCTTGCCGCGCAGGTACTTCTGCGCCAGCGCATGGTCCGGGTGGCTGGGCAGGCCGGCGTAGTTGACCCAGCTCACCTTGGGGTGGGCTTCCAGGTACTGCGCCACGGCCAGCGCGTTGTCATTGATGCGGTCCAGCCGCAGCGCCAGGGTCTCTATGCCCTGCAGGATCAGGAAGGCGTTGAAGGGCGAGATGGCCGCGCCGGTATTGCGCAGCGGCACCACGCGCGCCCGGCCGATGTAGGCGGCAGCGCCCAGCGCCTCGGTGTAGACCACGCCGTGGTAGCTTGGGTCGGGCTCGTTCAGGCGGCGAAACTTCTGCTTGTGCTGGCCCCAAGGGAACTTGCCCGAATCGACAATCGCGCCGCCAATGCTGTTGCCGTGGCCGCCCAGGTACTTGGTGAGCGAATGCACCACGATGTCGGCGCCGTGCTCGATCGGGCGGCTCAGGTAGGGCGAAGGCACGGTGTTGTCGACGATCAGCGGCACGCCGTGGCGGTGCGCGATCTCGGCAATGGCCGCGATGTCGGTCACGTTGCCGGCCGGGTTGCCCAGCGACTCGACGAACACCGCCTTGGTCTTGTCGTCGAACAGCTTCTCGAAACTGCTCGGGTCGCGGTGGTCGGCAAAGCGCGTGGTGATGCCGAACTGCGGCAGCGTGTGCGCAAACAGGTTGTAGGTGCCGCCATACAGCGCGGTGCTGCTGATGATGTTGTCGCCAGCCTCGGCGATGGTCTGGATCGAATAGGTCACCGCCGCCTGGCCCGAGGCCAATGCCAGCGCCGCAATACCGCCTTCAAGTGCCGCCACGCGCTGCTCCAGCACGTCTTGCGTCGGGTTGTTGATGCGGGTGTAGATGTTGCCCGGCACCTTCAGGTCGAACAGGTCTGCGCCGTGCTGCGCGCTGTCGAAGGCGTAGGCCACCGTCTGGTAGATCGGCGGCACGGCGGCGCGCGTGGTTGGGTCGGGCGAATAGCCGGCATGGACCGAGAGGGTCTCGAATTTCCAGTGGGCGGCGGCAGGCTTGGACATGGCGGCTTTCTGTGAAGGGGGAAACTCAAATCGCCCAGCGCAAGGCGTGCGCTGCGGGGCGGAAGACCTCGGGTACGGACTCGTCCGCCGGCTTTTGCAGCACGCGGTCGAGGATGCGTTTTTCTATGGCCGCAAAGGCCGGGTCGCCCTGCGAGCGCGGGCGGGCCAGTGCGATGTTCTCGTCCAGCGCTATGCGGCCGTCTTCGATCAGCACCACGCGGTCGGCCAGGGCCACCGCCTCTTGCACGTCATGCGTGACCAGCAGCGCGGTGAAGCGGTGGCGCTGCCACAGGTCTTCGATCAGGCGGTGCATCTCTATGCGGGTGAGCGCGTCGAGCGCGCCCAGCGGCTCGTCCAGCAGCAGCAGGCGCGGCTGGTGCACCAGGGCGCGCGCCAGGGCCACGCGCTGGCGCTGCCCACCCGACAGGCGCGCCGGCCATTCGTTCTCGCGCTCGGCCAGGCCAACCTGGGCCAGCACCTCGCGCGCCCGGCCCCGGGCCGCTGCCGGCAGGCCCAGCGCCACGTTGTCGAGCACGCGCTTCCAGGGCAGCAGGCGCGCCTCCTGGAACATGATGCGGGTGTCTTCGTGCAAGCCCTGCACCGGCTGGCCATCCACCGCCAGCGTGCCGGCAGAGGCCTGCTCCAGCCCGGCCACCAGCCGCAGCAGCGTGCTCTTGCCGCAGCCGCTGCGCCCGACGATGGCGATGAACTGGCCCGGCTCGATGTTCAGCTGCGCGCTGCGCAGCACCTCGCGCGCGCCGTAGCGCTTGCTCAAGCCCCGCGCCTCCAGGCGCACGCCGCCCGTGCTGGCCCGGGCTTGATCGTCTTGCAGAACGGCACTCATGGCTTCAGGCTCCGGGCTTGAACAGCGCAATGTCGAGCGCGTTGATTTTTCGGGGCAGCAGCTTTTCCGCAAAGAAGGCATCGGCGATGCGCTGCTGCTCGGCCAGGCCTTCGGGCACGACCGGGCGCACCGCGTAGCTGCGGCGGGCGTTGGCCTGCTCGATGGTGGCGGCGTCCAGGCCCCACACGGGCGCCAGCAGCGTGGCCGCAGCCGTGGGGTTCTGCTTGACCCACAGGCCGGTCTTTTCCAGCTCGGCGTAGACCACGCGCAGCACATCGGGCCGCGCCTTGGCGAACTTGCTGCTGGCCAGGTAATAGCGCTGGTAAGACGCGATGCCCGTGCCATCGGCCAGCACGCGCACCTTGGATTGGCGCTGCGCAGCCGCCAGGAACGGGTCCCACACCACCCAGGCATCAATCGCGCCCTTCTCAAAAGCGGCACGGCCATCGGCCGGCGTGAGGTAGGCGGGCTCGATGTCCTTGAACGACAGCCCGGCCTTATCAAGCGCGGCGATCAGCAGGTAGTGCACACCGGCCGCTTTGGCAAAGCCGATCTTCTTGCCCTTGAGGTCGGCCACGGTCTTGATGGGCGAATCCTCGCGCACGACGATGGCCTGCGCGGCGGGCGAAGGCGCCTCTTGCGCGATGAAGGTCAGGTCGGCGCCGGCGGCCTGCGCAAATACCGGCACGGTATCGGCCACGTCGGCGCTGATGTCCAGGTTGTCGAGGTTCAGCGCCTCCAGCAGCGGCAGGCCGCTGGTGAACTCATGCCAGCTGACGGTGACGTTGAGCGGCGCAAGCTGCTTCTCCAGCGTGCCCTGCACCTTGAGCACCGCTATCAGCGTGGAAGACTTCTGGTAGCCCAGGCGCACGACGGCCGGCCGCGTGGCCGTGCCCTGCGCCAAGACGGCACCGGCACCCAAAGCGCCCAGCGTGGCGACGGCCGCGCGGCGGGAAATGCGTGAAGCGGATGAATGCGTCATGTCTTCTGTCCTTACTTTGCGTTGTGCTGATAACCAGGGTGCCAGCGCAGCCACCAGTGTTCGAGGCCACGGGCAAACAGGTCGGCCAGCTTGCCCAGCAGCGCGTACAGCAGGATGCCAACCAGCACCACGTCGGTCTGCAGGAACTCGCGGGCGTTCATGGTCAGGTAGCCAATGCCGGCCTGCGCCGAGATGGTTTCGGCCACGATCAGGATCACCCACATCAGGCCCAGCGAGAAGCGCAAGCCCACCAGGATGGAAGACAGCGCGCCCGGCAGGATCACCTCGCGGTACAGCTGCCAGCGCGACAGGCCGTAGGTGCGGCCCATCTCGATCAGCTGCGGGTCTACGTTGCGGATGCCGTGAAAGGTGTTGAGGTAGATCGGGAAGAACACCGACACCGCAATCAAGAACAGCTTGGCCGACTCGTCAATGCCAAACCACAGGATCACCAGCGGGATCAGCGCCAGCGCCGGGATGTTGCGCACCATCTGGATGGTGGAGTCCAGCAGCAGCTCAAAGAAGCGCACCGAGCCCGTCAGCAAGCCCAGCAGCAGCCCCAGCCCGCCGCCAATCGCCAGCCCGGCCAATGCGCGGCCGGCACTCACCTTGACGTGGGTCCAGAGTTCACCCGAAGCGGTCAGCGTCCACGCCGCCTTGGCCACGTCCACCGGCGCCGGCAGCACCCGGCTGGACAGCCAGCCCAGCGAAGAGGCGATCTGCCAGAGGGCGATCAGCCCCACCGGCACCAGCCAGGGAATGAGCCGCTTGCCGACGTTCGCGGCAAAGCCCTTGAGCGCGCTGCCGGCGCCATCGGCAGGCGCGACTGCCGGCAGGTCCTGAACTTGTTCGGTCATGGGCGGCCTCTTAACTTTGCGATCGCAGACGCGAAGGCGCGTCGAGATTGGCAACCACCTCGCCAAACGGCCCGCTCAGCGAACCGCCCGTGAGCTGCGTCTGCGCCTTGCGCGAGAGCAGCGGGAACACCAGCTCAGCGAAGCGATAAGCCTCCTCCAGGTGCGGGTAGCCCGACAGAATGAATTTGTCCAAGCCCAGCGCGGCGTATTCCTCGATGCGGGCGGCGACGGTCTTGGGGTCGCCCACCAAGGCAGTGCCGGCACCGCCGCGCACCAGGCCAACGCCAGCCCACAGGTTGGGGCTGATTTCCAGATCGGCACGCGAGCGTTTGGCACCGCCCGCATGCAGCGCGGCCATGCGGCGCTGGCCTTCGGAGTCCATGCGCGCGAAGGCGCTTTGGGCGCGGATCACCGTCTCGTCGTCCACGCGGCTGATCAGCTCTTCTGCGGCCTTCCAGGCGGCGTCATCGGTCTCGCGCACGATCACGTGCAGGCGGATGCCAAACTCCACCTTGCGGCCTTGGCGCTCTGCGCGGGCGCGCACGTCGGTGATCTTCTTGGCGACTTCGGCCGGCGGCTCGCCCCAGGTCAGATAGGCATCGACCTGCTCTGCCGCCAGCTCATGCGCTGCGGCGGACGAGCCGCCAAACCACACCGGCGGATGCGGCTTCTGTAGCGGCGGGTAGAGCAGCTTGGCGCCCTTCACGCTCAGGTGCTGGCCTTCGAAATCAAAGCTCTGGCCGTCATGGCTGCGCGCGATGATCTCGCGCCAGATGCGGATGAACTCGGCCGATTGTTCGTAGCGCGCCGCGTGGTCCAGATACACGCCGTCGCCTTCCAGCTCGGCCTGGTCGCCACCCGTGACCAGGTTCACCAACAGGCGCCCGCCGGACAAGCGATCAAAGGTGGCCGCCATGCGCGCGGCCAGGCTGGGCTGGTGCAGGCCGGGGCGCACCGCCACCAGAAACTTGAGCTTGCTGGTGGCGCCGATCAGGCTGGAGGCGATCACCCACGGGTCTTCGCACGAGCGGCCGGTGGGGATCAGCACACCTTCGTAGCCCAGGCGGTCGGCCGCGCCTGCCACTTGCTGCAGGTAGGCCAGATCGACCGTGCGCGCGCCCTCGGTGGTGCCAAGGTAGCGGCTGTCGCCGTGCGTAGGAAGAAACCAGAAAATTTGCATGTCGGGGGCCTTGTCTAAGGGCTTACCAGGAATGGGCAATGAAGCCGCGGCCCGCTGCGGCAGCAGCGGCGGCCCGGCCCATGCGGCGCAGCACGCGCAAGGGCACATAGCCGTGCGGCGCCTGCCGCGCCAGGGCGCGGGCAGAGGTCGATGCCGCAGGCCATGTCAGGCCCCAGGCGGTGGCCGTGGCGGCGATCACGCGCTGCGCCTGGGCGGCGGGATAAGAGGTGTCGTGTGCCATCGCAAAGACTCAGGGCTGTACGGAAACCACCGCATCGCGCACGCGGATGGCCTTGGGGATCAGCTTCAGCGCAAAGAAGCTGTCGGCGATCTTTTGCTGGTCGGCGGCCACGTCGGCGGTGATCGGCTTTACGTTGAACTCGTAGCGGCGCAGGCTCAGCTCGACCACGTCGACCGGCAAGCCCTGCAGCGGCGCAATGCGTTCAGCAGCGGTACGCAGGTTCTTCTTGAGCCAGATGCCCTGCTCTACCGAGTCATCGAACAGCGCCTGGATTGCCTGCGGGTACTGGCGCGCAAAGTTACGGTCGGCCAGGTAGTACTGGTAGTTGTTCACCACGCCCGTGCCGTCGGCCAGGATGCGGGCGCCCGTGGCCTTCTCGGCGGCGGCCAGGAAGGGCTCCCAGATCACCCAGGCATCGACGTTCTTGCTCTCGAACGCGGCGCGGCCATCGGCCGGCGCCAGGTAAATGGGCTGGATGTCGGCCAGCGACAGGCCATGCTTCTCCAGCAATTTGAGCAGCAGGTAGTGCACGTTGCTGCCCTTGTTGAGCGCGACCTTCTTGCCCTTCAGGTCAGCCACCGAGCGGATCGGTGAATCGGCCGTCACCAGAATGGCCTCTGCCTTGGGCGCCTCGGGGTCGTAGCCCACGTAGACAAAACGGGCGCCGGCGGCCTGCGCAAAGATGGGCGGGGCTTCGCCGACAAAGCCGACATCCACCGCGCCCACGTTCAGGCCTTCCAGCAGTTGCGGGCCAGCCGGGAACTCGACCCACTTCACGCCAAAGCCCAGCGGCGCCAGCCGCTTCTCCAGCGTGCCCTGCGCCTTTTGCAGCACGAACAGGCTGGCCGACTTCTGGTAGCCGATGCGTAGTGGGGGTTTGGCCTGCGTCTGCGCGGCAGCCGCAGTCACGGTAATAAAGAGCACGATCAGCGCCAGCGCGCCTACGGCAAGCGCGCCAATCAGCAGATCGCGGGCGACGCGCCAGAACGGGCGCGGCGCAGCGGTGGAAAGATCATCAAGCGACAAAGAGGGCATGGTCGGCTTTCAGTCGGTGAGCAGATACGGCGGAGCCCTGGAGCACAAAGCGCTACAGCGCTAGCTATGGGCAAAGAGACATGCAAGAGGCGAAAGCGGCACAGCGGCAGAACCGCCCGCCGCCGCTGCGTCAAACGCTACATCGCACCTGCGAGAACGGCACCGGTGCAAAACCGTGCGACACCGGCAGGCGCAGCCCCTCGATCACCAGCGCGTCTACCGCGTCGTCCAGGCGCGGCGCCAGGTCCGGGTGCACCTGGTAGGCGCCTTCGGGCGTCAGCGCCACCTGCGCGTCGGTGGCATACACGCCAGGCAAGATATGCCGCGCCGCCAGCGACTGCAGCACCGGCCGCAGCGCGTAGTCGAGCGCCAGCATATGGTGCGGGCTGCCGCCGGTGGCCAGCGGCAGCACCGTCTTGCCCTTGAGCGCGGTCTGCGGCAGCAGGTCCAGAAAGGCCTTCAGCACACCGCTGTAGGCCGCCTTGTAGACCGGCGTGGCCACCACCAGCGCCTGTGCTTGCGCCACCAGATCTGCCGCCCGGCGGATCGACGCATTGCCAAAATCCGCCTGCAGCACGGCCTGCGCGTCCAGGTCGCGCACCGCCAGCCGCTGCACGCCAACGCCTCGCTGGCCCAGCCGGTGCGCCACCGCATCCAGCAGCGCAGAAGAGCGCGAGGGCGCAGAAGGGCTGCCGGCGATCAGCAAGACGGACATAAACCAGGCTCTTTTCGGAAAATATTAGCTAAATATGCCTCTAGCCCAGGCTGCACCTGGGCTATTAGCTACAAACTCAGTAGCAAACCGCTTATTTCTGGCGGTTGGTGTAGAGCTGGTCGAAGGTGCCGCCGTCGGCAAAGTGGTCCTTGTCGGCCTTGCCCCAGCCGCCAAAGGCCTGGTCGATGGTGACCAGCGTCAGCTGCGGGAACTGCTGGGCGTACTTGGCCTTGGCCTTGTCGGAGGTCGGGCGGTAGAAGTTGCGCCCGGCGATGTCCTGGCCTTCGTCGGAGTACAGGTACTTCAGGTACTCCTCTGCCACGGCGCGGGTGCCCTTCTTGTCGACGTTCTTGTCCACCACCGCCACCGAAGGCTCGGCCAGGATGGAGAGCGAAGGCACAACGATCTCGAACTTCTCGGGGCCGAATTCCTTCAGCGCCAGGAAGGCTTCGTTTTCCCAGGCCAGCAGCACGTCGCCCACGCCACGTTGCACGAAGGTGATGGTGGCGCCGCGCGCGCCGGTATCCAGCACCGGCACGTTCTTGAACAGCTTGCCGATGTAGTCACGCGCGCCGGCCTCGCCGCCGTACTTGCGCTTGGCGTATTCCCAGCCCGCCAGGTAGTTCCAGCGTGCGCCGCCCGAGGTCTTGGGGTTGGGCGTAATCACCTGCACGCCGGCCTTGGCCAGGTCGTCCCAGTCCTTGATGCCCTTGGGGTTGCCCTTTTTCACCAGGAACACGATGGTCGAGCTGTAAGGCGCCGAGTTGTGCGGCAGGCGCTTTTGCCAGTCTGCCTTGACCAGGCCGCCATGCGTGACCAGCGCATCGATGTCGCCACCCAGGGCCAGCGTGGCCACGTCGGCCTCGATGCCGTCGATGATGGAGCGCGCCTGCTTGCCCGAGCCGCCGTGCGACTGCTTGATCACCACGTCCTGGCCGGTCTTGCCCTTCCAGTAGGCAGAGAAAGCCTTGTTGTAGTCCACATAAAGCTCACGCGTCGGGTCATACGACACATTGAGGAGAGTCACCGTCTGGGCCCACGCCGGCAGGGACAAGGCAGCAGCCAATGCACCGGCCAAGGGAATCTTGATAAAGTTGCGACGATGGGCCATGGCTCTCTTCCTCTTTCTTTAATGTGAAACGATGGAAGAATTCTGGAAGCCGGCCAACCAAACTGGAACGATCAAGTTCGCAGTTTCTTATTCGAAAATCATTTTTAGAGAGTCTCCCCACATGGCACGCATGGTCCATTGCATCAAACTCGGCACCGAAGCCGAAGGCCTGGATTTCCCCCCCTATCCCGGCGAACTGGGCAAGCGCCTGTGGCAAAGCGTCAGCAAGGAAGCCTGGGCCCAGTGGATGAAGCAGCAAACCATGCTGGTCAACGAAAACCGCCTGAACCTGGCCGACCAGCGCGCCCGCGAATACCTCAAGCGCCAGA
The DNA here is from genome assembly GCA_038961845.1 of Xylophilus sp. GW821-FHT01B05. Lineage (NCBI taxonomy): Bacteria > Pseudomonadati > Pseudomonadota > Betaproteobacteria > Burkholderiales > Xylophilus > Xylophilus sp. GW821-FHT01B05. The sequence continues at coordinate 3,378,487 of CP152408.1, forward strand.
TGGAAAAGCACTTCTTCGGCGAAGGCGCCGACGCCGTACAGGGCTACGTGCCGCCTACGGCAGCCTGACGCCCCTCACCCCCATGCGCCCCGCCTGTCGCAGCCGGGGCGTTTTCTTTTCGGCTATCCATGGTGCTGCGCGCCACCCGCCTCGCATGAAACACCAAAGCACCAAAGGCCGCGGAGCAGGCCATGCCAAGACATCCGCGGAACCGGCTTTGCCGGGCCGCAGGATGTGCCCCCTGCAAGGGGGTGGGCGAAGACACGAAGTGCGAAGCCTGGGGGTGTTTCATGCCTGAACCCATCGACTGGAGCCCCGCTGGCGAGCCGCGCAGCGCGCGCTTCGATGACCGTTACTACTCCGAAGCCGGCCCGCTCGCGCAAGCCCGGCACGTGTTCCTGGGCGGCTGCGGCCTGCCTGGCGCCTGGGGCGGGCAGGCGCAGTGGCGCATTCTGGAAACCGGTTTTGGCCTGGGCCTGAACTTTCTTGCCACCTGGATGGCATGGCGCGCCGACCCGGCACGGCCGGGGCTGCTGCACTTTGTATCGATAGAGGCCTACCCGGTGGCCGCCGCCGATCTGCTGCGCGCCGCCCAGGCCCAGCCCGAGCTGGCGCCGCTGGTGCAAGAACTGGCCGCGCAATGGCAGGGCCTGCTGCCGGGCTTTCACCGCCTGGCCTTTGAGGGCGGGCGCGTGCTGCTCACGCTCTGCGTGGGCGACGTGCAGCCCATGCTGCGCGCCCAGCGCTTCGAGGCCGACAGCCTGTTCCTTGACGGCTTCAGCCCGCAGCGCAACCCGGCCATGTGGTCGCCCGACACGCTCAAGGCCATCTCCCGCTTTGCCCGCCGCGGCACCCGCCTGGGCACCTGGACCATCGCCCGCGCCGTGCGCGACGCGCTCACCGCCCAGGGCTTTGTGCTGGAGAAAGCCCCCGGCCTGCCGCCCAAGCGCGACTGCCTGCGCGGCGTCTTCGCCCCCACCTGGGAGCCGCGGCGCCGCGCCCCCTTGCCCGGCGAGGCCGTAGCGGCGCCAGGCGATTGCGCCGTCATTGGTGCCGGCCTGGCCGGCGCCGCCGTGGCCGCCAGCCTGGCGCGGCGCGGCTGGCGCGTCAGTGTGCTGGACGCTGCCGCGCAGCCGGCAGCCGGTGCCTCTGGTGCGCCGGTCGGCGTGCTGGCGCCGCATGTCTCGCCCGACGACGCCCTGCTGTCGCGCCTGACCCGCGCCGGCGTGCAGGCCACCTTGCAGCAACTGCGCTTGCTGCTGGAAGAAGGCCGCGACTGGGCCGCCCCTGGCGTGCTGGAGCTGAGCGCCCGCCTGCCCGCCGCCTGGGATGCGCAGGCGCCCTCGCTCCACGCCAGCGCCGCGCAGCTCGCCCAGGCCAGCCTGCCGCCCAGCGCCGCCGCCGTGCTGCACCAGCAGGCCGGCTGGGTGCGGCCGGCCCAGTTGGTCGCGGCCTGGCTGGCCACACCAGGCGTGTCTTTTATCGGCGGCCAGCAGGTCGCCCGGATCGCACCTAACGGCCATCGCTGGCAGGTACTGGATGCCGCTGGCCAAGTGCTGGCCGAAGCCGACCGCGTGGTGATCGCCACCGGCGCCCAGGGCGGGCCGCTTGCGCCCGGCCTGCCGCTGCAGCCGGTGCGCGGCCAGCTCGCCTGGGGCCGCATGGCCGACGCCGCAGGCGCCCTGCCCCAGCAACCGCTCAATGGCGACGGCCACCTGATCGCCCACGTGCCCGACGCGGGCGGCGCGCTCTGGCTCAGCGGCGCCACCTTCGACCGCGACAGCACCGACACCACGCCGCGCGCCGCCGACCGCACGGCCAATCAAGAGCGCTTGGCGCGCCTGCACCCCGCCGCCGCCCAGGCGCTTGACGGCGCCTTCCGCAGCGGTGCGATGCACGACTGGGTGGGCATCCGCTGCGCCTCGGCCGACCGCCGGCCGCTGGTCGGCCCGCTGGCCGCAGACACCCCGGGCCTCTGGGTCTGCACCGCGCTGGGCTCGCGCGGCCTGAGCTTTGCCGCGCTGTGCGCCGAACTGCTGGCCGCCCGCTGGCATGGCGAGCCCTTGCCGCTGCCAGCGGCGATGGCAGCGGCGCTGTCGACACAGCGCTGCTGACGCGGGCCGATCAGGCGCGCGCCTGGTGCCTCAACACGAACAGCCCCACGTCGACCCGGCCCGACAGAAAACCCGCCTCGCAGTAGCAAAGGTAGTACGCCCACAGGCGCTGGAACGCGGCATCGAAGCCCAGCGGGGCGATGGCGGGCCATGCGGCCAGGAAGCGGTGCTGCCATTCGGCCAGCGTCTTCGCATAGCTGCCACCAAAGGATTCGGCCAGCTCCAGCGTGAGCCCGGCCCGCTCGGCCTGCGCGCGCAGCGCAGCCACCGAGGGCAGCATGCCGCCCGGGAAGATGAAGCGCTGGATGAAGTCGGGCGTGCGGCGGTAGTGGTCAAAGTGCGCGTCGGCGATGGTGATCACCTGCACCACGGCCACGCCCTCGGGCGACAGGCGCTGGCGCAGGGTGTCAAAGTAGACCGGCCAGTAGCGCTCACCCACGGCTTCGAGCATCTCGATAGAGACGATGCGGTCGTAAGCGCCCTCGACGTCACGGTAGTCCTGCAGCCGCAGATCGACCTGTTGTTCGCGCTGCTCTGCCACCACGCGCTGCTGCGCATGCGCAAGTTGCTCGGTCGACAGCGTGAGGCCGGTAACCTGCGCGCCCTGCTCCGCCATGGCCAGCGCCAGCGCGCCCCAACCGCAGCCAATCTCCAGCACCTTGGCGTCCGGCTTCAGGTCGAGCAGTTCAATGATGCGCTGGAGCTTGGCGGCCTGCGCCTGTTCAAGCGTTTCGCCCTCGCCCTTGGCATACAACGCGCTCGAATAGACCATGTCCGGGTCCAGCCACCGGGCGTAGAAGTCGTTGCCCATGTCGTAGTGGAAGGAGATGTTCTGGCGGCTGCCGCGGCGCGTGTTGGAGCGCGCCCGGTGCAGCAGCCGGCCGGCCCAGCGCGCGGGCGGCGAGGCATCGAACACGCGGCCCCAGCCGGCCTCGTTGCGGATACCGAACTCGAGCAGCGCCGTGAGGTCGGGGCTTGACCAGTCGCCGTCACGGTAGGACTCGGCCAGCCCGATGTCGCCGCGCAGCAGCATGCGCGCCAGCGGGCGCCAGCGATGCAGCGTGATCGCCGCATGCGGGCCGGGCGCCGCGCCGCGGCCTTCGACGCGCTGGCCATCGGGCAGCTCAACAACCAGCGCGCCGCAGGCCATGCCGCGCAGCAGGCGTGTCAGCAGGCGCCGCAGCGGGCGCAGCACCCAGCCCGAGCGCAAGGCAAGGGCGGCCTGTTCGAGGGAGTCGGCCTGCAGGCCATTCGACGGGGAGGAGGAAGTGCTCATGAGTCTTTGGTTCCGGCGATGGTCACGGATTGCGCAGGTGCTGCGGGGCAGGCATGGAGGCGCACGCCCTTGATCCACAGCCGCAGGGCTTCCCAATGGATCGCGAGCACAACCTTGAGGGTCAGCAGGGGGTGGGAGAAGAAAACGGCGGCCAGCGCGGCGTCGCCCAGCGGGCAGCGGCGCGCATCGAAGCGCGCGGTGAGCACCGGGCCCGCGTCGTCGGCCACGGCAATACCAATCGCCAGGCCGAGGCGCGCCACATCGGGCGCCTGCATCCGGAAGTCGTAGTGCAGGTCAAGCCCAAGAAAGGGCGAGACATGGAACTGCTTGTCGCAGCGCTGGGCGATGTCTTGGCCGTCGCGCCCATCGGCACCGACCGCGATCAGGTAGCTGTGCCGCTGGCCGAAAGTGTTGTTGACCTCGTAGAGGATGGCTTGCAGCCCGCCGCCAGGATGGTCGCAGTAGTACACGCTCAGCGGGTTGAAGGCGTAGCCCAGGATGCGCGGCATGCTCAGCAGCCGGATCGCACCGCCCGCGCGCAGGCCGGCGGCCACGAGCTGCCGCTCCACGTAGGGCCGCAGCCCCGGGCCCTCCGTGGCGTCGCCGGCGCCGTAATCGCGCTCGTGCAGGCTGAACAGGTTGAAGCGGTTGAGCGAGAAGAGCCGCAGCCGGCGCGCCAATGCGGGCAACTCGTCGATGTCGAGCAGCAGCGAGAACACGCGGTAGCTCAGCCGGTGTTTTGCGGGCCGCAGCCGCTGGTGCAACACGCGGCCCACGTAGAGCGCAGAGGCGGTCGCGCCGGTGGTCATTGCACGGTCTCCGTAGTCGGCCGGATGCGGATGCGGCCCGATTCATTGGCCACGTTCCAGGGCCGGCGCACGCCACCCAGGGCCTCGGCCACGGCCAGCCCGGCCTGCAGGCCGTCTTCATGGAAGCCGGAACCGAAGTAGGCACCGCAGAACCAGGTGCGGCAGCGGCCCTGCAGGCTCCACAGCTCGTCCTGCGCGCGGATCGCCTTCATGTCGAAGATCGGGTGCTCGTAGATCTCGCTGCGGATCAGGTGCTCGCCGCGCGGCTCCAGCTTGGGATTGAGGGTGAGGAACATCGGCGTGGCGTCGGGGATGGCCTGCAGCCGGTTCATCCAGTAGGTCACGCAGGGCGCCTCGGCCCGGCTACGGTCGGCCGCGTAGTTCCAGCTCGACCACACGGCGCGGCGCTGCGGCATCAGCGCCGGGTCGCTGTGCAGCACCGCGCGGTTGCGGCTGTAGCCGAAGGCGCCCAGCACGCGCTTCTCGTTGGCCGAGGCGTCGGACACCAGGCGCAGCGCCTGGTCGGCGTGTGTGGCGATCACCACCTGGTCGAAGCGCTGCGGCGCGGCCACGCCTTCGGTGCGCACCCACGCGCCCTCGGCGTCACGCTTCACTTCAGTGGCGGCCTGGTCCAGACGCAGGCCCTGCCCCAGCCCTGCGGTCAGGCGCTCGACGTAGCGCGCGCTGCCGCCGGTGACGGTGCGCCATGCCGGTCGGCCGCTGAGCTTGAGCAGGTGGTGGTTCTCGCAGAAGCGAACAAAGGCTTCGGTCGGGTACTCGCCGACGCGGGCGGCCGAGGTCGACCAGATCGCCGCGGCCATCGGGTACAGGTGGTCTTCGCGAAAGGCTTTGCCAAAGCCGCGAGCATCGAGGTAGCTGTCGAGCGGGATCAGCCCAAAGCGCTCGGCGTCGGCTGGCGCCTGGCGGTAGAAGCGCACCAGGTCGCGCAGCATCGACCAGAAGCGCGGGCTCAGCAGGTTGCCGCGCTGCGCGAACAGGCCGCGCAGGTCGGTGCCCGAATACTCGAGCTGGCCGCCGTCCAGACTCACTGCAAAGGACATCTCGGTCGCCTGCGTTGCCACGCCCAGATGCTTGAACAGCGCGCTCAGGTTCGGATAGGCCGGCTCGTTGTAGACGATGAAGCCGGTGTCGACGGCAACCGTGCCGGTGGCGGTCGGCGCCTCCACCGTGTTGCTGTGGCCGCCCGGCCGGCTGTCGGCCTCGAACAGCGTCACACGGTGGCGCTGCGCCAGCAGCCACGCAGCCGAAAGGCCGGCAATGCCGCTGCCGATGACGGCGATATCGAGCGCCGGCGGGCCGGAGGCACGGTGGGTCGGCAGAGGGCCCTCGGGTGCGGTGGCAATCGTCATGCAGTGCTCCGAACAGGTGTGTTGCTGCTTCTACGCAGCCTCCGGCCGTTTGGATTTGCCGTTTGCCGAATCGAATCTCTCAGCGCCGGCCGAACGCCAGCGTGACCCGCGCCGCAGCCGCCGCCGACACCGCCGTCACGAAAGTGCCCCAACAAAGGTCGGCGACCGTCACCCGCCACGGCCAGTCCTTGAGCGTGGCCTGGTTGGTCAGGTCGTAGGTCGCATAGGCCAGCAAGCCGAGCAGCGCGCCAAAGCCCAGCGCAGTGGTCCAGCGCCCACTGGCCAGCGCCGGCCTGACGGCGAACACCACCACGCCGGCCACGTAGATCAGATAGAACAGCACAGCCGGCGCGGGCGCGAAAGGCTCGCGCATCAGGTGGCCGATGGCCGGGCGATAGAGCCGGTCGGCCATGGTCGTGAGCCAGACGGCATCGAGCGCCAGGAAGACCACGACCGTGGCCAGGTAGGCGATAGCGGTTTGCCGGAAGGTCATGCGAAGCTCCTGTACGTTGAAGGGACGAGGCGCGGCGGGCTTGGGGCACGGGCCATGCATCACTTGAGCCGGTACGCCAGTTGCCGCCCGCCTTCGAGCGTCGAATCGAGCCCGACCCATTCGCCCTGGGCCGAATACCAGACATCGATCGGCTGCGGTGGCCCCTCGATGCGCCAGCGTGTCGCCACGACCGGCTGGCCGCGCACCTCGATGGGCCCGTCGCCCAGCCGGTTCACGCGCACCGTCTCGGCCTTGCCGGTCTGCGCGTTGAGCAGCCGGCTCTGGTGGCGCATGGCAGGGTTCCAGTAGGCGAAGCTCATCACGCAGCCCGACAGGGCACGCACCATTGGCGCAGTGCCAGCACCGGCGCCCGCCTCGGCCGTGACCGAAAGGCCCTCGCCGGCCGGCTCGGCGCGCACGCGGCTCATGCTGCCGTCGTCGTCGGTGGTGGCGCTCAGGCTGTCAAGGCAGTCGCCGCGCCAGCGCTCGGTCGCCTGGTGCCGGTAGCGGTAGACCGTGAGGCCCAGCAGCTTGACGGTGAAGCGTGCATCGCTCAGCACCTCGCGCGCCTCGGCCGGCCCGCTGACGACGAAGCGGTGCTCGCCGATCGGCTTGCCGTCGAGGAAGGCCGAGAAGTTCGACTCGGCCGCGCCGGCAACACCACTCACCGCGCACAGGCCCAGGGCGCAAGCCCAGCGCCGCGACGTCTTCGTCATGGCGCGCTCCCGACTTGGCGGCGGCGCACGGGACCGGGCACGAAGGCGTTGGTGCGCGCGATGTAGTCGCGGTAGGCCGGGCGGCGCTCGGCGATGTCCTTCTCGAGCAGTTTCACGCCCGAGACCTTGAGCAGCAGCAGCGTCATGAGCAGCGGCGACACGATGCTCCAGGTGCCGGCCCAGCCCGCGCCCGCCATGGCCGTGAGCCACAGGCCCCACCAGACGCAGGCCTCGCCGAAATAGTTGGGGTGCCGCGTGTAGCGCCACAGGCCGCGGTCCATCACCTGGCCCTCGTGGGCCGGGCCGGCCTTGAAGCGCGCCATCTGCGCATCGCCGATCGCCTCGAAAACGAGGCCGAAGGCCGCCAGCACGAGGCCAAAGGCGCCGAGCGCATGCAACGGCCCTGCAGCGGTCACCCCGACCAGGAACGGCGCCGACACCACCCAGGCCAGCACCGCTTGCAGAAAGAACACCAGATAAAGGCTCTTGAAGCGAAAGCCCGGCTGGTTGCGCTCGCGGATCTCCCGGTAGCGGCGCTCCTCGCCATGGCCCCAGTTGCGCCAGGTGATGAACAGGCTCAAGCGCAGCGCCCAGGCACTGGCCAGCGCCAGCATGCAGAGGCCGTGTGCCCCCACCTGCGGCACCAACAGCGCATAAACCCAACCGGCGCCGACGATCAGCAGCGCCCAGACCCGGTCGACCAGGCTCACGTCCTTGCACAGCAAGCTCGCAAGCCAGGTCAGCACGGCCAGTGCTGCGGTCAACGCCAGGCCAGTGAATGCGATCGACGCGCTCATGGCTGCGGCCCGCCGGCCCGGACGCCGTCAAAGCGCACCGACAGCCGCAAGAGCAGCGGCAGCACCAAGCCCCAGACCAGCGCCAGCGTGAGCAGCGCCGGCGCCGTGTGGACGAAGGCCGCGCCACCCAGTCGTACGCCCGAAGCGAACGCGAGCGGCCCGGCGACGGCGCCCAGCACCGCCGCCAGCCACAGCCTGGGCCGCAGCCAGCGCAGGCTGACATTCAACGCAATCGCGAACAAACCCCACAGCGCCACCATCCAGTAGGGCGCGACATGCACATCGGGCTGGCCCGAGGGGTACACGACATTGCCCTGCAGCGCCACCATCGTCTCTACCGTGAAGCCGATCCCGCATGCCAGCGCCACCAACAGCGCCTCGCGGCCGGGCCGGGCCGACACCGCCAGGTGCCAGCAGATCACGGCCACCACACACAACGTGCCGGCCAGCGGCACGTGATGGGCCGCGCCAAGCACGGCGGCGAACCAGGCCAATTGCGACAGCGCGACGTTGGCCACCAGCACCCGGCGCGTGGGCCGGGCAGCGGTGGCCACAGACAGGGTCGTGGGCGTTGCCTTGTGTGCCATGAGGGCTGTCATGCGCGCCGCTCGAACAGGTAGTGGCTTACCCACCAGCGCTGGCCATCGTCGTAGCCAAACAACTCTGCCACCGCCATGAAGAACAGCCGCCAGCGCACCCACCACCGGTCGGCGTCCTGGCCATAGGTCTGGCGAAACAGCGGCATCAGCGCGGCACGGCGCTGCTCCATGTTGCGCAGCCAGGCTTCAGAGGTGCGCTGGTAGTGGGTGCCGTCCCAACGCCACTGCTGCAGCAGCCGCAGGTCGTCCTGGCAGCGCAGCGCCAGGTCATCGCTGGGCATCATGCCGCCCGAGAAGAAATGGCGGCTCATCCAGTCGCTCGCATCGCGCTCGACAAAAGGGTACGGCGCCCCGCGATGCGCAAACACATGCATGAAGAAGCGGCCACCGGGCTGCAGCCAGCGCGCCACATTGGCAAAGGCCTGCGGCCAGTTGCGCAGATGCTCGAACATTTCGACCGACACCACGCGGTCGAAACGGTCGGTCGTATCGAACTCGTTCATGTCGCGGGTCAGCACGCGCACATTGACAAGCCCGCGCCGCTGGGCCTCGGCCTCGATGTACGCGCGCTGCGAATTCGAGTTCGACAGCGCCGTAATGCGGCTATGTGGGTAGTGCTCGGCCATCCAGAGCGTGAGCGAGCCCCAGCCGCAGCCAAGTTCAAGCACCGCCTGCCCGTCGACCAGGCCGGCCCGCTCGCAAGTGGCAGCCAGCGCCGCCGCCTCGGCGTCGGCCAGCGTCTCGACACCCACGGGCCAATGGCAACTGCTGTACTTGCGGTGCTGGCCCAGCACCTCGCCAAAGAAAGCTGCCGGCACCTCGTAGTGCTGCTCGTTGGCCTTCTCCGGCAGCGGCGCCAGCGAGGCGGCCTGCATCCCCTCCACGAAAACCTGCTTCAGCACGGCCGACGCCTCGGCGTCGTCGTCCTGCAGCTCTGCCAGCCGCTGCTGCAACAGGCGGCGAATGCCGATGCGCACCAGGCGATCGGGCACCAGGCCCCGCTCGACCGAGCGGATGGCGATTTCAATGGGTTGGGGCATGCACATGTCCTTTGCCGCAGCACCGCAATGGGTGCCAGTGCAGGTCATACGCACGAAAAGCCCAATTGGATCAAGCTGTCGGATGGCGCGCGCGGAATCTGCCACTCCCTCGCTACAACGCGCCAAGCGCTGGACACCCGGCGCACCTGGCCCTAAGCTGCGTGGTTCCGGGGCCGATTCGGCGCCCCGGATTCCAAGCCCCCAAAACGCCGCAAACCCGCGCCGGCATTGGTGCATATGCTTATACGCATAAGGCGCTAACCAAAAAATCGTTTGTTCTTATAAGCCGCGCCTTTACAGTCGCGGCCCTATGCCTGATATCGCGTTCGTCTTTGCCGGCTTCGCCGTGGGTCTCATCGTGGGCCTGACCGGTGTGGGCGGCGGCTCGCTCATGACGCCGCTGCTGATCTTCATGTTTGGCGTCAAGCCGCACCTGGCCATTGGCACCGACCTGCTGTTTGCCGCCTTTACCAAGCTGGGCGGCTCGGTCTCCCTCGCACGCGCGCGCCTGATCGACTGGCCCGTGGTGCTGCGCATGGCCGCCGGCAGCGTGCCGGCCTCGCTGCTGACGCTTTATGTGCTGCACCGCGTGGGCCCGGCCCAGCCGGCCATGCAGAGCCTTATGACCACCACCCTGGGCGCGGCCCTGCTGCTGACTGCGGCCGCCACTCTGTACAAGGCCGTGCGTGGCGCCAGCGCCCCGCGCGAAGTCACGCCCGAGGCCCTCTCCCAGGCTACCCATGGCCGCCACCCGGCCTTGGCCGTGCTGCTGGGCGTGGTGGTGGGCACGTTGGTAACATTGACGTCTGTGGGCGCGGGTGCCATCGGGGTCTTGATCCTGATGCTGCTGTATCCGGCCCTTCCCCTGCGCCGCATTGTTGCGGCCGACATCGCCCACGCGGTGCCACTCACGCTGGTTGCCGGCCTCGGACACGCCTCCATCGGCTCGGTGGACTGGCCGATGCTGCTGCTTCTGCTGGTCGGCTCGCTGCCCGGCATCTGGCTGGGCACCCAACTGGTGCGCAAGGCGCCCGAGCGCTTGATCCGCTCGCTGCTGTCGGTCCTGCTCGCCTACGCCGGGACCAAGCTGATCACCCTATAAGACGACCCGACTCAACGGATTCCCACGATGTACCAGTACACAGACTTCGACCGCCAGTTCGTGCGCCAGCGCGCCGCGCAATTCCGCGACCAGCTTGGGCGCTGGCAAGCCGGCAAGCTCTCAGAAGATGAGTTCAAGCCGCTGCGCCTGCAAAACGGCTGGTATGTGCAGCGCTACGCGCCCATGCTGCGCGTGGCCGTGCCCTACGGCGAGCTGTCGAGCGCCCAAGTGCGCGTGCTGGCCCGCATCGCCCGCGAATACGACGAGCCGGAAGCCGCCGTGTACCAACTGGCGCTAGAGAAGCAGGCCCTGCTCGGCACCAAGCATCTGCCCACGCACTATGCGCACTTCACCACGCGCCAGAACGTGCAATACAACTGGATCCCGCTGTCCAAGAGCGCCGACGTGATGGATCTGCTGGCCTCGGTCAACATGCACGGCATCCAGACCAGCGGCAACTGCATTCGCAACATCACCAGCGACGAGCGCGCCGGCATTGCCGCCGACGAAATCGCCGACCCGCGTCCCTTCGCAGAAATCATGCGGCAATGGAGCACCCTGCACCCCGAGTTCGCCTTTTTGCCGCGCAAGTTCAAGATCGCCATCACCGGCGCCACCGAAGACCGCGCCGCCACTGGCTGGCATGACGTGGGCCTGCACCTGATCAAGAACGAAGCCGGCGAGCTGGGCTTTCGCGTGCAGGTGGGCGGCGGCATGGGCCGCACGCCCATCATCGGCACCGTGCTGCGCGAGTTCCTGCCCTGGAACCAGATCATGAATTACCTGGAAGCCGTGGTGCGGGTCTACAACCGCTACGGCCGCCGCGACAACATCTACAAGGCCCGCATCAAGATCCTGGTCAAGGCCGAAGGCCAGGCCTATATCGACGACGTGGAAGCCGAGTACACGCAAATCCTCGAGCACGACGGCGCGCCGCACACCATCACCCAGGCCGAGTACGACCGCGTGGCTGCCTCCTTTGTGCCGCCCGCGCTGGCCAGCAGCAGCGGCACCAATGCCGAGCAGGTCGATGCCGCCCTGCGCCAGGCCGCTGATGCCGAACCCCTGTTTGCCCGCTGGCTGCAGCGCAACGTGGCGCCGCACCAGAACCCGGCGCTGCGTGCGGTCACGCTGTCCTTCAAGCGCCGCCTGCAGGCGCCTGGTGACGCCTCGGCCGACCAGCTCGACATCGCCGCCGACCTGACCGACCGCTTCAGCGCCGGCGAGGCCCGCGTCACGCACGACCAGAACCTGCTGCTGCCCTGGGTCCGCGCAGAGGACCTGCACGCCCTGTGGCTGGCGGCGCGCGAAGCCGGCTTTGCCAGCGCCAACGTGCACCTGCTGACCGACATGATCGCCTGCCCCGGCGGCGACTTCTGCGATCTGGCCAACGCGCGCTCCATCCCCATCGCCGAAGCCATCACCGAGCGCTACCAGGACCTGGACGAGCTCGACGACCTGGGCGAGATCGACCTGCACATCAGCGGCTGCATCAACAGCTGCGGCCACCACCACAGCGGCCACATCGGCATCCTCGGCGTCGACAAGGACGGCAAGGAGTGGTACCAGGTCACCCTGGGCGGCTCTGATGGCTCGGCCTTGTCGGGCGCACCGCAGGCCGGCAAGGCCGTGGGCCCCTCCTTCACCGCAGCCGAAGTGCCCGAGGTGATCGAGGCCGTGCTCAACACCTACCGCGACACCCGCCAGACGGTGGATGGCCGCCACGAAACCTTCATCGACACGCTGCGCCGCGTCGGTGCCGACCCCTTCAAGGCTGCGGCCAACGGTGCGCGCTTCAAGGTGGAGGAAGCGGCCTGAGCCGTTTGGAGAAGACCATGAAGATCATTGCCTCGCAAGACCACAGCGCCGCAGCCGACGACGCCACGCTGCTGCAACTGCCCAACGACGCCGATCCGCTGGAGGTGTCGCTCGACGGCATCGCGCGCATCGACCTGGTGTTCCCCAAGTTCACCGACGGCCGCGCCTACAGCCAGGCCTTTTTGCTGCGCCGCCGCCGCGGCTTTGCGGGCGAGATCCGCGCCACCGGCGACGTGCTGATCGACCAACTGGTGCAGATGGCCCGCACCGGCTTCAGCGTGGCCGTGCTGCGCGAAGGCGTGGACGCGGCTGATGCGCAGCGCCAGTTCGACCGCTTTGGCGCCTTCTACCAGGGCGATGCCGTGCACGTGCAACCACACTTCAACGAAGCCGCTGCGGCCTGATGACCAGTCCCACCATGAGCCTCGACCTCGACCTCGCACACGTCAACGCAGAACTCGGCCACAACGCACAGGGCCTGGTGGACTGGGCCATCGCCCTGGGCCAGCCCGCCATCGTCACCACCAACTTCCGCCCGTTCGAAGCCGTGATCCTGCACATGGTCACGCGCGCCAAGGCCAACGTACCGGTGATCTGGATGGACAACGGCTACAACACCGAGGCCACCTACCGCTTCGCCGACGAGGTGACCAAGCAACTGGGCCTGGACCTGCACATCTACCTGCCACGCCGCTCGCGCGCGCACCGCGAGGCGGTGGAAGGCCCCACACCGGCGCTGGACGACCCGCGCCACGCGGCCTTCACCGCAGAGGTCAAGCTGGAGCCCTTCGCCCGCGCCCTGCGTGAAACCGCGCCCAAGGTCTGGTTCACCGCGCTGCGCGCCACCGACACCGCCGTGCGCGCCCAGATGGACCCGGTCAGCGTCAACCCGGATGGCCTGATCAAGGTGGCGCCGCTGCTGCACTGGTCGTCCAAGGACCTCTACCAGTACTGCGAAGTGCACGGCCTGCCCAACAACTTCGACTACGTGGACCCGACCAAGGGCGAGGACAACCGCGAATGCGGCTTGCACCTTGCGCACTGACGGCCCGCCTTATTCCACATCCTCTTGCACGATGAACGCCCGTAACGACTCCGAACTGCAGCAAGCCGCCACGACGCAACCGTCGGCCCGCTTGTCCAACACCCACCTCGACGCGCTCGAAGAAGAAGCCATCTTCGTGCTGCGCGAAGTGGCCGCGGCCTTCGAGCGCCCCACCCTGCTGTTCTCTGGCGGCAAGGATTCGCTGGTGCTGCTCAAGTGCGCAGAGAAGGCCTTTGGCGCGGGCCGCATCCCCTACCCGCTGCTGATGATCGACACCGGCCACAACTTCCCTGAAGTGACCGATTTCCGCGACTTCCGCGCCAAGGAGCTGGGCGCCGAACTGGTCGTGCGCAGCGTCGAAGACTCCATGAAGCGCGGCACCGTGCGCCTGGCGCACCCGGGTGAGTCGCGCAACGTGCACCAGTCGGTCACGCTGCTGGAAGCCATCGAAGAGTTCCGCTTCGACGCGCTGATCGGCGGCGCCCGCCGCGACGAGGAAAAGGCCCGCGCCAAGGAGCGCATCTTTTCGCACCGCGACAGCTTCGGCCAATGGCAGCCCAAGGCCCAGCGGCCCGAGCTGTGGACGCTGTTCAACACCCGGCTGGCGCCCGGCGAGCACTTCCGCGTGTTCCCGATCAGCAACTGGACCGAGCTGGACGTGTGGCAGTACATCGACCGCGAACAGATCGCCCTGCCCTCGCTCTACTACACGCACCAACGCCAGGTGGTCGAGCGCAAGGGCCTCTTGGTGCCGGTGACCGAACTCACACCGCCGCGCGAAGGTGAAACGGTAGAGACGCGCGACGTGCGCTTTCGCACCGTCGGTGACATCACCTGCACCTGCCCGGTGGAAAGCACCGCCGCCAACGCCGCCGACATCGTGGTCGAGACACTGGCCGCTGACGTCAGCGAGCGCGGCGCCACGCGCATGGACGACAAGACCTCCGAGGCGTCCATGGAGAAGCGCAAAAAAGACGGGTATTTTTAGTTCGCCCCCAGGCTACGCACTTCGTGTCTTCGCCTTCCCCCGTCCGGGGGCGGCACCAGCGGACCAGCGGAGCCGGATCCGCGGTGCCCTTGGGTTGGGACTGTGCACTTTTTGAGATTTCTCTGATATGAGCAACGCTACAAATACTATAGCTACCAGCCCAGGCCAGTCCTTGGCTACAGGCCAAAATGATGCAGAACACGCAGCGGCGCTGCGCTTCATCACCTGCGGCAGCGTGGACGACGGTAAAAGCACGCTGATCGGCCGGCTGCTGGTAGACAGCAAGACCGTGCTGCAAGACCAGCTGGCGGGCGTGCAGCGCGGTGGCGAGACCGATCTGGCGCTGCTGACCGACGGGCTCTCGGCCGAGCGCGAGCAGGGCATCACCATCGACGTGGCCTACCGCTACTTCGCCACCGCCAAGCGCAAGTTCATCATCGGCGACGCGCCGGGCCATGAGCAGTACACCCGCAACATGGTCACCGCCGCCTCCAGCGCCGACGCCGCCGTGGTGCTGGTAGACGCCACCAAGCTGCACTGGGCCGCCACCGAGGAAACCGGCGAGCTGCTGGCGCAAACCCGCCGCCACACGCTGCTGGCGCACCTGCTGCGCGTGCCCTCGATCGTGTTCGCCATCAACAAGCTGGATGCCGTGGCTGACGCCGCCACGGCCTTCCGCCGTATCCGCGCAGCGCTGGAAGCCTTCACCCAGGCCGCAGGCATAGATTCCGTGGCCACCGTACCGGTGTCCGCGCTCAAGGGCTGGAACGTGGTCGATGCCAAGCACGACGGCTGGGCCGACTACATCGGCCCCTCGCTGCTGCAACTGCTCGAAGGCCTGCCCAACACGCCGGCCGACGTGGAGCAGCCCTTTGCCTTCCCGGTGCAGTGGGTAGAGAAGTTCTCGACCTCGGCCGACACCTCCCAAGGCCGCCGCACCTTCTGGGGCCGCGTTGCCGCCGGCCGCGTGGTGCCGGGCCAGGACATCACCGTGCTGCCCAGCGGCCAGACCGCCAAGGTGGCCCAGGTGCTGGACCATGCACGCCAGCCAAAAGACATCGCCGCCGGCCACAGCGCCGGCATCGTGCTCGACCGCGAGGTCGACGTGTCGCGCGGCGACTGGCTGCTGGCAACCGGCGCCTTCGAGCCCGCACGCGAAATCCGCGCCACCGTGGCCTGGCTCGACGACGAGCCGCTGGTGCCCGGCCGCGTCTACTGGGCGCTGCACGGCCACCGCTGGGTCAAGGCCAAGGTCAAGCGCATCATCGACCGCCTGGACATCCAGACCCTGGCGCGCGAGGAGGCCAGCGAGCTGCCCGCCAACGCCCTGGGCCACATCGAACTGGCGCTGCAAGAACCCATCGCCGCCCAGCCCTTCACCCAGGCCCGCACGCTGGGCTCGCTGATCCTGGTAGACACCGCCAGCCACAAGACTGCAGCCGCAGTCTTGGTTCAGTAAGCACTACATTTCCTGCACAGTTTAAAATGCAGGGTTTTTACCGTACCACCACAACACTCCCATGACCCACGTTGTCACCGAAAACTGCATCAAGTGCAAATACACCGATTGCGTGGACGTGTGCCCGGTGGACTGCTTCCGCGAAGGCCCCAACTTCCTCATCATCGACCCGGACGAGTGCATCGACTGCGCCGTGTGCATCCCCGAATGCCCGGCCAACGCGATCTACGCCGAGGAAGACGTGCCCGCAGACCAGTTGGCCTTCATCAAGCTCAACGCCGAGCTGGCGCTGGCTGCCGGCTGGAAAAGCATCACCAAGCGCAAGACCCCAATGCCTGACGCCGACGAGTGGAAAGACAAACCGGGCAAGATCGCCGAATTGATCCGCTGATTCCGAACCACGGGAGGCTTTTCTAGCCTCCCGTTTTTCTTGGTGCCCATGACTGCTTCCCCGCCCTCTTCTGCAAGCCCCATCACCACCGACGCCCTGGTCATAGGCGCCGGCCCGGCCGGCCTGTTCCAAACCTTCGAGCTGGGCCTGCTCGACATCCGCGCCCATGTGGTCGACGCCCTGCCCTATGTCGGCGGCCAGTGCATGGAGCTGTACCCCGACAAGCCGATCTACGACATCCCCTCCGTCGCCGTCTGCACCGGCCGCGAACTGGTCGCCAACCTGCAACGCCAGGCCGCCCCCTTCGCCCCCACCTTCCACCTGGAGCAGGAAGTAACCGTACTTGCCGCGCGAGACGACGGCGCCTTCGACGTCCAGACCTCCACCGGCACACGCTTTATCGCCAAGACCATCCTGCTAGCCGCAGGCGTCGGCGCCTTCACGCCACGCAAACTCAAGATCGAAGGCCTGGACGCCTTCACCGGCACCCAGCTGTTCCACCACGTACGCGATGCCGCCGCCTTCACCGGCCAGCGCGTGGTCGTCGCCGGCGGCGACGACCTGGCAGTAGAAAAAGCCCTGACCCTGTCCGACGCCGGCGCCACCGTCACCCTGGTGCACCGCCGCGCCCAACTCCAGGCCACGCCAGAGCTGGCAGCACAGTTCCAGGCCCGCTGCGACGCCGGCACCCTGCACTTCCAGGCCGGCCAACCCAACGGCATCAAGATCCAGAACGGCCGCCTTACCGCACTGGAACTGCTGGACCCAGAAGGCCAACCCCAAACCCTGCCGCTCGATGTCCTCTGCGTACTGCTGGGCCTAAGCCCCCGCCTGGGCCCCATCGCCGACTGGGGCCTGGCGTTGGAACGCAAGCAGGTGCCGGTAAACACCGAAAGCTTCGCCACCCAGGTGCCAGGCATCTTCGCGGTCGGTGATATCAACACCTACCCGGGCAAGAAGAAGCTGATCCTGTCGGCTTTTCATGAATGCACGCTGGCGGCGTTTGGGGTGGCTAAGCGGGTGTTTCCGGAGCGGCCTGTGCTGTTGCAGTACACGACTACTAGTACGCATTTGCATGAGTTGCTTGGGGTGATGGGTACGCCGTCTGACTGACGGTGTAGGGCGTGTAGTTACTGCGGAGCAGTAACCTCCCACTGGGCGCGCACTACCACTCCTGAGTGACTACTTCAGGCTGGGAGCCGCCAGTCACTCCCTTCAGTTCATCGGCGCGTTCAGCAAGGCGTGTGAGCACCGACCGCCTGCTAGGCGTGCATTGACCGCTGATTCACGTCCAAAAGCGAGAGTTCATCCAGAAATTGAATTTCTACACAACAAATGTGTTGTGTAGAATACGTGTGTGCCACCTAGTTCTGTCATCTCCAATGATCGCCAAGCTCGGGATCTCGAAGCCGAAATTGAGCGAATTTCGCAAGCGTTGTCGTCTGAGCAAACACTTAAGTCCGTCATAGACGGTCTGCCGGACCTTGCTATTGAGGGCATCCGTCGGTCTCTGACAACTGAGAGGCGAGAGCTGTCGAAAAGGCTGGATGCTTTTCGCCAAGCCCAGGGGGGCAATACTGAGCTGATGAAGGAGTTGGCAGGCACTGACCTAGGTGACTTGCTGATCGTTGCACGGCTGGCTCAAAACTGGAAGCAAAAGGATTTGGCCAGGAAGCTCGGATTGCAAGAACAGGCAATTCAGCGCTGGGAGTCAGATCGATATCGCAGCATCAACCTTGCCAACTACATGAAGGTGGCGCGAGCTCTTTCCGTGGAGCTGTCGGCTCAGTTCCATTCATCCCAGGTGTCAAAGTGGCTTCCGTCGCCCGATTTGAATCCGGCGGAGCTGCAGAAGGTGTTGAAGCATGCTCGTGCCCATGGCTGGCTTGAAGGGCAGGATTCAGACGAAGAGGATGCAAAGAAGCGTCTTATTCGACACGTGACTGAACATGTCGGGCGATATGGAACGCCATCGCTTTTGCGAACAGGCATCAATGTCAAAGACCATTCGGAAGATTGGGTTCTGCTCTCGTGGAAGGCACAGGTCACTCGTCGCGCCGAGGGAATCATCAATGCTGATCGACTGTCATACCGCCCGTTGGAGCTCTCGTGGCTCAAGCAGTTGGCCAAGCTCAGTGCTCACCCTAATGGGCCATTGCAAGCGGAAAAGTTGCTCCGAGAGCATGGCATCGTGCTTGTCATCGAAAGAAATATCCCAGGCATGGAGGTTGATGGGGCGGCCTTCCTGGTAGAGCACATTCCTGTTATCGGCCTGACGCTTCGGCGCGACGCGGTGGACAACTTCTGGTTCACGCTGATGCACGAAGTGGCTCACGTCATCTTGCATTACAGAACAGGCCTCGCATCGGGTTTCTTCGACGACGTCGAGCATGTTGAGGTGGATGAGTTCGAGCAGGAGGCGAACAAGTTTGCCTCCGACCTGCTGCTTCCTGAGGAGCATTGGGCTCGCTCCCCAGCACGCATTGCTAAGGTGTCCGCTCCTATTGAGAACTTTGCCAAGCAACTCGGGATTGCTCCTGCCATCGTGTATGGCCGTATACGTTTCGAGCGTGGCAACTACGCGCTTTTTTCCAACAAGATTGGACTTGGCACAGTCCGAAAACTCTTCCTAGCGGAGGCTTCTGATGCTTGATCGAAAGAAAGTTATCTACGTTCCTGCACTGCGTATGAAGCGCGGGGAGTTGGAGGGATTGGCTTGGCTTCAGCCTGATGTTGCCGATTGCATTGCGCCTCTGCTCATCGTTCCTCCAGCAAAAGAACGCGATTGCGGAAGTCAGGGATCATTTTTTGAGACTGCCGATGGTGTACCTGACGTGGGCGCTGTGGTTGCCAAATACTGGGTACATCGCGAGGTATTCGTAGATGTCAAAGCCTTACTCAAGGAAAAATCAGGGCAGGAAGTCAGTAGCTGGCTTCCTGCCCTTTTTGCTCGTGCACGCAGTATGGGTGTCTTCGCGATCCCGGTCGCCACCATCGGCACGCTTGAGAAGGTGGGAGTAAAGGCCTTCAAAAGCGCGCTTCTGACAGACTCCAAATTGAAATTCGGCCTTCGCATTGAGTCCGGTGATTTGGCCGATCAATCGCTCGACTTGCGCATCAAGGCTGTGTTGAGCGGCTTGGACCTATCGGCGTCCGCCTGCACTGTCTTCGCCGATTTCTCTGACGCTGACCTCTCCTTTCCTTCGGTCGTTGAGCCCATTATTCGGGGAGCTTTGGAACAGCTTCAAGCCCTTGGCCATTGGCAGTTGATCTGCTTCTTGGGAACGCATTACCCTGAGAAAATCCCCGCAGATCCTGGGGAGACCTTCACCCAACCTCGCAATGAGTGGCATGCCTGGAAAGCTGCCGTCAAATTTGATCCGTCGACGGCGGAGCACATGATCTTTGGAGATTTCGGAGCGGACAACGCAAAGATCGACTTTCGCAGCGGAGGCGGAGCTCAGCCAATTGTTCACTGCCGCTACACCACGCAGGAAAGTTGGATGATCGTCCGGGGAGAAAATGAGGGAAATTGGTCTCACCGAATGAGGGGGGTATACGGGTGGATCGTTGATAGCGGAAAGTTCTCTGGGCCAGAATTCTCTGAGGCTGATCGATTGATTTATGACGTTGCGCGAAAAAATGCTCAGAGCGTTGGCGGTCCGTCTGCATGGCGGCAAGTAAATACAACCCACCACATCACGCGAGTTGTCGCCGACATGGCGACTATTCGGAGTATTCCGATTTCCACGCTTCCAACTGCCCCTGTAGGGATACAGCAGGAGCTTATATAGAGTTTTAAGCTAAATGTGTCCAAGCGCTCTTCGTAAAGCGCTCGGAAATAGCCATCTTCAGTGCCTGCGCTGACGACGGCGATGGAAACAACCAGAACCACCCCCAGGTACTGCCGATCCGAGGATATTTTTGCTCCAGTGCATGCGGTATTTGCACACCGCCGCGCTGCGCCTGCCGGTCCTCTTCCCAAACATGACGGGCGTGCAAAAGCTGCTGACGCAATGCGGGAGCCAAAGCACGCGGCAACATCACCACCCGATCCTTGTTGCCCTTGGCTTCGCGCACGATAATCACATGGCGGTCAAAGTCCACATCCTTGATGCGCAGCCGCAGCCCCTCCATAAGGCGCATTCCCGTGCCGTACAGCAGTTGCGCCAAGAGACGCATGTCCGAGTTGAGAAACTGGAACAGCGCGGCCACTTCCTCCTTGGTCAGCACATTGGGAATGCGGCGCTTTTGCGCCGGGCGGCTCACGCCATCCAGCCAAGGCAAATCGATGCTCAGCACTTCCCGATATAGAAACAACAACGCGCTGAGGGCCTGGTTGTGCGTGGATGCCGATACCCTGCGCTCGGTGGCCAGCATGGTCAAAAAAGCCTCCACCTCTGGCGCACCCATGTCACGCGGATGCCGCATACCTCCGGCGCGGCCATGCCAACGAATGAAAAAGCGTACCCAGTACAGGTAGGCCTTCTCGGTGCTGAGGCTATAGTGCCGGTAACTAACACGCTCCCGGACTTGGTCCAACAGTCGTGTGGAGCGCAAAACAGGTGTGCCGGGTTTCATGGGATTTTTATAACTGTGTTTTGCACAGCGTATCGATCGCCAATCCAGGCTGCAAGCCACTTTCAGGAGGAAGCCGTGCCCAGAATATCCCGCCTCGTCCAGCTTATTCCGCAGGTTCTGCGGGATACATTGCGTTCGGCGTCCCCAAACCATGCCTCCAACCATCGTTGATTCAGGCGCATTCGCGCATTGGTGTTCGGAGCTCCTCGCCAGTCGGCGCGAGCAAGCAATGCAGAGGTTGCGTGCTCTGTTCGATCAAGTTCTTCCAGCGGAAGTCACAAGCGCTGAGATACAGATCTTCTTTCAAGACGACGGCGGCGCTCCAGACGCCTGGATGTACTTCGATGGGAAGAACAAGAGAGTCAGCAAGTCAGACCAATCAATCTATCCGGGCCGCGCGATGTCACTCGATCTTGGCTTAGATGTGCTTTCAGAACTGGAGCCTAAAAACACTCATGCTGCTGCAAACAGCATCAAAGAATGGTTGGCAGAGTGCTGGTCGTCTGTGGGCGGCCAAGAGTACTCAGTTCCCGTAACTCTCTCAATCCATGACGGTTGGGGCGATGGAAAGCACGTATCCCTGACTGCAAAGAAGTGACGCCTAACCCTTCAATCGAGAGGACGTCACCCGGCAAGCCGGGTGCCGCCTCTCATCTCAAACGTTAGGCCGCTATGAGCGATCTTCATATAGCTGAAATTCCATATCCGTCCGGTGCTATCCGCTTCCGGTACTCGCGTTACCTGGCAGCCGATGGCTCAACTTGGATTCGGCACGGCCTATTCCGTGCGTACCACGAGAGTGGTTTGCTCGCCTCTGAGGGCAATTATGAGCATGGCAAGGAGCACGGAGCCTGGCGGGACTATCACCCCAACGGTCAGGTCGCTGCAGAAGGGGCTTATGCTAATGGCGTAGAGTCGGGTGCTTGGCAATATTGGTCTGCAAACGGCGCGCCTGATTCGTCGGGCGCGGCCTAACATTTCGTTCAAGGCGGACGGCTTCGCCGCCGCTTAACTCCAGCGTTAGCCCTCACCAAGACCCCACGCGCTTACCATTGCGCTCTCACGAACGGGAGGATTTAGTGGCCACTGCAGCAACATACCCGAAGATCAGCCGAAAGCTCTGGTGGCTCCTTCGAGATCGCTTCAAGAAGACCGTCCCCTCCGTCGTGACGCCCACGCTAGTGATGTCGTTGGCCCCAATGGCAGACGGATCCGCGCGTTCAAATGTAATTAGCCCGCTGCGAGAGTTGGGACTTTTGGACGAAGACAACAAGCCAACAGAATGGGCGACGCGCTGGCGACATGATGACGAATACGCCGCCGTCTGCCACGAGATTCGACAGAAGATCTATCCATCAGAGCTGATTGAGGCTTTTCCGGATGCCGACTCTGGACAGAAGAAACAGATCAAGACGTGGTTCATGAAGGTTGGTCACGTCGGCGAGGCCGCGGCTCGCATGTACACGGACACATATCTCCTACTCAGTCAAGCCGACCCGGCAAAGCCAGAGGAGAAGACCGGTTCAGTCTCACCTGTAAGACTTGCCAAGCCCAAGCCCAAGTCCAAACCGAAGGCGGAGGCTAAGGCATCGGCAAAGTCGGCACCAGCGCCGGCACCGCCGACACCTCCGGTAGATACGCATCAAGGCTCAGATCATCCTGCGTCAACGCCACATCGCAGAGCACCGGCAATACATATCGACGTGCAGGTACACATCTCGCCCGACACTTCTGCCGAACAAATCGACCGAATATTTGAGAGCATGGCAAAGCATCTCGGAACGTACATTAAGTAGCGCCATGGCAGAGCGCCCAGCTGCTGATGCCGTTGCACTGGCCGCCGGCCTACAGCGGCTAGTGAATGAAACAATCCGCCCACCGTCCGAAACTGCAGTCTCACGAGATGAGCCGGTCATATACATGGCGATGGTGCGCGGCACTCGGGGCTATATTGAGCGCGTAGCACATCAGGCGAATGGGACTTACGCCAACGGTTGGTATGACGCTTGCGCAGTGATGATCAGACGGCTGCTGGAGACCCTGATCATCGAGTGCTATGAGTCACACAAGATTGAGGCTCGCATCAAGGACGCAGTGGGCAACTACCTTTTCTTGAAAGACTTAGTCGACAGAGTCCTCGCCGAGCAAACTTGGACGCTCGGTCGTACAGTCCGCTCAGTTCTGCCAAAGCTCAAAGAACTGGGCGACAAGGCGGCGCACAATCGCCGCTACAACGCGCACCGGGAAGACCTCGACAAGGTCCTAAAGGATCTGCGCGACACAGTGCAGGAACTGCTCGTCCTCTCCAAGTTGAAATGAACAAGCCGCTGCCTACGCCGAGTGCAGGCTAACCATTCCTTCAAGCGGACCTGCCTTCGGCAGTCCGCTTAAGTCAAACGTTGAGCGTCCGCTTCGACATCAAACCAATACCTGCTCCTGGCCGACAGCTGACCAAGGACGCCCGCGCGCCGAAAGTCATCAATCGCTGCAAAGCGGACATACACCGTAAGCGCGCGGCAAACCCATGTTGACCGCCGCTGGCGGTCATGGCTGATGATCAGATGCTGGCAGGTTGCCAGCGATGTGGCAGCAGCTCATCGATGCGGCCGGCCTTGTGCGTGGGCAGCCGGGTCAGCACATCCTTGAGGTAGGCATACGGGTCATGCTCGTTCATGCGCGCCGACTGGATCAGGCTCATCACGGCAGCTGCCCGCTGGCCCGCGCGCAGGCTACCGGCAAACAACCAGTTCGAGCGCCCAAGGGCAATGGGCCGGATCTGATTCTCGATCCAATTGTTATCCGCCGGCAGCTGCGGGTCATCGACGAAGCGCGTGAGCGCAGCCCATCTTTTGAGGCTGTAGTCCAGTGCCTTGGCCGTCGCCGAGTTGCCCGCCACCTGCTGGCGCTGCAGCACCATCCATTGATGCAAGGCATCCAGTATCGGTCGGCTGTATTGCTGGCGTACCTGCAGCCGCTCTGGTGCCGCTAGGCTCTGAGCTTGCCGTTCGATCTCATAGACCCGGGCGAACTGCGCCAGGGCCAATTCGGCGATCTGGCTCTTGCCCGCCGCGTGCAGCTCGAAGAACTTGCGCCGGGCATGCGCCAGGCAGCCGGCCTCCGTCACGCCTTGAGCAAAGCTGGCTTTGTACCCGGCGTAGTCGTCGCAGATCAGACTGCCGCGCCAGTCCCCCAGGAAGATGCGGGCATGTTCCCCGGCGCGTGACTCGCAGAAGTCATAGACCACGGCACGCGTGGCTTCAAACGCTCCTGGGGCATACGCCCACAGGTAGGCCCGGTGCGTTTTACCGTTGCCCGGCTTGAGCATGGCCACCGGGGTCTCATCACCGTGCAACACCCGGTGGCCGAGCACCTCGGCCTTCAGGGCATCGACCAGCGGTTGCAGCCGCGCACCGCAGGTGCCCACCCATTGCGCCAAGGTGGATCTTGGAATCGCCAGACCGGCGCGACCAAAGATGTTCTCCTGCCGGTACAAGGGCTGGTGATCGGCGTACTTGGCCACCAGCACCTGGGCCAGCAGGCCGGCTGTCGGGATGCCTTTGTCGATGACGTGGGCGCCCACCGGCGCCTGGGTGATCGTCTGGCACTGGGCGCAGGCCCACTTGCCACGGATGTGGCGCTCCACCGTGAAGACGCCGGGCACGTAGTCCAGCTTCTCGGCCACGTCCTGGCCGATGCGCTTGAGCTGACAGCCGCAACCGAGCGTGCCGCAGGTGGTGGATTCGGGTTCATGGAGGATCTCGCGCCTGGGCAGGTTCGCCGGCAGCGGCGTGCGCTTGGGCTGCTGTTTGTCGGTGGCAGGTTGAGCCGCTCGTAACTGCTCGATCTCGTGAGAGACGGCGGCCAGATCGCTGTCGAGCTCTTCTTCCAGCAGGCTCCTCTGATCGGCGCTGTGCCGCTCGGATTGGGCGGCGAACTTCAACTGCTTGAGCAGCGCGCACTCATAGGTGAGCTTCTCGTTGAGCGCGCGCTGGTGACGCAGTTCGGCCAGCAGGCGCTGGGTCACTTCGCGCAGTTGCTCTGCGTCCAGTTCGCTCAGGGCCTGCTCGTCGATCACCATGGCTGGCAGTGTGCCCGCTCACCCTGGGTCCGGCCATTGACGCATCTCCCGATTGCCACGGCCACGCCCCTACGCCGACGATTCAGACCACGGTGATGGCACCTTGCGAGCCCACACGCTGCCAGGGCAGGCCCAGCACCAGGGCGTTGAGCTGGGCGTGTTCCAACGCCACGTTCGGACTGCCTGCCGGTGCCCAGACGAACTTGCCCTGGTGCAGTCGGCGCGCAGCCAGCCACAGTCCCACGCCGTCGTGCACTAGCACCTTCAGGCGATTGGCGCGCTGGTTGGCAAAGACGTAAGCGTGGTGCGGCTGGGCAGAGCCGAAGGTGGCGATCACCCGCGCCAGCGCGGTGTCGGTGCCTGCGCGCATATCCAGCGGGGTGGTGGCCAGCCAAGCCGCGTCAATCCTGATCATGTGCGGATCACCGCAGTAATTCGCGCAGCATCTGGGCGCACTCGGTAGCAGCGGATAAGGGCCAGTGCACGGTCACGGACATGCCGGGGCGCTGGCATTCGATGCGGATGCCGTCCGCTGACGTTGGCAAGGGCGCTGATGGTAGCTCCCCAGTAGACGCCGGCGGTACTACGCTCAGCTCGATGGGGATAAAGGCCGGGGGTTGGGAAGCAACGACCGCAGTGCTGACGCCAACTTCAAGACGGTGAAGTCCCTGCGCCCATTCCTTGAGCCAGCGGTGCAGTACGTTGGCGTTCATGCCATGTTGCAGGGCTACCGCAGCAATGGACGTCCCGGGCTGTCGGCAGGCGGCCACCAGTTCGGCCTTGAACTGCGGGGTATAGGTGCGGTGCGTACGCCGCTGCGCATAGCGCGGTGTCTGAGGGTCTTTGAGCATCGTGTCCACGCCAATGTTGCGTGCACACGATCTTGCTCAGCCTCACCACCTCATTCAAGATGGGTTCGCCAGCCGCTTACCATACACCTTCCGCACATCTCAATCCGCTGACAAGCCAGAGCCCACAGCCGCCAGCGCCCGGCGCCTTTCGGACAAACGGGCTCTTCGCCCCTACTCCATCCACAAGGCATTCGTCGCCGCGCCACAAAACGCTCCTCCCGGCGCCGCAAACCAACAGCGGCCCCCACCCCACCGCATAAAATCCCCCCACTGCGCAGCCCAGGCCGCGCAGCCGCTGGGGGTGTTGCCGCGCGATGCGGGGCGACTGAGAAAGTCCCTTCGAACCTGATTGAGGTAATCCTCGCGCAGGGAAAGCATGTTCTGACCGGGGCCGTTCATGGCCACCCGCGTCCCGCACGTCTTCGCCCTGCCCAACCGTCCAAGGATGACGTTGTGGCATTTATAAGAAAAGTGGGCTTAGCCCAGGTGCAGCAAGGGCTATCAGCTCTTGTTTTTATAGCAACGGGCGTTGCTGCCCAAACCACACCCGACAGCGCGCCCACGCTCAAGGCGGTGACGATCGACGACCGCCGCGCGGCGCCGCAGGCCGACATCGCCGGCTTTGGCGATCTGCCGCTGCAAGAGGTGCCGGTGTCTGCCACGGTGGTGGACCGCACCCAGTTGCAGGCCAGCGGCGCGCGGCGGCTGGCGGACCTGACGCAGTTCGACGCCTCCGTCACCGACGCCTACAACTCGCCCGGCTATTGGGACTTCCTGACGGTGCGCGGCTTTGTACTGGACAACCGCTTCAACTACCGGCGCGAAGGCCTGCCGATCAGCGCAGAGACCACGATCCCGCTCGACAACAAAGAGCGCATCGAGATCCTCAAGGGCACCAGCGGCATCCAGGCCGGCACCAGCGCGCCGGGCGGGCTGGTCAACTACGTGGTCAAGCGCCCGACCGAGCACGACCTGCGCGAGGTGCGTGTGGAGACGACGTCGCGCGGCAGCCTGCTGGGCGCGGTGGACCTGGGTGGGCGCTTTGGCGTAGACCGCGAGTTTGGCTATCGCCTGAACCTTGCGCAGGAGCGCCTGCGGCCGCTGGCACACAACCTGGACGGCGAACGCAGCCTGCTGTCGCTGGCCACCGACTGGCGCATCAGCCGCGATTCGGTGCTGGAGGCAGAGGTGGAATGGAGCCGCAAATCCCAGCCCAGCCAGGCCGGCTTCAGCCTGCTGGGCAACACCTTGCCCGCGCCGGCGGACCCGCGCATCAACCTCAACAACCAGCCCTGGTCGCAGCCCTCGGTGTTCGAGGCACTGACCGGCACGCTGCGCTTCCAGCAAGCCCTGAATGACCGCTGGCGCTGGTCTGCGCAACTGGGCCAGCAACGGCTCAAGAGCGATGACCGGCTGGCCTACCCCTTTGGCTGCGGCGCCGAGGGCAACTACGACCGCTACTGCTCTGACGGTACCTACGACCTCTATGACTTCCGCAGCGACAACGAGCGCCGCCTGCAGCAAGCCGCCAACCTCACGCTGCAAGGCCATGCGCAGACTGGCGGCGTAGCGCACGACCTGTCCTTTGGCATCTTGGCCAGTCGCGTGCGCAACCGCTTCCAGGACCAGGCCTACAACTACGTGGGCAGCGGCAACGTCGCAGGCACGCTGTTCACGCCGGCAGACCCAACGCTGACCGACACCAACACCAACCGCGACGAACATTCGCTGGAGTTCTCGGCCCAAGACGCGATCCGCTGGAACCCGCGCTTCACCACCTGGGCTGGCCTGCGCTACACGCGCCTGTCGCGCGAGAGCGTGCGCACCGACGGCACGCGCCCAACCGACTACGACGCCGGCCTGACCACGCCGTGGCTGGCCGCCAGCTACGCGCTGGCGCCGGGCCGCATCGTCTACGCCAGCTACGGCCAAGGTGTGGAGTCGCAGATCGTGCCCAACAAGCCATCGCAATACACCAATGCCGGCGTTGCCCTGCCCGCCGTCAAATCGCGCCAGTGGGAAATCGGCATGAAGGGCGGCGACGAGGTGTTGCGCTGGCAGTTGGCCTGGTTCCACATCGTGCGGCCGGTGACCAACCTGGATGCCTGCAACCGCCTGGGTATCACGCCTTGCGAAGGCGCCTATGACGGCGATGCGCGCCACCAGGGCCTGGAGGCCAGCGCGCAGTGGCAGCAGGGCCCATGGCGCCTGGCCGGTGGCGTGATGCTGCTCGACGCCAAGCGCCAGGGCAGCACGGCCGAGCCCACCATCAACGGCCAGCGCCCCACCAATGTGCCCAATCACACGCTGCGCGCGCAAGCGGGCTACCGCGTTGCGGCACTGCCGGGCCTGGAGTTGGTCGGCGCCCTGTCGCACGAAGGCCGCCGCGCCGTGCTGCCCGATGGCTCTATAGAGCTGCCCAGTTGGGCGCGCCTGGACGCGGGCCTGCGCTACGAGCAGAAAGTGGGCGGCAAGACCCTGCGCTGGCAGGCCAACATAGACAACCTGCTGGACCGCCGTTACTGGAAAGAGTCCCCCTACCAGTACGGCCACGTCTACCTGTACCCGGGTGCACCGCGCACGTTGCGCCTGGGGCTGAGCGTTGCGCTTTGAAGGGGTGGCCAAGAAACCGCAGAAAAGCAGGCTATAATCTAAGGCTTATTCCTCGATAGCTCAGTCGGTAGAGCGCCGGACTGTTAATCCGTAGGTCCCTGGTTCGAGCCCAGGTCGAGGAGCCAGACACAAAGCCGCAAGGCCTCTGAATGCTCCGCAACCCACAAGGTAGCGGGGCATTTTCATTTGGCGTTGATACAAGCGGGGATCGCATCAATGCAAAAAATGCAGCCGGCGGGCGCAAATCGACGAATCCATTGCATATAATTTAAGGCTTGTTCCTCGATAGCTCAGTCGGTAGAGCGCCGGACTGTTAATCCGTAGGTCCCTGGTTCGAGCCCAGGTCGAGGAGCCACCTACAAGCCGCAAGGCCTCTGGAAAACCCGCTATGTTCTGCATAGCGGGTTTTTTCTTTTGCCGATACTTGCGGCTTGGCATGCCCACCATCAGCTTCATTGCACTCGTCCCATGACAGACCACTACACAGCCCTTGGGCTGAGCAGCCACGCGTCGCTGGCCGACATCAAGAAGGCCTTCCGGCAACAGGCGTCGCTGCACCATCCCGACAAGAACCCTTCGCCCAACGCGGCGGAGCGCTTTCGGGCGGTGCAAAAGGCGTACGAGGTACTGTCGGACGAGACGCAGCGCGAGGCCTACGACAGCAACCGCCGCCGCAACCTGCTGGACGACCCGTTGGCCACCGCGCAGGACATCTGGCAAACCTATTTCAAGAGCATCCTCCCTTCATGAAACTCTCCCCCTACTTCCGTGACCTCCGCTCGGCTTACCAGGCAGAGCTGGATGACCTGAGTTTCGACTCCGAAGACAAGAATGTCCTGCGCCAGCGCCTGACGCAGAAGCGCAATGAAATGGGCTTTCTGGTCCAGATGATGGAGCTGAGCCCCGAGATGGTGGCGGTGGTCTTCCACCAGGGCTTTCGCTTTACCGGCCCGGCCAAGATGGAACACCTGCTGGGCCTGCATGCCGAGCAATTGCCCGCCTGGGACAGCCTGAAGGACAGCATCCAGCTGGAGCCCTGGGCCGTGGGCCTGGCGCAAACCGTGCTGCGCGAACCTGGTGGCAGTAACTTCCTGACGCTGGCGGCGGGACTGGAGTATCTGTACCACCACGCCCGCTCGGCGCCAGCCGCGGTCCAGGAAGATGCGGAGGACGAAGAAGACAGCGATGACACCAGCGCCGATGACGACTTCAGCCGCTTCGACGCAGACGACGCGCGCGATTCGCAAGACCAGCGCACCCGCGAAGAAACCGCCGCCGACTGGCTGGCCGACCAAGGCTTTGAACGCAAAGACTGATAGGGGCTCACTGCATATGAACCACCACCTGGCACTCATCACCCAAACCAAAAGCCTGATTGCGGCGGGCGACATCGTGGGCGCGGAATCGGCCCTGGCTGAACTGGCCGACACCGAGGGCGACAAGGCCCTGATGGTGGTGCTGGACCAACTGGCGCCCAAAGACATCCTGGCCGTGATGCGCGAGTACGACGACTCCAAGGCGTCTGTCGTCAACCTGCTGGTCACCCCCGAGCAGTTTGCCCGCGCCATGGTGCTGGAGAAGCAGTACAAGGACCTGAGCCACACGCATCTGCGCAGCATGGTCAACGCGGTGATCTTCCGCGAAGACGCAGACACGCTGGAGTTTCTGAACGCCATCGGCGACCTGGAAGGCGGCAGCGAAGCCCTGGCCAACTACTTTGCAGAAAAGTGGAGCCGTGTCGAAGCCTTTGCCCGCACCGGCAACTTCGATGCCGTAGAAGACTACGACCCGATGCTGTCTGAAGAGCAGTTGATGGCCTCGGCCTATGTACAGCCGCGCATCACGCAAGACGAGGTGGCCGACGGCGACTGGATGCAGCTGGCCTGGCTGCTGCGCTACGAATGCCGCGACCTGTTCATCGAAACCCTGCTGGTGCTGCGCGCCAAGGCACGAGCGCACGATGAGGGCGTGGACGAGAACGACACGCCGGAAGAAGAAGACGACGGCAAGTTCGAGACCACCGACACCGACCGGGGCAAAGCCACGCCAGCCGCACGCGCGTCTGACGAGGAATCCGCCATCTGATAGCGCCGCGCCACATCGCCACATGTCCACGCCCACTTCTTCGTCGGCGCTGTCGCTGCACGACGGCCGCCCCTTTTTCGAAAAGGCCCTGGCCTACGGCCTGCAGCACGGCATCATCGACGCCGCCAAGCTGGAGGCCATAGGCACAGAGGCCCCCAAGGGCATCGTGCAGATTGCCCGCTACTTTGGCACCGAGTACCTGCGGCCCGAGCTGGAAAAGGCCCGCGAGCGCATCGTCAACCTGGTGAGCCTCTACCTGGAAGACAGCACCGACGGCGATCTGCACCAGGCCGCGCAATCGCTGCGCGAGCATTCGTTTTTGTCGCGCTCCAAGGGCGGATCGGACATGCTCAAGCGCCTGATCGCCATGCCTGAGAGCAGCCACTTCGGCATGTACGGCATTGCCGATGCAGAAACCCCGCTGCTGGCTCTGTGGTCCTTGCGCAGCCACACGGAGTACCGGGCCGAGCTGGCACGCCGCAGCCAGCTCGCACAGGCCATCAAGGCCGCCCTGTGGCTGGCCAAGCCCTTCGAACTGGATGCCGACGACCTGGAAGAAGCCGGGGCCGATGCGGAATCGGTGATTCGCACCGGGCTGCTCATCCACGCACTGGCGCCGCAAAGCACCGAATGGCCCAACGCCGTGGCGTTCGAAAAGCTGTTTCTTGCCTTGCGCAAAAAGAAAACCGCAGCGCCCGTGCTGGCGCTGCCGCTGCATTTGCCCGAGCCCCTGCGCGAAGTGTGCGAATCCCTGCGCCAATCCGTTCTGGCGGATCTACCCAAGCTGCTGGACCCGGCCCAGGCCCTGCGCCCGTTGTTGCGCGCCAACGCCGCATTCCGGGGCCGCTACTTCCTGGTGGATGACCCGCTGGGCGAGCTGGACCACTATCACCACGCCCTGGCCGAGGAAGAAGAGCCCCCGCAGCCCGCCAGCAAGACCTGGATCAAGCTCACCCAGGGCCATGACGACGAGCACTCGCTGCTCACCCTGTTCCTGTGCCTGGCCACCGGTGCGCCCAGGAAGACCCTGCTCACCGAGAAAACCGCTGCCAGCCTGGTGCGCAAGATCCGCAAAAGCGGCCTGCAGCCGGAACTGGCCCACGACTTCATCGGCAGCCATGCCCCCGGCGCCTTCCAGGAAGACTATCGGCGGATGTGGGCCAGCTTTGTGCAGGAGTCGGAAAAGACGCTGCGCAGCGACCTGGACTACCAGTTGCATGACGCCATGGCCCTGCTGCGCAGGGAATGCCACGTAAGCGCCTAGATTTGCAACCTGCCCCGACAGGGAGTACTGTTTGCAAAGACCCAAGGAGGTTTGCCATGTCAATCTACCTCTATCTCTCTATTGCGCTGTTGCTGGCGTGCGCAGCAGTACCACTGCTCGGCGCGGCAAAAGACTGGTTGCGCCAGCGCTCTTGGCAGCATGCCCACGATGCCGCCAAAACGCCGCCCCCCTGGTGATGCGCCCCACACTCAGTAAATGAGGGCATCCGCCCTGGGGCGCTGCCGTGCGCCATGGAACAATCGTGTTCTTTGGCCGCCACTGGCAGCTTGATGACACGCCCGATCCCCTGGCTTGATGCCCACACCCCCTTTCCTGCAGCGGCCAGCGCCTGGGCTGAGGCAGATCCCGCCCCGGGGCTGCTGGCTGCTGGCGGAACACTGGAAGTGGCGCGTCTGCTGCAGGCCTATCGCAGTGGCATCTTTCCGTGGTTCAGTGCTGGCCAGCCCATCCTCTGGTGGAGCCCCAGTCCTCGCATGGTGCTACGGCCCGCTGCGTTCCGCCTGCACCGCTCCCTGCGCAAGACGCTGCAGCGCTTCATGCTGCAGCCGGGCTGCGAGATCCGCATCGACCACGACTTTCCCGCCGTCATTGCCGCCTGTTCCGGCACCCCGCGCGAAGGGCAGCAAGGCACCTGGATCGTGCCGGAGATGGTGCAGGCCTACATCGCCCTACATGCCGCCGGCCACGCCCACAGCGTAGAGACCTGGATCGACGGGGAACTGGTTGGCGGCCTGTACTGCGTTGCCATCGGCCGCGCGGTCTTTGGTGAGTCCATGTTTGCCTGGCGCACCGACGCCTCCAAGATCGCCCTGGCCGCACTCGTGGCGCTGTGCCGCCACCATGGCATCGGCATGGTGGATTGCCAGCAAAACACACGGCACCTGGCCTCATTGGGCGCCACCGAGATTGATCGGGCAGAGTTTCTGGACACGATGGCGAAGGCGGCGGCAGAACCCGCACCCACCTGGAGATTCGAGCCCGTATACTGGAATTCACTCCTCAGCCTCGTGCAGCCCGCCGCGTGACGCACCTCAAGGATCTCCCGCTGCATGCCTTGCAGTTCTATGCAACGGCACCCTATCCCTGCAGCTACCTGCCGGACCGGCAGGCACGCTCCCAGGTGGCCACGCCCGGGCATCTGATCCACAACGACATCTACAGCGAACTGATCGCCAAGGGCTTCCGGCGCAGCGGCATGTTCACCTACCGGCCCTATTGCGACGGTTGCCGCGCCTGCCAGCCGTTGCGGGTGCTGGCTGACCACTTCAAGCCCGACCGCAGCCAGCGCCGCGCCTGGCAGCAGCATGCCGGGCTACAGGCGCGCGTGCTCAAGCTCTGCTATGTGCCAGAGCACTACGAGCTCTATCTGCGCTACCAGAACGGCCGCCACGCGGGCGGCGGCATGGACCACGACAGCATCGATCAATACACGCAGTTCTTGCTGCAGAGCCGGGTCAATTCGCGCCTGGTCGAATTCCGCGACACGCTGCCGGACGGCAGCGCGGGCGCCTTGCGCATGGTGTCCATCCTGGACATCGTGAACGACGGCCTGTCGGCCGTCTACACCTTCTACGCCCCCGAACCTGACACCAGCTACGGCACCTATGGCGTGCTCTGGCAGATTGAGCAGGCGCGCCAATTAGGCCTGCCGCACGTCTATCTGGGCTACTGGATCGAGCAAAGCGCCAAGATGCGCTACAAGGCGCGCTTCAAGCCTTTTGAGCTGCTGATCGATGGGCGGTGGCGGCCTCCAGATATCGCTAACCCAGCGCAATCCTGAAGCAGGATTACATTTCACAAGATAAAATCAAGAACCGTTGTCACAGACAGGTTCCATGAAGAAGACAGACCCCAGCGTGCCCGCCACGCCCAGCGTTCAGGTGATCGAGCGCATGTTCGCTCTCATCGACGTGCTGGCCTCCCGTGAAGACGCGATCTCGCTCAAGGAAATCAGCGAGCGCACGGGACTGCACCCCTCCACCACCCACCGCATCCTCAACGACCTGACCATCGGCCGCTTTGTGGATCGCCCCGAGGCCGGCAGCTATCGCCTGGGCATGCGCCTGCTGGAGCTGGGCAACTTGGTCAAGGCCCGGCTCAGCGTGCGCGACGCCGCCCTGCTGCCCATGCGCGAGCTGCACAAGCTGATCCAGCAGCCAGTCAACCTGAGCGTGCGCCAGGGCGATGAGATCGTCTACGTGGAGCGCGCCTATAGCGAGCGCTCCGGCATGCAGGTGGTGCGCGCCATTGGCGGCCGGGCACCATTGCATCTCACCTCCGTGGGCAAGCTGTTCCTGGCGGCGGATGACCCGCAACGGGTGCGCGCCTATGCCACCCGCACCGGTCTGAGCGGCCATACGCGCAACAGCATCACCCAACTGCCCATACTGGAGCGCGAGCTTTCGCGTGCGCGCCAGTACGGATCGGCGCGCGACAACGAAGAGCTGGAACTGGGCGTGCGCTGCATGGCCGCCGGCATTTACGACGACCAGGACAAGCTGGTGGCGGGCTTGTCGATATCGGCCCCTGCGGATCGCCTGGACGAGGGCTGGCTCCCCAAACTAGAGGCTACGGCCCGCGAAATCTCCGAGGCGCTGGGTCACCATTTGCCGCAACAGCGGGCCTGAGCCCTACTGCCGAGCTCAACCGTCGGTGTGCTTGCCCAGCGTGGCCGCAGAAACGGCCGAAGACTCCAGCCAATGGCGCACCCGCTCCGCGTCTGCTACGCGGCTCAGTTTGCCGGTGGAGTCCAGGAAGACCATGATCAGCTTGCGGCCCGCGATCTTGGCCTGCATAACCAGGCACTGCCCGGCTTCATTGATAAAGCCGGTCTTCTGCAAACCAATATCCCAGGCGGGGCTGTGCACCAGGCGGTTCGTATTGTTGAACTGCAACGTGCGTTTGCCGACTTCCACGGCATAGCTGGGCGAGGTGGTCAGTTCGCGCAGCGTGGGTTCGTTGTACGCAGCCCCGACCAGCGTGGCCAGATCCCGTGCACTTGACTGATTGCGACTGGAAAGGCCTGTGGGTTCGACATAGCGGGTGTCGGCCATGCCCAGCATCTGCGCCTTGGCATTCATCAAGGTCACGAACGTGGCCAAGCCGCCCGGATAGGTGCGCCCCAGAGCGTGCGCAGCGCGATTTTCGCTGGACATCAGCGCCAGATGCATCATCTCGGCACGGCTGAGCGTCGCGCCAACGACCAAGCGGGAGCGGCTCCACTTCTCGGTGTCGACGTCGTCCTGCGTGATGGTGATCATCTCGTCCATCGGCAAGCGGGCTTCGCTAAGGATCAGGCCGGTCATCAGCTTGGTGATGGAGGCAATGGGCAGCACCGCGCTGTCGTTCTTGCTCAGCAGCACCTCATGCGTGTCCTGGTCCATAACCAAGGCCACGCTGGATTTCAGGTCGAGTGGATCTTGCGCCGTATGCAGCCCGGCCAGTTGGCCGAAAGACAAACGCTCGGGCACGTAGGCCACCTTGGCAACCGAAGTCTTGCGCGCCGACAGCGTGCGGCTGACACGTGTCGCCGTGGCCGCCTTGCGGGGCGCAGCCTGCTTGGCCTGCCGCCGCTCCTGCACTGCCACCGTGGAATGCTGCTTGACGATGACTTTCTTGCGCTGCGCAGCCTCCGCGGCCGGGTGCACCAGAACGGTAGCAACCACGGCTGCCGTAAAGGCCTGGGCCAGGCGACGCAAGACGGGGTGTTTACGACTTGACATCATTGGATCTCCGCGGCGGAAAAGTAGGCGTGGGCAGGAGTGTACTGAACTCAAAAAAACGCGCAAGATCAATTACTTGCGCGCGCTAGTTCAAGCTCTGCCGAAATTATAAGCAAATGTATCAACCGCCACTGCGGAAAGGCGACATTGGAGCACAAAAAAGCCGGGAAGCTGCCTAACGGCAAGCTTCCCGGCTCTTACGAAGCAAGTTCTAGACCGAAACCACTTCCCCCGCCACTGCGGAGGCCGCAGGAGCTGCAGTAGAGCGGGTCAGGCCCGACAGAATGGCCTTCAACGACGCCGACACGATGTTCACATCCACCCCCGCGCCAAACAGGCTCGGCCCATCGTTGACCTGCATCTCGACATAGGCAACCGACTTGGCGTCGGCGCCAGAGCCGATCGAATGCTGGTGATAGTCCAGCACACGCACCGCGTGGCCGGTGGCCTCGCGCAGCCCGGCAACAAAGGCGTCGATCGGGCCGGTGCCCTGGCCTTTGACATCGCGCCGGGCATTGGCCCAGTCAATACGCGCTTCCAGGTGCACCGTGTGGCGCCCGCCCACGCTGTCTTCTGCCACCCGGTGCTCGGGCACCTCGATGGACTGCAGGCGGTACTCCTGCTCGAACAGCGCCCAGATGTCCCGCGCCGTCATTTCCTTGCCGCTGGCATCCATGGCACGCTGCACCACCTGGCTGAACTCGACTTGCAGGCGGCGCGGCATTTCGAGTCCGTATTCGCTCTCAAGCAGATAGGCAATGCCGCCCTTGCCCGACTGGCTGTTGACGCGGATCACAGCCTCGTAGCTGCGGCCGACATCCTTCGGATCGATGGGCAGGTAAGGGATGTCCCAGATGTCGCCGTCCTTGCGCGCCGAAAAGGCCTTTTTGATCGCATCCTGGTGCGAGCCGGAGAACGAGGTGTAGACCAGGTCGCCGACATAGGGATGGCGCGGATGCACGGGCAACTGGTTGCAATGTTCGACCGTGGCGCGGATCTCGTCGATGTTGGAGAAATCCAGCTCCGGCGACACGCCCTGCGTATAGAGATTGAGCGCCACGTTCACCAGATCCAGATTGCCAGTGCGCTCACCATTGCCGAACAGGCAGCCTTCGATGCGGTCAGCACCGGCCATCAACGACAACTCGGCCGCAGCGGTACCGGTGCCACGGTCATTGTGCGGATGCACCGACAGCACGATGGAATCACGCCGCTCAAGGTGGCGGTGCATCCACTCGATCATGTCGGCAAAGATGTTGGGCGTGGAGTGCTCGACCGTGGACGGCAGATTGATGATGCACTTGTGCTCGGGCGTGGGCTGCCAGACTTCAGTCACGGCATCGACGACGCGCTTGGAGAAGGCCAGATCGGTACCCGAGAACATTTCTGGCGAGTACTGGAAGGACCACCGGGTATTGGGCTGCTGGGCCGCGCAATCGGCAAACATGCGTGCGTGGGTGGTGGCCAGCTCCACGATGCCGTCCTCGTCCATGCCCAGCACCACGCGGCGCATGATGGGTGCCACGGCGTTGTAGAGGTGGACGATGGCGCGCGGAGCGCCTTGCAAGGATTCAAAAGTGCGCTTGATGAGCTGGTCACGCGCCTGGGTCAGCACCTGGATGGTGACGTCATCGGGGATGCGGTCTTCCTCGATGAGCTTGCGCACGAAGTCGAATTCAACCTGCGAGGCCGAGGGGAAGCCCACCTCGATTTCCTTGAAACCGATGGCCACCAGGGTCTCGAACATGCGCATCTTGCGGTCGATGTCCATGGGCTCGATCAAGGCCTGGTTGCCGTCCCGCAGATCGGTCGACAGCCACACGGGCGCCTTCGTCAGCACGGCATCGGGCCAGGTGCGGTCCTTGAGACCGACCGGCGGGAAGCTGCGGTACTTGATAGAGGGTTGCTGCAACATGATGGATATCTTTCTGCGGTGGTGGAACCCAGCAACTCCCCAAAAGGAAAACGGCCCGTTGCTGGTGCAAAACGGGCCGTCGAGTGAGGTTTGCGCGTGCGCTACCGTCTCTGCCCGTCGAGCAGTAGTAGTAGGGCCAGCGAAATCTTGGTCATAGGGCGGGACTCTAGCACAGGCTTTGGACGGCCGCAACCGCCATCAGCGGTGCCAGTTGCGCTCGTCGGGCTCGTCGGTGGAAGTGCTGATGACACTCACCGGGCGGCCCTTCATCTTGCGCCAGCCGTAGACCGCATAGCCGCTGAGGCCATAGAGCACAAACACGCTGAACAGCACGGTCGGCGGATGAATGTTGATCACCGCGATGCCCAGCGCGATCAGCACGATGGTGGCAAAGGGCACGCTCTTCTTCATCTGCACGTCCTTGAAGCTGTAGAACGGCACGTTGGTGACCATGGTGAGGCCGGCGTACAGCGTGAAGGCGAAGGTGATCCAGGCGACTTGCGGCCAACTGAGCCATGTCGATTCGCCGTTGCGCACGCCAGCATCATTCATCAACCAGACAAAGCCCATCACCAGCGCCGCGGCAGCCGGCGACGGCAAGCCCTGAAAGTAGCGCTTGTCGACCACCGTGGTGTTGACGTTGAAGCGCGCCAGGCGCAGCGCTGCGCAGGCGCAGTAGACGAAGGCGGCGATCCAGCCCCAGCGCCCCAGGCCGCGCAGCGCCCATTCATAGGCGATCAGCGCTGGCGCAGCGCCAAAGGACACCATGTCGGAGAGCGAATCCATCTGCTCGCCGAAGGCGCTCTGGGTATTGGTCATGCGCGCCACGCGGCCGTCCAGGCTGTCGAGCACCATGGCGACGAAAACCCCTATTGCCGCCAGGTCAAAGCGCGCATTCATGGCCATGACGATGGCATAGAAGCCGCCGAACAGCGCCGCCAGCGTGAACAGGTTGGGAAGGATATAGATGCCCTTGCGGCGCTTGCGCACCACCACGCCATCGTTGGCGGTGTCAGGTGGGCGGGGTGCATTCTGCATAGATCAGGTCCTTGTAAGCGCAACTGGCGAGTGTAAGAGCGCCCGCAGGCGCCGCACAAAAAACAAAGGCCACCGCGTGGTGGCCTTTGCTGCAAGCGCAGAGGATCAGTTGCGCGACTGGTCAACCAGCTTGTTCTTGGCGATCCAGGGCATCATGGCGCGCAGCTTGGCGCCAACTTGCTCGATCTGGTGCTCGGCATTCAGGCGGCGGCGGCTGATCAGCGTGGGCTGGCCGGCTGCGGCTTCGAGCACGAAGCTCTTGGCGTATTCGCCGGTCTGGATGTCCTTCAGGCACTGCTTCATGGCCTTCTTGGTCTCTTCCGTCACGATGCGCGGGCCGGTGACGTATTCGCCGTATTCGGCGTTGTTGGAGATCGAGTAGTTCATGTTGGCGATGCCGCCTTCATAGATCAGGTCGACGATGAGCTTCAACTCATGCAGGCACTCGAAGTAGGCCATTTCAGGCGCGTAGCCGGCTTCCACCAGCGTTTCGAAACCCGCCTTGATCAGCTCGACGGTACCGCCGCACAGCACGGCTTGTTCGCCGAACAGGTCGGTTTCGGTTTCTTCGCGGAAGTTGGTTTCGATGATGCCGGCCTTGCCGCCGCCATTGGCTGCGGCGTAGGACAGGGCCAGGTCACGCGCCTTGCCGCTCTTGTCCTGGTGCACGGCGATCAGGTGGGGCACACCGCCGCCTTGGGCGTAGGTGCCACGCACGGTGTGGCCCGGTGCCTTGGGGGCGACCATCCACACGTCGAGGTCAGCGCGCGGCTGCACAAAGCCGTAGTGCACGTTGAAGCCGTGGGCGAACACCAGGGATGCGCCTTGCTTGATGTGCGGGGCGACGTCGTTCTTGTAGACGTTGGCGATCTGCTCGTCGGGCAGCAGGATCATGACGACGTCGGCGGCCTTGACGGCCTCGGCCACTTCAGCGACCTGCAGGCCGGCCTTGCCGACCTTGTCCCAAGAGGCGCCGCCCTTGCGCAGGCCGACCACGACCTTCACGCCGCTGTCGTTCAGGTTTTGCGCGTGGGCATGGCCTTGGCTGCCGTAGCCGATGATGGCGACGGTCTTGCCCTTGATCAGGCTCAGGTCCGCGTCTTTGTCGTAGAAAACTTTCATGGATATAGCTCCGGTTCTTGTTGGCGAATCCGCCCGTCGACAGGCTCTGGGCGATGGCCGATAGACACTCGCCTTGCAAGGAAACCCGCCATGCTGAGCCTGTCGAAGCACAGCGGGAAGGGGGTAAACGTGGTGGTTGCTAGACGCGCAGCACCCGCTCGCCACGGCCGATGCCGCTGGCGCCGGTGCGTACCGTCTCCAGGATGGCGCTGCGGTCGATGGCCTGCAGGAAAGCGTCGTTCTTGGACTGGTCACCGGTCAGCTCCACGGTGTAGCTCTTGTCGGTGACGTCGATGATGCGGCCGCGAAAGATGTCGGCCATGCGCTTCATCTCTTCGCGCTCTTTGCCGACGGCGCGCACCTTGACCATCATCAGTTCGCGCTCGGTGTAGGCGCCTTCGGTCAGGTCGACCACCTTCACGACTTCGATCAGGCGGTTCAGGTGCTTGGTGATCTGCTCGATCACGTCGTCTGAACCCGCGGTTTGAATCGTCATGCGCGACAGGCTGGGGTCCTCGGTCGGGGCCACCGTCAACGATTCGATGTTGTAGCCGCGCGCAGAGAACAGGCCCACCACGCGGGACAGGGCGCCGGGCTCGTTTTCGAGCAGGACGGCAATGATGTGTTTCATTTGATGAGATTCCTCTTTTTGCCGCCCTCCCCCGCGCACGGTAATGCGCGGGCTTGGCGGGCAATAGATTCGTCGAAAGGGATGCTACCTATTTGATAGCTACCAGCCCAGGCCCAGCAAGGGCTAGAGCCACTTTTTACCAATATTTCAGAGATCCTCGCTGCCCAGCAGCATCTCGGTGATGCCCTTGCCGGCCTGGACCATCGGGAACACGTTCTCGGTGGGGTCGGTGCGGAAATCCATGAACACCGTGCGGTCCTTGAGCTTGCGTGCTTCGCGCAGCGCCGGCTCCACATCCTTGGCGTGTTCGATCAGCATGCCGACGTGGCCGTAGGCCTCGGCCAGCTTCACGAAGTTGGGCAGCGCGTCCATGTAGCTGTGGCTGTAGCGGCCGGAGTATTCGATCTCCTGCCACTGGCGCACCATGCCCAGGTAGCGGTTGTTCAACGCGCAGATCTTGACCGGCGTGTTGTACTGCAGGCAGGTGGACAGCTCCTGGATGTTCATCTGAATGGAGCCTTCGCCGGTGACACAGAACACTTCGGATTCCGGCTTGGCCAGCTTGATGCCCATGGCGTAGGGCAGACCCACGCCCATGGTGCCCAGGCCGCCGGAATTGATCCAGCGGCGCGGCTCGTCGAAGTGGTAGTACTGCGCAGCCCACATCTGGTGCTGGCCGACGTCGGAGGTGATGTAGGCATCAGCGTCCTTGGTCATGTTCCAGAGCGTCTCGACCACGTACTGCGGCTTGATGACGTCGCCGTTGCCGGGGTCGTACTTCATGCAGTCACGGCCACGCCAGCCCGCGATGGTGTCCCACCAGCCCGACAGCGCCTGGGCGTCGGGCTTGAGGGTGGACTCCTTGATCATGTTGATCAACTCGGTCAGCACATCCTTCACGTCGCC
The DNA here is from genome assembly GCA_038961845.1 of Xylophilus sp. GW821-FHT01B05. Classification (NCBI taxonomy): domain Bacteria; kingdom Pseudomonadati; phylum Pseudomonadota; class Betaproteobacteria; order Burkholderiales; genus Xylophilus; species Xylophilus sp. GW821-FHT01B05. Next base: position 3,419,331 of record CP152408.1, read on the forward strand.
GACGATGGGCACATCCACCTTCACGCGCTTGGAGATGCTTGAGGGGTCGATGTCGATGTGGATGATCTTGCGTTCGTTCTGGGCAAAGTGCTTGGGGTTGCCGATCACGCGGTCGTCGAAGCGCGCGCCCACGGCCAGCAGCACGTCGCAGTGCTGCATGGCGTTGTTGGCTTCCCAGGTGCCGTGCATGCCCAGCATGCCCAGGAACTTGCGGTCCGACGCGGGATAGGCGCCCAGGCCCATCAGCGTGTTGGTGACCGGGTAGCCGAGCATGTCGACCAGGGTGCGCAGCTCATTGCTGGCATTGCTCAGCAACACGCCGCCACCGGTGTAGATATAAGGGCGCTTGGCCGTCAGCAGCAGTTGCAGCGCCTTGCGGATCTGGCCGCCGTGGCCCTTCTTGACCGGGTTGTAGGAGCGCATCTCCACGGTCTCGGGGTAGCCGGCGTAAGGCACCTTCTTGAAGGACACATCCTTCGGGATGTCCACCACCACCGGGCCGGGACGGCCGGTACGGGCGATGTGGAAGGCCTTCTTCATCGTGACGGCGATGTCGCGCGGGTCCTTGACCAGGAAGTTGTGCTTGACGATGGGACGGGTGATGCCGACCGTGTCGCACTCCTGGAAGGCGTCCAGGCCGATGGCGGCAGTCGGCACCTGGCCGCTGATGATCACCATCGGGATCGAATCCATGTAGGCCGTGGCGATGCCGGTGACCGCATTGGTCAGGCCGGGGCCGGAGGTGACCAAGGCCACGCCGACATTGCCGGTGGCACGGGCATAGCCGTCTGCCGCGTGGACGGCCGCCTGCTCGTGGCGCACCAGCACGTGCTGAATGCTGTCCTGCTTGTAGAAGGCGTCGTAGATGTAGAGCACCGCGCCGCCGGGATAGCCCCAGATGAACTGGACGCCTTCGGCCTGGAGCGACTTCACGAGCACTTCTGCGCCCATGAGCTCTTGCGGTTCGGTGGAGGATGCGGTGCGCGCGCCTGTGGCGGCGGCTGCCGAAGCGATTTCGGCTTTGGAGATTTCCATGATCAACCTTTGCGAATTTCTCTAACGAAAAACCTTGGGTGCTCCTTCACTCAACCCTTGTGAGGCGGTGTCGGAACTTAGGACCCTCGGACATGGGCGATATGCTTGTTACGCCGGACCGGGACCCGTTTGCCTTTTGATGTGCAACGCGAATTATCGCATTTCGCCGCGACCAGCCCCGTTGGGTCCGCAAAAAATAAGGCGATGCGATAATCGCACCCGCTCCACCAGCACCACAAACGAGGCGTCCACACGCCCCCGAGCCCCCACAGCGCCGCCCCCAGCGGCCGGACTTTCTTGGCCACCGAACGCGAACTCTCCGACTTCCTGAAAAGCGTCGAAACGCGCGCCTTCAAGCGCTCGGTGTATCACGTACGCAACGAAGAGGCGGCCCTGGACATCGTGCAGGACAGCATGCTGCGCCTGGCCGAGCACTACGGCGACCGCCCGGCCGACGAGCTGCCGATGCTGTTCCAGCGCATCCTCTCCAACTGCACGCTGGACTGGTTTCGCCGGCAGAAAACACGTAACGCCTTGTTCTCGAACATGAGCGATTTCGAGGTGTCCAGCGAGGACGGCGACTTCAACCTGCTGGACACGCTACAGATCGACGACGGCAGCCACCGCACCGAAAGTGCGGAAGACACCACCCGGCGGGCACAGATCCTGCACCAGATCGAGGACGAGATACAACAATTGCCGCCGCGTCAACGCGAGGCTTTCCTGATGCGTTACTGGGAGGAGATGGACGTGGCGGAGACTGCCGCGGCCATGGGCTGCTCGGAAGGCAGCGTCAAGACCCACTGCTCACGTGCGGTCCAGGCCCTAGGCAAGGCGCTGAAGGCGAAGGGAATCCAGGTATGAACAAGTCGCAAACACTCACCGCTGCCCATATACAGGACGAATTTGGCGAGCGCATCGTCGCGCGCCTGTCGGAGGGTACCCGGCAGTTGCCGCACGACCTGTCCGAGCGGCTGCGCATGGCGCGCCTGCAGGCCCTGGCGCGCCGCAAGGTCGTGAACGTGCGTGCACGCACGGCCTCGGCCATCTTCGGGCAGGGCAATACCGCTACCGCCACGTTTGGCTCTGGCAAACTGGGCTTCTGGGGGCGCTTGGCCTCGGCCGTGCCGCTGGTGGCGCTGGTCGGCGGCCTGGTGCTGATCCATTCGGTGCAAAGCGACAACCGCGTGAGCGAGCTGGCCGAGGTGGACTCCGCCCTGCTCTCTGACGACCTGCCGCCTGCGGCCTACACCGACTCCGGCTTTGTTGAATTCCTCAAGAACAGTGCCAGCGAGCAACACTGAACCCCTACGCATGATCAGCGCGCCCCACAACCTGTCCGCCATGATCGCCGCCCTGCTGGCGGCCATGTGGGCGGTTTCGGCCGCCGCGCAACCCGGTACACCACCGCCCGCCAACCCGGTCGGTGGCATCCACCTATCAGGCAAGACCGCCGCAGCCAACCGCACACCGTCGAGGGCGGAGTTCTCCAGCCTCACCCACGGCCAGCGCCAGGCCCTGGCCCCGTTGGCGCCGCACTGGGGCGGCATGAGCGACACGCAGCGGCGCAAATGGATAGCCATTTCGCAAAACTTCGAATCCCTGTCGGAACCGGAGCAGATCCGCCTGCATGTGCGTATGAGCGAATGGGCAGCCCTGAGCAATCAACAGCGCGCCCAGGCCCGGCTCAACTTTGCCGAAACCAGCAAGCTCGCCCCTGACCAGAAAAAAGAGCGCTGGGAGGCCTACCAGGCACTGAGCGAGGAAGAACGTAAGAAGCTCGCCTCGGGCGGCGGCGCGCCACGCCCTGCAGGCGCTGCCGCAGCCATGCGCCCCAACCCGTCGCCGCGCCTGACCCACCTGCCTACGCCGCCCGCCGACAGCAAGCAGCCGCCCCCGCGGATCGGCGTATCGCCGACCCAGGTAGATCACAATACGCTCCTTCCGCAGCACCCTGCGGCGCAGCCAGCCCCGGCAGCGCCGGCTGCGGCACCTTGAGCGTCTTCACTGATCGATGAACCCTGAATTTGGGCAAAAAAGCCCTCTAGCCCAGGCCACGCCTGGGCTTTCAGCTACAAACCTGATAGCACCCTCGCTGCCGCGCCGCCTGGCCTGCTGGCTGTACGAGGGCATGCTGATGTTCGGCGTGGTGTTCATCGCCGGCTACCTGTTCGGCACCCTGAGCCAGACCCGCAATGCCATGGACAACCGCCATGCGTTGCAGGCCTTTCTCTTCGTGGTGTTTGGCATCTACTTCGTCTGGTTCTGGTCCAAGGGCCAGACGCTGGCCATGAAGACCTGGCATATCCGGCTGGTCGATGCCCAGGGTCGCCAGGTGACGCAGGCGCGGGCGCTGGGGCGTTATGTGTTGAGCTGGCTGTGGTTTCTGCCACCGCTGGTGGGTGCTGCCCTGGTGCATTTGAGCGCGCTCGAAACCGTGATCATCCTGCCGGCTTGGGTCGCGATCTGGGCCCTGCTGAGCCGCTTTCACCCACAGCGGCAGTTCTTGCACGACGCGCTGGCCGGCACCCGGCTGGTAAGCCACCACGCCCCTCCGAAGAAACGCTGACCATGGCCAACCCTGCTTTTTCCCTTTGCGTTTACTGCGGCTCGCGCCCCGGAAACGAGGCGATCTTTGCCGACACAGCCCGTGCCGTGGGCACCTGGATCGGCGCCAATGGCGGCCAATTGGTCTATGGCGGCGGCCACAACGGGCTGATGGGCATGGTGGCCGACGCCACGCAGGCCGCCGGCGGGCGCGTGGTGGGCGTGATCCCGCAGTCTTTGGTGGACAAGGAATTTGCCAACCGGCGCTGCGAAGAGCTTTACATCGTGCAGACCATGCACGAGCGCAAGGCCATGATGGCCGAGCGCGCCGATGCCTTCCTGGCGCTGCCGGGCGGGATTGGCACGTTCGAGGAGTTGTTTGAGGTGTGGACCTGGCGCCAGTTGGGCTACCACGCCAAGCCGATCGGGCTGCTGAATGCCGGTGGCTACTACGACAGCTTGCTGGGCTTCTTGCAGCAGAGCGTGGCGAGCGGCTTCATGAACGACTGGCAGATGGAGCTGCTGCAGACCGGCACCAGCACCGAAGCCCTGCTGCCGGGCCTGGTGCAGGCCGCCGCTGACCGTAGCGGCGACCGGATACCGCTGCGCAGCGTGATCTGAAGAGATTGGTGAGCTTGGCGGTTTAGACCGCCGACTCGTCCTCTTCCCCGGTGCGGATGCGCACCACGCGCTCTACGCCGGTGACGAAGATCTTGCCGTCGCCGATCTTGCCGGTGCGCGCGGCGTTGATGATGGCTTCCACGCAGCGGTCCACGTCCACCGTGTTGACCACCACCTCGACCTTGACCTTGGGCAGGAAGTCCACCACGTACTCGGCGCCGCGGTAGAGCTCGGTGTGGCCCTTCTGGCGGCCAAAGCCCTTGACCTCGGTGACGGTCAGGCCGGTGACGCCGCACTGGGCCAGTGCCTCGCGTACTTCCTCTAGCTTGAAGGGCTTGATGACGGCGGTGATCTGCTTCATGGATGTGTCCTGTTCTTGAGGGGGCTAAGCGAATTTGCTGGTGATAGGGTAACGCCAGTCCTTGCCGAAGCTGCGGTGCGTAACGCGAATACCCACCGGCGCCTGGCGCCGCTTGTATTCGTTGATCTTGATCAGGCGCGTGACCCGCTCGACGTCGGCGCGCGCAAAGCCGGCGGCAATGATCTGCTCGGCCGACTGGTCGTTCTCCATGTAGCGCTCAAGGATGGCGTCGAGCACTGGGTAGGCGGGCAGTGAATCCTCATCCTTCTGGTCGGGCCGCAACTCGGCGCTGGGCGGGCGGGTGATGATGCGATCAGGGATGGGCTCGCTGCCGGTGCCGTAGGGGTCATTCGCATTGCGCCAGCGCGCCAACGCAAACACCGTGGTCTTGGCCACGTCCTTGATGACGGCGAAGCCGCCGGCCATGTCGCCGTAGAGCGTGCAGTAGCCGGTGGCCATCTCGCTCTTGTTGCCGGTGGTGAGCACGATGCTGCCGAACTTGTTGGACAGCGCCATCAGCAGCGTGCCGCGGATGCGGGCCTGGATGTTTTCCTCGGTGGCGTCTTCTGCGCGGCCGGCGAACTCGGGCGCGAGCGCGGCCTTGAAGGCCTCGAACTGCGGCACGATGGAGATCTCGTCATAGCGCACGCCCAGGCGCGCCGCCATGTCGCGGGCGTCGATCCAGCTGATGTCCGCGGTATAGGGCGAGGGCATCATCACCGCGCGCACGCGGTCCTTGCCCAGGGCATCGACCGCTATCGCCAGCACCAGGGCCGAATCAATGCCGCCCGACAGCCCCAGCAGCACACCCGGGAAACCGTTCTTGCCGATGTAGTCGCGCACGCCCAGCACCAGGGCGTCCCACAGGTCGGCCTCGTGGCTGCGCTCGGGTGCGATGGCGGCTGCACTAGCTACTATTTCAATAGCGCCATGCCGGCGCTGTACTTGGACTTCAACCGCTTTTTCTTTGAAACTCTCAGCACGCACGGCCAGCGTGCCATCAGCCTGCACGGCGAAAGAGCCGCCGTCGAACACGACCTCGTCCTGGCCACCGACCAGGTGCCCGTAGACCAGCGGCAGGCCGACGTCGCGCGCGCGCTCGGCCATGCGGGTGATGCGCTCGCCCGACTTGCCGACGTGGAAGGGCGAAGCATTGGGCACCACCAGCAGCTCGGCACCGGCTGCCTTGGCCAAGCGCGCTGGCGTTTCGAACCAGGCGTCTTCGCAGATCAGCAGGCCGACCCGCACTCGCTCGCCGGGCGCGCCGGCCTCGAACACGCAAACGCCCTGCCCTGGCGTGAAGTAGCGGCGCTCATCAAAGACCTGGTAGTTGGGCAGTTCGCGCTTGGCGTAGCTGGCGATGACCTCGCCCTCGCGCAGCACGCTGGCGGTGTTGTGGCGCGACTGCACCGCTACCGAGCGGCTGCGTGTATCGCCGCCGGTGGGATGGCCGACGATGATGGCCATGTCCTTCAACCCCGCGGTCTCGCGGGCCACCGTTTTCACGGCATCATCGCAAGCATCAATGAAGGCAGGCCGCAGGAACAAGTCCTCGGCCGCATAGCCGCAGATCGACAGCTCGGGCGTCAGCAACAGGCGGGCGCCGGTGGCGTAGGCTGCATGCGCCGCGTCGACGATCTTGCGTGCATTGCCGGCCATGTCGCCGACCACGAAATTGAGCTGCGCGACACTGATGGTGAAAGACATACAACAGGTGAAAAAAGAGCTGGACGATTATGTCATCCGGGTCATCGGCTCCCCCTCGGAGATCGACCCCGCGGCCTGGGACGCTTTGCTGGCCGCCGAACGCCATCCCACGCCCTTCATGCGCCATGCCTACCTGCACGCGCTGGAGGCCAGCGGCAGCGCCGTACCCGCCACCGGCTGGACGCCAGCCTTCGTCACGCTGTGGCACGGCGATGCGCTGCTGGGCGCCTGCGCGCTGTACGCCAAGCCGCACTCCTATGGCGAATACGTGTTCGACTGGGCCTGGGCCAATGCCTACGCGCAGCACGGGCTGGACTACTACCCCAAGGCCGTCGTCGCCGTGCCCTTCACGCCCGTGCCCGGCGCGCGGCTGCTGGCGCGCGATGCCGATGCGCGCCGCCTGCTGGTGCAGGGACTGGTGGCGTGGTGTGAGGAGCAAGGCTTGTCGTCGCTGCACCTTTTGTTTGGGGCAGAGGAAGACATCGACGCCTGCCGTGCTGCGGGCCTGATGCTGCGCCATACGGTCCAATTCCATTGGACCAATGTTGAATACAAAAGCTTCGACGACTTCCTCGCCAGCCTTGCGCAAGAAAAGCGCAAGAAGATCCGCCAGGAACGGCGCAAGGTGGCCGAGGCCGGTGTCAGCTTTCGCTGGGCGCGCGGCCGGGACATCACGTCGGCCGACTGGGATTTCTTCTACCGCTGCTACGAGCGCACCTATCTCGAGCACGGCAATGCGCCCTACCTGAGCCGCGACTTCTTTCGCCGCATGGAGGCGGACATGCCCGAGCACTGGCTACAGTTTATCGCCGAGCGCGCGGGCCAGCCCATTGCTAGTAGTTTGATAGCTATAAGCCCAAGCGGTACCTGGGCTGAAGGCATATTTCATTCAAAAAACGTAGCCTACGGCCGCTACTGGGGCGCACTGGAACGGGTGGATTGCCTGCACTTCGAGGCCTGCTATTACCAGCCGCTGGCCTGGTGCATAGACCACGGCTTTGACCGCTTCGAGGGCGGCGCGCAGGGCGAGCACAAGATGGCGCGGGCACTGCTGCCGGTAGCCACTACCAGCGCGCACTGGCTGGCGCGGCCCGACTTCGCCGATGCGGTGGAGCGCTTTCTGGAGCGCGAGGGCGAAGGCGTGGCGCGCTACCTGGAAGACCTGGAGACGCGCTCGCCGTTCCGGCAGGCCTAGAAGGTTTCCCAGTCGTCGTCCGCACCCGCTGCAACGGCGGTTGCGGCAGCGGGCGGTTTGGCCGCAGGTGCTGCGGGCTTGGCCGCAGGTGCCGGGGCCGGGCTTTCGCTTGCGCTGGCACGCGGGGCAGGCAGCGTGGCCGAGGCCGGTGCGGCCGGCGCCTTGGCCACCACCTTCGGTGCTGGCGCAGCACGGGAGACTGCCGGCGCTGGCTGGGGCACTGCGCGTGCTGGCGGGGCCATGGCCACACTGCCACGCGCCAGTTGAAACACCGCCACGGCACGCACCAGCTCCTCGGCCTGCCCGCGCAGGCTGGCGGCCGCTGCAGCGCTTTCTTCCACCAGCGCAGCGTTTTGCTGCGTGGCCTGGTCCATCTGCGTGACGGCTTCACTCACCTGGCCGACACCGGCGCTTTGCTCGGCGCTGGCTGCGCTGATCTCACCCATGATGTCGGTGACGCGCCGGATGGCGGTGACGACTTCGGTCATGGTGGCGCCAGCCTTGTCGACCAAGGCCGTGCCCAGTTCCACCCGCTCTACGCTGGCGCTGATCAGGCCCTTGATCTCTTTGGCGGCATCAGCGCTGCGCTGGGCCAGGCTGCGGACTTCGGCGGCGACGACGGCAAAGCCGCGGCCTTGTTCGCCCGCCCGTGCAGCCTCCACCGCAGCGTTGAGCGCCAGGATATTGGTCTGGAAGGCAATGCCGTCGATGGTGCCGATGATGTCGGCGATGCGGCGTGAGCTGTCGTTGATGCCCTTCATGGTGTCGACCACCTCAGACACCACTTCACCGCCCTGGATGGCGACGGTGGAGGCGTTCAAGGCCAGTTGATTGGCCTGGCGCGCGTTGTCGGCGTTCTGGCGCACGGTCGAGCCCAGTTGCTCCATCGAGGCTGCGGTTTCTTCCAGGGCCGAAGCCTGCTGCTCGGTGCGGGCCGACAGGTCGTTGTTGCCTTGGGCGATCTGGGCGCTGGCGGTGGCCACGCTCTCCGCATTGGCGCGCACGCCACCCACCACCTTGGCCAGGCTGTCACGCATGTGGGCCAGGGCCTGCAGCAATTGGCTGACCTCGTCCTTGCCGCGCACATCAACGTCTACCGCCAGGTTGCCGGCGGCGATCTGCGCCGATGCGTCCATGGCCTTGCGCAGCGGCCGCGTGACCAGCCGGGTCATCCAGACCGACACAAAAATGCCAATGACGATGGCGGCCAACACGAAGCCCACCACGCCCAGGCGCACCGTGTCGTAGGCCTCCTCGGCATAGCTGCGGGAGCCGGCCGCGCCCTGGCTGTTGATCTGCGTGAGCCGGGCCATGGACTGCACGAAGGCCTCGAAGACCGTGCGCGTATCGCCGGCAAAGCGCCGCACCGCCTCGTCTACGCCCTCTTCGCCGCCGGCGCGGGCCAGTTGCACCACTTCGTCCAGCGACTTCAGGTAGGCATCGCGCCGTTGCAGGTATTCGCGGTAGGCGGTCTCTTCCTCGCCGGGCGTCACCAAGGGCTGGTAGATTGCCTCTGAATCCGCCAGCGCCTTGCGCTGGCCAGCCACTTCAGCCGCCAGGGCATTGCTCTGGTCCTGCGTGCGCGACATGACCAGCGTGCCTTCAGCCAAGCGCAGGCGGTTGGCATTGACACGCATGTTGCCCAGGGCCTCTACGCTCGGCAGCCAGTTGCCGGCGATCTCCACCACATTGCCATTGATCCGGGCCAAGGACGCCAGCGCAACCCCACCCAAACCCAGCACCAGCAGCACCATCAGGCCGAAAGCCACCGCCAGCTTCGACCCCATCTTCCAATCGGAAATTTTCATGCGCACCACGATCCGTAACAAAAAGAAGCATGGTACTGCGCCGCTCCGTGGGCCAACGAAGCGGCGCCGGCATGGCTCAGCTCTTGCGCGTGTTCTTGATGAAAGCCGCAATCTGCGCGGCAGCCATTTCCGGGTGCTGGTGGTGCGGGCGTGGCCGGCGCTCGCCCCGCACATGGCCACGTAGATCTGCGCAACGATGCCGCAAAGGGCCAACCACCGATCACGACGCCCTTCGCATCGGTCAGACCCTTGGTGTCCTTCACCCGCCGGTGGCAAGGGCGTGCCGGCGCGACATTTGAGTCGGGCGGCTTTCTGATGCGGCAGTCACGGCAATATTGGACTTGGACATCAGACTGTTCCAGCCAGGAGCTTTGGCTTTATTAACGTTTAATACTCGGGCTTTTCATTCCCCCAGAAGCATCAGCCCCGCGACTTCAAATGAAGCATGGGATGGTGCTCATAATGGCCCACGCCGTTCTTAATGATGGGGTCTTCTGATGTGAGCGCCGAGATATCCTGGTGATCTGCCACCTGGAAGAGCGACACACCGTAGCCGCCCGCAGGGTCCATCACGGGGCCATGGGCAACAATGAGGCCTTGATCCAGAAGCTCATTCAGATAAGCGCCATGCTGCTTCATCCACGCCTGCTCATCGGCAGACATGGTGGCCAAAAAGTCCGCACGTGGCGGGATAAACTTGCACAGGTAATACTTCATGATCAGCCCTTTATTAAAATATTGAAACGTTCAACCTTCAGGATCAAACCTTGGAAACTTTTCGCGGTAGCGCCTTGGCGGCTGTTTTTACGCTCTTCAGGATCGAGCCCTCAAACATTTTTGGTGCATAGCTCTGCAAAAAAAGAATCATGCCAGTCATCTTCCCCACCGGATTACTGAATTTTGGCTCTTTTGCATCCATCAGCGTGGTAATGGTGTTAACCACTGCATCGGGGGCCTCTGCTTCGTCAATGCCCTTTTGCGTGGCCGCATTTGCTTGCTCGCGATATGCATTGTAGTCAGCGATACGCCCGTTGCTTGCGGAGACGGCATGCTGGCCAAGATTGGTTTTAAACCAGACGGGCTCCACCATGCTGACCTTGATGTTGAATTGGTCCAGCTCGAAACGCAGCGACTTAAAGTAGCCTTGAACAGCGTGTTTTGAAGCGCTGTAATACGACAGGTTCGGCGGGCCGATCAATCCCACGATGGAGCTCACCGTGATGATTTGCCCCTGCTTTTGCGCCCGGAGATGTGGCAGCAAGGCGTTTGTCACCTTCACCGTGCCCCAGAAGTTGGTCTCAAACTGCTGCCGGCCCAGATCCATCGGGGTTTCTTCCGCCAGGCCGGTGACCATGTAGCCTGCATTGTTGACCAGCACGTCCAGCTGCTTGGTGTAGCCAAACAACTCATCGGTGAACGACCTGATGGAGCTGTCGTCATCAATATCCAGGCGCAGAAGCTTGAACGGAACCTTGCCTGCGTACTTGCCCGGCTCGCGGCTGGTACCAATCACATTAAATCCTTGCTGATGGAGCTTGTTGGCAAGCAACAGGCCAAAACCAGAAGATGCACCTGTAATCAAGACAGTCTTTTTCATTTAAACATCCTTAAAAATCAAGCCAAAAGATAGAGCCGAGCTGGACCTGTAAATTTGCAATCTTGATGCAGGCACAACTTTTAGAGTGCATTCATTCAAGAATATTCCGCAATTGGCCCTGCTATTTTTTTTCAATGCCCTGTATCGCAACTTTTCCCATTGCTCCAAAAATAAAAATGGTCGGCGATGGCATATCCACAGAGATCCATTGCGAATCAGCGTTTCTAAAATAGAGCTCTGCGATAGGCTGTACTTTGCGCGTGGAGCGCTTTTTTGGCACTCGCCAAATGCGCCAACGTAGCAGCCGAACGCGCCAAACTGAGCGCGTCGATTGGCGCCATTCGCCATTGCTGTGGCGTGATCCGCAACCTAAACTGGTCCCATGGACCCTAAAAATGACGCTCTACCGAGCCGCCGCCGAAGCGCGCCTTTGGACTATGCGGTGTGGCCGGGCTGGCGGGTATTGATGCAAGACGCCGGGATTGCAACCGCTCCCGTATTGCGCCGCGCACAATTACCAGGCGATTTGTTTGCGCGCCAAAACGTTCGCCTGGACTCTGCAAGCTTCTTCAATCTTTGGCAGGCCATCGACGCCGAGGCCGTATCCATTGACCCGAACCTGCCAGCGCCCTTGCGCATCGCGCAGGTGATGTCTTCTGACTGGTTCGATCCCGAGTTGTTTGCTGCACTGTGCAGCGCCAATATGGGCAGCGCCGTCGATCGAATAGCCAAGTATGTGAAGCTGATCGCGCCCATGCTGATCCGGGTTGATCGCACGGCCTCTCACACCACCGTCACCCTGGATTTCCTGGCTTCGACTGAGCCACCACCCAGCGTGTTCTTGGCTTTCAAGCTGGTTTTTTTTGTACAACTGGCGCGCTTGGCAACACGTAGCCACGTGCAACCGCTGCGAGTGGGTTGGCCCTCGCCGCCAAGCCTGGAGGCGGATGCGCTTCTGTACCAGTCCTTCTTCGGCACTCCGGTGACCCGCACGCCTTTAGCCACCTTGGTGTTTGCTGCGGCAGATGTCGAGCGCCCGTTCCTGACGGAGAACCACAAGATGTGGTTGTTCTTCGAGCCCTCTTTGCGCCAGCGGCTGGCCGACCTGGACCGGACGGCCGGCATGGTGGAGCGAGTGCGCAGCACGCTGCTGGAGAGCTTGCCGGCGGGCGAGGTCTCCATGCAGGCCGTCAGCCGAAAGCTGGCCGTCAGTACGCGCACGTTGCAGCGCAGGCTGCAAGACGAGGGAACCACGTTCCAGCAGACCCTCGACAGCTTGCGTGATTCGCTGGCGCATCACTACCTGCACAACACGGAAATGTCGAGCGCCGAGATCTCGTTCCTATTGGCCTTCGAGGATTCCAATTCCTTTGCCCGTGCGTTTCAGGCATGGACCGGAAAAACGCCGCAAACGGTGCGGTCTGAAAAGCGAGAGCTGCAAGGCAGCGTCCCAGGGCTGAGCTCAACAACGGCATGAAATGAAAAACCCGCCCAAAGGCGGGTTTGCGAGGCGCAGGAGCGGCTTATGCCGTCTTGCCGCCGCGGTAGTTGGCGATGCCGTCGGCAACTTCCTTCTTCGCCGCGTCCACACCTTCCCAGCCGGTGACCTTGACCCACTTGCCGGCTTCCAGGTCCTTGTAGTGCTCGAAGTTCAGGGCTCACTCCTCAGAGTGTTGAGCCTCCACAAAACCCGGGGCGATTCAGCCTTGGCGGTTCAGGCGGGATGAAAGAGATCACCGCGCTCTGCGCGCTCAATCAGCCACGGCGACGGCCGGTAGCGCTCGCCATGCCGTTCGGCTAGTTGCGCGCTCTGTTCAACGAAGGACCGCAGGCCCACGGTCTCGATGTACGACAGCACGCCGCCGGTCCACGCCGGATAGCCAATGCCGAGGATCGAGCCCACGTCCGCATCCGCCGGGTCAAGCACCACGCCCTCCTCGACGCAGCGCGCACCCTCCAATGCCTGGATGGTGAGGATGCGGCGCTTCAGATCCTCCACCGCGGGCTGTTGTGCCGCAGGCGGCCAATGCACGGCCAGTCCAGGCCAGAGGAACTTGCGACCACCCTCTGGGTATTCGTAGAAGCCAGCGCCCGCGGCCTTGCCCCTGCGGCCGAGCTGTTCGACCATCTTGCGCGTGGCGTCGATCGAAAGGCCCGGCTCATGCGGCGGCTGTACGCCGTCGGCCTGCCATTGCGCGTAGACCTTGAGCACGATGTCCAGCGACACCTCGTCCACGACCGCCAGCGGCCCCACCGGCATGCCGGCCTGCCGTGCGGCGTTCTCGATCAGTGCGGGCAGCACGCCCTCCTGCAGCATCGCGATTCCCTCTTTGACGAAAATTCCGAATACGCGGCTGGTGAAGAAGCCGCGGCTGTCGTTGACCACAATCGGTGTCTTGCGTAACTGCGCCGCCAGGTCCAGCGCCCGCGCCAGCGTGGTCTGGCTGGTCTTCTCCCCCATGATCAGCTCAATCAGCGGCATGCGCTCGACCGGCGAGAAGAAGTGGACGCCGATGAAGTCCGCCGGGCGATCAAACGCCTGCGCCAGGCCGGTGATCGGCAGCGTGGAGGTATTGCTGCCGAACACGGCCGGGGCGGACAGCACGGCGGCCGCACGGCGCGTCACGTCGGCCTTCACGTCACGGCTCTCGTACACGGCCTCAACGACGAAGTCACAGCCCACCAGATCGGCGTAGTCCTGCGTGGGCAGGATGCGGGCCAGCACGGCATCGGCTTTCTCGCGCGTACTCTTGCCGCGCTCGATCGCCTTGTCGAGTTGGCGCGCTGCATGCGCCTTGCCGCACTCGGCCCGAGCCAGGGTGCTGTCGAGCAGCACCACCCCAATGCCGACGCCCGCCGCCACGTGCGCGACGCCGGCGCCCATCATGCCGGCGCCCAGCACGCCCAGCTTGCGCACTGTGGATCGGGGCACGTCGGCGGGGCGATTCGCCAGCTTGTCCAGCCGCCCCTTGTTGACGAACATTGTGCGCATCAGGTTGCGCGTCACCGGGTCCCCCAGCAGACGTCCGAAATACTTGCGCTCCACGCGCAGCCCCACGTCCAGCGGCAACTGCGTGCCCTCGTAGACGCAGGACAGGATCGCCAGCGGCGCCGGCAGGTTGCGCTGGGTCTGCCCTGCCAGCAGCGTGGTGCCCGCGGTGAAGCTGCGGCTCGCATGTGGCGCGGTCGGCCCGGAGCCACCCGGCACGCGGAAGTCCTTGGCGTCCCAGGGTTGCACCGCGCTCGGCTGCGCCAGCAGCCAGCGGCGCGCGGCGTTGACGACCTCGCCTGGCGCCGCAAGGGCGTGGACCATGCCCAGCTTCAGCGCTTCAGCGGGGAGCACGTGACGCCCCGTGAGCAGCAAGCCGAGCGCTTTCTCGACCCCGATCAGGCGCGGCAGGCGCTGGGTGCCGCCGCCCGCGGGCAGCAGGCCGAGTCCCACCTCGGGCAGCCCGACCACCGCCTTGGGATGGTCGGCCAGCACGCGGTGGTGGCAGGCCAGCGCCAGCTCCAGCCCACCGCCCAGTGCCACGCCCTCCAGCGCGGCGGCGAACGGCTTACCGCAGGTCTCGAGGCGGCGGGTCAGCCGGCCGAAGTCCTCGCCGACCGCCGCGCATTGCGCCGGTGCAATCGGGCCTCGGTCAAACATTGCTAGCAAGCCCTTGATATCGGCGCCGGCGACGAAGCTACCCGGCTTGCCGGATGTCAGGATGGCCCCGCGGATGCCGGGCGACGAGGCCACCTGCTCCACGGCCTGGGCCAGGTCGGCGATCAGCTCCGGGGTCAGCACGTTCATCGGCCGGTCGGCCAAGTTGATCTCGATGAGCGCGACGCCGTCGTCGCCGCTGTGCAATTGAAGTGTGGTCATGGATTTATTCCAGGCGGATATCGGTTCGCGCATTTCAGACACGCTCGATGATGGTGGCGGTGGCCTGGCCCGCCGCTGCGCACAGGGTGATCAAACCGGTGCGCAGGCCGCGACGCTCCAGTTCGTCGAGCGCGGTGCCCACCAGCATCGCGCCGGTGGCTCCCAGTGGATGGCCAAGAGCGATGGAACCGCCGTTGACATTGACGCGCTCGTGCGGAGCGCCCGTGGCGCGCATGTAGCGCAGCACCACTGCGGCGAAGGCCTCGTTGACCTCGAACAGGTCGATATCGCCGATGGCCATGCCGGCGCGGCGCAGCGCCTTCTCGGTCGCCGCAGCCGGGCCGTCGAGCATCAGGGTGGGCTCGCTTCCGATGGCGGCACAGGCCCGCACCCGGGCGCGCGGCCGCAGGCCGGCCTTGCGGCCGAACTCGGCGGAACCGACCAGCACGGCGGAGGCGCCGTCGACCACGCCGCTGGAGGTGCCGGCCGTATGCAGATGCCGCACCGCCTCAAGTTGCGGATAGCGCTGCAGCGCCACCGAGTCGAAGCCGCCTTGCTCGCCGACGGTGTCGAAAGCGGGCTTGAGCGCGGCCATGCTGGCCGGTGTAGCGTCAGGGCGCGGGTGCTCGTCGCGGGCCAGCACGACCTCGCGGATCACGTCGCGCACCGGCACTAGCGCCCGGTCAAAGCGCCCCTCGGCCACGGCCGCCGCGCAACGGCGCTGGCTCTCCAGGCCATAGGCATCAAGCTGCTCGCGCGTATAGCCGTCCAGCGTGGCCAACAGATCAGCCGACACGCCGGTCGGCGTGAAATACGACTGCCAGATCACCTGTGGATCGCTGATCCAGGCCCCGCCCCCGGAGAGCGGGGCCACGCGCGACATGGACTCCACGCCGCCGGCAACGATGGCATCGGCCTGGCCGGCCGCGACCTGCGCCGCGGCGAGGTTCACGGCATCCAGGCCAGAGCCGCAGAAGCGGTCGATCTGGATGCCGGGAACATGCTGCCCGTAACCCGCCACCAACGCCGCCAGCCGTGCGATGTCCGCACCCTGCTCGCTGTAGGCGTTGGTGCAACCCAGTATCACGTCGTCGATCAGCACTGTGTCGAGCCCATGCCGATCGCGCAGGGCGGCGAGCACCTGGGCCGCCAGTTGCACAGGCGTTATTTCATGCAGGGCGCCGTCGCCGCGCCCTCTTCCGCGCGGCGTGCGCAGGTGGTCATAGATGTAGGCGGTATCCATGGATCTCTTTTCCGTTCTTCATGTAGTGGGCATCCAGGATGGTCTCCGGATGCGGAGTCTCGCTGCCGGGTTCAGTCTGCACACGTCGGCCGAGGTCCCAGGAGGAGTCTGCGCGGCAGAAGGAATTGAGGATGGTCACAAAATTTCGACTTCTCAGAATCGCGCAGGAGCCACGAACGGGAAGCTGGCAAGGGGTCAAGCACCCCTGAAACCGCCGAAATTTTCAGTTTGCCGCTTCTGCCCCGCCGACTCCTAGTCGGGGTCTTGCGTGTAGTCGGCCTTGGTGGCGCCGCACTCGGGGCAGCA
Organism: Xylophilus sp. GW821-FHT01B05; assembly: GCA_038961845.1. Taxonomy (NCBI): domain Bacteria; kingdom Pseudomonadati; phylum Pseudomonadota; class Betaproteobacteria; order Burkholderiales; genus Xylophilus; species Xylophilus sp. GW821-FHT01B05. The sequence goes on from CP152408.1 coordinate 3,435,619, forward strand.
CCAGTCTTCGGGCACGTCGGCCCAGCGCGTGCCAGGCGCCACGCCGGCATCAGGATCGCCCAGCGCCTCGTCGTACACGTGGCTGCAGAATCCGCAGCGCCATCGGCTCATGCTGGACTCCTCCTCGTGCCCGGCACCACCACCGGATGGATGGCCAGGCCATACTGCACGGCCAAGTCGCGCTGGCGCAGCTCCGGCTCGATCAAGGCCCAGATGCGCGAATGGTTGTAGGGCGGCGCTGAGGGATAGAGGTGGTGCAGCAGATGGTAGTTATGGAATTGCAGCAGCGGGCCGAGCCAGCGCTCACCGCCCAGGCGCATCGAAGTCGCCAGGGTCAGGTTCTGTTCCGACGAGACATCGTGCTTGACATGGGGCAGCCAGAAGAACACGCAGCCAAACAGCATCATCGTCACCCGCGAGGGAATCAGCCAGAGCAGCAGGACCTCCATCCCGTAGCCCATCCACACCAGCACACCGATGACGGCCAGCAGCACCGCCAGCGCGGCGAAGGTGGTGCGCAGCTGACGCTTGCCGATGGCATCGCCCTTGCGCGGAATGAAGATCAGGTAGCCTAGGTCGAAGCTCATCCAGCGCAGCGGCAGGGTCCACCAGCGTCCATGAATCCACTCGTCGGGATCCTTCGCGCCATTGGTATGGCGATGATGCTGCATGTGCGCCCAGCGGAACATGCCCAGGGTGCCGTGCGGCGCGATCATCAGCAGCCCGATCCGGCCAATCCAGTCGTTGAGCCTCGGATTGGAAGAAATGGCACGGTGGGTCGCATCATGAATCACGCCGAATAGCGGGTACATGAACAGCACATTGAGGACACAGGCCACGCTAAGGGCGAGCACGCCATGCATTGTGAGGACATCGCTGAGCACGATGCCGACGAGGGCGACCGCCCACATCCAGAATGTCGGCCATGCGAGCAACGGCGGCAGTGTCAAGGCGCGCAGGCGCGCCGCCTTTTCGAGGGGCACTGCCAGGGGCTTTGCGTCGGGATGAAGAGCTGCGGGCATGGAGAATCTCCTGAAAATTGATGGAAGATGAAACGATGAAAAACGGGGCAAAAGCGCGATGCACTGTCAGCCGGGAGCAGCGCGCATCAGTGCAGCGGTGCGTTCTGCCACCATCACCGTGCAGGCATGGGTGTTGCCGCCGATGGCATCCGGGATGACCGAGGCGTCTGCAACGCGCAGGCCATGCACGCCATGTACGCGCAGTTCCGCATCGACGACGGCTTGGTCGTTGCTGCCCATCCGGCAGGTGCCGATCGGGTGGTAGATGGTGTCGGCGCCGGCCCGGATCGCCGCGCGCACTTCGTTGTCGCTACGCGGCACGCGCCGGTCCAGCGGCCGCAGGCCGTGGCTGGCCAGTGCCGGTTGCGCAAGGATCTGTTCGACCTGCCGGTAGCCCGCCAGCAGGGTCTCGAGGTCGTCTGGATGGTCGAGGAAGCGGGGATCGATGCGGGGTGCGGCCAGTGGATCGGCGCTGGCCAACTCCACCGTGCCGCGCGACTTCGGGCGCAAGCAGCAGGTGTGCACCGACAAGCCGTGGCCGAGCCTCAGCTTGCGTCCGTGCTCCTCGAGAATTGCCACCACGAAATGCAGCTGTACATCAGGCTCGGGCAACTCGGGTCGGGTCTTCAGGAAGACGCCAGCCTCCGCTGCGTTGGTCGCGAACATACCGCGCCGCGCGCTGCGCCAACGGCGCCAATGGCCCGCCATGCGCCACAGGCCGCCCGCCGAAAACCCCAAGAGATCCGGATCGTCGCAACGACGCACGAGCACATGGTCAACGTGGTCCTGCAGATTGCGGCCGACGCCCGGCAAGTGGCGCTGCACGGCGATGCCCCAGCGCCCGAGTGTCTCTCCATCGCCGATGCCCGAGAGCATCAGCAACTGCGGGGACTGGAACACACCAGCGGCCAACACCACCTCGCGCCGGGCCCGCACGGTGTGCAGCGCGCCATCGCGCCGGTACTCCACGCCGACCGCGCGCCCCTGCTCGATGAGCACGCGCGTGGCGTGCGCATGGGTTCTGACTTCCAGATTTCCACGCACGCCACGGTGCGGATCGAGAAATGCGCGCGCCGCCGAGCAGCGCTCGCCGTCGATCTGGTTGAGTTGAAAGCGGCACACGCCTTCCTGATCGGCGCCGTTGGGGTCGGGGTTGAAGCGGTGGCCCGCCTGCTGCGCCGCCTCGAGGAAGTGCCGCGTGAACGGGTTGTCGCTGCGCTGCTCCGACACGGGCAGGGGTCCGTCCTGCCCATGGAAGGGCGCACCGAACGTCTCATTGCGCTCGCTGAGCCGGAAGAACGGCAGTACCTCCTCGTAGCTCCAGCCGGGATTGCCTTGCGCTGCCCAGCGGTCGTAGTCGTTGCGGTGCCCGCGCACATAGACCATGGCGTTGATTGCGGACGAGCCGCCGAGGCCGCGGCCCCGCGGCTCGTAGCTGCGCCTCCCGCCCAGCCCGGGTTGGGGCACGGTCTCGAATCCCCAGTTGTGGGCATTGGCTCGCGGCACCAACGCCGAGATACCCAGCGGTATGCGGTGCATCCATGTGTTGCCTTCGCCCCCGGCTTCCAGCAGCAAGACGCTGTGGCGGGCATCCTCGCTCAGGCGCGATGCCAAGGTCGCGCCGCCCGATCCGCCGCCGATCACGATGTAGTCGAAGTTCTGCACGTCGTGTATCCGTTTCCGTTTTTTTGGCTGCCCAGCGTACGCAGCCGATCGGCAGTCCGCCCAGTACGAAAGTCGGGGCAAGGGAAAACACGCAGAGGTACCGTGCGCACATCGGCCACAACGGGAAAATCCTCAACGAACCCATACTTTCAAATGGGATACGCGCATCGGTCGCGAGTAAGCTCTCTGCGCGGTGACTCCCAAGAACATAGCGACAGGAGACCAGAGATGACATACGGCTCAGGCCACGCTTTGCCCACCGGCGCCTTGCCGTGGAACAAGTTCCACCCCCCGCTGTGTGAATTCGAGGCCATCATCCCGCCGGCGGCCGCAGGACTAGCGCGCGCAGCCACACTGCCCCGGTTGGCCTTGCTCTGTGCGCCCACTGGCTATGGCAAGACGGCCCTCATGGCTGGACTTTACAAACGCCACCTGCAGCGCGGCACGCGGTGTGCTTGGATCACGCTCGACGACCGCGACCGGGATCTGCGCCAGCTCGTGCGACTGATCGATCAGGTCATCGACCAGGCACTGGGCCCACAGGCATCCGGCGATGCGCCTGCGACGATGCCGTACGTCGATGGGCAAGCGGGCCTGCAGCAGCGGCTCCTCGGCCTGCAGGAGCCGCTGGCCCTGTTCATCGACAACCTGCACTACTGCACCGACGATTGCCTCGGCGAGTTGCTCGCCCCCCTGGTGTTCGAGGGCACCCGGCTGCTGCGTTGCGTTTTCTCCAGCGCGCACGAGTTGCCGCTCGACCTGGCACGCGCCAAGATGGAACTCAATGCGGTGCATCTGCAGATGGAGCACCTGATGTTCGACAGCCAGTGCAGCGCGCAATTGTTCGAGCAGGCATCGGTGGAGACCAGCCCCGAGCTGATCACGCGCAGCCAGGAACGTACCGAGGGCTGGCCCGCCGCCCTCCGCTTGCTCGCCGTTCTGTCGCAGCAACAAGGCAGCCTACGGGGCGCGTTGGCACAGTTCTCTGGGGAGAACATCGACATTGCCGATGTCCTCGCGCAACGCGTGCTGACCGGCTTCGAGCCCGAGGTCGTGACCTTTCTGCGTGAAATCGCATTGCTCCGCGAGTTCTCTGCGCCGCTGGCCCGGGAAGCCACCGGTTGTGAACAGGCTGCGCAATGGGTCGAGCTGCTGCGTTCGCGCAACGTGCTGCTCTTTCCCCTCGACCGCAACCGGCGCTGGTGGCGCCTGCACACACTGCTGCGCCAGTACCTGTTGGGCACAGGAGAAACCTCGATCACGACGGCGCGGCGCCAGGAGGTGCTGCAACACGCCGCGCGCTGGCATGCCGCTCATGGCGACATGACGCATGCCATCGACCTGGCGATCGATGCCGACGCACTGTTGATGGCACGCGCATGGCTGGACACGATCGCCCAACGCGTTGTGGCGGATCAAGGCCTGCTGGTACGGTTCGTGCAATGGGTGGAAGTGCTGAGTGCCGCCGGCTTTGCGCCATCGCACGAAGCCCAGGCTTGGCACATCTGGTCACTTTGCTTCACCCGACAGTCCGAGCGCGCCCTCCGGGCGCTCGATGCGTTCAGTCAGCATGGACTGGCGGGTGATGCCTCCTCCTCCGACATCGTCATGGAGCAACGGCTACGCCTGCAGCGCGCCGTCGCGCTCGCGCACACCGACGCCATGGCCGAATGCGTGATCGATGCCGAGCACTGGCTGGCGCAAGACAACGGCCGCGATGCCTACGGCACCTGCATCGCTCACGGCTCGGTCGGCATTGCCGAACTCGCGCGCGGCGCGCCGGTGGTGGCCTGGCGTCGCATCCTGCTGGCCAAAGGTGCAATCTCGCGCACAGAGAGCCCGTATGGCAGTGCCTGGGTCGAGACGGTTGCCGGCTGCATCCTGCTGGCCCGTGGCGAGCCACTCTACGCCGAGCGCCGGCTGGCTGCTGCACGGGCCGACTTCGGACAGACATTGGGCATGGATTCCGAGCTGATTCGCACGCTCGAGTTCGTGCACGCGCGTGCGCTGCTGGACCTGGGCCGCACGGAGGAAGCCCGCGTCAGCGCGCTACGCGGCCTGGTCTCGGCGGGCCGCCATGGCGTGACCGATTGCGTAGCGCCGGGCCTGTCAGTCTGCGTCGCCCTGGGCAAGCTGGAGGACGCCGAGCACACGAGCAAGCTCGATGCGGTGGCTCGGAACTACCCGCCGCGCCTGCAGCGCCTGCTCGATGCGTTTCGCGTGCGGCGCCTGCTGCGGCTGGAACTGCGAGATGCCGCGCGGGAACTGGCGCACACCGCTGGCCTGCTGGACCCGACCACACCTTCCACGGCCGATCCGGCGCCGCTCTGGGAAGACGACCAACTGCGCATGGCGCGCCTCGAACTGATGGCCACGAGCGGCCGTTCGGCTCATGTGCAGGAGAAGATCGCCACGCAGGTCCGACAGGCCAGGGCCGCTGGCCGGATGCGCGACCTAGTGGAGTGGCACCTACTGGCCGCGAGCATCCATGTCCGGGCCGGCGAGCAGCCACGCGCCGTGCGCCAGCTCGCGCTTGCCATCGCGCTTGCGGCGACACGGTGGCTACTGTGGCCATTCACCGAACATGCCCACGCCATCGACGCCATCCTCCTGCGCGCGCGCAACAAGGACTTCGGCTTCACGCAAACCGACGAGTTACAACTGCTTGAGCGACTGCGCCACACCGGGCAGGAAGACCGCCAGGCAGGCGCCGAGGTACCAGCCGTCGGACACCTGACCGCGCGCGAGCTGCAGATGATTGAGCTGCTGGGCCTCGGGCTGGACAACCAGCAGATCGCGGACCGCGCGGGCCTCTCGCTACCAACCGTGAAATGGCATCTGTACAACTGCTACGCCAAGCTTGGGGTCAAGACACGCATCGCCGCAGTCACACGGGCGCGCACAATCGGCGCCATCGTGTGATGCGGGGTCTTCGGCCAGGCCCGCATCGCGCGGGTTTCCCCTAGCGCACCGCCATACTTTCGAAGGGCCGATGCGTCGACGAGCTCGCTGAAGATCCACTCCCGGATCAATCACAAGAGCAGAGCTCGGAGACAACATGCACCTCAGCCTTTCACGCGCGGCCCTGCTGCTGACCCTGTCCAGCGCGACCCTCCCTGCGCTCGCGCAAACCTCCCCTTGGTCGGTCCGTGCTGGCGTCGCCGCCATCCGGCTTGACACGCGCAGCACCGTGGAACTGCCCACGGGTTCCGTCTTTCCGGGCGGAGACCTCCACGCCAAGAACAACACGGCAGTTGCGCTTGAGATCGGCTATGCGATGACGCCGGACTGGACATTGCGAGCCACGCTCGGCACTCCGCCCACGACGACGCTGACGAGCGCCGGTACGCTGCCGCCTGCGCCCACCGGCATTCTGGGCAAGATTCGCTATGCCCCCCTGGTGTTCACGGCCACCTACGGCCTGGGCAGCCTAGGGCCGGTGCGCCCCTATGTCGGCGCGGGCATCAGCTACGTCTGGGTCATGAAGGAGCATAGCGGCGACATTGCCGGACTAAAGGCCGACAGCGCCTGGGGCACGGTGCTGCAGGCTGGCATCGAAATCCCGCTTTCGCCGCAGTGGAGCGCGTTTCTCGATGCCCGCAAGGTATTCGTCAAGACCACCGCACGCGGCACAGTTCCCGCGTTCGGCAATGTGCCCGGCACTGCACGCGCCAAGCTCGACCCGGCCATCTACATGGTCGGTGTGGGCTACCGCTTCTGAACACCATGCACGCACTGGACCATCCCACGGCCGAGCAGCTTCTGCAGCAGCTCGCGGGCATGCGTGCCGCCTTCACGGCACAGCCCGACACACCGCTCGCCGCACGGCTGGCGCGCCTGCGTGCGCTACGCATGGCCCTGAGGCACCATCAGGATCTGCTGTGCAACGCAATGTCGGCGGACTTCGATGGACGCTCGGTCACCGAGTCCAAGCTCGCCGACGTGCTCGGGCTGGTGCTGGAAATCGACCATGCGGTGCACCGCCTGCGCCGATGGATGAGGCCGCAGCGCCGGCGCACCGAGCTGCTGTTCCGCATGAACAAAGCGTGGGTCGAGTACCAGCCCAAGGGCGTGGTCGGCGTGATCGCACCGTGGAACTTTCCCTGCTATCTGTCCATCGGTCCGTTGATCGCGGCCATCGCTGCCGGCAACCGCGCCATGATCAAGATGTCGGAGTTCACGCCCGCCACCACGCGCGCTGTGCGCCAAATGCTGGCTGACGTGTTCGACGAAGACGAGGTGTGCGTCGTCGACGGGCCTGTGCCGGTGGCCCAAGCCTTTTCGGCCCTGCCCTTCGACCACCTGGTCTTCACCGGATCGACCGCGGTCGGCCGCGAGGTGATGCACGCCGCGGCCAACAACCTGGTGCCAGTCACCCTGGAGCTGGGCGGCAAATCGCCGGCCATCGTGTCGCGCACGGCCAGCCTGCGGGATGCAGCGGCCAAGCTGGCCCACGGTAAGAGCTTCAACGCAGGGCAGATCTGCATCGCGCCCGACTATGCGCTGGTCCCCGCCGAACGGATGCAGACGTTCGTGGAGAACGTTCAACTGGCCTTCGGCGCCATGCACCCCCAGGGGGTGACCCATGACGAGGACTACACGAGCATCGTGAGCGCTCGCCATGCCGAACGTGTGCATGCGCTGCTGGCCGACGCCGCCGACCAAGGCGCGCAGGTGATCGCCTGCGGCGAGCTGCGGCCCGGACGTCGCATCCCGCTGCACATAGTGCAGAACGTCAAGCCATCCATGCGCATCGCGCGCGAGGAAATCTTCGGACCGATCCTCCCCGTGCTGCCCTACGAGTCATTCGACGAGGTGCTTGCCCATCTGCATCAAGCGCCGCGCCCTCTGGCCATGTACTACTTCGGCCATGACAATGCAGAATCGACGCGCCTGCGACGCCATACGCACGCCGGGGGCATGACGATCAACGACTGGGGCTGGCATGTGTTTCAGAACGACCTGCCGTTCGGCGGCATCGGCCCTTCTGGCATGGGCAGTTACCACGGCCTGGAGGGCTTCCAGGCGCTGTCGCATGCCAAGCCGGTGTTCCAGGAACGGCGCCTGTTCCCCGTGCGCCTGTTCCACCCGCCCTATGGCGGATGGGTCCAGCGCCTGAGCCTCGCCATCTACCTGGGACGCCAGCAGCGTTCATCCGCAACACCCCCTTGCCTCACCTCCCACCATGACCACGCCTGACTTCCAACCGCTGCACATCGGCCTGCACGCCGCCGCCCACCCCGATCGCACCGCCGTGGCCATGGACAACGGCAGCGCCCGCCTGGACTACGCTGCACTGGACCGGCGATCGCGCCGCCTGGCGGTGCATCTGCGCAGAGAGGGCCTGGCGCGCGGCGACCATATCGCCGTGCTGATGCGCAACAACGTCGACTACTTCAGCGTCTGCTGGGCAGCACAGCGCTGCGGCCTGTACTTCACGCCCGTGAACTGGCATTTGGCGGTCGACGAAGTTGCCTACATCATCGAAGACTGCGGCGCCCGCGCGCTGATCGTCTCTCCGACCGAACTCGAGGTCGCGGCCACGTTCGCACATCGCCTGCCGCAGTTGAGCATCCGCCTGGTCGGCGGGGCAGCGCAGGGCGGCTTCGACAGTCTGGACCGCATCCTTGACGACCCTCTCAACGACGACGCCACGCTGGACGAGATCGAGGGCCAGCCTATGTTCTATTCCTCCGGCACGACCGGACGGCCCAAGGGCATCAAGCGCCCTGCCGCGGCTGCAGCCTGGGGCTCTCCCGGCATGGGGGACAAGCTGGCCGCGCGGCTGCACGACATCGATGCCAACGCCGTGCTGCTGTCGCTGGCGCCGCTCTACCATGCCGCGCCGCTGTCCTGGGCCATGGCCGCTTTGCGCTACGGTGGCCAGGTCGTGGTCATGCCGACGTTCAAGCCAGCGGAAGCGCTGACGGTGATCGCTCATCACCAGGTCACGCACGTGCAGTTCGTCCCGACCATGTTCGTGCGCCTGCTTGAGCTGCCAGAGGCCGAACGCCGCAGCCACGACCTGTCGAGCCTGCGCATGGTGGTACACGCTGCGGCGCCCTGCCCCGTCGAAGTGAAGCAGCGCATGCTCAACTGGTTCGGGCCGATCATCCACGAATACTACGCCGGCAGCGAGAACAATGGGCTGTGTGCCGCCGGGCCGCAGGACTGGCTCAGCCACCCTGGCACCGTCGGCCGCGCGCTGTTCGGCCAGGTGCATGTCCTCGACGAATCAGAGGACGAACTTCCCGTCGGCGAGATCGGCGTGATCTACTTCAGCGGAACCCCCCGATTCGAGTACCACAACGATCCTCAGAAGACCCAACGCGCATTCAGCAAGCAGGGCTGGAGCACCCTAGGCGACTTCGGCCACGTCGATGCGGAAGGCTTCGTCTACCTGGCAGACCGACGCACCGATCTGATCATTTCCGGCGGCGTCAACATCTATCCGCGAGAGACCGAGGAAGCGCTGATGGCCCATCCGGCCGTGCACGACGCCGCCGTGGTGGGCGCGCCGAGCGCCGAGTTCGGCGAGGACGTGCTGGCCGTGGTGGAACTGCACGCCGGGGTGGAACCTACCGCGGCGCTGGCGCAGGAACTGATCGACTTCTGCCGTGCCCGCATCGCCCACTTCAAATGCCCGCGTCGCGTCGCATTCGACACACTGCCGCGCACCCCAACCGGCAAGCTGCTGCGCCGCATTGTCAAGGAACAGCGGCGTACCGCGACCACTGCGACTGTGTAGCGCCGCGCGGAGTCCTGGCAGGCGTCGGCACCGGCAGCCCCGTGGGGGAAGTGCGGGTCTGCGCTTGTGCAGGAAGGCCTGCACACCTTCGATAAAACAGGGACCGTTGATAAGTTCTCGTTGTCGGTCCTGCTCGTAGTCCAATTGCTGTGTCAACGTGTGGCCGATCGAGGTGTCATGGCGCGGGCACGGCCGGCTGCGCGGCAGGAACCAACTGCTGCCATGTCCGGAACGATGCCCAACGTGGGAATGAATGAGAGGTAGAAAAAGCTCGACCGCGCCGCCGCCACGATGGCCCCATCAGGCCTCCTGCGACTTTCTCGGCGCCGCCACCAAGGGCATGGCCGAAACCGCGTGGTAGCCGGCCCGTAGCCGCTGCGGCGGGCGGTGCGTCGCCGGCGTTGGACACGCCGAGCCCCCCGCTCCAGACGCCGCGCCGGGCCTTCGGGCCAGGCTGAACAAGCGACAACCAGTTCCAGTCCTGAAATCCGGAATATTTTCGCGGCAATGACGGGCGGACTGAAGCGCCCGCGAAAGGAGGATGGAAGGGCATGGGGACTCCTTGCTGTGTCGGGGAATCGGTTTCTTTCGTACGGAGCCACGAGGGTTCAAGGATGCAACGGCGTCGGAAGGCAGAAGAGGCGGAAAGTGCCGCGAAACCACCGCGCCGTCGAGCCGCAGGGCGTGGCAGCCCCCGAGGGGCGAGCCGCGCTACAGGCTCCCCCGTGCGTCGGCACCGCCGAAGCCATCGAACGGCGCCCAGAGGACCTGAGAGGCCGTGGTTGCCATCGGCGGCGGCAGTTCGGTCATGTGCGAGCAGCCGAGCACGCCCCGAGACCGCCGCTTCACGGTCTGCGTGAAGCCGGACTCTATGCGTAGGCCGACGAGTTGCCGGTAGCTGCCGGCGATGTCGCCACAGACCCCGTAGGGCGCCTGCAGCGTCTGCGCCTCTGCATCGCGAATGACGAAGTCGCGGTCGATGGTCAGGCGTACCTTCATCTGGCGGATCGACTGGCCGCGATCGATTGAGCGCTCGGGTAGCGCCAACGCGAAGGGTTTGGTGTCGGTCAACCTGCCCTTGATGTCGAACAGCCCGTCGTCGCGCGCAAAGCCTGTGCGGACGATGCGAAGCGTGTGCACTGGGAGTCGGCCTGATGCGCCGGGCACGGTATCACCCTGTGCCGAAACCTGCATTTCAGAGGGCTCCGTCGGCACGGTAGATGGTGCCGGTGACGAGCATCGCTGCGATGTCACCATCCGCCACTCCCAGCGAGCGCAACAGCGCGACACTGTCACGCCCGATCACCGGTGCGGGCGGCGGCAGCTCACTGGGCGTGCGGTCGAAGCGCGGCGCGGGCGCCGGCTGTACCACACCGTCGGGCGCCACGAAGGTGCCGCGGGCGAGGTTGTGCGGATGCTGCGGCGCCTCGCTCATGGCCAGCACCGGCGCAAAGCAGACATCGCTGCCCTCGAGCAGCGCACACCAGGCATCCCGGCTACGCGTGCGGAACAGCACCGCCAGCTTGGCCTTCAGCGCGGGCCACTCGCCGCGCTCCCACTGCTGGAGGAACTGCGCATCGGTGATATCGCACTTGTCGAGCAGTTGCCGATAGAACTGCGGCTCGATCGAGCCAATCGACACGAAGCGGCCATCGGCACATTCGTAGTTGCCGTAGAAGTGCGCGGCACCGTCAAGAAAATTGCTCTCGCGCGCATTGCCCCAATGGCCCTTGGCCATGAGGCCGTACTGTGCCGCCATCAGCACCGCAGCGCCGTCTGTCATGGCCGCATCGACGACCTGGCCCTGCCCCGACGTGCGCGCCTCCACCAATGCTGCGACCACACCCAGCGCAAGCAGCATGCCGCCGCCGCCGTAATCGCCGACCAGATTGAGAGGCGGCGCGGGCGGGCGATCTTGCGGACCCATCGCATGCACCGCACCGGACAGAGCGATGTAGTTCAAATCGTGCCCGGCTGCATGCGCCAGCGGGCCCGTCTGACCCCAGCCGGTCATGCGGCCGTAGACCAGCTTCGGGTTGCGCACACGACAGGCCTCGGGGCCAAGGCCCAGCTTCTCAGTCACACCGGGTCGAAACCCTTCGATCAGAATGTCCGCACGTTCGATCAGCGCAAGCACCGTCTCGATGCCACGCGGGTCCTTCATGTTGACCGCGATCGATTCGCGACCGCGGTCAACGACGCTGTCGTTGCGCATCAGGCCTTCAAGCGCGCTGCCGCCGCCCGGCGAGGGAATGCGGTCGATGCGGATCACCCGCGCGCCCATGTCGGCCAGCATCATCCCGGCGAAAGGCCCGGGGCCGATGCCGGCCAGCTCGATGACGGTGACACCTAGAAGAGGGCCTGCCATATCAGAGAGCGTGGTAGCGCTGGTTGTCGGCCGCCATCTGGCGCAGCGAGGGCGGCACCGCGAAGCGCTCGCCATGCGTCTCGGCCAGCACATCGCACTCCTCGACGAAGCGGGCCGCGCCGATCATGTCGATGTAGCTGATCGCACCGCCGAGCACCGCCGGGAAGCCCCAGCCGAGCAGCGAGCCGACGTCCGCATCCTTGACGCTGACGATGCCCTCGGACACGCAGCGCGCAGCCTCGAGCGACTGCGAATACATCAGACGATTGCGCACCGTGTCCAGTGTCGGCTGCTCCTTCGCCAGTGGATAGTGCTCAGCCAAGCCTGGCCACAGGCGCTTCTTGCCTTCGGCGGGATAGTCGTAGAAGCCTTTTCCCGCCTTGCGCCCGATGCGCTCGAAATCCTCGACCATGGCCTTCATGACCGCATCCTGCGGCTGCTCGCGGTAGGCGTCGCCCAGGTCCAGCTTCGACTGCTTGAGCGCCTTGTAGAGCAGCTCGACAGTGACCTCGTCGATCAGCGCCAGCGGCGGCATCGGCATGCCGGCCAGGCGCGCGGCGTTCTCGATCAGGTTCGGCTCGACGCCTTCGCTCAGCATGGTCATCGCCTCGTAGGGCAGCATTGCGAAGGCGCGGTTGGCATAGAACGACGGGCAGTCGTTCACCACGATCGGCGTCTTTCGAATGCGCTTGACGAAGTCCATCGCCTGGCCGATGGTTGCGTCCGAGGTCTTGCGGCCGCGAATCACCTCGACCAGCGGCATCTTCTCGACCGGCGAGAAGAAATGCAGCCCGACGAAGAGACCGGGCCGCACCGACACCTCGGCCAACCCTGTGATCGGCAGCGTGGAGGTGTTCGACGCGAAGATCGCGTCGGGGTCCATCGCCGCCTCGGCACGGCGGGTGACTTCGGCCTTCACCTCGCGGCTCTCGAAGACCGCCTCGATGACGATCTCGCAGTCGGCCAGCGCGGCATAGTCGGTGGTCGGCGTGACCAGGGCCAGCACCTGGTCGCGACGCTCGGCTGACAGGCGGTCCTTCGCCACCAGCGCGTCGAGCAGCTTCGCGCCGTAGGCCTTGCCCTTGTCGGCCGCCTCCAGCGTGGTGTCGAGCAGCACGACCTGCAGCCCGGCCTGCGCGCTCACGTGGGCCAGCCCTGCGCCCATCATCCCAGCACCCAGCACCCCCACCTTCGTGAACTTGCGGGTCGGCGCGTCCTTGGGCCGGTCGGCCAGCCGGTTCGCATCACCCATCGAATAGAAGAGCGTGCGGATCATGTTCTTGGTCTGCGCAGAAGTCGCAAGCCGCGCGAACTGGCGCTGCTCGATCTTCAGACCGTTGTCGATGTCGATCTGGCAACCGTCGTAAACGCAGGCCAGGATCGCCTCGGGCGCCGGATACAGCGCCTGGGTCTTGCCCAGCAAATGGGCGGCGACGCCGAAGAAGATCTGCGCAGCGCCGGGCTCCTGCGGCGTGCCGCCCGGAAACCTGAAGTTCTTGGCATCCCAGGGCTTGACGACGGCCGACGGGCCGTCAGCCAACAGCCACGCCTTCGCACGCGAGAGCAGTTGCGCCGCAGGCACCACCTCGTCGACGATGCCCGCCGCCAGCGCCTGCGCGGGGGCGACCTTGCGGCCTTCCAGCAGATAGGGCAACGCAGCCTTGATGCCGATCATGCGCGGCAGGCGCTGCGTGCCACCGGCCGCGGGCAGCAGGCCCAGCGTCACCTCGGGCACGCCGAGCTGAACCCTCGGATCGTCCACTGCAATGCGGCGATGGCAGGCCAGGCAGATTTCGAGGCCGCCGCCCAGCGCGGTGCCGTTGATGGCCGCCACGAAGGGCTTGCCGGAAGTCTCCAGCAGGCGCAGCGTGCGGCTGAACGGGCCGGAGCTCGCCATCGACTCCTCCGCAGTGCGGATACCGCGGATCAGGTCGAGGTCGCCGCCGGCCACGAACTCGGGGCGCGACGAGGTGACGATCGCGCCCTTGACCTGCGGGTCGGCGATGGCCCTGCGGACCGCCTCGTCGAAGGCGGCGATGGACGCAAGGTTCAACACGTTCATGGGACGGTCGGCCACGTTCCACGCGAGCGTGGCGATGCCGTCGGCGTCAGTCTGGTAATCAATCATTGAATTTCTTTCCTACAGATGAGGTGCACGCTCATCAGACACGCTCGATGACCATCACCGAACCCATGCCGCCGCCGACACACATCGTGACCAAACCGGTCGACAAGTCGCGCCGCTCGAGTTCGTAGAGCAGGGTGGCCAGCAGCATGCCGCCGCTCGCGCCCAGTGGGTGTCCCATGGCGATGGCGCCGCCGTTCACGTTCACCTTGCCGTGCGGCACGTCGAGTGCTTCCATGAAGCGCAGCACCACAGCCGCGAAGGCCTCGTTGCACTCGAACAGGTCGATGTCCTTGGCGGACATGCCGGCGCGCTTGAGCGCCGCCTCGGCCGCAGGCGCCGGGCCGGTCAGCATGATGGTCGGCTCGGAGCCGACGGTACCGAAAGACAGCACCCGCGCTCGCGGTCGTAGGCCCTGCTGCGCGGCGCCCTCCTTTGTGCCGATCAGCACAGCGGAGGCGCCGTCCACCACGCCCGATGAATTGCCGGCATGGTGCACGTGCGCGATACCGCCGAGCTGCGGATAGCGTTGCAGCGCCATTGCATCGAAGCCCATCTTCTCGCCCAGAGTGCCAAAAGACGGTTCGAGCTGGGCGAGCGACGCCAACGTGGTGTCGCCCCGCACATGCTCGTCATGGCCCAGGATCACCACGCCGTTGATGTCGCGCACCGGCGCGACCGACTTCGCGAAATGGCCCTCGGCCCAGGCGGCGGCAGCGCGCCGCTGGCTCTCGACCGCATAGCGGTCGACGTCCTCGCGGCTGTAGCCGTAAAGCGTGGCGATCAGGTCGGCCGACACACCCTGCGGGACAATGCGATTCGCGATGGTGATCTGCGGGTCGGTGATCCATGGACCGCCGGCGGCCGCCATCGGCACGCGCGACATGCTCTCAACGCCGCCGCCGATCGCCAGCTCTGCCTGCCCGGCCTTGACCAGCGCAGACGCAAAATTGCAGGCTTCCAAGCCCGAGCCGCAGAAGCGGTTGATCTGGATGCCCGGCACGGCCTCGTCGTAGCCGGCCGCGAACACCGCTGCCTTGCCGATGTCGGCCGCCTGCTCCATTACTGGCCCGGCGCAGCCGAGGATCACGTCGTTGACTTTGGAAGTGTCGAGTCCGTTGCGGTCGCGCAGCGCCTGCAGCACGCCGGCCGCGAGGCGCACGGGCGCCACTTCGTGCAGGCTGCCGCTTGCGCGACCGCGCCCGCGTGGCGTGCGCACGGCGTCGAGGATGTAGGCTTCTGTCATCTGGAATTTGCCTTTGGATTAAAAATGCGATGCGGCGCCATCAGGCGCCAGTGAAATGGGGCTTGCGGCGCTGCTGGAAGGCGGCGATGCCTTCATGCAGGTCCGCGGTCGCGAACACCTTGCGAAGCTGGCGTCCTTCATGAGCGACCATCTCCTCGAAATCGCCGCCCCTCAGCAAGATCTCTTTGGACAGTCGGAACGCCTCGGTCGGCCCGCTGGCGATGCTCTGTGCGAGCGCATGCGCTTCAGTAACGACATTGCCCTTGGCGACCGCGCGATTGATGAGCCCCAGGCGAGCCGCCTCCTCGCCGCCGACCATGCGGCCTGTGTAGATCAGTTCCGCGGCCATCGGATAGCTCAGACGGTCCAGCAAAAAGTAGTGGGCACCGGTGTCCGGCACCATGCCGATCTGGCGAAACGGGCTGCCGAAGAGCGCATCCTCGTCGGCCAGGCAAAGGTCGCAACACAGCGCCAGGCCCAGCCCGAAGCCGAGCGCCGGGCCGGCCACCGCGGCGATGGTCGGCACCGGCAGTTCGCGCAGTTTGCGACAGAGGGGGCCGACGACGCTCGCGATCATCGCCATCGGGTCGTCGCTGGCCGGATCGATGGAGCCGATATCCCAGCCAGCTGAAAAGACGCCGCCTGCGCCGCGGATCACCAGGCAGCGCGCCCCGGACTGCACCACCTCGTCGAGCAACGCGCCGAGGCGTTCGACATCGGGTGCGCGAAAGCTGTTCTTCGGCTGCGCCAGGTCCAGCAGCAGGGTTGCGACGTTGCCATCCCGTTGCAGCGCGATGCCAGCCTTGGATGCGGGCGTGGGTGTTAGATGCAAAGTTTCTGTCATGGCCATGACTGTGGCTCTGGCGCTTGCAGCAGGTATCGTCGCATCCGACGAATCCTTCAAGCGGCCTGATCCTTGCCGCGACGCATCGCCGTGGCACGGCGTTCACCGAAGCCGCTAGCGTCGAAGCGCGAGAAGCAAACCCGCGCCAACTCACCTTCCATCGCAAGACCTTCGTCCAGCGTTCCATGCAGGCCGCAGTCGATCGCGCGTTTCAAATCGCGAACGGTCGCCGAGTCGCATCCCAGGATGCCCTGCGCGATCCGGTGGCAGACCAGCATGAGCTCCCCCGGAGCGACCACGTCGAGCACCAGGCCCCACGCCTTGGCCGCGTCGGCATCCAGACAGTTGCCGGTGAAGCTCAGGTAGCGCGCGCACGCCGCCGTGAGGATGACGACGCCGATCTCGTCGTCCTGCAGCGCCGGGAGTACTTTCGATGGGTTGGCGCGCAACCCGCGCGAGAGCGCGTTGTGCCGGCCTGGCCGATTGAGTGTGACGGTGCCGATGCCTTCAGTGACTTCGACGAGCAGGCTGTCGCCCTGCAGCGGATAGCGGGCCATGAATCAACTCCTGCCTGAGTGGCGGTCGTTCGGCAGTCGAGCAAGCCGATGGGACTCACATGCGCTTGGCCGCTTCCTCGAGCATCACCTCGGTGGCACCGCCGCCGATGGTCAGAATGCGCGCATCGCGCACCATGCGCTCGATCGGCGTGCCCGTGATGTAGCCCGTTCCGCCATGAAGCTGCAGGCAGCCATGCAGCACCTCCTGTAGGCTTTCGCATACGAAGGCCTTGACCATCGAGACCTCGCGAACGACGTCCTTGCCCTCATCGATCATCTGCGCGCAGGAATAGACCATGGTGCGGCAAGCGAAGGTCTTTGAGGCCATCCATGCCAGCTTGTTGCGCACCACCGGCTGTTCCCACAGCGACTTGCCGAAGGCCTGCCGCTGCTTGACGTAATCGAGCGTCAGTTCAATGCCTTTGACCATCTGGCCCACGCTCATCGCGCCGGCCACCAGGCGTTCGTTCTGGAAGGTGCTCATGATGTAGTAGAAGCCCTTTCCCTCCTCGCCCAGCAGCGCGTCCTCAGGGACCTTCAGGTCGTCGAGAAACAACTCGGCCGTGTCGGAAGCACGCCAGCCGTGCTTGTCGAACTTGCGCGCGACCTTCAATCCCTGGTTGCCCTTCTCGACGATGAACAGCGAGATGCCGCGACTGCCTTTTGCGGAAGGGTCGGTGCGGGCCGCGATGATGTAGATGTCGCCGTAGACGCCGTTGGTGATGTAGGTCTTGGACCCGTTGATCAGCCAACCATCGGCTGTGCGCACGGCCCGCGTCTTGATGCCCGCCACGTCGGATCCCGCATGTGCCTCGGTCACGCAGACAGCGCCAATCTTTTCGCCCGCACAGGCGGGTGGCAGGTAGCGCTGCTTTTGTTCGTGCGTGCCGCGGTGGGCGATGTGGCCGATAGACATGTCGCTGTGCACGGTGAACGCAGTGGCCACGCCGCCGAAAGTGCAGCGCGAGAGCTCTTCGCCCAGGATCACCGAGCTCATCGCACCCAAACCACCGCCACCGTACTCCACCGGGTGGCGCATGCCCAGGAAGCCCAGCTCGCCGAAGTCGCGGAAGGCCTTGCGAGGGATCTCGCCGGCCTGCTCCCAGGCGTCGGCCTGCGGCAGGATCACTTCTTCCACATAGCGACGCACCTGCGCGCGCACCATCCGCATGTCTTCATCGAGCAGATCGGGTTCGTTGAATTCGAATTCATTCATGGATGCGTCCTTCGGTTCGGTGAAATTATTATAGACCGACGCGTCGGGCTATAAAATATTTCTGGCGATCGATGGTGGATGTGACCGCAGGGATTTGCAGCGGTTACCATCTGCCGCCTTGCACCTGCCCACAGCAGGCCCCGACGACCTCAGTGAGAAAAGTACATGCCACGCGTTCGCGCCGATGACTACGATGCGA
This sequence comes from Xylophilus sp. GW821-FHT01B05, assembly GCA_038961845.1. Taxonomy (NCBI): domain Bacteria; kingdom Pseudomonadati; phylum Pseudomonadota; class Betaproteobacteria; order Burkholderiales; genus Xylophilus; species Xylophilus sp. GW821-FHT01B05. The sequence continues at coordinate 3,453,609 of CP152408.1, forward strand.
AGACTCAGTCCATTCTCGACAGCGCCGCCAGCCTGTTCGCGAAGGTGGGCTATCCCAACGCCAAGATGCAAGACATCGCCAAGGCGTGCGGTGCGTCGAAGTCGATGCTCTACCACTACTTCCCGGCCAAGGACGACCTGCTCTTCGCAATGCTCGAAGAGCACCTGGAGAATCTGATTGCCAGCATCGAGGAGATCGCTGCACAACCTGGCACTGCTGCGCAGCGCTTCGGCAGCTTCGTACAGGCCTATGCCCAGAAATCGGTGCAGTCGCGCCGCCGCCACCTGAGCGCGATGAACGACCTCAAATTTCTGCCGAAGAATCTGCAGACTCCCTTGCTGCAGCTGGAAACGCGGGTCACGGAACTGGTGGCTGGCATGCTGCGGGAACTGAATCCGAAACTCCAGGAAGACGCCTACAAGCCCTACACAATGCTGCTGGTCGGCATGCTCAACTGGACCGACACCTGGTACAAGCCCGGCGGCACCATCAAGCCGCAGGAACTGTGCGAGCGGATATCCAGACTGTTCCTCACAGGCTTTCTCGCAGAGAAGGCCTGATTCGCCACAAGGCCGACCGTTACAGGTCGCGACCGATCAACTCCTTCATGATCTCGTTGGTGCCGCCGTAGATGCGTTGTGCGCGCGCGTCCACATAGGCCCGGGCGATCGGGTACTCGGCCATGAAACCATAGCCGCCGTGCAGTTGCACGCAGGCGTCGACCACTCGGCCCTGCATGTCGCTGCACCAGTACTTGGCCATCGAGGCAGCCTGCGCGTCGAGGTCGCCCTGCAGCAGGCGCTCGATGCAGCGGTCGACAAAAGTCTGACCAAGCGCAATCTCGGTCTTGAGTTCGGCCAGCACGAAGCGGGTGTTCTGAAAATCCATCACGGTCTGGCCAAACGCGCGACGCTCGCGCACGTAGGCCACCGTCAGACGATAGGCCGATTCGGCGGCCGCCACCGCCGAGATCGCGATCTGCAGGCGCTCCCAGGGCAGTTCCTTCATCAGGTAAGAGAAACCCATGTTCTCTTCGCCCAGCAGATTTTCGACCGGCACCCGCACGCGGTCGAAAAATAGCTCGCCGGTGTCTTGCGACTTCAAGCCCATCTTCTGGAGCGGCTGGCCCTTGGTGAAGCCCGGCAGGCCTGCTTCGACCACCAGCAGACTCACACCTTTGGCACCGGCTGCGGGATCGGTCTTGGCGACGACGATGACCAAATCGCACACGGTGCCGTTGGAGATGAACGTTTTGGCGCCCGAGAGCAGATAGTGATCGCCCTGGCGCACGGCGGTCGTCCGTACGGCCTTCACGTCGGAACCGGCGCCGGGCTCGGTCATGGCCAGCGCGCCGACCGCCAAGCCACTCACCATCCTTGGCAGGTAGCGTGTCTTCAACTGCTCGCTGCCGAAATGCAGCAGGTAGTTGGTGACGATCTCCGAATGCATAGTGAGCGACAGGCCGAAGTTACTGTACGGTGCCGCCTCCTCCAGCACGATCGCGGAATAGAGCAGGTCGGCGCCCGGCCCGCCAAAGGCCTCCGGCACCGTGGGGCACAACAGGCCGGCCTCGCCCGCGGTCGCGAACAGACCGTGCTCGAAGCCGCCGCGGGCCTCCCAACGCTCGATATGGGGTGCCACTTCACGCCGCAAGAAACGGCGCACGTTGTCGCGGAAGAGTTCGTGCTCGGGGGTATAGATCTGGCGTTTCATGGTGTCTTCTTCATGCGACCTGGCGCTCGCGACCTGTCCAATAGGCCTCGCGCAGCTTGTACTTGAGCAACTTTCCCGCGCCCGAGACCGGGAGTTCCGTACGAAACTCGATACTGCGCGGGCACTTGTATCCAGCAATCAATTGCTTGCAGTGCGCCATGACTGCTGCGGCGTCGACCGCCGCGCCCGGCTGCAGCACCAGCACGGCATGCACCCGCTCGCCCCAATCGTTGTCGGGCACTCCCAGCACTGCGCATTGCGCCACGCCGGGCAGTGAGAGCACAGCGTTCTCCACCTCGACGGAGTAGACGTTTTCGCCGCCAGTGACGATCATGTCCTTGAGGCGATCGACGATATAGAGCAGGCCATCGCCATCGATACGGCCTGCGTCGCCGGTACGCATCCAACCATCCTGCACGGCCTGCGCGGTGGCCTCGGGCAGGTTCCAGTAGCGCAGCATCACGCCTGGGCCGCGCAGCCAGATCTCGCCGATTTCGCCGCGGGCGCATTCTTTGCCCTCCGACGTCGCGATGCGCACTTCCATGCTGGCAGTGGGCAGTCCGGCGGCCAGATGGCGACCCTTGGCACGGCTTTCGTCGCTATGGCACCAGGCCGGCAGCGCGACCGCGATGCCCGAGGTTTCTGTCATCCCGTAGAACTGGGTCAGCGCCACATGCGGGAGCCGCGCAATGGTCTGCTCCAGCAGCGTTGCGTCGATCGGCGATGCGCCGTAATAAAGGCGCTCCAGGCTGTCGAGCGCGCGGCCCGCAAGCGCTGGGTAGTCGATGAGCCGGCGGATCATCGTCGGCACCAGCGCAGACTCAACCACGCGTTCGCGCTCGATCAGATCCAGGTAGGCGGCAGGATCGAACGCCGGCAGCATCACCTGCGTGTCCTGCGCCACCATCGCCTGCAGCATCACCACCAGTCCGCCCACATGAAACATCGGCAAGGCATGCAGGCAGACGATGCCAGGCGCCCGTTGGCCGATAGAGATCGACGCCAGCGTGGTCGCGTAGAGGCCGCCGTGCGAGAGCAGTACGCCCTTCGAGCGGCCGGTGGTACCGCCCGTGTACAAAAGGACGGCGCCATCGTCGCCACGGCGATACGCATCGGCGACGCGCGAGGCGCTGGCGATCAAGGCCTCATAGGAAATTTCACCATTAGACGCCTGCGCGTCGCCGACACTGATCACGGTCTCGAGAGTCGGAACGCGGGCCCGGAGCGGCTCGACCATGGGTGCGAACAGCTCATCGACGACAAGCACGCGCGCGCCGCAGTCAATCAGGGAGAAGGCCATCTCCTCGATGCTCCATCGGAAATTGACGGGCGCGAGCACGGCACCCGCCCACCAACTCGCGTAACAGACTTCAAGGGCGAAATCGCTATTGAGGCCCAGAAAAGCGACCCGGTCACCCGGCTGCACGCCAAGTGATCGCAGCGCACCGGCCAGCCGTTCGACGCGGTCAGCGAGTTCAACATAGCTGGTGCGACGCTGTGCGCACACCATGGCGGTGCGGCCGGGATGTTCGCGGCGTGCTTTGTGCAGAGCCTGTGTCAAATGCATGGTGCTCTCTCTTTTCATTGCCAGAGTGCAGTGTCGGCGCGCAAATGTCCCGGCATATCGTCGCATCCGACGACATCGCTGAAGTCCAGACTCACAAAAATCGACGGGTCGCGTCGACGACCTCAACTCAAGATGCAGACAAGCTCATGCAGACCCCGAAAATCATCCCCTACGGCCAACCCTGCTTCCTGGCCGCGTAGCGCAAGCTTGGAGCAGCGGCAACGCCGCGCTGCTTGGCAGCCTGCCTACTTCAGCAAAGACGGCCGCTATGTCGAGTCGACTATCAGCACAGTTACGACGGACACAGCGAGGTCATGCGATTCTCGAAATTCATGCATGCGTTTTCGACGCGGCGTGAAGATCGAGTCCTTGAGCGAATGCGGCACCGCCGATGCCTTTGCGATCAAATGGGTATGGGGCGGCTTTGCCGACGGCCCGATCCGATACTCGGCGCCCACGCCATGGTCGCCACCGGTGATGAAACAGCTTGGCACCGTGGATGCGTAAATTGCCATTACCGGCCTGATCGGCGCGCGTGGGATCAGGCTCAGGTCGCTGCCGCATTGCGGCCATGGTCGCAGTCCATTCGCCGGAGAATATGCGCCTGAAGTTGCGGTCCTGCTGTTCGGCAGACCTGTGCGCGATCAGCAGCCCGTAGGCACCGCGCCCGGAATCATCGACCAGGCCGTGTTGGCGCCATTGAAGAGTTCGAACACCACCATCTGCACGATCGCCGGCGCGCCGTGGCCGCCCAGTCCCTCCATGCAACCCATGCGTGGGCCAGCCCGCGTCCGCGTAGCGCCAGTAGTTCCTGCAGGACGAACGCGATGTCACGCAGCGGAGGATGAAAGGCGAGTATGCGGAGCTCTCCAGCGTCGCGCTGCACTGTGCAGGTGATCTACAGCCGCGGTGTCCACACGCCCGGCCAGGGCGATATCGGCGCATCCGACCAGATCGCGCACACCGGCCGGCGTCCATTGCCTCTCAGACCAGTACGCCGCAGCGGCGCGCGACCGCGATGGCTTCCATGCGGTTGCGCGCGTCTAGCTTGACATTGATGTTGCGCAGATGGGTGCGCACCGTCGTCTCAGCGACGAACAGGCGTTCAGCCATCTCGTCGTTGGACAGTCCCTCGGCCACCAACCCGAGCACCTGGACTTCTTTGCGCGTCAGCAGTTCGCTGGCGCCGGCCGCGATCGCGGCCTGCCGCGGCGGTGCGCCGGCCGCGGGCTCCGTACCGCCAGGCTCGGCATCGCGCAGTAACCGGTCGACGAAGGCGATCGCCGCGTCGCCGCCATCCTCCAGCAGCACCGTCGGCACGGCACGCAGTTCGCGCAGAATCGCAAGCAGCAGGCGTCCCTCATCGAGAAAGGCGCGCACATAGCCTTCCGCAGCCGCGAAGCGCACCGCCTTGGCCAGCATGCGCATCGCCTTGTTGCGCTGTTCGTCGCGATAGAGCGCCTGCGCCAGCAGCAGCCGCAAGGTCAGCGCGCGGCGCTCTCGCTGCGCTCGTTCGGCCGCGTCGAGTTCACTGCGCAGGCTGTGCACCACATCAACTGCATGCCCGCTCTGGACTGACCAGCGCGCCACAGCCAAGTCGTGGGTTTCGACCTCGTTGGCGCGCAGCGAAAGCTGCGAGACGCGCGCCCAGAGCAACTTGTCGCCGCAGCGGTCGAGCTCTGTGCGCGCCCGCGCGAGCCGGTCTTCGACCACCAGCATGCGCACGCGTTCCAGTCTTGCCGACGCCACCACCCGGGGCAGGCTGTCGCGATGGCCGATGTGTTCGAGCTCAGTTAGCAACTGCTGTGCCCGATCGCCATCACCCCGCCCATGGGCGATGCGGGCCATGACGACGTGCGCGATGATGAGCTGATCCGGAATGCCGACGCGCCGGATCAGCGGAATGTAGACGGCGAGCAGGCGCTCGGCCTGCGCGCACTGGTCGGCCTCGTACAGCGCCTCGGCCAGCAGCACGCCAGCCATGGCGTTGCCGTTGGTGGCACGCGATGCGTCGACCGTGCCCGCGCTCACCGCCAGCCGCAGCCGGGGTATCGCCTTGCGCAGGCGGCCTTGCGTCAGGTCCACTGCGCCTTCGACGGCGTCCGACAGCGTGAAATTGAAGCTGCTGCTGTGCTCAGCCTGATGACTGCGCACGGCGTCGGCAAAGCGCAGAGCTTCGTGATAGCGCCCGGCGATCATCGCCAGGTTGGCCAGGATGACCTGTAGGAAGCCGCGGATGAACGCTACGCTCTGCGGAAGCCCGTCGAGCAGCGCTGTGGCGAGGGGGATCGCCTCGTCGGTGCGATCGGTCAACACCATGAACAACGGGCGCATGGCGTCGCGGTGCGCCCGAACCTCTACGGACGGGTCGGCATGTGCCTCGAGCCCGTCGAGCAGCGCTGTGGCCGCCCGAGGCCCGCGCGCAAAGCACACGGCCCAGGCATGTACCACCCGCAGCACCGGATGGGCATCGAGCTGGCCGCGTTCGAGCAGCGGGTCGAGCCAGCGCGACAGCAGCCGCACACGTCCCTGGTGGAGCAGGCCCTGCGCATGCGTTGTAAGCAGCGGCATCGCGAGCGACAGGTCTTGCGCAGCCAGCGCATGCTCGATTGCCGGGACCGGACGCCCCTGGCCGAGGAACCACTGCGAGGCAGCACGGTGCAGTCCGGGTACTTCCTGCGAATGCTGGCGCAACAATTCGGCCCGCAGGAACTCGGAGAACATCGCATGGTAGCGGTAGCCATCGCCGTCGGGCTGCAATGGGATCAGAAACAGGTTGGCCTCGTCGAGGGCGTGCAGCATCGCAGCGCTGTCGGTACGGGCGCAGATCGCGTCGCACAGCGAGGCGTTCAGGTCGCCCAGGATGCTGGTGCGCAGCAGGAAGCCGCGCACGTCTTCGGTCTGCCGCGACAGCACGTCTTCCACCAGGTACTCGACCACCGCCGCGTTCGAGCCCGAGAAGCCGGCGATGAATCGCCCGGGCTGCTCGCGATGTTCGAGCGACACCGACGCCAGCCACAGCGCCGCCGCCCAGCCGTCGGTGCTGCGATGCAGACGCACCACGTCTTCCGGCGCCAGCACCAGCCCTCGGCGCTGGCGCAGGAACCTGTCGGCTTCGACCACCGAAAAGCGTAGCTGCGAGGGCTGCACCTCCAGCAACCAGCCACGCGCACGTAGGCGGCCCAGGCTGAGCTCGGGCACGCCGCGCGAACCGACCACGACCTGCACTCCGCGCGGCAACTGGTCGATCAGCCCGTTGACAAGCCCGACCACTGCCGGGCTCTGCAGCACCTCGAAGTCGTCGAGGAACAGCGCGAACGGCACCGGATGCGCGGCCACGCGGTCAATGAGCGCGAAGGCCACGTCGTCCGGCCCGGCCCCGACCTGCGCGGACGCGGCCCGGGCCAGGCCGGGGATCAGCGGATCGAGCGCCGCGGCCAACACGGCGAGGAAACGGCCCACGTCGTTGTCGGTGCGGTCGAGCGTGAGCCATGCAGTGGGCAGGCCGGTCTCGTCAAGACGGTGCCGCACCTGGCGCATGACCGTGGTCTTGCCAAAGCCGGCAGGCGCGCGCAGCAGCACGAGCTTGGCCGTTCCCGCGTTGAAGATTGCCTCGCAAACCTCGGTGCGAGCCACCTCGAAGGGCGTCGACTGCGGTGCGCTGAGCTTGGAAGCAAGCAACGACGCCGGGCCGGCGTCACGCCGCAATATCAGCGGTGCGAATGCTGGAAAGGGGATCGGCTCGACCATACCGCGAGCTTACGCGTGGCCTTCGGAAATTGGCACTGGGTCATCCCTAAGTTCGCGCGCACAGCGTCACCACGCAGGTGCCGCTCAGCCCGAGGTTGTGCTGCAGCGCCCGGCGGGCGCCCTCGACCTGCCGCACTCCGGCCTGCCCGCGTAGTTGCCCCACCAATCCAGCGCACTGTGCCAGCCCGGTCGCACTCAACGAAGCCCCCTGGAAAGCAGGCCGCCCGACGGGTTGGTCACGACTTCACCGCCGCAGGTGCTGTCGCCATCGGCGATGAACTGCTCCGCACTGCCTTCGGGCGTGAAACCCGGCGCCTCGTGGGTGATGAGTTCGCTGGCGGTGAAGCAATCGTGCAGCTCCACATGCATGCAGTCCCGTCTTCGAGTTCCAAATGAAGACAGCCTGGCGTCGACGAACCGTGCACACGGCACGTCGTCGGCGTCAATCGACAGGTTTGAAGGACAGCGTGCCGGGGTTCGCCTTCAGCAGCACCAGCTTCTGCAGGGAGAGATGAGCGCTCGGGCTGAAGGACACCGGCGATGACATCACACCGGTGTCGTACTCCTTAAGCCCGTCGAGCTGCGTCACGGTGCAAGCCCAGGTCAATGCCTTGCCGCAGCGGTTGAAGGCCTCGAACATGGTCTTGGCGCCTGCGTAGCCAGTGAAGGTGAAACGGTTCACCTTGGCGAAGTCGTCCGGACTCAGCAACGCCTTGGCCTTTGCCAGGAAGGCCTTGCCCTTGTCACTCTCCTCCGCCACCACGTAGTCGAGCACGTAGACGTTGTCGCCCGCTGTACCCATCAGCTTGAGCGCGACTGGCACACGCGACACGTACGAGATGCCCACCGGAATCTTCAGGCCTAGGCGCTCCAGTTCCTTGGCCATGGCGACGTTCTCGCCGATCACGCCGCCGGCATACAGCACCTCGGCGCCCGCCCCCTTGGCCCGCAGTATCTCGGACGAGAAGTCGACCTGGCCCTTCTTGTAGACCGCGGTCGAGACGACATTGAGCTTCTTCGCCTTCTGCGCTGCCTCAAAGCCCTGACGCGACAGGTCACCGTACTCGTCGTCCTGCGTCACCGCCGCCCACTTCTTTCCCGGGTAGCGGGAGGCCAGCGCCTCGGTCAGTTGCTCGGCCACTAGCGCATGCTTGGTGCCAAATACGAACACGTTCTTGACCACCGGCGTGTGCAAGTCGTCCGAGAAGCTGATGGTGCTGATGACCGGCACGCCCAGCTCTTTGACCAGCGGCAGCGCGGCCTGGCCTTGCGCGCTGCCCGACAGCGAGGTCAGCGCGAACACCTTGTCGACCGTCACCAGCTTGCGCACGCCCTGGATGGTGCGTGAGACCACGTAGCCGTCGTCTTCGGAGATCAGCCGCAGCTTGCGACCGTTGATGCCGCCGGCGGAATTGGCCTCGGCCACGGCGAGCTTCACGCCGATGTTGTGCGCCACGCCCAACAGCGCAGGTGGCCCGGTCAGCGGCAGGATGTCGCCGACCACGATCTCGGTGTCGGTTACACCTTGCTGCTGCGCGAGCGCGGGGAGCGTCCATCCGGTGCAGGCCAGGCAGAGGGCGGCGATGGTGGTCGTCTTGGATGTCATGCGGGTCTCCGTTGTCGTTCGAAAATGCAGTGCCTTCAGTAGCGCAGCGGCCAGTGAATCCAACGATGGCGCAGGTCATGCCACATGCCCAGCAACCCGCGCGAATCAAAGCGCAGGAAGGCGATGATGGCGATGCCGTACAACATGCTCTTGACCTCGTGCGCGCTGGTGGTCAGCACCTCGGCATAGCGGCCACCGAGCAGTCCGAACAGCGATGCGACCACTTCGGGCAGCGTGACGATGAAGACCGTGCCCAGCGCGGCGCCCAGCACCGAGCCGACCCCACCCACCACGATGATCGCAAGCGCCTCGATGCTCAGCAGGAAGGGGAAGCCCTCCACCGTCACGAAGTTGATGTAAATCGCCATGAGAGCGCCACCAATGCCCGTGATGAAGGCGCTAATGACGAAGGCGACCAACTTGTAGCGCCACAGGTTGATGCCCATGGCGCGCGCGGCGATGTCGTTGTCGCGGATCGCGACGAAGGCGCGGCCGAGCCGCGTGCGGCGGATGTTCAGCACGGCTAGGACCGTGAGCACGGCAACAGCCAGACACAAGCCGTAGAGCGCCTTGTCATCGGTCAGGCTCACGCCGAAGAGCGTGGGCCTGGGCACCTGGATGCCACGCGCCGCGCCGGTGAACTTGCCCCCCGCCAGGATCACCGCGCTCACAATGAAGGAGAACGCGAGCGTAGTGATCGCCAGATACAACCCCTTGAGTCGCAGCGAAGGCACCCCCACCACCAGCCCTGCCACGGCCGGCACCACGCCCGCCATGCCGAAGGCCAGCAGCGGATGCCAGCCGAGCCGGCTCACCGCGATCGCATAGCCGTAGGCCCCGAGCATCAGGAAAGCGACATGGCCAAGCGAGATCAGCCCGGTGAAGCCCGTCAGCACGTTAAGCCCCAGCACTGCAACCAAAGTGAAAAGGATCACCGTCACGTGCGACAGCAGGTAGGCATTTGCCACCCACGGCAGCGCGACCAGCGCGGCCAGCATGATCACCACCCAGGTCTTGACCAGGCGGGAATCCGTCAGCGCGACCAGCGTGCCGAAGTCCTGTTTGAAGAAACCACTGCGCATCAGACCCTCTCGATCTCACGTTCACCGAACAAGCCGAAGGGCCGGACCATCAACACCACGAGGATCAGCAGGAAACCCGCCACCTCCTTGAGCGTCGACGACACGTAGCCGCCGACCAGGTTCTCGGCCACGCCGATCACCAGGCCACTGATGCCCGAGCCGATCACCGCGTCGAGCCCCCCGAGCACCGTGGCCGGAAAGGCCTTCAGGCCCAGCGCGAACAACTCGGGGGACAGGTTGTAGATGACGGCGAAGAACACGCCTGCGAGCCCGGCAAAGACCGACGAGGCCGCCCAGGCCACCGCCTGAACCTGCGCCGTCGACACGCCCATCAGTCGTGCCGTCTTCTCGTCGGCCGCCACCGCCCGCATCGCGATGCCAAAGCGGCTGCGCTGAAAGAACAACCACACGCCCAGCACGCACAGCAACAGCACCCCCACCACGCCGATCTGGCTGCTGCGCATACCGATCCCGCCGAAGCGCAGCACCGCATCGGCCGCGCCCACATCCAGCTTCTGCGGCGAGGCGCCCCAGACCAAGATGACGAACGAGCGCAGCACCACGGCCAGGCCGATAGTGACCAGCACCGCCGAGAACACCGGCTCGCCAAGCATCGGCCGCATCACGATGCGCTCGATCAGAAGCCCGACCGTGACGCCGCCAACGACTGCCATTGCGACCACGCCCAAAGCACCGGTACCAAAGGTGGTGCTGAAGGACCACGACAGGTAGGCGATGAGCATTCCCACCTCCCCCTGTGCGAAGTTGACCAGGCCCGTGGCCTTGTAGATGACCGAGAAAGCCATTGCGATCAGCCCATAGATGGCACCGATCACCAGCCCGGAGATCACCAGTTCCGCCAGGTAGCCCATCAGGCGCCCTCCCCATAGATCTGCTCGAGTTCGCGCGCGAACTTCTGGTTGATGAGACCGCGCCGAACCTTCTGCGTGGCTGTAAGCTCGCCGTCGTCGTGGTCGAGTTCCTTTTCGAAGATCACAAAGCGGCGGATGTTCTCGACTCGTGCAAAACGCGCATTCACGGCATCGACCACGCCCTGTATAAGTTCGCGTACCTCGGACAGGCCGGCCAGTGACTTGTAGGTGGTGTATTGCAGGTCGCGCTCGCCGGCCCAGCGGCCGACGCTGTCGAAGTCAATCTGGATCAGCCCGCCGAGGAACTTCTTGCCCTCACCGACGACGATCGCTTCGCGCACAAAGGGGCTGTCCTTCAGCACGTTCTCTATCTCGGACGGCGCAATGTTCTTGCCGCCGCTGGTGATGATGATGGCCTTCTTGCGGTCGACCACCGCGATCTCGCCGTTGGGTCGAACCTCGACGATGTCGCCGGTGGCGAGCCAGCCATCGGCATCCATCACGTCCTGTGTGCCCTTGTCGTCGAACAGATAGCCCTTGAACACGCCGGGCGAGCGAACGAATACCTCGTTGTCGGGGCCGAGTCGCCATTCGGTGCCGGGCAGGGGCACGCCGCAGCTGCCGGCGACGTTGGGCCGGTCGGGCAGTTGCACGAAGGCCAGTCCACCGCATTCGGTCAGGCCGTAGCCCTGCCCTACCGGCAGGCCGATGATGTCGAAGAATCGCAGCGTCTCCGGCGAAACCGAAGCGCCCCCGCACATGCGCGTGTGGCTGCGGTTCAGGCCCATGTGGCGCTGCATGTTGCGATAGAGCAATGCATACCAGAAGCCGAACTCCAGTCGGTCGCCCAGCCCGGCACGCCCGCCCGCGAGGGCGCGGCGGTCCGACAGCAGGCGCCCACGCTGCATGCCCCTATGAAAGATCGCCTGCGGAATTCGCCCACTATCCTTCATGCGGAACTCAAAGTTCTGCTGCAGCTTTTCCCAGATACGCGGCACCCCCAGGAAGAAGGACGGCGCTATCTCGCGGATGTTGGCCGAGACCGTGTCAATCGACTCGGCAAAGTTCACGCAGCCGCCCGTCAGCAGGTGCATCACCGTCGAATAGCTGCGCTCGGCCACATGGCAAAGCGGCAGATAGCAGACAGATTCGAAGGGTTTGCCGAGCATGCCACGCGCAGCCGCATAGGCATGGGCGCCGTAGACGAAGTTGCGGTGCGTCAGCATCGCGCCCTTCGGTGGCCCGGTGGTGCCGGAGGTATAGACCAGGATATTGACGTCGTCCGGCAGCAGCGACGCGATCGACTCGTCCAGCCGCTGCACGGCCAGCGAATCCTCCGCCGCCGACTCGCGGCCGAGTTCGATCAGCGCCTCGAAACTGCGCGGCCGGCCGGGCTCGTAGCGGCGCAGCCCCTTCATGTCGACGCAGAACACGTGCTCGAGAAACGGCAGGCCCTCGCCCTCCTTCATCGCATCGAGTACCTTGTCGGTCTGCTCCTGGTCGCCGGTGATCGCGACCTTCGCCTGACAATGGCGCGCGATGTATTGCACCTCTGGCCATGGGTTGGTCGGGTAGATGCCGACCACTTGCACCCCGAGCATCTGCGCACCGAGATCAGCGAAGAACCAGGCCGGAACGTCCTCGGCTGCGATGATGATGCGGTCGCCGCGCACCAAGCCCAGCTTCATCAAACCCAGCGCCACGTGCCGGGCGGCCGTTTCATAGCCGGCCCAGGTCGTGCCCTGCCAGATGCCATGGCTCTTCTCGCGCAGGGCAACCTGGTCGCCGCGCGTGCGGGCATGGGCCTGCAACAATTCGGGCAGCGTGGCTTCGCCGCGTGCGAGCCGTTCGTTCGAAATCACTGATTCACGCATGTGCCGCTTCTCCCCCCAGATAGGCCGCCAGCACCCGCGGATCGGCGGCCACCTGCTGTGGCGTTCCTTCGGCGATCAGGCTGCCGAAATCGAGCACGTAGATGCGATCCGACAGGTCCATCACGACCTGCATATCGTGCTCGATCATTAGCACCGACACGCCAAACTCGTCGCGAATGTCAAGCGTGAAGCGGGCGATGTCCTCCTTCTCCTCGCGATTCATGCCGGCGACGATTTCGTCGAGCAGCAGCAGTGCCGGCTCGCAGGCCAGCGCACGCCCGAGCTCTACCCGCTTCTGTTGCCCGTAGGCCAACTGCGATACCGGCTTGTCACGCAGTTCCTCGATCTCGAGGAACTCGATGATCTGCTCGACCTTGCGGCGCGCGGCGATCTCAGCGTTGCGCGGGCGGCCCCAGAAGAGCAGCGACTCCAGTACGCTGTAGTCGAAATGGACGTGTCGGCCGATCAGCAGGTTCTCGGCCACCGTGCCGTGGCGGAACAGTGCGAGGTTCTGGAAGGTGCGACCGATGCCGGCTTTCGCATACTCAGAGGACTTCAGCCGCGCCGTGTCCTTGCCCTTGAACAGGATCTGACCCGCCGACAGCGGCAGCACGCCGCTGATCAGGTTGAAGGTCGTGGTCTTGCCCGCGCCGTTCGGGCCGATCAGGCTCACGATTTCGCCCGGCATGACGTGCAGGCTGACGTCATTGACGGCCTTCACGCCGCCGAAGGACCTGGACACGCCGCGCACGTCGAGGATCGGTGCGCCACTCATGACAGCCACCTCTTGCGGCGCTTGTAGTGCTTCACGTCGCGCATGCTGGTGCGGCCCTGCTTGGCGCCCTGGCCGAGATAGAACTCGCGCACGTCAGCGTTTCGCCCAAGAGCCTCCGGCGTGCCGTCAAGCACCACGCGGCCGTTTTCCATGATGTAGGCATAGTCGGCGACGCCCAGCGCGCGGCTGGCATTCTGCTCAACCAGCAGGATGGTCAGCCCGCTGCGGTCGCGCAGGGTCTGGATCGCTTCGAAGATCTCCGACACCACCAGCGGCGCCAGACCCAGCGAGGGCTCGTCGAGCGCCAGCATCTTCGGTCGACTCATCAGCGCGCGGCCGATGGCCACCATCTGCTGCTCACCGCCCGACAGGTAGCCGGCGATCTGGTGACGCTTGTCCACCAGGCGAGGAAACAGGCCGAACACGTAAGCGCGCGCTTCGGCGAGCGTGCGGCGGTCCTGCAGGTGCGCGCCGACGACCAAGTTCTCCTCGACCGTGAGCGTGGCGAACAGCCGACGGCCCTCCGGCACCTGCACCAGGCCGAGGCCTACGATGCTGTGCGCCGACGCATGCTCTATCGACCGGCCCAGCAGCTGGATCGAACCCTTCTCGATCTTTCCGTCCTCGGCATCAAGCACGGCCGAGACGGCCTTGAGCACGGTCGATTTGCCAGCGCCGTTCGAGCCAAGCAGCGCTACGATCTGGCCGGCAGAAACCTCGAGCGAGACGTCTCGCACCGCCTCGATGGCGCCGCCGTAGACCACTTGGATGTTACGCAGCGCGAGCATCGGTTCTCTCGGCACCGAGGCGCCGGCATGGGCAGACGCCTGGGCTGCTAGATGCACGGAAGATAGGGGTGAATTCATGGACATCGATGCCGGTCACGAAATTGAAAATCCAAGAACTTTTTTAAATAGACCGACCAGACGGTCTTTGAATTGGGTAGATTGTGTCTTTGGATATGGCGCCGGGTACTTAGGACTTACCCGTGGCGCAGGCCAGGGCCGTGTCCGGTCTCTCCAGCAACTCCTTGAGCGGCACGCAAGCATCACGCAGCAACGCTTCATCGAGGCGACATGCAGTTGCGACCAACCGCTTCGCCACCATGAAGTCCGCAGGACGGTTAACCGCCTCCGCGGCAATGACGCATCCATTGCGCAGGTAGAAGGCGATGAAGTTCCGGTCCTGCGGCGTGCCACGCAGCACGCACTGCTCGAAGCCTGCGGACAGGCCCACCATCTGCAGCTTCAGGTCGTATTGATCGGACCAGAACCAAGGCACCGAATGGTTCGGCTTGGGCTTGCCGCACAACGCAGAGGCTGCCGCGCGGGCCTGCTCGAGCGCGTTAGGCACCGACTCCAGCCGCACGAGCCGGCCATACAGCGCATGGTCGTGCACCGTGCAGTCCCCTGCCGCGAAGATGTCAGGGTCGGAGGTAACAGAGAGCGCGTCGACCACGATGCCGCCATCCACAGCCAGCCCTGCCGCCGCCGCTAGTTCGGCGTTGGGCAGCATGCCCACCCCCACCACCACGCAGTCGGCAGGCAGGCGCACGCCGTCGCTACAGACGACCGCAGTAACACGGCCGCTCTCATTGCATTCGAAGCGCTTCACGGCGACACCAGTGCGAATGTCGACGCCCGCCCCTCGGTGCACCGCCGTATAGAACGCCGACATGGCTTCGCCGGTCACCCGCGCCAGCACGCGCTGCTGCGCCTCCAGCACCGTGACGTCGGTGCCCAGCTTGCGCGCCGATGCGGCGACCTCCAGCCCCACGTAGCCGCCACCGATCACGACCAACCGCGTGCCGGGCACGAGTCCCTCACGGATGCTCTGGGCATCGGCCTGCGTGCGCAGCACATGCAGGTTACCCGGCGGGGCCTGCGTATCGAGCCCTTCTGCTACCAGCAGTCGCGGGCGGCCGCCCGTGCACAACGCAAGCTTGGCATAGGGCAGCGCCGAGCCATTGCTCAGCCGCACCGTTTTCTTGCCGCGATCGATCGATGCGACAGACAGGCCGAGACGCACGTCGATGTCGGCCCTCTCATAGGCCTCGCGCGGCCGCATCGACAACGAGTCCGGCGTCGCCGTGCCTTGGAGAAAGGCCTTGGACAGCGGAGGACGGTGGTAGGGCAGATGCGTCTCTTCGCCCAGCAGGACGATCGGCCCAGCCCAGCCGAGTTGGCGTGCGCCGATGGCAAGTTCGGAGCCCGCATTGCCGGCGCCGACGATTAACAAGGTATTGCAAGAATGCATGGTTGCCCCTAGGCTCGACGCGCACGTCGATGTTTATAGTCCGTCCAGACGGACTAATAATAAGGATGCAGACCGCGCATTGCAAGCGGGGCTTCGCTTCTTTTGCCGTCAATAGAATGGAGCGGCCGACGGCGCCGCATCACAACAACCTACAGGCCAGTCATGACACGAGTACGCGCCGACGACTACGACGACAAGAAGCAGTCGATCCTCGACCGCGCCGCCACGTTGTTCGCCCGCAAGGGTTTCGAACTCACCACCATGGTCGAAGTGGCCACCGCCTGCGGGACGTCGAAGTCCCATCTCTACCACTACTTTCCTGGCAAGGAAGATCTGCTGTTCGAGATCGTGCGCGAGCACATCACCGGACAAGCGGCCGAGCTGGCGGGCATCGTAGGCCTGCCGCTGCCGGCCGAGGAGCGTTTCCGGCGCTACGTGAGCGCCTTCGTCGAGCGGGCCGCCCACTCGCGCGACGAGCACCTCGTTTTGGTGAACGACCTCAAATTCCTGCCGCTGGCGCAACGCAGGCAGGTACGAAAGCTCGAGACTCAACTGGTGGACCTGATGATCGGCCTGCTCAAGGAAATCAACCCGAGTCTCATGCTGCCCGACAAGGTGCAAGCGCCCTACGCCATGCTGCTGTTCGGCATGATCATCTGGACTTTCACCTGGTACCGCAAGAGCGGCGCGATCTCGCCGAAGGAACTGGCCGAGCGCATCTCGCAGCTTTTCGTCTACGGCTTCAAGGACAGCGAGTTCAGCACCAAGGCTTGAGCCCATCAGGACGCGACAACGCCCTTGTCGTGCAAGCGACCGAAGGAGGCAGCGTCCAACCCCAGTAATTCGTGCAGCACCTGCGCGGTGTGTTGACCCAGCCGTGGCGCCGGGCCAACCACTTGCCTGGCCATGGCCGAGAAGTCCAGCGGAATGCCCGGTGCCAGCGTTCGACCGATGCCGGGCTGGTCGACGACCGCGAACATGGGGTTGGCCTCGGAGCACGATGGATCGTCGCTTACCAACTGGCCGATGGTTTGGTAGCGACTCCAGCACACGCCGTGGTGGTCGAAGGCGGCCGCGATGTGTTCGAGTCGATGTGCTGCGATCCAGCGGCCCATCTCGCGCGCGATCTCGCTGCGCGCTCGAAAGCGATCGCCCTCCCGCCGCAAATCCAGGCCCAGCTCATCTCCGAGTTGGTGCATCGCATCGCCAAGTCCGGTCGCATCGCACAGCGCGCGCCATTGCTTCCCAGTGAGTCCGACCACCATCACGCGTGCCCCGTCGGCGCAGACAAAGTCGCGGCCGAACGCACCGAAGAGTTCGTTGCCGTGGCGTGCGCGCTGCACGCCCGATTCGGCCTCGGCGATGAAGCCCAGGTGCCCCATGACCGCCAATGCCACGTCTTCCAGCGCCAGTTTCACATGCTGGCCTTCGCCAAACCGGCGCCGATGCCGCTCCGCCGCCAGCAGCCCGACCGCCACCATCTGTCCGGTGATCAAGTCCCAAGCCGGCAGAACGTGGTTCACCACCCCGTCGCTGCATGCCGGACCGGTGATGAACGGCAGACCGATGCGCGCATTGACCGTGTAGTCGACTGCAGACCCGCCATGCCGATCGCCTTGCAGGGTCAATTGGATCAGGTCGCTGCGCTGCAACTTCAACTTGTCGAAGTCGAGCCAGCCGCGCGGCGGGAAGTTGGTGATCAGCATGCCGGCGTCCTCGCCGGGTGCGGCGATCAGCGCCATCGCGAGTTCGCGTCCCTCGGGCGAGGCGATGTTGATCGCCACCGACCGCTTCGATTTGTTCAGACCACTCCAAAGCAGGCTGACGTCTTCCACGTTGACGGGCCAGCGCCGGTGGTCCAGCCCACCACCGATGGCGTCGATACGGATCACGTCCGCCCCCATCTGCGCCAGCGTCATGCCGCCCAAGGGTGCCGCCACGAAGGCGGCAGCCTCGATCACGCGCATGCCGGCCAGGATGCCATTGCCGTTCATGCTCCGGGCGCCAACGCGCCCTCCATCAGGCTGCGCGCCACCACCTTAAGCGCCAACGTCTCTTCCGCACCTTCGAAGATCGACAGCACCCGTGCATCGACGAAAAGCCGGCTCACGGTGCTCTCCTCCGCATAGCCCATGCCGCCGTGGATCTGCAATGCTTCACGTGTGACCAGCTCGGCCGACCTGCAGGCCAGCAACTTCACGAGGCTCGCCTCCATGCGTCCGCCGCCCTGATCGAGCACGCGGCCGATCGCGTAGGCAAGCTGGCGGCAGGCGGCGAAGCGCGCGGCCATCCGCGCAAGCTTGGCCTGGGTGAGCTGATAGTCCGCCAGCGGCGCGCCGAAGACCCGGCGGTCCGCTGCGTATTGCATCGCGGCCTTCAGCGCCGCACGCATCACACCCGAAGCGCGCGCCGCGGTCTGCATACGCCCGCCCATCATGCCCGCCATCGTGAAGTAAAAGCCTTTACCGAGCCCCTCCTTTTCTCCGATGACGTTGGCGTTGGGCACAAAAAAATCCTGGAAAGACAGGTCGAAGGAATGCATGCCGCGGTAGCCGATGGTCGAGATCGCCTTGCCGACGAGGCGACCACCGCCGGACTGCACGAACTCGAAGACATGGCCGTCGTATGACGGTTTTTCAACCAGCAGCAGGCTCAGGCCACGATGCGCTGCTGCGCGATCAGCGTCGGTCCGCGCCACCACCATCAGCAGTTGCGCCTTGCCGGCGAAGGTGCACCAGGTCTTGGCGCCCGTGAGCAGCCAGCCGCCTTCGGTCCGCGTTCCCTTCAGGGCAAGCCCGGCCACGTCGGAGCCGAAATCGGGTTCGGTAATGGCGATCGCGCAAAGCGGATCGCCCATCGCAATCTTCGGCAGCCAGTGCGCCTTCTGGGTTTCAGTACCGCCGGCGAGCAGCGCACGGCTCAGGATTTCGGGGCGCGTGATCAGGCTGCCAGCGGCGGCCAGCGAGGCCTCCGACAATGCCTCGGTCACCGCCACCATCATCAGCGTGTCCTCCCGATCGTTCGGTGCGCTGCCGCCGTAGCGCTCTGGGATCGACAGGCCGAACACTCCCATGTCGCGCAGAGGCTGGAGCAGCGTCTCTGGCACGGTCAGGTCGTGGCGATGGATTGCTTCTGCCTGCGGCGCGACCACATCGGCCGCAAACCGTCGGAAGGCGTCCTGCGCCATTGCGAGCGGCTCATCTAGCGCCACGCGGCCAATGTCGCCATCAGCTTGAAAGAGCGCGCGACCCGCGCTCTCGAGGGCTTGCGCACTCGACGCCGAGTGACGCAGTTGCGCCCACTCCGGCGCTGCCGCCACAGCCTGAAGCGCGCCCAGGCCCTCGCCTCTCTCTAGGGCCAGCAACTCCAGTCTCGGCAACACCGCTGCGATGGCCTCGACAGCGAAGATCAGCGCGAGCCGCACATCAATCTCGCGCGATTCGGCGTCCAGCCCACCGATGACGGTGTCGGCCGCCAGCAGGTCCGCGCTGGCCCAAGCGAGCTCGAAGCTCTCGACCTGGTGGGCATCCAGGCGGCGCGCATCCAACTGGCCGTTCAGCGCGCACGTCGCAGCCAGCGCGGCAACGCCTTGGTCGAACAGGGGGCGCACGCGCCCCAGGAGGAGCGCGGCGCAATCGATGTCGCGCTGATGCAGATTGCTCATAGTGAATGTCCTCAGTCTGCAACGGACTCGCCGACCAGCATGGCATCGGCTTTCCGTGCCGCTTCGCGGCCCGTGTAGGCACAGGCCTGGGTGCCACCGTCGCCGTAATCCTTGACGGCGTCGCCGACGTGCCACAAATTGTCGAGCGGCGTGTCCTGCGACAAGTCGAAGCCGGCACACGAACGCTGGGCCGGCCAGGCGTCGCGCATCACGCGGATCGAGAGCATCTTCGCTTCGGAAAAGCCCGGGAACTCGTCGCGCAGGTCCTGCAGCGAGGCCTCGATCTCGGCCTTCTCATCGAAGTCGCCGAGTGCGGGCTTGGGCACCGCGTAGGCCACATACATGTACCAGCCCGGCGGCGCGAGTTCAGGACAGGTGGCCGTGAGCTCACCCATATTGCACAGGCGGCGCGTCTTGCCGAACGTCAGCAGGCCGGGCACGTCGACCAGGCGCTGCTGCGTTGCGAAGTTGATCACGATGTTGGCGGCGGGCTTGGGTGATTGCTTGGCGTGCGCCACGTAATCGTGGCCAAAGGCCTCACCACCTGGCAGCGACACGGTTGCAGTCGGGCCGATGTTGCTGATCACCGTACGGGTCTGGATACGGCGCGCCACTCCATCCTGCACGACGTCGAGCGCCGTCACCCGGCCGTCGGCCGCATGCAACGCCGTCACCGGCGCATTCAGCCAGACCTCGCCACCACGTTGGCGGATGCCGTCGGCCAGATCGTTCCAGAGGCCGATGGTGCCGCGCGGGCAGAAGCCGAACCGTTTGAAAGCGCCCTTCACGGCGAAATAGGTCAGAAAAGCCCGCGCCGGCAGTTCTTCGGAATTGACCGCGAAGATCGCCGCGCAGAGGTTGCGGAAGATGGCGTGCACAGTATCGTTCTTCGTGTACTGGGCGAGCCATTCCTGCGTCGTGAGCTTGGCCTCTGGCAGGTCGCCGGCGCGGGCATCGGCGAACTTGTTGCCGATCTTCGCAGCCTGCTTGGTAAAGCCGCCGAGCAGCATGCCCCAGCCGCCCTTGGCCACGTTGATCACCTTTCGGTCGATGTAGAACACGGTCGCGGGGCTGGGCTCGCGCAGATCCAGCGGCACTCCGACCTGCGCGAAGGTCTCCTCGAACACGCCGCCCAGTTCGATGGCGATGGCGCCGATGTTGACGGTAAAACCATCGATCTGCTCGCTCGATGCACGGCCGCCGACGCGGTCGCGGCTCTCCACCACCAGCACCTTCCTGCCGGCGGCCACCAGCCGCGCAGCGGCGCACAGGCCTCCAGCACCGGCGCCGATGACGACGGTGTCATAAACATCGCTGCTGCTACCGGGATTCGAAATGGACGGGGTCACGAAGTCTCCTTGGATGATTTGGAAATGTTCAAGGTTTCAGCGCAGCGCTTCGGGCGTGCGCAGCGAAAGGCCGAGGCTGACCCTGCGCACCAGCCACGCACTGGGGCGGTAGCGCGAGTCACCGGTGGCTTCCTGCATGCCGCGCAGGATCGCCAGCACCTTGTCGCCTCCGAGCGCATCGCCCCAGCTCAGCGGGCCTTGTGGGTAGCCCAGGCCGAGCCGCACCGCATCCTCGATGTCCTCGATCGATGCGATGCCACGCTGTGCGATGTTGGCCGCGATGTTGACGATGGTCGCAAGCACACGCTGCGCGATGAAGCCGGGACTGTCGTTGATCACGGTGGCGGCAACGCCGTCGCTCGTGAGCAGCGCCAGCGCGGCGTCGCGCATCGCCGGCGTGGTGCTCGCAGTCAGCATCAGCGTGCGGTGCCGGCCGAAGCCCGGCAGCGGATCGATCGCGACGCAGCGCGAGGCCTCCAGCCCCAGGTCGATCGCGGTGCTCGTGGCATCCCTGCCCCAGGCCTGAACGAGCAGCAGAGCACTCCCGTCGGGCGCATCGGACAAGCGCGCGCCCGCGCGTTCAACCAGAGCTGCAATGTCGGAACGATCGGGCGCCTGCGGGTCGATCCAGACGTCGAGGCCGACAGGAAGCGCTGGCACCGCACGCACCGGCGCGACGACCTTCCTGTCGCCGTCGTAGACATACCAGCCGGCACCGCTCTTGCGGCCGAACAGCCCGGCCGCCACGCGCGGCGCGACCAGCGACGAAGGCCGAAAGCGCGCCTCGTGCTGGAATTGCTCGTAGATCGAGGCCATCACCTTGCTCGACACATCCAGGCCTGTCAGATCCAGCAGTTCGAACGGACCCATGCGAAAGCCCGCAGCGCCACGCAGCACGTCGTCGACCTCCGCCGGCGACGCGACCTGCTCCTCGACGATGCGCAGGCCTTCGGTGTAGAGGCCGCGGCCTGCATGGTTGACGAGAAAGCCAGGCTGGTCGGCGGTGACGACCGCGCGATGGCCTGCGCCTTCGACCAGCGCACGCAAGGTGGCGATCGTTTCGGGCGAAGTGCGAACCGCAGCGATCACCTCGGCGACCTTCATCAGCGGCACCGGGTTGAAGAAGTGCAGTCCGGCCACACGCTGTGGATGCGCGCAGGCGGCGGCGATGTCGGCCACCGTCAGCGAGGAGGTGTTGCTCGCGAGCAGGGCCGTCGGCGCGACCACGGTTTCCAATGCACGATAGAGCTGCTGCTTGATGCCGAGGTCCTCGACGATGGCCTCGATCACGACGTCGCAGGACGCGAGTCCCGCCATGTCGCTGCAAGCGCTCATCCGGCTGCGGACGCGCTCGAAGTCCTCGGCGCTCAGCCGGCCCCTCTCGACGCTGCGGCCGATCATGCCGCTCACGAAGTCGATGGCCCTGGCAGCGGAGCCTTCGGCCGCGTCGAAGCAGCGCACCTCGTGTCCGGCCTGCGCGAACAACTGCATAATGCCGCGGCCCATGGTGCCGGCGCCGACGACGCCGATGGTGTGGAGGGTTCTGGAAGACATGAATAGGTTCCGTAGAGGCTTCAGCGCCCGGTGAACTCGGGCTTGCGCTTGTCGAGGAAGGCTCGCATGCCTTCACGCTTGTCGGCCGTGTCGAACAGCAGCAGGAACTCGCGGTTCTCGAGGGCGAGCGCGATGTCCAGCGGCAGGGCCGCGCCCTGATGCAGCACGCGCCGAGTGGCCGCAACGGCCTTCGGCGGCATGCGCGCGGCCTTGCGCGCCAATGCCACGGCACGCGCGAGCGCTTCACCGCCGGCACTGAGCTCGGCCACCAAACCGAGTTGGTAGGCACGTTCGCCCGTCAGCATCTCGCCGGTCAGCAACAGCATGCTGGCCACCGGCCGGCCCACCGCACGCAGCAGCCGCTGCGTGCCCCCGGCGCCGGGCATGATGCCCACCGCCAGTTCGGGCTGGCCGAACCGTGCGCTGGCATCGGCGACGATGAAGTCGCACATCATCGCGAGCTCGCAGCCCGCGCCCAGCGCGAAGCCGCTCACCGCTGCGATCACGGGCTTGGCGCTTCGCGCTACCGGCGCCCAGTACTGCCCGAGGTCCAATTCGGCAACCTCTTGCGCGCCCTTGTCCACCAACAGGTTCAGGTCGGCGCCCGCCGCGAACACCGTGAGGCTTCCGGTGATGACGATGGCGCGCACATCCGGTTCCGCCTGCAGCGCCGTCACCGCGTCGGCGATGGCGCGACGCATGGCGAGGTCTAGCGCATTGCGCTTTTCGGGCCGGTCGAGGGTAACGATGCCCACCGCGCCATCGCGCTCGACGCGCACGGGCGCACCTGCATCGGGCGACGCTGTGGAGCCCGTCACGACACGGCTCCGGGCAGAGCGATGAAGTCGGCCTCGCGCTTGTCGCGAAAGGCCGCGAAGCCCTCCTTGAATTCGCGGCCGAGCAGGCAGACGACCTGATCAGCCTCTTCCCGCGCCAGCTCGGCGTCGAGCGATCCAGACACGTTGTTCAGCCGGTTCTTCATGCGCACGAAGGCGTCGCTCGGCAAGCGCGCGGCCTCGATCGCGCGACGCACGGCCTCATCCATCACCTGGTCATCATTGACCAGGACATCGGCCAGACCGATGCGCTCGGCCTCCGGGCCGGTCACGGCCGCACCTGCAGTCAGGATGCGACGTGCCGCGGGCAAGCCCACGCGGCGCGGCAGGGTCAAGAGCTGCCCCCAGTCGGGTGCGAGGCCCAGCCTCAGAAAGGGGAACAGGATCTTCGTGCCTTTGCCGACCACGATCTGGTCGCCCAACAGCGCCAGACCGATCGCCGCACCGGCGCCGATGCCCTCGATCGCGCTCACCACAGGCAGGCGCAGTTCAGCGACCAGCCTGCACAGGCCATGGATGTGCTGCAGCCGCTCGCGTGCGCCGGCCTCATCGAGGCCGACCATGGTTGGCAGGTCGCCACCTGCGGAGAACACGCCTGCCACGCCGCCGAATACCAGCGCACGTACGTCGGTCTGCGTGCGCAGCGCAAGCAACGCTTCGACCAGCGCCTGCCGCACCGCATGGTCAATTGCGTTTCGCTTGTCGGGCCGGTTGATGCGCAGGCGCGCCACCTGCGGCGCCGGGCGGTCGAGCAGGACCACTCCGCCGGATGTCATAGTTGAGTTCATCTCGATTGTTCTCCGGCGTGTGCAGGGCCCACGCAACACGCCTCAATTGACCATGCGAACGTGCCGATCCCAGTAGGGCTCGCGTAGCTTGTTTTTCAGGATTTTCCCGGCAGCCGACAGTGGTAATTCCTCGCGCAGCTCAACGCTGCGCGGGCATTTGTAGCCGGCGATCAGCGTCTTGCAGTGCGCGATCAATGCGCTCTGGTCGATCTCTGCACCCGGTCGGACCACGACCACCGCATGGACGGACTCTCCCCATTTCTCGCACGGGATTCCGATGACAGCGCAAGAGGCGACCGCGGGATGTTTGAGCACGGCGTTCTCGACCTCGGCCGAGTACACGTTCTCACCGCCGCTGACGATCATGTCTTTCATGCGATCGACGATGAAGATGAAACCATCCTCGTCCATGTAGGCACCGTCGCCGGAATGGACCCATCCGTCGCGCAATGTCTTGCTCGTCTCGGAAGGCTTGTTCCAGTAACCCAGCATGGCCGACATGCCGCGTGCAGCGATCTCTCCAACCGCACCACGCTCGACTTCGGCGCCGTCAGCATCAACGATCTTGACCTCGGACATCGCTGCGGCACGCCCCGCCGACCGCAACTTGCCCAGCGCACGCCCCTCGAGCGTGTGGTAGTACGGGGGCAGGAAGCTCACGCAACCGGCAAGTTCCGTCATGCCATAGCCCTGCATCAGCGAAATGCTCGGAAACGCCGCCGTGGTGCGGTCGAGAAGACTTTCTGAGATCGGCGATGCGCCGTACACAAGGAATCGCAAGCTGCTGAGGTCATGGCGCGGAAAGTCCGCGTGGTCCAGCACCATCTGGATCATGGTTGGCACCAGCAGCGTGTCGGTCACTCTCTCTCGTGCCACTGCCTCCATGAAGCACAGGGCGGTGAATGACGGGATCAGCACATGTGTGCCGCCCGCGATGAACTGCCAGAACACGCCCATCGCACCGGCCAGATGGAAGATCGGGGCCGCGTGAAGGTAGACGGGGCCCACCGACTGACCGAGCGCCAAGCGATTCAATGCGGAGCCCATCATGCTTTCATGCGACAGCATGACGCCTTTGGGAAAACCGGTGGTGCCGCCGGTATAGAACACCGCAGCCAGGTCCTGGCCGGCGGCCCGCACATCCTCGACCGGCGCGGCGGCCGCCACCAGGCCTTCGGCGTCGCGAGTACCCGCAGGGCACGCAGCCTCGCCCAGGTAAACGATGTCGCGCAACGTGGTGGCTTCCGCGCGGATCGCTTCAAGTAATGGCAAGTGTGCGTCGTCCACGAACAGCAGCACGCTCTCACAGTCGTTGAACGAATAGGCCAGTTCTTTCGCGCTCCAACGAGTGTTGGCGGGATTGATGGCCGCGCCAATCCAGAGCACCGCGAGATAGACCTCAAGGTAGCGGTCGGAATTCAGCGCGAGGATCGCGACGCGGTCGCCCTGCTCCACGCCGAGGGTGCGCATGGCACCGGCAAGCCGGCTTACACGCTCGAACAGCGCACGGTAACTCTGCCGCCGGTTGCCGAAGACGGTGGCGGTGCGATCGGGGTGCTGTTGCAATGCACGGTGAATGCACTGGGTGAGGCTCACGGACATGAGGGCTCCTGGCTCTCAGGCGCCTTCGCGCCCGACGATTGACACCGAGCACACGTTCTGCGAGGGCTGGCCGCCCAGGTTGTGAGTGAGACCGACTTTCGGATCGCCCAACTGGCGCGCGCCAGCCCTGCCCTGCAGTTGCAGGTACATCTCGTAGAGCATGCGGATACCGCTGGCGCCTATCGGATGCCCAAAGCACTTGAGGCCACCGTCGATTTGGCAGGGAATGCGGCCCTCGGCATCGAAATGGCCGTCGAGCACGTCGCGCACCGCACCACCGTCTTCCGAGAGGCCCAGGTCTTCCATCGTCACGAGTTCGGTGATCGAGAAGCAGTCGTGCACCTCGGTCATGCTGATCTGCTCGCGCGGCCGGGTGATGCCTGCCTCGGCATAGGCCTTGCGCGCAGCGATCCGCGCGGTGTGCACGTAGCTGCCGTCCCATTCGTTGGAGTGCATCTCCCAGCCGTTGGAGACCGCGACTTGCAGCGCCTTGAAGGTCACCAAATCGCGCTTGCCGAGGCTGCGTGCGATCTCGGGCGTGGTCACGATCACAGCCGCCGCGCCGTCAGACACGCCCGCGCAGTCGTAAAGGCCCAAAGGCTGCGCGATCATCGGCGCCTTCAACACCTGCTCCTCGGTCACGGCCTGCTGGAAATGCGCTTTGGGGTTCTTCGCACCGTTGGCGTGGCTCTTGATCGACACGTGCGCGATCGCGCGCTTGAGCAGAGCCGCGTCGACGCCGTGCTTGCGCTGGTATGCACTGGCGAGCTGAGCGAAGTTCGCCGGCGCCACCGCGTTGGGGTACCACTGCGGGATGTAGGTACCGACGGTGGCCACCGGCAGGCCGCCGTAACCAGTGTCCTTGAGCTTCTCCACGCCGAGCGCGAGCGCGATGTCGCAGGCGCCTGCCGCCACCGCGTAGACCGCGGCGCGGATCGCCTCCGAGCCGCCAGCGCAAAAGTTCTCGACGCGGGTCACGCCGATATTGGGCAGGCGCAGCGCGATGCCCATCGGCGTGCCGCCGCGGCCCACGCCCACGTCGTCCATATGGGTCGAGAACCAGGCGGCATCGAGCTGCTCGGGTTCGATGCCCGCGTCGGCCATCGCCTCGCTATAGGCCTCGACCATGAGATCTTCAGGGCTCGCGTCCCAGCGCTCGCCGAACTTGCTGCAGCCCATGCCAAGAATGGCGACCTTGTCCTTGATGCCTGTGGCCATATGGTGCTCCTGGTGTCAGGCCGTTGCGGCCGAAGATTCAGTGGGGGAAGAAGAAGGCGTGCGCACCGGCGTGGCCTTCCAGAAGTAGCGGGTGAAGCCGCGCAGTTCGTCGATGTCTTTGATGCGGAACACCATCTCGACCTCGGTGCCGGTGTCAATGTCGCCCTGGGCCACGTCGGTGAACTCCATCAGGATGCGACCACCGCCGTCGAAGTCGACCTGCCCGTAGTGGTGCGGCGGCGAACGGTGGAAGGACAGCGACTCGGCTGACCAGCTCAGCACACGTCCGCGGCGCTCGGCCAGCTTGTAAGGCTTCTGCGTGTCCTGCAGCGGCCTACCCTGGTCGTGCGACAGGCGCGACGGTGGGAAGTGCACCGAACCCGTGACCTCACACCGGCCCGCGACCAACCCGAGGATGGCAGCCTTGTGACGGTAGGCGGTGCTCAGCGCCGTCTTGCGATCCTGCTCGCCGCGCATGCCGCGCTCCAGCCGCAATTGCTCCTTGAACGACAGGAACTTGGTGTAGTTGTGCTCCTCCACGCCGGTGGCGAGCTGGCTACTCACGCCCTTCACCGGGCGGAACGAGCCGATCGCGTCGGTAACCCGGAACAGCACCGCCTGCGCGCCGCTGCCGAACTGCGCGACGAGGATCAACTGGCTGGGACGGGCGCGTTCGAGCACCTGCGCGAGCAGCAGTAGCGCATGCGGCACACCGGTCTCTCCGACCTGAGCGGCCAGCGCGTCGACTACCGCCTCGGCGCGGATGCCGCAGCGTCTTGCCAGTTGCAAATCCATCTTCTGGAAGGTGCTCGGGAAGATGAAGTGGTCGATCTTCTCCGCCTCGACGCCGGCCTCGGCGAGCGCCGTGGCGATGGCACGCGGCACCAGCTTGCCGATGCCCTCGTCGCGCACCCAGCGCTCCTCCCACGCATAGTCGATGTCCTCGCCGGTCGTGCGGAAGTGGTCGATGAAGTCGACCGACAGCGTGCCCGCCCCCAGGTACTCGGCGATGACCTGGCCGGAGCCGACGAGCAGAGCGGCCGCGCCGTCGCCGAAGTCCAGTTCCTGCGAGCTCGCGGCGCGGGTCTTGCGATGGTCAGAGGCCACGACCAACGCGTCGCCACCGCCGGTGCGGACCCGGGCCATCGCCTGGGTCAGCGCCGACAGCGCCGAGCGCTGCGAGCCGCCCATGTCGATCGCTTCGACGTCCTCGCGCAGGGTCAGCGCTTCGCAGACCACCCCGGCATTCAACCGTTCCACATAGGGCAGCGTGGTCGAGGCCAGCAGCACGCTGCGCACATGGCTGCGGTCCTCGCTAGCGCCCAGGCAGTCGCGCGCTGCGGCCACCGCCATGGTGATGCTGTCCTCATCCCAGTTGCTCATGCTGCGCGTGCCCTTGGCCTTGCCGGCCAGATGCGGTGCATACCAAGCGTTGGCCTCGACCACCGCGCGGCGGGCGAGCCTCAAGCGCGGCACGTAGCCGCCGTATCCAGTGATACCGAACATCGTCAGGGACCTTTTGTGATGGGTGGGAAAACAGGTGCGTCCGTTTGCAGATGCAGCCGCAGGAAGCGGCCGATGGACTGCAAGGCTTCACGCGCTTCTTCGAGTTCGCGAGGGAACTGCTGGAATACATGGACCATGTCCTTCCAGACTTCCAGCTCGACCTGCACGCCAGTCGCTCGCGCCTTGTCCGCGAACAAGGTCGAATCGCTCAGCACCGTCTCGCGATCGCCGACCTGTATCAGCAACGGGGGCAGATCGTGCAGGTCAGCCAGCAATGGCGATGCGAGCGGATCGCAAGGGTCGCCGTGCGCACCCAGGTAATTGCGCGCCATCGCCAGAATCATCGGGCGCTGGTGGATCGGGTCGACCGCCCGGCGAGTCTCGTAGCTCTGCCCCATCGCCGTCAGATCGGTCCAGGCCGACATCAGCACGACAGCAGCCGGCAGCGGCTGCCCGGTATTGCGTCGCGCCAGCACCGTCGACAGCGCGAGGCCGCCCCCGGCCGAGTCTCCACCAAGCGCGATGTCGCTCGCCTCCAGGCCCTGGGAAAGTAGCCAATCAAAGGCCGCACAGGAGTCGCCGAGCGCAGCAGGAAAGAGATGTTCGGGCGCCAGTCGGTAGTCCAGGCCCAGCACGCGACAACCCGCAGCAGCCGAAATGCACGCCATCAGTTCCAAATGCGACCGGCTCGAACCCACCTGGAAGCCGCCGCCGTGGAAGTACAGCAGCACCTTGCCGGGATTGGCGCCGGGCGCCGCCACCCACTGTCCGGGCACCCCCCCCGCGACCACGGGCGCGACCAGGGCCGGCACGGTATCCACGCCAAACAGCGCATCCCAGTCCTCGCGCATCTGCGCGACCGTGGTGTCGCGGCCCCAACTGCGGTAGACCTTCTTCACGCGTGCGATGACCGCCTCGACCGGCTTCACTGCGATGTCGGTGTTGTCTCTCATTGCCCGCACCCCATGCCGCCGGACACGCCCAGCGTCTCGCCGGTGATGAAGCCGGCATCGTCGGACACCAGGAACGCGACGGCTGCGGCCACCTCGTCAGGCGTGCCGAGACGGCCGGCCAGCGTGGCGCCGCGCATGGCGGCCAGCAAGCTGTCGCCGCCCTGCGCCACCGCCTGCCGCAGCAAGGGCGTGTCGATCGGACCCGGAGCGATCACGTTGGCGGTGATGCCCTTCGATCCGTTCTCACGCGCGATCGACTTGGTGAAGGCAATCACACCGCCCTTGGCCGCCGCATAGACTGCACCACCACGCGACCCCATTCGACCAGCTTCCGAGGCGATGTTGACAATGCGCCCGAAGCCCGCCACCTGCATCGCCGGCAGAGCCGCGTGCGTAGTGGCGAAGACCGACTCCAGATTGACCGCGAGCAGCATCCGCCACTCGTCGATGCCTGTCTTCGTGAAGAAGGCATGCTGGTCCATGCCGGCGTTGTTGACGAGGATGTCGAACGGACCCTCTACTAGCAACACCTCCCGCACGCGGGCGAGTTGCGTGACGTCGAGCTGCACAGCAGTCGCGCCGATGTCGGCGGCCACCCGCTTGGCGGCTTCGAGGTCCAGATCGGCGATCGTGACGTCGATGCCGTCCGCAGCAAGGCGCCGCACGATGGCCTCGCCGATGCCCTTGGCACCGCCCGTCACGACGGCACGCCGGCCCGCTGGACTGTGAGGATGGTTCATGATCAACGCCCCGTGAACTTCGGTGCGCGCTTCTCGATGACGGCCGACAGGCCCTCGAGCGCGTCCTTCATGCCTGCCAGGATGGCTTGCGTGTGGTTTTCCTCCGGCATGCAGGCATCGACACCCGTGCCCAAGCCGTTCCACATCAGCCGCTTGGTGGCGGCGAGTGCGGCGGGCGCACCCGCGGCGAGTTGCTGCGCCAACGCCAGTGCCTCGGCGAGGATCTGGTCGTCGGCCACCACGCGGGTGATCAGCCCCATCTTCAGCGCCTCGGCCGCATCGATCACCGGGTTGAGCATGACGATCTCCATCGCCTTGCGAAAGCCCACAAGCTGGGTCAGCGTGACGGTGACGCCCGCATCGGGCACCATGGCCACGCGCGTCGCGCCGGCAAGAAACTTAGACGAGACGCCCGCAACGACCATGTCGGACGAGCACACCAGCCCCATGCCGCCACCGCCCGCCGCAAAGCCCTGCACGGCGGTCACGACCGGTGCGTTGAGCTTCATCAGCAGCGCCACGACGATCTGCAGGTACGAGGTCGCCATGCGGATGTAGTCAGGCAGTGCCTCGCCTTTCGACAGGAAGGTGTGCACGTTGCCGCCGGCACAGAAGTGCTTGCCCTCTCCGCTCAGCAGCACCGCTCGCACGCGGCCGTCGCCGTGCACCTGCATGACGACCTCGTGCAGCGCCTTGAGCAGCGCCATGTCGAGGCCGTTGGATGAATCGGCACGGTTCAGGCGGATGTGCGCCACGCCGTCGGCATGAAGGTCCAGCAGTGCCGGCCCCTCGGCGACGAGGGCGATGATTGTCTTGTCTTCACTCATTGTTGTTTTCCTTGTAGCAAGGGGACGGCATCGGCTGTGTGGCTCCGGCTCAGATCAGGAAAGCCATCGAATAGAGCGCCGTCTCGTTGTTGACCAGGACCACCTTCTTCAGCGCCATCAGCAGGCCGCCCTCGCCCCGGCGCAGCCTGTATTCGTTGCGCGAAGCCCAGACCGTGTCGCCACGAACGCTCGACTCGAACACCATCGCGTTGGAAGTCGCGCGAATCTGGTCGCCGTCCCTCTCCAGGATCTCGATGTTCGAGACAATGCGGCGCAGGCGCGAACGCGGCGTCTGGCTGAAGCGTTTCCCAGTGTGGAATTGCCGGATGCGCAACGCGATGCGCGAGCGGTTGTCGTAGACGATCGACATCTCATTCTCCGGATCGGTGCCTTCGCCGTTTGCCGGAATCCAGTAGATGCCGTCGTCGCTCCACAGGGCTTCCCATTCGTCGTAGGCGTGATCGTCTTGGAGACGCGCCTCGCGGTAGATGAACTGGGTGACTTCCTCGAGCAGGCCGCGGTCATTCACTTCCTGTTGCATCACGCAGCCTCCATCATCGAGCGGTAGTGGCGCCAGATGCCGCGCGAGGGCGTCTCGTCGGTGGCGTCACCGATCAGGTGGCCGTTCTCGTCGGTGCGCTCGCGGTGAATGCCCCGGCCGAGGAAGAGCCATTCAGGATTGCTCGCCTGCACCCCGAGCTGCGTGCGCTCGTACATCTCCGCATCGTCGGCCAGCAGGAAACCGGCCGGTCCGACAGAGCCCATGGTCTGCTGCCGCATGCGCCGATTGAGGTCCGGTGCGCCCTTGAATTGCAGTGCCGTCACATGCTGCACCGTCTCGTTGAGCGCCAGCGGCTGGATGACGAAGAGCTGGATCTCCGCGATGAACAAGTTCGGGAAGATCATCGTGTGCGGCGTGCCGTCGATCATGATCTCGCGCGCCTTGTCAATGCCATAGGTCGTGTTCATGCTCGCCACGTAGGCGGGCAGACGCTCGGCCGTCGTGTTGAACCAGCTCATGGGAATGTCGCGCTTGCGGAATTCAGGGCGCAGGTCGTTCTCGGAATGGCCATTGCCCATGTAGCGCGAGACGGCGGTGGAGTCGCTGCTGTAGAGCGAACCGATGCCGCTCTGCGCCACCTCGAAAATCGAGGCATGCACGAAGGACGGGTGGTACCCGTCGGTCTCGTTCTCGACCAGGAACTTCCAGTTCGATTTGACCTTATGCTTGAGAAAACCCGCGGTGATCTCGACCTCGCCTTCGGGTGAATTCAGGCAGAGCAGGTCAATTGAATCTTTGGCGGCTCCCAGGTGCTCAAGCAGTGTCGGACCTTCGTCGGCGAAGGAGCCGAACACGAAGCCCTTGTAAGAAGCCACGCGCGCAACACGGCCGAGCCCAAGCTCGGAGCGGTCGGCACCCTCGTAGCCCGACGGGAACGGATAACCCTTGAGTTGCCCGTCGTTCGCGAAGGTCCAGCCGTGGTACGGGCAGGTAAAGGAGCGCGCGCTGCCCTTCTCGCTCATGCACACGCGGTTGCCACGGTGCGGGCAGCGGTTGTGCAGCAAGTTGATCTTGTTCTCGCGGTCGCGCGTCATGATGATCGGCTCCGGCCCGATCGACTTCATGACGAAGTCGTTGGCCTTCGGAACCTCGCTCTCGTGGCCCACGTAGACCCAGGTGCGGTACCAGATCTTTCGGAGCTCTTCCTGGAAGATGGCAGGGTCGGTGTAGAGCGATCCGTGCACGTGTTCGGGTCGGACCAGTTGGTCCCATATCGGCGCGCGAGCGGCGATGGGCGCGATGGGAATGACGGGGGCGGCGTGATTCAAGGCTTCATCTCCAGACTTCGCTTCAAGCGGCTCGACTGTGGTTGTTCGTAAGGGCCAGTTGCGCAATAATAGTCCGACCGGACGGACTATGTCAAACATCCGCGCAGTTAAAAAACTCAACTTCATCCCAGGCCTACATGCCGCAGACCAACCCAGGAGACAGCGCCTCATGCCAACCGTGACCTACATCGAAAACAACGGCACAGTCCATCGCGTGGACGCGGCCCTCGACCGGAGCTTGATGCAGCTCGCGCTCGATCATTCGGTGCCCGGCATCCTCGGCGACTGCGGCGGCTCGTGCAGTTGCGCAACGTGTCACGGCTACATCGATGCCGAGTGGGCGGGCCGCCTCCCGGCGATCTCGGAGACCGAGGCCTTCATGCTCGAAGGTGTGCCCGAGCCGCGCGCCACGAGTCGCCTCTGCTGCCAGATCAAAATGCGTACGGAACTTGACGGCATCGTGGTGCGACTGCCGGCCGAACAGGTGTGAGTGGTCTGCGGCTGCCGATTGCTCAGGCGAAAGCCATCAGGCATTCCTGCGTGGCGGAAGCAACCAGTCGGCCCCCGAGATCGTGCACGCGAGCTACTGCCAGGCCCCTGCCCCGCGCCGCGCAAGGGCTGGCCGAATCGAAGTGCAGCCATTGGTCCGCATCGAAGGGGCGATGGAACCAGATGCAATGGTTGAGACTGGAGATGTAGAGGCGTCGCTCCGCGCCAATCTCGTGCATATGGCCGCCGAAGCAGCTGAAGTTGAGCCACCAGTCGGACATATAGGCAAAGGCAGACGCATGCATGCCGGGTGTTCGCGGCAGTGCTTGCCGGGCTTTGAGCCAGAAGCGCAGTTGATGCCTCGCGGCCTCGGGTGCCAGCTGCGCATCCATCGCCGGGACGCGGAATTCCATGCAAGCGTTCTCACGCAACGAATAGCCACCGAGCCGGCGCAGCGCGTCTTCCCAAGGCGAGGGCGCCGTCGAGAGCGCGGGCAGGTCGTCTGGCGTGCACTCCAGCGCGGTGGTCGCTGTTTCGTGCGCAGGCGCCTCCAGTGCCACCGCGAAGCTGACCTGTGCGTCGAATACGATGCGCGCGCCCTGCCGACCTCTCACGTGGCGCGAAGAGAAGCGCTTGCCGTCCTGCAGCGCAGTTACCTCGAAATCGATCGCTTCTTCCGGCATGCTGCCCTGCAGAAACATGAACTGCATCGCCGAGGCCACGCGATCACTCGGCACGCTCAGCGATGCGGCCATCAGGGCCTGGCCGAGGCCCTGCCCGCCATATGACCTTCCGTTGAGATTGGCATCCCCATGGCGATTGCGATAGCGGCCGGGCCCTGCCGCTTCCAGACGCAGGAGCGCAGGAAGATCCGACTTGTCCCAAGCTTGCAGGATCGGTGCGCGCGTATCCATGGACAGCACCTCACCGACCGCTGAATTCAGGCTTGCGCTTGGCGACGAAGCTGCGAATCGCTTCCGTGGCATCGGTCGTGCCCGCCGTACGGAACAGGGCCTCGGTCTCGGCGCCCAGTTGCTCCGACAAGGTGGCGCCGAGCGATTCGCGGTACAGGCGTCGCACTTCGCCATAAGCCCGCGTTGGCCCCGCGGCCAAACGTCGCGCGCTATCGAGCACATGTTCATCGAAGCCGTCCAGCGGCACCACGCGGGTGACAAGCCCCCATTCCAAGGCCTCCTGCGCATTCAGAACGCGTCCCTCGAAATACAGTTCGGCCGCACGCCGCATGCCGACCAGCCGAGGCAGGAACCAGGAGTTGGCACCATCCATCGACAGCCCGAGTGCGGCGAAGCCCGTGGCGACACGCGCATTCTCGGCCGCCACCACGACATCAGCGCAGTACAGCATGCCGAGACCGCCACCAGCCGCAGCACCCTGCACGCCGGCGATGATCGGCACACCCAGGCGGCTGAAGGTGCGAAGCGCGTCGTGGTAGGGGCCGGTCATGGCTCGCAGCAGACCGGGCAGTTCGCCTTCCTTAGTGCCGGCGAGGAAAGCCAGGTCGCCCCCCACTGTGAAGGATCGACCATTCCCCAGCAGCAGCAACGCGCGTACCGAAGGATCGCTCGCGCAGCGCCGGGCCGCTTCGCAGATGCCCTCGGCCATGGTCGCATCGATCGCGTTGTGCACCTCGGGCCGGTTCATCCGCAGGATCGCGAGCCCATCGTTCACATCGTATGTCACCGCACTGAGCACACTCGCATTGGTTTCGTTACGGGTCGCATCGCCCCAGCGCGCGCTGTCGGTCAGTTGCGTCAGCCCGGTGATCCGTCCTCCGTCGAAGCTCAGCAGGTGCATGAACTCGGCATCGACCTTGCCGTTGCCAGCCCGCGCCACGCCCAGGTAGCGGCCGTGCACCAGCAGGCGCCCGTCGGCGAGCGACTGAAAGTCGGTGGGCGTCGCCTCGACTTTGAAGTTCTTCGCGATCTTGCCCCAGAAGTTGCGACGCATCGCTTCTGCACCCTGATGGGTGCCGCCCATCTCGAAAGGTAGACCCTCCGTAGCATGACCGATGAAGTCAACGTGCAACAGGCGGTCGAGCGCCGCCCGATCACCTGCTGCCAGCGCCCTATAGAGATCCTTGGCCAATTCATTGTTTTCGGCGTTCATGTGTTCGCGTCTCTCTGTTTTCCGAAAGGGCCAGATCCGATGGATCTTCAAGCGCCTGTCAATTTTAATAAACCGTCACGTCGGTTTATATAATGGAAAGCAGATGAATTGCAAGCGCCAGGACGAATGCCAAAGCGTTCGATGCCGTGAAGGTGCTCGCGATCCGCCGCGAACTGAGCATCATCGGCATACAGGCTGAGACAAGGGGTCAGGATTTCATGGAAGTTGAGTTAATTGCTTTTTCTCAATCTTGCTGACAAATAGATTCTGGCTAGATTGCGACTTGCACCTCTCCAAGAGTGCGTCCATACCGGGCGCACATGAAAAAGCCCGCCAGAGGGCGGGCCTGCGGGGAGCGCAAGAAAAGCTCAGGCCGGCTTGTAGTTGGCGATGCCGTCGGCAACTTCCTTCTTCGCCGCGTCCACACCTTCCCAGCCGGTGACCTTGACCCACTTGCCGGCTTCCAGGTCCTTGTAGTGCTCGAAGAAATGGCTGATCTGCTTGAGCAGGATCGGGTGGATGTCTTCGACCTTCTGGTACTGGCTGTAGATGGGCAGCAGCTTTTCGGTGGGCACGGCCAGCACCTTGCCGTCTACGCCGGCTTCGTCTTCCATCATCAGGATGCCGATCGGACGGCAGGGCACGACCACGCCGGGCGGCAGCGGGAAGGGCGTCATCACCAGCACGTCGACCGGGTCGCCGTCGCCCGACAGCGTCTGCGGCACGTAGCCGTAGTTGGTCGGGTAGTGCATGGCGGTGGTCAGGAAGCGGTCGACGAAGACCGCGCCGCTTTCCTTGTCCACTTCGTATTTCACCGGGTCGGAGTTCATCGAGATTTCGATGACCACGTTGAAGACGTCGGGGGCTTTCTTGCCGGGGCTGACTTTGTCGAGGGACATGGAGGTTTCGCAGATTGGATGAAGAGTGCCCTCGCGGCAAACGCGGAGGGCGGGAGACAGCGCGGAATTCTACTGAGCGGGTGCCATGGCCTTTCGCAACATGCGCAACCGCTCTCTTTTTAAGAGCTAAAAGCCCAGTCCATACCTTGGCTCAAGGCACTTTTTACCGCTGACGGTTCCATACCAGCGCGCCCCACCCCGCTACCTTCGCACCGGCCCTCCAAACGCCCCATCGTCATAGGCCTCGGAGAACGTCCCCCAGTCCGCCTCAACCCCGGCCGCGCAGTGCCGGGCGATCTCGATCAGCTTGGCGCGCCATTTCTGGCGGGCGCCGAAGTCGATCAGTTCGTCGGCGATGGCCGAGCCGCTGCGGCCGCTGCTGCGCAGTTGGCCCCAGGCCAGGCACTGGCCGATCACGGTCACCACGTTCTTCAGGCGCGCCGCCGGGTGGCGGGTGTAGGCCAGCGCCACGCGGTCTTCGCTGGGCTGCAGGCCGCGCAGGACATAGGGCTGGCCGCCCATCTGCACGGGGTGCAGGAAGGCCATGGCAATGGCCTGCATGCGGCGTTGGATGGTGACGATGCGCTGTGCGTCGCTGTCCCAGTGGGGTTGCGCCACGGGCACGCGCGGCAATGGGGATGAGGGCGTGGCCTGCTTCAGGTCCAACAGGTAGTTGGCGTCGGGCGAGCCCTTGCCGCGCACCAGCACGATGTAGCGGTCCACGCCCAGGCTGCCGTTGCCGGCGATACGCCGTGCCACGTCCAGCACGTCGTAGAAGCGCGGTACTGGCTGCGTGGGCGCGAAGTCGCGGAAAAAGTCCATGACCCGCTCGCGCTGCTCGGGCGTGGCGGCCAGGGCCTTGCGGCCGTCGATGCGGATACGCCGGCTGCGCCCCTTCAAGACGGTGCGCGTGTCAAGAAAGGCCGGCCGCTGGCGCGAGCGCACGGCCTGCAGCAGGTCGCCCACCGGCGGTGGCGCGGTTTCACGCTCGACCCAGCGCGCCTTGCCGTCGGCCAGCGCCTGCGCGTAGGCACCCAGAAACACCTGGCACAACTGCTCTGATACCTCGGCGCTGCGCGTGCCCAGGCCCATGCTGTTGCGCCCGACCAGGATGCTGGCCAGGCAGCGCACCACGTCCCAGGTCAGCGGGGCCAGCAGCGCCTCGTCGAAGTCATTGAGGTCGAAATAGACCTGCCGGTTATCGCCCTTGTAGCTGCCGACGTTCTCCAGGTGCAGGTCACCACAGGCCCAGGCCGCCGGCACCTTGCGCAGCACCGGCTCCAGCGGCAGCCTGGCGTAGAACAAATGGCAGGTGGCGCGCAGGAACACGAAGGGGTTGCTGCGCATGTTGCGGTACTTCATGGCCAGCCGCTCGCGCTCGCGCTCGGCGTTGAATTGGCGGATCTGCTTGATGACGTTCATGGCCCAGGTTTCCCGCGCTGTCTGATGGGCAGCGGCGTGGCCATCGTACGGCAGGGCTGGTGCGCAGGCATGTCCGTTGGTTACTTCGTTTTTTATAGCTATTAGCCCAGGCAGGTACTGGGCTACAGGCACTTTTCTTCAAAATTTTTTAACCTGCAGCGCAGCGCGCCCATGCTGCACCGCAGCAGTTATCGCCGCTGCAGAAGGGGTAAGCTCTGTGACCTTTTTCGTTTTCGTTCCCGCTACTTCCTCGAACGCGGCCCGCACGGGCCTCCCCTCCCATGTCCCACCCCCTCTCCGCTGCCGAACAAGCCCTCCGCGAGGCTGCCCGCGAATACCATCGCTCCCCTTCCAAGGGCAAGATTTCCGTCACGCCGACCAAGCCGCTGTCCAACCAGCGCGACCTGTCGCTGGCCTATTCGCCAGGCGTGGCCTACCCCTGCCTGGACATCCAGGCCGACC
The DNA here is from genome assembly GCA_038961845.1 of Xylophilus sp. GW821-FHT01B05. Classification (NCBI taxonomy): domain Bacteria; kingdom Pseudomonadati; phylum Pseudomonadota; class Betaproteobacteria; order Burkholderiales; genus Xylophilus; species Xylophilus sp. GW821-FHT01B05. The sequence continues at coordinate 3,491,370 of CP152408.1, forward strand.
CTTCGCTGGCCTACGAATACACCTCGCGCGGCAACCTGGTGGGCGTCATCACCAACGGCACGGCCGTGCTCGGCCTGGGCGACATCGGCCCGCTGGCTGGCAAGCCGGTGATGGAAGGCAAGGGCTGCCTGTTCAAGAAATTCGCGGGCGTGGACGTGTTCGACATCGAACTCGCCGAGCGCGACCCGGACAAGCTGGTCGAGATCATTGCCGCGCTCGAGCCCACGCTGGGCGGCATCAACCTGGAAGACATCAAGGCGCCCGAGTGCTTCTATATCGAGAAGCAACTGAGCGAGCGCCTGAACATCCCGGTGTTCCATGACGACCAGCACGGCACGGCCATCATCTCGTCGGCCGCGCTGCTCAACGGCCTGGAGCTGGTGGGCAAGCAGATCGGCGAGGTCAAGGTGGCCGTCTCCGGCGCTGGCGCCGCCGCCATTGCCTGCCTGGACGTGATGGTGGGCCTGGGCGTCAGTCGCTCCAACATCTTCGTGGTCGACTCCAAGGGCGTGATCTACGAGGGCCGCGAGGGCAAGCTCGACACCTCCAAGCAGCGCTACATGCAGAAGACCGACGCGCGCACCCTGGCCGACGTGGTCAAGGACGCCGACGTGTTCCTGGGCTGCTCTGCCCCCGGCGTGCTGACCGCCGAGATGGTCAAGACCATGGCGCCCAAGCCGATCATCCTGGCGCTGGCCAACCCCGAGCCCGAGATCCGCCCCGAGCTGGCCAAGGCCGTGCGGCCGGATTGCATCATCGCCACCGGCCGCTCGGACTACCCGAACCAGGTCAATAACGTCCTGTGCTTCCCCTACATCTTCCGTGGCGCACTGGACTGCGGCGCGACCAAGATCACCGAGGCCATGAAGCTGGCCTGCGTGCGCGAGATCGCCGACCTGGCCAAGGCCGAGACCAGCGATGAAGTCGCTGCCGCCTACCCGGGCCAGGAGCTGGTGTTTGGCCCCGACTACCTGATCCCGACGCCCTTCGACGCGCGCCTGATCCTGCAGATCGCCCCTGCCGTGGCCAAGGCCGCGCAAGAGTCCGACGTGGCCACGCGCCCGATCGAGGACTACGCCGCCTACCGCGAGAGCCTGACCCGCTTCGTCTACCAAACCGGCATGTTCATGCGCCCGGTGTTCAACGCCGCCAAGGCCTCGCTGCAGCGTGTTGCCTTTGCCGAAGGCGAAGACGAGCGCGTGCTGCGCGCGGTGCAAGTAGCCATCGACGAGCAACTGGCCAAGCCGATCCTGGTCGGCCGCCCGGCCGTGATCGAAGCCCGCGTGAAGAAGGCCGGCCTGCGCATCAAGCTGGGCCACAACGCCGAATGCGTGAACCCGGAAGACGACCCGCGCTTCCGCCAGTACTGGGAGGCCTACCACGCCGCCATGGGCCGCAACGGCATCACGGCCGAAGCCGCCAAGGCCGCGGTGCGCCGCTCCAGCACGCTGATCGCCGCGCTGATGGTCAAGCTGGGTGACGCCGACGCCATGCTGTGCGGCCTGGTCGGCCGCTACGACCTGCACCTGGAGCACGTCAACAACGTCATCGGCCTGAAGGACGGTGCCCACGGCTTTGCCGCGCTCAACGCGCTGATGCTGCCCGAGCACACGCTGTTCATCGCCGACACCTACATCAACGAGTCGCCCGATGCCGAGCAGTTGGCCCACATCGCGCTGGCCGCGGCAGAGGAAGTGCAGCGCTTTGGCGTGCCGCCCAAAGTGGCCTTCCTGTCGCATTCCAACTACGGCAGCTCGACCCGGCCGTCGGCACTCAAGATGCGCCGCGCGCACGAGCGCTTCCGCGAGCTGGCGCCGCACATCGAGTCTGACGGCGAGCTGCACGGTGATGCCGCCCTGTCCGAGAAGGTGCGCGCCAGCGCCGGCCTGACCGACAGCGCACTGACCGGCTCGGCCAACGTGCTGATCTGCCCCAACCTGGATGCGGCCAACATCCTGTTCAACGTACTCAAGACCACCAGCGGCCAGGGCATGACCATTGGCCCGATCCTGTTGGGTGCGGCGGCCTCGGCGCACATCCTGACGCCGTCGTCCACCGTGCGCCGCATCATCAACATGACGGCGCTGGCAGCAGCCAAGGCTGCCGCCGCTCAAGCCGCCTCGGCCGCCTGAGCCCGCGCGGGCCGCACGCTGCGGCCCGACGCGCTCCCTTTCATCACGCCGCAGTCTCTGCGGCGTTTTCGTTTGTGGCCGGCGGCAACATCGGCGGGATAACCCTCAGGACGCGTTCTTCAGATATGTCTACAGTTCTTGTATGCAAGTCCTGCAATCAATAACAGATTCCATCCGGAGACATCCATGACCCGCCTTTTCAACTCGCTGTTCGGACGCGTCCTGCTGGCGCTGATCATCGGCATCGCCGTCGGGCTGCTATGGCCCGAGCTGGCCGTAAAGCTCAAGCCCCTGGGCGATGGCTTCATCAAGCTGGTGAAGATGCTGATCCCGCTCATCGTCTTCTGCGTCGTGGTCCACGGCATTGCCGGCACGGGCGACCTGCGACGCGTCGGCCGCGTGGGGATCAAGTCACTGATCTACTTCGAGGTGGTCACCACCATCGCGCTCGGCCTGGGCCTGGTGCTGGCTTTTGTGTTCGAACCCGGCGTGGGCATGAACGTAGACCCGGGCGCACTCGACGCCTCCGCCATGGCCGCCTACTCGGACACCGCCAACAAGCTGGCGGGTGGCGGCTTCAGCGACTTCATCCTGAAGCTGATCCCCAACACTGCGGTCAGCGCGTTTTCGTCCGGCGACGTGCTGCAGGTGCTGCTGTTCTCGATCGTCTTTGGCTGCGCGCTGTCGCTCATCGGCGAGCGCGGCAGCCGCGTGGTGGCGCTGATCGACGACTTCTCTGCCGTGCTGTTCAAGATGATGGGCCTGATCATCAAGCTGGCCCCGCTGGGCGTGCTGGGCGCCATCGCCTTCACCGTGGGCAAGTACGGCATCGGCTCGCTCAAGCAGTTGGGCATGTTGGTGGCCTTGTTCTACGCCGCCGTGCTGGTGTTCGTGGTGGTGGTGCTGGGCCTGATCATGCGGTTCTCGGGCTTCAGCCTGTTCAAGCTGCTGCGCTACCTGCGCGAGGAATTGGCCGTGGTATTTGCCACCACCTCCTCCGACAGCGTGCTGCCGCAGGTCATGGCCAAGCTCAAGAACATGGGCATCCGCGACTCCACGGTGGGCCTGGTGATCCCCACCGGCTACTCGTTCAACCTGGACGCGTTCTCTATCTACATCACGCTGGCGGCGGTGTTCATCGCGCAGGCCACCAATACCCCGATCACCATGGTGGACCTGCTCACCATCCTGGCGATCTCGCTGGTGACCTCCAAGGGCGCGCATGGCGTGCCGGGCTCGGCCATCGTGGTGCTGGCCGCAACACTGCACGCCATTCCCGCCATCCCTGCGATCGGCCTGGTGCTGGTGTTGTCGGTGGACTGGTTCATGGGCATTGCACGGGCCTTGGGCAACCTGATCGGCAACTCGTTGCAGTGGCCGCCTGGGAGGGCGACATCGACCGCGAGCGCGCCCATGCCGTGCTGGATGGCCGCGCCACCGGCCCGGTGAAAGACTGAGCAGCGCTTGCTCTCGCATAGCATTGCGGCCTTCACACCCATGGCAGCACAGGCCCACTGATGACCACTCGCCCCCCGGTGCCGCAGTCGGCGGCACCCAACAGCCAGAACCAGATCGCCCAGCAGGTGGTGGAGTCGATCCTGGCGCAAAAGCTCGCGCCCGGCGAGCGCCTGGGCGAGCAGGATTTGGCCGATCTCTTCCACGTGAGCCGCACCCTGGTACGCGAGGCCTTGATGCAGTTGCAGGCGCGCGGCTTCGTCGAGGTGCGGCCGCGGCGCGGCTGGTACGTGGTGGAGCCCTCAGTGGAGGACGCGCGCGACGCCTTCTCGGCCCGCCGCATCGTGGAGTCGGGCATCCTCACCCATCCCGGCCGCCCCCTGCAAACGGTGGTGCGGCGCCTGCGTCAACACATCAAGGAAGAGCGGCAAGCCATCCAGAATGCCGATGCCGCCACGCGCTCCTTCCTGCTGGCGGACTTCCATGTGTGCCTGGCCGAAGCCATGGGCCACCGCAGCCTGAGCGCCATCCTGCGCGACCTCACCGCCCGCACCACCTTGGCCGCCACGCTCTACCAGTCGCAGCACGCGGCCAGCCAGTCATGCGCCGAGCATGCGGCCATCCTGCAGGCGCTGGAGCAGGGCGACCTGGCGCTGGCGCGCGAGCGCATGCTGGACCACATCGGCCAGGTCGAACAGGCCCTGAACCACGATCAGCCCCGCACGCACGACCGGCTGCGCGATTCCCTGGCACCCCTGGCCGGCATCCGCGGCACCTCGGGCTGAGGGGCCTCTTCTAAAATAGGCGCCTGGTCACCGGCTGGTGACCAGCAAAGCTCGGCATCGCGCCGCCGCGGTCCTCGCGGCAATCTGCGCATCGATGCCCCTGCCCCCTGTTGCAGCGGGTTTGCACCTGCGGGCCATCGGCCTCGCGCCCTCCTCCGCGCTGCGCCTGCAGCACGTCTTCTTGTTCCCCCATCTCTACAGGAGCCCCTTCCAGGATGCGTATCTCCCTTGCTTTGCCGGCCGGCCTGGCCACCCTCTTCACGCTGGCGCTGCCAGCCTCTGCGCAATCGAACATCTCCGTCAGCGGCTATCTCGACGCCGGCGTGTTCCGCGACTTCGACAAGACGAACAAGGCCGGGACCATCCAGCGCAGCAATCTCGCATTCAAGGGCAGCGAAGACCTGGGCGGCGGGCTGGCGGCAACGTTCAGGCTGAGCACCCGTTTTGAGCTGGACACCGGCCTGCCCGAGGGCGCGGGCTTCAAGCCGTATTTCCAGGACGAGTCCACCGTGGGCCTGAAAGGCCCCTGGGGCCAGTTGCGCCTGGGCCGTGCGCTCAGCGCCATGTGGGGCCAGGACTATCTGTTCGATCCCTGGGCCAACTTCAACCGCATCGCCTCACCGGCGTGGCAGTTCTGGCACGCGCTCACCCCGACCGACCGCGCCAGCAACAACGGCACGGCCGAGTACGGCCGCATGGCCAATGGCGTGTTCTACGACTCGCCCGAATGGTCCGGCTTTGCCCTGCACCTGAGCGCATCGCCTGAACGCACCACCGCACCGGGCCGGGACGGCCGCGCGCACTCGGCATCGCTCAACTACAGCCGGGGCCCGGTCACAGCCATGCTGGCGCATGAACGCAATGGCAGCGGTGACCGCGACGTGTTCGTGGGCGGCAGTTACGACTTCGGCGCACTGTCCGTCATGGGCGCCTACGACGTCTCCAGGACGGGCGACACCGCCGACAAATCCCGGGCCGCGACACTGGGCGCTACCTATACCGTGGGCGCCACCGCGTTCAAAGCCGGCTACGGCCGCCAGCGGCTGAACGCAGCCACGCACAACTTCGCCTCGCTCGGAGCCGAATACGCGCTCTCCAAACGCACAACCGTGTACGCCAGCCTGGGCCAGCAGCGTTACGCCGCCGTGCCGTCGCGCACGGCCTTCGGCGTGGGAATGGGACACGCGTTCTAGTGTCGCGTCAAGTGTGATGTGACGGGAGTGCGCGAAGCCATCGGCGTGCAGCGCAAGGCGTAGGCCGCAGCCCAGGCTGAAGCCTGGGCAAGGACTGCAACGCGGCGATGCGCGGTGAGGGCAAGTGCACGCCGGCAGATCATGCTTGACGCGACACTAGTGTCGCGCCAACCAAAGAAAGGGCGATCCCTGATCCGCCTGCCGCTGCGCTCCTCGGCGCATCCCGAGGGGGCCCGGGACAGCCACGCGGGCCATCACTGCGCTCGGCCCGGCTCCTGCCGTCAGCAAGACACAAGAACTACCGAACAGATCACGAGACTTTGAAAGGGATGGTTCTTGGAACGTGCTCACATCACCGCGCCCAATTGCCAAGGCAGGAACTCGTTGTCACCCAGCCCGTTCTCTTCGCTCTTGCTAGGCTGGCCAGATGCCGTGGCGATCATGAGGCGGAACAGTGCTTCGCCAGCCTCGGCGATGCTCTGGCGGCCATCGACGATGCCGCCGCAATCAAAGTCCATGTCCAGGCCCATGCGCTTGAACATCGGCGTGTTGGTAGCCAGCTTGAGCGATGGCGTGGGCTTGCAGCCGTACGTAGAGCCACGGCCGGTGGTGAAGCAGATCAGGTTCGCGCCGCCCGCCACCTGGCCGGTGGCAGACACCGGGTCGTAGCCCGGCGTGTCCATGAAGACCAGGCCCTGCGTGCGCACGGGCTCGGCGTACTCGACCACGTCCATCAGGCCGGTGGAGCCGGCCTTGGCCACGGCGCCGAGCGACTTCTCCAGGATGGTGGTGATGCCGCCCGCCTTGTTGCCAGGCGATGGGTTGTTGTTGAGGTCACCGCCGTGCAGCGCCGCATAGCGCTCCCACCAGGCCAGGCGCTGCAGCAGCTTGTCGGCCACCGCAGCCGAGGCCGCGCGGTGCGTCAGCAGGTGCTCGGCGCCATAGATCTCGGGCGTTTCCGACAGGATGGCCGTGCCGCCGTGCTGCACCAGCAGGTCTACCGCCGCGCCCAGCGCCGGGTTGGCGCTGATGCCGGAATAGCCGTCTGAGCCGCCGCACTGCAAGCCCACGGTCAGATGGCGCAAGGGCACCGGCTGGCGCTGCACCTGGTTGGCCAGCTCCAACATCTGCGCCAGCAGCAGCTTGCCCTGGGCAATCGTCTCGCGCGTGCCGCCTTCGTCCTGGATGGTGAGCGTGGCAAACATGCCGGGGTCACGCGCGGCCAGCATCTCGACCAGCGGCGCAACCTGGTTCACCTCGCAGCCCAAACCGATGACCAGCACGCCCGCAAAGTTGGGATGGTCGGCATAGCCACGCAAGGTGCGCTGCAAAAGCTCCAGACCTTCGCCGCTGCCGCCCATGCCGCAGCCGCTGCCATGCGTGATCGCCACCACGCCATCGACCTGCGGGAACGCGGCCAGCGCGTCGCCGCGAAAGGCATCGGCAATGTGGCGGCAGACGGTGGCCGAGCAGTTGACGCTGGAGATCACGCCCAGGTAGTTGCGGGTGGCCACACGGCCGTCAGACCGCACGATGCCATCGAAGCTGAGTGCATCCGGCGCCAGCACCGTGGGCCGGTAGCCCGCACCGGCCGCATGCGCATGGCTGGAAGCCGCCATGCCTACGTTGTGCACATGCACATGTTCGCCGGGCGCGATGTCTGCCGTGGCAATGCCAATGCTCTGCCCGTATTTCAGCACGGGTGCGCCAGCCGCAATCGGCAGCAGCGCGATCTTGTGGCCCGAGGGAATGGCTTGGCGCACCGTCACCGAGCGCTCACCCACTACAAGCAGCAGGCCGGCCTCCAGCGCATGGCGCGCCACGGCCACGTTGTCGGCTGCGCCCAGCTGAATGGCGGAGGGAAGGGCTTGGTTCTCGGTAGTCATCTGCGGGGCCGGCATGGTTCAGGGGGTGGCCATGGCCGCCTTCAGGCGCGGCTGTGGCAGGTGGGGGGCATGCTCGGCGGCCATCGCCAGCACCGGACCAAAACGGCGCTGCTTCTTCTGCGCATGGTTCTGCGCGATATCGGCGATGCGATGGTCTAGGAACGGGTTCTCGAAGCGCTCGCGCACATCGACCAGGTAGGCATCGGCCTGTGGCCGCGCACCGATGGCGCTGAATACCGGCAGGATTTCTTCCGCCCACAGGGCTTCAAGCCCGCTGCGCAGCGCCGCGTCTGCCATGGCCTCGCGCACGGTCTCGCCGGGCGCGCGGCCCTCTTGCAGCCAGCGCTCGGCCAGGTAGGTGTGGCCGGCGTTCAGCAGGAAGAGCTTCAGCCGCTCATGCGCGGCAAGGTCATCGGTCAGCACGATGGCGGGATGCGTGCACGGCAGCAGCATGCGGGGCTGGCGCTCTATCACCCACACCGCATAGGGCTCGGCCACGGCACCGACAGGCTCCAGCGCCTCGGAGACGATGCGGTCCACCAACGAATTGGCCCACACGCAGTGCGTGCCGAGCCAGGTAGCAAAGGCCGCGTCCAGCCCCCACTGCCGCGCCAGGCCCACCACCAGGTCACGCAGCACATCGCCGTTGCGCTCGACCAGTTCGCAGGGCAGCAGCGTGAGCGGCGCCTGGGGCTGCGCGCGCCAACGGCCGTGCAACAGCACCAGCAGCTTGGCGGGGAAACTGTGCGGCGGCGCGCTGCCCTCTGCCAGCGCGGCGGGGCCGTCGCGGGCATCTGTCAGGTAACCGCGGTCGGCCGTGTTGGAGACGATGACCTGCACCTCATGCGCCACCGCGCTGCGCAGCGCCGGCCAATGGGCAGACGCCTGCAGCGCCTCGCGCACTGCCGTGCATTGCACGCTGCGGTCAATGCGCTCGCCGCCCGCCAGGCCGCGGATGCGCACCGGATAGCCCGCCCCCTGTGCCAGCGCGGCAATGCGCGCCGCGCCGTCCGAGCGGTCCGTTGTCTGCACCAAGGTGATGCCGCCAAGAGCATTGCCCGCACCATGCAGCCCTTGCAGCGCGTCGGAGATGAACAGGTCCACATGCGCCTGCAGGAAGCGGCTGGTGCCGAACTGGAGGATGGGCTGGGCCATTCGCGTCAGACCTCGACGATGGCCTTGACCACGCCGCGCGCGGGGTCGAGCAATTGGGCAAAGTCCGTTGGCACGTCGGCCAACTGCATGCGGTGCGTGTTCAAGGCATCGGTCGGCACCTGGCCGCTGCGCATTGCCGCCAGCACCGTCTCGAAATCCTCGGTGGTGGCATTGCGGCTGCCCAGCAAGGTGGTTTCACGCTTGTGGAACTCCGGGTCAGAGAAGCTGATGGTGTCGCGCACCACCGAGATGAGCACGTACTTGCCGCCATGGGCGACAAAGCCAAAGCCGCGCTCGATGGCCTTGGCATTGCCGGTGGCGTCAAACACCATGTCGAAGAATTCGCCATCGGTAGCCGCAGACAGCTGCGCCTGGTCGCCCGCCCCCAGCGCCACCGTGCCGGCCACGCCCAGCTCGCGCTGGCAGAAGTCGAGCCGGTCCTGACGGCCGTCGAGCGCAGTCACCACCGCGCCGCGTAGCCGGGCAAAGACCATGGCCGCCATGCCGATCGGGCCCGCGCCCACCACCAGCACCCGCTGGCCGGGCTGCACGTCGCCCCGGCGCACGGCATGCGCGCCGATGGCCAAAAATTCCACCATGGCGGCCTGGTCCAGCGTGACGCCTTCAGCCTTGTGCACAAAGGCCTCGGGCAGGGACAGGTACTCAGTGAAGGCGCCGTCGCGGTGCACGCCCAGCACCTGGATATTGACGCAGCAATTGGTCTTTCCCTGCCGGCAGGCGATGCACTTGCCACAGGAGATGTAGGGCATCACATAGGCCACATCGCCCACGGCCAGGCGGCCGCCCGGCACCGCTTCTTCCACCACGCCCGACAGCTCATGCCCCATCACGCGCGGGTACTGCAGGAAGGGCTGGTTGCCCGTGAAGATGTGCAGGTCGGTGCCGCACACGCCCACGCGCTTGACGCGCAGCAGCACCTCGCCTTCACCGCGCACGGGGCGCTCGCGTTGCTCGGCGCGCAAGGTGCCGGGGGTTTCACAGATCACGGTCAGCATGGTGGTTCCAGGGAGAGAGATGCGAATGAGGGATGTGGATGGAATGCGGTGGCTCAGCCGCCGTGGTACTTCTTGTAGATCGCGACCAGCTTGCCGTTGGCCGTGTTCTTGGTGATCCAGTCGTCGATCCAGGCCTTGAGCTCGGGCTCGTTCTTGCGCAAGCCAATGCCCAGCGGCACGGTCGACATGGTGAATTTGGTGACCATGTCTTTCTGCGGCGCCTTGGCCAGAACGGTGCTGACGATGGCGGGCGAGGTGGCGATGATGTCGGCCTGGCCGCTGACGGCGGCGGTGACCAGCGTGGCGTCGTCGTCGTAGCGCACGATCTGCGCGTCTTTCGCGCCGGTGGTCACGACCTTGTCGTTGTTGGAGCCGCGCGTGGTGGCCACGCGCTTGCCCTTCAAGTCTTCATAGCCCTTGATCTGCATGGCCTTGGGGCCGGCGACCACGGCCAGGATCTGCGCATAGGGCACCGAGAAGTCGATGACCTTCTCGCGCTCGGGCGTTACCGACAGCGACGCCACCACGATGTCGGCCTTGCCGGTCTGCAGGAAGGGGATGCGGTTGGGGCTGGTGGTCTGCACGATCTCGATGGCAACGCCCAGGTCCTGCGCCAACAGGTGGGCGGTTTCCACGTCGGAGCCCACCGGCTTCATGGCGTCGTCCACAAAGCCGTAGGGTGGCGAGCCGGTGTCCAGCGCGATGCGGATCTTCTTGGCTTCGCGGATGTCCTTGAGCAGATCGGCATGCGCAGTGCCCGCGCCAAAGGCCAGCAAGGCGGCGCATGCCAGCACGCTGCGCAGCATTGAGGATGTCTTCATGGTGCTTGTCTCCAGTGGTTGTGGTTGCTTGGAAAAAACAGATGGCTAAAGGCCGTTGCCAACGAAGTCGCGCAGCTCCGTGGTGGCGGGCGCATCCAGGATGGCTGCGGGGCCGTGCTCCCAGACGCGGCCCTTGTGCATGAAGACGACCTCGTCGGCCACCTTGCGCGCAAAGGCCATCTCGTGGGTCACCAGGATCATGGTCATGCCGTCGGCGGCCAGGCGCTCCATCACGCGCAGCACCTCGCCGGTGAGCTGCGGGTCGAGCGCCGAGGTGACTTCGTCAAACAGCATCAGTTGCGGCGACATCGCCAGCGAGCGCGCAATGGCCACGCGCTGCTGCTGGCCGCCCGAGAGCTGCGACGGGTAACAGCTGGCCTTCTCGCCCAGGCCGACCTGCTCCAGCACCTCCAGCGCGCGCTGGCGTGCCGCGGCACGGCTGGTTTTCTGCACCAGGCGCGGCGCCAGCATGATGTTTTCTTCCACCGTCAGGTGCGGGAACAGGTTGTAGCTCTGGAACACGATGCCCACGTCGCGCCGCAGCTGGTGCAGGTCCAGGCCCGGCGCCGTCACCTCGTGGCCGCAGACGCGGATGCGGCCCTGGTCCACCGTTTCCAGCCGGTCGATGCAGCGCAGCGCGGTGCTCTTGCCCGAACCGCTCTGGCCGATGATGGCGACGACCGCGCCCTTCTTTACCGTGAACGACACGTCCTCCAGCACCCTGGTGGTGCCGAAGCACTTGGAGATGTTCTCGATCTCAACGATGGCCGACATGGAAGCTCCTCTCAAGCCGGCGGCTCAGCACCGACAGCGGATAACACAGGGCGAAATACATGGCCGCCACGATCACGAAGATGACGAAGGGCTCGAAGGTGGAGTTGTTGATGATCTGGCCCGCACGCGCCAGCTCCACGAAGCCGATGGCCGAGGCCAGCGAGGTGTTCTTGACGATCTGCACCATGAAGCCGACCGTGGGCGGGGTGGCGATCTTCACGGCCTGCGGCAGGATCACGTGGCGCACGCGCTGGTGCCAGCGCAGCGCCAGGCATTCAGCCGCTTCTGCCTGGGTGCGCGGCACGGATTCGATGCAGCCGCGCCAGATCTCGCCCAGGTAGGCCGACACATAGATGGACAGCGCCAGCGCCGCCGCAGCCAGGGGCGCGATGTTCAGCCCCAGCGCCGGCAAGCCAAAGTAGGCCAGCGGCAGCAGCACCAGCAGCGGCGTGCCCTGGATCAGCTTGATGTAGAGCGACACCGCCAGGCGCGACGCCCGTGGGCCGTAAGAGCTGCCCAGCGCCACCGCAAAGCCGAGCAGGCCACCGCCCACAAACGCCAGCAGCGACAGCGCAACGGTCCACAGCAGCCCGTCGAACAGGAACTTCAGGTGTGCAGCATTCAGGAAACCCATGACACGCAGCCTTTCTTCACAAAGGGGTGCCAAGGCGGCGGCGGCGCGGGAAGGCGACCAGGCCCACCAGCCAGAACACCGCGCGCATCACCAGCGACATGGCCAGGTAGGCGACGGCGACGATGAGGTAGGTCTCAACCGAGCGGAAGGTGTCGGACTGGATGCGGTTGGCCACGGCCGTCAGTTCCTCGGCCGAGATCTGCGAGCAGATGGAGGACGCCAGCATCAGCAGCACGTACTGGCTGGTCAGCGCGGGAAACACGCGCTCGATCGCCGGCGGCAGCACGACGTGGCGCAGCATCTGCCAGCGCGACAGCGCCAGGCATTCGGCGGCTTCGAGCTGGCTGCGCGGGATGGATTCGATGCCGGCGCGCACGATCTCGCTGGTGTAGGCGCCAACGTTGACCACCAGCGCCACGGTGGCCGCCGTGAACGCGCCCACCTGAAAGCCCAGGGAAGACAGGCCAAAGTAGACGATGAAGACCTGCACCAGCAAGGGCGTGTTGCGGATCACCTCGATATAGACGCCTGCCAGCCGGGCCAGCCACTTGGCGTGGCCGGTGGTGGCCAGCGCGCAGAACACGCCCACCAAAAAGCCGAAGAAGGTGGACGACAGCGCCAGGGCCAGCGTGGTCCATGCACCGGCCACCAGATCTGGCCAGTAGGCCAGCGGCGCGGCAAAGTCGAATGAATATTTCAAAAGTGTTCTACGGCAGGGGCTTGAAGCCTTGCCGCCCATCGCGGTTTTTTGGTAAGGCCAATTTAAACCCAACAGGGGAATTGGCCTTACCGTATTAACCCCAGGTAGCCCGCATCGCCTTTTTCATCCAAATAACTACACAATTGGCCAGGCCAGATGGTCAGGCCGAACTCCCAGAGCTACGCAACGCCCCCGATCCGTTCCATGACAGAAACGCCAAAACTCATCGAATCGCGCCGCCTCTACCAGCAGATCGCGGACAAGGTGCGCACGCTGATCCAGCAGGGCAACCACCGCGAAGGCAGCCGGCTGCCGCCCGAGCGCGACCTGGCCCAGCAGTTGGGCGTGTCCCGCCCCTCGCTGCGAGAGGCGCTGATTGCGCTGGAGATCGAAGGCAGCGTGGAGATCCGCATGGGCTCGGGCGTCTATGTGTGCAGCCGCGCCCTGCGCCGCCCAGCGCTGCCAGCCTTCATGGGAGAGAGCCCGGCCGAACTGATGCAGGCACGCGGCGCGCTGGAAGGCGCGGTGATCGTGCTGGCCTGCGTGCACGCCACCCCCCAAGCGCTGGCGCGGGTGCAGGACAGCGTCGACGCCATGCGCGCCGACATCGCCGCCAGCCGCGACGTGCTGGAGCACGACCGCGAGTTCCATGTGCGCATTGCCGAGATGAGCGGCAACTCCGTCCTCGTGCGTCTGGTGGGCACCTTGTTCGACGAGCGCCAGAGCCCGCTCGCCTCCCACATGCGCGAGCGCCTGGAAGACCGCCCCAGCCTGGATGCGGCGCTGGCCGAGCATGAGCAGATCCTGCGCTGCCTGGTCCAGCGCGACCCGCTGATCGCCGAGGCCGCCATGCGCTCGCACATCCGTGCCGCCGCCGAGCGCTGGGTCACACCCTGAATCCCTCCCGCCAAGGGCGGGAAAACATTACGCACCAACCCGATGCCATAACGCACGAATGTGGTGCAGACTCGTTGGGCTACCGGCATGATTACCGGGCATTCCAGGTTGCTGCGGGCACTGTTTTTGCTCAATGCAAGCATCAGTAACTTAAATGGTGTTTCTCATGACCCTGCGCGCCTCCCTCCGCTCTACCGTCCAGATTGCCGCATTGGCCCTGGCAGGCGCACTGGGCTCCGCCCAGGTGCAAGCCCAGGCAGTGACGCCGGTCAAGTTCCAGCTCGACTGGCGCTTTGAAGGCCCGGCCGCCCTGTTCCTGGTGCCGGTGGCCAAGGGCTACTTCAAGCAGGCCGGGTTGGATGTCACGGTGGATGCAGGCAATGGCTCTGGCGGCACGGTCACGCGCGTGGCCTCTGGCACCTACGACATCGGCTTTGCCGACCTGGCCTCGCTGATGGAGTTCCACGCCAACAACCCCGACGCGCCGAACAAGCCCGTGGCCATCATGATGGTCTACAACAACACGCCGGCCTCGGTGATGGCGCTGAAGAAATCCGGCATCACCAAGCCCGCCGACCTGGCCGGCAAGAAGCTGGGCGCCCCCGTGTTCGACGCCGGCCGCCGCGCCTTCCCGATCTTTGCGCAGGCCAACAAGATCGGCGCCGTGCAGTGGACCGCCATGGACCCGCCGCTGCGCGAAACCATGCTGGTGCGCGGCGACATCGACGCCATCACCGGCTTCACCTTCACCTCGCTGCTCAACCTGGAAGCGCGCGGCGTGAAGGCCTCCGACGTAGTCGTGCTGCCCTACCCGGACTACGGCGTGAAGCTGTATGGCAACGTGATCATCGCCAGCCCTAAGTTCCTGAAAGAAAAGCCGGAAGCCGCCAAGGCCTTCCTGTCGGCCTTTGCCAAGGGCATGAAGGACGTGCTGGCCAACCCGGCCGCTGCGGTCGAGACGGTGAAGGCGCGTGACGGCATCGTCAACAGCGAGTTGGAGACGCGCCGCCTGAAGCTGGCCATCGACACCGTCGTCAACAGCCCCGACGCCCGCGCCGAAGGCTTTGGCCAGGTCAACACCGGCCGCCTGGCGCTGATGGCATCGCAGGTGTCGGACGCGTTCGCCACCAAGACCCGCGTCAACCCCGATGCGGTCTGGACCAGCGCCTACCTGCCGCCGGCGGCAGAGCTCAACGTGCTGCCGCGCAAGTAAGGCCTGCGCCGGCCCGGCACCGTTCGGGCTGGCGCATCTACTACAAAAACAATAGCTAGAAGCCCATGTGCAGCCTGGGCTTAAGCCATATTTCATCAAAAAACGCATGCAAGACCCCGCCGAACCGTACTTTGTCGATTTCCGCGACGTCTGGCTCGCCTACAACGAAGAGCTGCTGCGCGCCAACCACTTTGCGGTGGAAGGCATCAACCTGCAGGTCGGGCGCGGTGAATTCATCGCCATCGTCGGCCCCTCGGGTTGCGGCAAGTCCACCTTCATGAAGCTCACCACCGGGCTGCGCATGCCCTCGATGGGCAAGATCCTGATCGACGGCCAGCCGGTGACCGGGCCGCTGAAGATTTCGGGCATGGCCTTTCAGGCGCCCTCGCTGCTGCCCTGGCGCACCACCGTTGACAACGTGCTGCTGCCGCTGGAGATCGTCGAGCCCTACCGCTCCAGCTTCAAGCAGAAGAAAAAGGAATACGCCGAGCGCGCCCGCCGCCTGCTGCAGAAGGTCGGCCTGGGCGGCTACGAGGACAAGTTTCCGTGGCAGCTGTCGGGCGGCATGCAGCAGCGCGCCAGCATCTGCCGCGCGCTGATCCACGAGCCCAAGATGCTGCTGCTGGACGAGCCCTTTGGCGCGCTCGACGCCTTCACGCGCGAAGAGCTGTGGTGCATCCTGCGCGACCTGCAGGCCGAGCAGCAGTTCAACGTGATCCTGGTCACGCACGACCTGCGCGAGAGCGTGTTCCTGGCCGACACGGTGTATGTGATGAGCAAGAGCCCGGGCCGCTTCGTGGTCAAGCGCGACATCGACTTCCCCCGCCCGCGTCCGCTGGAGCTCACCTACACCAAGGAATTCACCGACATCGTGCTGGAGCTGCGCAGCCATATCGGCGCCATCCGCTCGCCCGTGTCCCCATAATAGAAGAGCCCCATGCGCAATAAGAACCTGGAACGCTGGTCCCCCTGGATCCTGCTGCTCCTCATCATCGTGCTGTGGCAGTTCATCTGCAGCGCCTTCAATATCTCGGAGTTCATCTTCCCCAGCCCGCTGCGCATCTGGACGCAGTTCATGGAGTTCAAGGCCATCATCGCCGGCCATGCCTGGCGCACCTTCTGGGTGACCATGGTGGGCTTTGGCATTGCCATCGTGGTCGGTGTGCTGCTGGGCTTTGTCATTGGCAGCTCGCGCCTGGCCTATGCCGCCATGTACCCGCTGATGACCGCCTTCAACGCCCTGCCCAAGGCGGCCTTTGTGCCCATCCTGGTGGTGTGGTTCGGCATTGGCGTGGGGCCTGCGGTGCTCACCGCTTTTTTGATCAGCTTCTTCCCGATCATGGTCAACATCGCCACCGGTCTGGCCACGCTGGAGCCCGAGCTGGAAGACGTGCTGCGCGTGCTGGGCGCCAAGCGCTGGGACGTGCTGATCAAGGTCGGCCTGCCGCGCTCCATGCCCTACTTCTACGGCTCGCTCAAGGTTGCCATCACCCTGGCCTTTGTCGGCACCACGGTGTCGGAGATGACCGCCGCCAACGAGGGCATCGGCTACCTGCTGATCTCGGCCGGCTCCAGCATGCAGATGGGCCTGGCCTTTGCCGGCCTGCTGGTGGTGGGCGCCATGGCCATGGCCATGTATGAGCTGTTCAGCGTGATCGAAAAGCGCACCACGGGCTGGGCCCACAGAGGATCGCAAGGCGAATGACAACGCCGCTCACCGACGAGCAGATCGCCCGTCACCTGCGCCGCGCCAACACGGTGGCCGAACGCGCCATGGCCATGGGCCGGCATCCGTTTGGCGCGCTGCTGCTGGCGCCCGATGGCGAGACGGTGCTGGCCGAGCAGGGCAACATCGACACGGTGAACCACGCCGAATCAACCCTGGCCCGCAGTGCCGCCGTCAACTACCCCGGCGCCTACCTGGCGCAGTGCACCCTGGTCACCACCTTTGAGCCCTGCGCCATGTGCGCCGGCACCATCTACTGGGCTGGCATTGGGCAGGTGCTGTACGGCGCGGAAGAAAGCACGCTGCTGGCGCTGACCGGCGACCACCCCGAGAACCCCACGCTCGCCCTGCCCTGCCGCGAGGTGTTCGCGCGCGGGCAGCGGCAGGTTGCCGTGATCGGCCCGGTGCCGGCGCTGGAAGGCGAAATGGCGGCGCCGCACCAGGGGTTCTGGCAGCGCTAGCAGTCCGCGCGGGCCAGGCCAGCCCTGGTGCGAACACGCCGCCAGTGTTTCGGATGTTCCGCTCCGCAGGGGGTTACATCCCGCCCAAACCAAGCCTCATTCCCGCCATCTGCCGTGGCCGCTGGCATGGCCTTTGCTGTGTCTTGCAAAAGCTGTCACACCACGAGATCCCCAAAAAATACCGCATGAAAGCGGATGTTACATACGGATGGCCGTCATTTCCTAGGTTTTCCCCCACCAAACGTCCTGGCGCCTGACTGGCGCAGACGGGCGGCGCCTGCTTCCAAGCCCAATCCAAGCGACTGCCGATTTTCGAGCGCTGAAATGCCTTGCATCTTTTTTGACCATTTGCTTACTCCGTTGACATATAGATGCCATTTCCAGCTATCAGAATCCGGCGCGCGTCGTCCACACAGGTCGACTGACCTGTAAAGAAACCTACGCATGAAGAACCTCATACGGCATCCCGCCGGATTGCTGCTGGCCCTGAGCTTGTCCGGGCCCGCCATGGCGGCCCTGGGCCAAAACGCCACCTCGGTGGACACCGATCGCCAGCAGATGCGCGCCTCGGCGCTGCGCAGCACATCCAGCAGCACCTATACGGTGCATGAATACACCCTTGATTCCGGCACCGTGGTCCGCGAGTACGCGCAGTCCTCGGGAAAAGTGTTTGCCGTGGCATGGGAGGGCCCGTTCATGCCCAACCTGCAGCAGTTGCTGGGCAACGAGCATTTCGCCACCTACGCCGAGGCCGCCAGCAGCCGTGGCCGCAGCGGCGGCGCCCTGGTATTGCAGAAGTCGAGTCTGGTGTTCCGCTCGACCGGGCACATGCGCGCCTTCTCAGGCCAGGCCTACCTTTCCAATCAGTTGCCGCAGGGAGTCAACGTTGAAGACATTCGCTGAATTCCGGGCGCAGGCCGGCCGCCATCTTGTTGCGGCATTGGCAGCGACAGTCTTGCTCGCAGGGTGCGGCGGCGGTGGTGACTCAAGCTCCGCGACAAGTTCTTCCTCCCTCGGGACGGGAACCAGCACTTCGTCGACCAGCAGTACGACCGCAACCGCCACCACCACCTCTGCGGCCAGCAACGTCCTTGCCATCAAGATAGACAACGGCCCGTCGGGCATCACCAACCGCGTCGCCAACATTCCCTATGTCAGCCTCACCATCTGCCCGCCCGGCAGCTCCAGCGGCTGCCAGGTGATAGACCACGTGATCGTGGACACCGGCTCCTACGGCCTGCGGCTGATGGCTTCGGTGCTCAACAACCTGTCTGGCCTGCCCCTGCAGCAGAACACCGCCGGCAACGCCTATGCCGAATGCGGCCAGTTCGTGAGCGGCTACACCTGGGGGTCGGTGCGCACTGGCGACGTGACCCTGGGCGACATGAAGGTGCCCTCGCTGCCGCTGCAGGTGATAGCGGACCCCGCCTTCTCCTCCGTCCCCACCTCGTGCTCCAGCACCGGCAGCAACCAGGGCACGGTCAGCGCCCTGGGCGGCAACGGCATCCTGGGCATTGGCTATTTCCTGCAGGACTGCGGCATCGCCTGCGCCAACAAGGCCATTGCGGGCGCCTACTACAGCTGCCCTACCAGCACTTTCTGCTCGGCTTCCGCCATTCCCGTGGCGCAGCAGGTGGCCAATCCCGTGGCGGGCCTGCCCAGCGACAACAACGGCACGGTGGTGCAGCTTCCCGCCGTGCCGGCGGGCGGTGCCACCGGCGTGACGGGCTCGCTGATCTTTGGCATCGGCACCCGCTCCAACAATGCCCTGGGCTCGGCCACGGCCTATGGCGTGAGCCCGTCCACCGGCTACCTGACCACGGTCTACAACAGTCGCAGCTACACCCATTCCTTCATCGACAGCGGCTCCAATTTCTACTTCTTCAACGACAGCACGCTGACCGCCTGCACGGGCGCCACCAGCGGCTTCTACTGCCCCAGCAGCACACGCTCGCTGACTGCGCAGTTGCAAGGCCAGGGCAGCATCAACACCAGCGGCACCGTCAGCTTCAGTGTCGCCAACGCCGCCAGCACCTTCAGCAACTTCGGCGCCGCCACGGCCTTCTCCGATGTGGCTGCGACCTCCACCGACAGCACCTCTTTCGACTGGGGCCTGCCCTTCTTCTTTGGGCGCAGCGTCTTCACGGCGCTGGAGGGCGCAAGCACGCCGGCCGGCACCGGGCCGTACGTAGCCTTCTGATCCGTGGCCGGGTTAAGCTGCCGCGTCATGCATGACGCGTACGGCTTTCCCCCATGACCACTGAACCCACCGGCCCGGCCACGCCTGGGCCCATCCGCCAGGCGCTGGAGCTGGCGCACGGCGCGCTGTTGCGCACCTCTCCCAACCCCCGCGTGGGCTGCGTGCTCACCGACGCACAGGGCCGCGTGCTGGGCGAAGGCGCCACCCAGCGTGCTGGCGGCCCGCATGCGGAGGTGATGGCGCTGCGCGACGCCGCGGCGCGCGGGCATGCGGTGCAGGGCGCCACCGCCTATGTCACGCTGGAGCCCTGCTCCCACCATGGCCGCACCGGCCCCTGCTGCGACGCGCTGATTGCCGCCGGCATCCGCCGGGTGGTGGCCTCCATTGCCGACCCCAATCCCGCCGTGGCCGGCCAGGGCTTTGAGCGGCTGCGGGCGGCCGGTGTAGCGGTAGAAGTGGGCCCCGGCGCAGAAGAATCGCGCGAACTCAATATTGGCTTCTTCAGCCGCATGGTGCGCAAGACGCCCTGGGTGCGGCTCAAGACCGCTGCCTCGCTCGACGGCAGCACCGCCCTGCCGGACGGGCGCAGCCAGTGGATCACCGCCGCCCCGGCGCGGGCCGACGGCCATGCCTGGCGGGCACGCGCCTGCGCCGTGCTGACCGGGGTCGGAACGGTGCTGGAAGACGATCCACAACTGGACGTGCGCCTGGTCGAGACACCGCGCCAGCCGCATCTGGTGATCGTCGACAGCCGCCTGGAGACACCGCCCGACGCCCGCCTGTTCGAGGTGCCGCAGCGCGCCGTGTGGATCTACTGCGCCCAACCCGACGCCCAGCGCCAGGCCGCGCTGGAGGCCCTTGGCGCCACGGTTAGCTGCCTGCCCAACGCGCAAGGCAAGGTGGATCTGGCCGCCCTGCTGCAGGACCTGGCCCGGCGCGATGTCAATGAACTGCACGTGGAGGCCGGCGCGCGGCTCAATGGCTCGCTGGTGCGCGAAGGCCTGGTGGACGAACTGCTGGCCTACCTCGCGCCCAAGCTGATCGGCGAGGGCCGGCCGATGGCCAGCTTCGGGCCGCTGGCGGCACTGGACGACGCGCTGGCGCTGGTGTTTCGCTCGGCGGAGGCGGTCGGGAATGACCTGCGCATCCTGGCCCGAGTGCAGGGCCGCGACCGTTTCTAGGGGTCTGCCCGTGGGGGCGGCCCAATCCCTGCGAAAATACCGCGATGTTTACCGGAATCATCACCGGCGTGGGGCGCATCGCCGCCGTCCACGACCTGGGAAGCTCTTTGCAGCACTATGGCAAGCGCCTGACCGTGGAGGCGCCTACCGGCTACCTCGACGACGTCGGCCTGGGCGACAGCATTGCCCTCAACGGTGCCTGCATGACCGTCACCACGCTGGACCTCCCGTCCAGCGCCTTCACCATCGACATCTCGGCCGAGTCGCTCGACAAGACCGCCGGCCTGGACCAGGCCGGTGCCGTCAACTTGGAGAAGGCCTTGCGTGCGCATGACCGCCTGGGCGGGCACATCGTGTCTGGCCACGTAGATGGCATCGGCCACGTGCGCAGCTTTGGCCCCGTGGGCGAGAGCTGGGACCTGCAGGTGCTGGCACCGCCGGCATTGGCGCGCTACCTGGCCTACAAGGGCTCGATCACCGTCAACGGCGTGAGCCTGACGGTCAACCAGGTGGACGACGTGGCCGAAGGCGCCGTCATCCACATCAACCTGATTCCCCACACGGTGCAGAACACGGCGCTGCATGCGCTGCGCGAAGGCACCGCCGTCAACCTGGAGATCGATACCGTCGCCCGCTACGTCGAGCGCATGCTGTCGGTCTCCGCCCTGCCCTCGCTGGCCCCGCGCGCACCATGAGCCCTGTTTCCCCCGTTCCCATCTCGCCGGTCGAGGACATCGTGGCCGACATGCGCGCTGGCCGCATGGTCATCCTGGTGGATGAAGAAGACCGCGAGAACGAAGGCGACATCGTCATCGCGGCCGATCACATCAGCGCCGAATCGATCAACTTCATGGCCCGCCATGCGCGCGGCCTGATCTGCCTCACGCTGTCGCGCGAGCTGTGCGAGCGCCTGCAGCTGCCGCCCATGGTGACGCGCAACGGCGCCAAGCACTCCACCGCCTTTACCGTCTCGATCGAGGCGGCCGAGGGCGTGACCACCGGCATCTCGGCGGCCGACCGCGCCCGCACCGTGCAGGCGGCCGTGGCGCGCAATGCCCAGGCCAGCGACCTGGTGCAGCCCGGCCATATCTTCCCGCTGCAGGCGGTAGACGGCGGCGTGCTGATGCGCGCCGGCCATACCGAAGCCGGCTGCGATCTGGCCGTCATGGCCGGCTGCAGCCCGGCATCGGTGATCTGCGAGGTGATGAACGAGGACGGCACCATGGCGCGCCTGCCCGACCTGCAGATCTTCGCGGCCCAGCATGGGCTGAAGATCGGCACCATCGCCGACCTGATCGAGCACCGCAGCCGCAATGAATCGCTGGTTGAAAAGCTCGGCACCCGCCTGCTCAAGACCGCCGCTGGCGAGTTCACCGCGCATGCCTTCCGCGACAAGCCCAGCCGTGGCCTGCACCTGGCACTGGTGCGCGGCGCCTGGGCGCCCGAAGACGTGGTGCCGGCACGCGTGCACGAGCCGCTGTCGGTACTGGACGCGCTTGAGATCGACCGCAGCATGCACTCCTGGAGCCTGGACGCCAGCCTGCGCCACATCGCCCAGGAAGGCCGTGGCGTGGTGGTACTGCTGAACTGCGGCGAAAGCGCAGCCGAGCTGCTGGCCCAGTTCGAAGGCACGGCACGCGCCGCGCAGGCGCCCGAGCGCGGCAGCATGGACCTGCGCACCTACGGCATTGGCGCGCAGATCCTGCGCGAATGCGGGGTGCACCGCATGAACCTCATGGGCGCGCCGCGCCGCATGCCCAGCATGGCCGGCTATGGCCTTGAACTTGTCAGCTACCTGCAAAAGGACTAACCCCATGTTTGGCGCAAATCAGGGCCAGGGCGAACGGCAGGACGGCAGCAAGCTGTCCATCGGCATCGTGCAGGCCCGCTTCAACGAACACATCACCAATGCGCTGGCCGATGCCTGCAAGGCCGAACTGGCCGTGCTGGGTGTGGCCGAGCAGAACATCACCCACGTGCGCGTGCCCGGCGCACTGGAAGTGCCCGCGGCCCTGCAGGCCATGGCCGCCACCGGGCGCTACGACGCCCTGGTGGCGCTGGGCTGCATCATCCGCGGCGAGACCTACCACTTCGAGCTGGTGGCCAATGAATCCGGTGCCGGCGTGACGCGTGTGTCGCTGGACCACCGCGTGCCCATCGCCAACGCCATCCTCACCACCGAAAACAACGAACAGGCGCTGGCCCGGCAGACCGACAAGGGCCGCGACGCAGCCCAGGTCGCCGTGGAAATGGCGAACCTGCTGGACACCCTTGCATGAGCTCTGACAACAACCCCACCCCGCCACCGCAACGCCCGGGCCTGACCGCCAGCGGCGCGCGCAAGGCCTCGGCCAAGTCCGCCCGCAGCCGCTCGCGCGAGTTCGCGCTGCAGGCGCTCTACCAGCACCTGGTGGGCCACAACGAAACCACGGCCATCGACCACTTCACGCGTGACCTGTCGGGCTTCCACAAGGCCGACGCGGCGCACTACAACGCACTGCTGCACGGCTGCGTCGAAGAGGCCGAGGCCCAAGATGCACTGATTGCCCCGCTGCTGGACCGCAAGTTCGCCGAGGTCTCGCCGGTCGAGCATGCGGTGATGTGGATCGGCGTCTATGAGTTCCGCCACTGCCCCGACGTGCCTTGGCGCGTGGTGCTCAACGAGTGCATCGAGCTGGCCAAGGAATTTGGCGGCACCGACGGCCACAAGTACGTGAACGGCGTGCTCAACGGCCTGGCGCCCCAACTGCGCAGCGCCGAAGTGACGGCAGACCGCGCCAAGCCCGCAGGCAGCGGCGCGCGGTGAAGATTTCTGCCCGGGCTGAGCGCATCGAGCCCTTCTATGTGATGGAGGTGGCCAAGGCCGCCGCCGAGCGCGCCAAGGCAGCCAGCCACAGCGGCCGACAGATGCTGTTCCTCAATATTGGCGAGCCGGACTTCACCGCGCCGCCGCTGGTGCAAGAGGCCGCCGCCCGCTCGGTGCGCGACGGCAGCACGCAGTACACCCAGGCCACCGGCCTGCCCGCGCTGCGCGAGCGCATCTCTGGCTGGTACGCCGAGCGCTTTGGCCTGCAGGTGCCGGCGCGGCGCATCGTCGTCACCGCCGGTGCATCCGCCGCACTGCAGTTGGCCTGCCTGGCCCTGATAGACGCCGGCGACGAAGTGCTGATGCCCGACCCGAGCTACCCCTGCAACCGCCACTTTGTGAGCGCGGCAGACGGCACGGCCGTGCTGGTGCCCACCACGGCGGCCGAGCGCTACCAGCTCAGCGCCGCCAAGGTCGAGGCCGCCTGGACGCCGCGCACCCGTGGCGTGCTGCTGGCTTCGCCCTCCAACCCCACGGGCACTTCGATCCACCCCGAAGAACTGGCCCGCATCCATGCCGTGGTGCGGGCGCGCCAGGGCGTGACGCTGATCGACGAGATCTACCTGGGCCTGAGCTATGACGCCGCCTTTGGCCAGAGCGCCTTGGCGCTGGGCGAGGACCTGGTCAGCATCAACAGCTTCAGCAAGTACTTCTGCATGACCGGCTGGCGCCTGGGTTGGCTGGTGGTGCCGGATGCCCTGGTGCCGGTGGTCGAGCGCCTGGCGCAGCACCTGTTCATCTGCCCCAGCACCGTGTCCCAGCATGCGGCACTGGCCTGCTTCGAGGCCGAGAGCATTGCCGAGTACGAGCGCCGCCGCAGCGAATTCAAGGCGCGCCGCGACTTCTTCCTGCCCGCGCTGGCCGCTGCCGGCCTGCCGGTGCCGGTCGCGCCCGATGGCGCCTTCTACGCCTGGGCCGACAGCAGCGAAGCCTGCCGCCGCCTGGGCGTGGCCGACAGCTGGGAGCTGGCCTTTGCCCTGATGGACCAGGCCGGCCTGGCGATCACGCCGGGCCGCGACTTTGGCACGGCCGAGACCGCGCAGCGCATCCGTTTCTCTACCGCCAGCTCCATGGCCCACCTGCAGGAAGCCGCGGCGCGGCTGAAGGCCCTGTTGGGCTAAGAACGCATGCCCTTCAGCTTTCCGATTCGCATCTACTGGGAAGACACCGATGCCGGCGGCATCGTCTTCTACGCCAACTACCTGAAGTTCTTCGAGCGCGCGCGCACCGAATGGCTGCGCGCGCTGGGCTTTGGCCAGCAGCACCTGCGCGAGGCCACCGGCGGCATGTTCGTGGTGACCGACACCCAACTGCGCTACCTGCGCCCGGCGCGCCTGGACGACGAACTCCTTGTAACAGCGGCACTACGGGAAAGCGGCCGCGCCTCGCTGACAATCGCCCAGCAGGCGTTTCGCGCGCCCTCCCCTGGCAGCGCCGGTGATCCCGAGTTGCTGTGCGAGGGAACCATCCGCATTGGCTGGGTCGAAGCTTCTACGCTGCGGCCGGCCCGCATCCCGTCATCGATCCTGGAAGTCCTCAAGCCATGAACCCTCAACAAGACATGTCCATCCTGCATCTGGTGCTCAACGCCAGCCTGGTGGTGCAACTGGTCATGCTGCTGCTGGCGGGCGTCTCCATCTCCAGCTGGGCCGCCATCTTCCGCAAGCTGTTTTCGCTCAAGCGCGCGCGCACGCTCAACGACGACTTCGAGCGCGAGTTCTGGTCCGGCACCAGCCTGAACGACCTGTTCGCGGCGGCCGCGGCCAATGCCAAGAGCACCGGCCCGATGGAACGCATCTTCGCCAGCGGCATGCGCGAGTACCAGAAGCTGCGCGAGCGCCGCATCACCGACGGCGGCGCCCTGCTCGACGGCGCACGCCGCGCCATGCGCGCGAGCTTCCAGCGCGAAATGGACACCATCGAATCCGGCCTGTCCTTCATGGCCACGGTCGGTTCGGTCTCGCCCTATGTGGGCCTGTTCGGCACCGTGTGGGGCATCATGCACGCCTTCACCGGCCTGTCGGCGCTGCAGCAGGTCACGCTGGCCACCGTTGCGCCCGGCATCGCCGAAGCCCTGGTGGCCACTGCCATCGGCCTGTTCGCCGCGATCCCGGCGGTGGTGGCCTACAACCGCTTTGCCCGCGACATCGACCGCCTGGCGATCCACCAGGAGACCTTCATCGAAGAGTTCTCCAACATCCTGCAACGCAACCTCGGCGCGCAATCGGCGTCGGGCCGCTAAGCACGCACGGCAGGAGGACAGCATGCCCGCAATGGCTTCCCGCGGCCGTGGCCGCCGCACCATCAACGAGATCAACATGGTGCCCTTCATCGACGTGATGCTGGTGCTGCTGATCATCTTCATGGTGACCGCGCCGCTGATCACGCCCAGCACCATCGACCTGCCCAGCATAGGCAAGGCCAACAAGCAGCCCGACCGGGTGATACAGATCATCGTCGGCAAGGACGAGACGCTGCAGATCAAGACCCCCGACCGCACCGCGCCCACCACGCTGCGCGACGTGGCGAATGCAGTGCGCCAGGCCACAGCGTCGGATGTGGCATCCACCGCCAACGGCGCGGCCGGCACCTCCAGCAGCGCCGTCGTCATCAGTGCCGACCGCACGGTGAAGTACGAGACCGTGGTGAAGGTGATGGACACGCTGCAGCGCGCTGGCGTGCAGCGCGTGGGCTTATCCGTGCAGTTGGCTCCGTAAGGTATGGAACACCCCCAGGCTACGCGCTTCGCGTCTTCGCCTTCCCCCTTGCAGGGGGCACATCCTGCGGCCTGGCAAAGCCAGTTCCGCGGATGTCTGCGCTTGGCCTGCTCCGCGGCCCTCGGTGCCATTTCAATGAATAACTGAGTCGGCCGCTTTCTCCCTCTTTGGCCTCCATGCAGCACCACCATCCGTCTGAACGCTACGAATTCGCGCCCCCGCCGCAGCGCCGCTCGCCGGGGTCGGTGATCCTGGCGGTGTCTGCCCACTTGCTGCTGCTGGCGGCACTGACCTGGGGCGTGCGCTGGAAGCAGGAGTCCGACAGCCCCGCGGTCGAGGCCGAGCTGTGGTCCGCCGTGCCGCGCCAGGCCGCGCCGCGCGCGGTGGAAGTGCCCGCGCCGCCGCCAGCGCCCGCCCCGGTTCCCGCGCCCGCCCCCGTGCCTGCGCCCCCTCCACCACCGCCACCGCCCGCGCCGGCCCCAGACACGCGCGACGCCGACATCGCCCTGCAGCGCCAGAAAGAGCAGCAGCAACGCGAGAAAGAGCGCCAGCAGCAACTCGAAATCGCCAAGCAGCAAAAGCTGAAGGATGAGCGCGAGAAAGCCGAGAAAGCCGAAAAGGCGGAGAAGGAAAAAGCCGCCAAGGAAAAGGCAGAGCGCGAGAAGCAGGCCCAGTTGGACAAGCAAGCCCAGCTCGACAAGCAAAAGCAGCAGCAAGCCGCCGAAGACAAGAAGAAGCAGGACCAGCTCAAAGCCCAGCAAGACGCCAAGCGCGTGGAGGCCGAGCGCCTTGCCAACATCAAGCGCATGCAGGGCCTGGCCGGCGCTACCGGCGGGGCTACGGCAACGGGCAGCGACCTGCGCTCGTCCGGCCCATCCGGCTCCTATGGCGGCAAGGTCGCGGCCAAGGTGCGGCCCAACATCGTGTTCTCCGACGATGCGCCAGGCAACCCGCGTGCAGAGGTCGAGGTGCGCGCCGCACCAGACGGCACCATCGTCGGCCGCCGCCTGGCCAAGTCCAGCGGCAACCCCGCCTGGGACGACGCGGTGCTGAAGGCCATCGACAAGACCGAGACGCTGCCGCGCGACATCGACGGTCGGGTGCCGTCCTCGCTGGTGATCGGATTCCGGCCAAGGGACTGACGCTCAGCCCCAAGCCTTTTCAGCTAACTACTCACGCGCCCCGTTCGCCCTGAGCCGGTCGTTGGGCTTGGTGATGTGTGGCAGGGCTTCGACAAGCTCTGCCCGAACGGTATGGGAACCTGAGTAGCTACCTTTTCAGCATGAAAAGTGCCTTAAGCCCAGGCAGGGCGCCGGCATATAGCTATATATTTTATAGCAACCTTCAGAAGTCGTGCCGGACGCCCGCCTCGAACGCGGTCGACTTCTGCCCACCAAAGTAATTCGGCGCCGTGGCGCTGGCACTGACGGCCGGCCCTCCGGGAATGCTGAACACGGCGGCGCCCTGGTTGGTGATGCGTGCGGCGTGGGCATAGACCGCTGTCCGCTTGGATAGGCCATAGACGTAGCCGACGCCCACCAGGTGCGCATCATTTGCGCTCTGCGCGGCGGTGGCGCCGGTCTGGTTCGCCTGCACATAGGTGAGCTTCACGACGCCGGGGCCTGCGGGAATGCTGGCGCCCAGTTGCGTGTTCACGGTGCGGTCCGGGCCATAGACCCAGCGACGCTGCGCCGCGCTGAGCTTGACGACGCCAAAGTCATAGGACGCGCCGTAGGTCTGGTCCTTGAAGTTCTGGCCCGCATTGGTGTTGCGCGTGGTGAACTGCGCCGCCGCGACGTTGACGCCGTGGCCGGCCCATCCCAGGCGAAAGCCGTTGCCGCGGGTAAAGCCGTTGGCAGTAGTGCCGCCCTCGCCCGCCGTCACGATGAGGCTGCCGTAGACACCGCCCAGGCCACCGGGCAGGAAGTACTCCGCGGCATTGCTGACACGCAGCGTGGGGTTGGCCGCCTGGGATTCCGGCGCCGTCCCAAACGCCTGGCCCAGCGCCCGTGACGCAGAGAAAGAGCGAAAGCTGTTGGCGCTCGCAATGCCCAGCGTGGCGAAGGGATCGAAGCTGCTCCAGACCAGATGCGTGGGCACCCAGTCCCGGCCCAGCCGCAGCTCACCCCAGCGCGCCTGCGCCAGGCTGAGCGTGGAGCGGCGGTCCCAGAACTGCCCGGCGGGTGCGCTCGCCCCGGCGCTGCCGGTGTCGGCCAGCAGGGTGCTGTCGAGGAAGAAGCCCGCGCTCAGGCCTGCACCCAAATCCTCGTTGCCGCGAATGACCAGCTTGCTGGTCGAGTTGGCGCCGCTGACCTCCGAGCTGATAGACCCGGCAGACCCATTGCGAACCTGGCGCACGCCGACATCCATCGTGCCGGACACGCTCACCGACGACTGCGCCACCGCTGACACGCAGGCCATCGCAAGGCCCGCCCCACATATCGACTTCATCATGCTTGTCTCCTCGTTGTGCTTGTTGCGTTATTCAGGCTTGAAGCCGGCGCTCTTGAGCAGCTCTGTGCCCTGCGCCACATCGGCGGCGATGTAGCGCTTGAACTGCTCGGGGCTTTCCGACACGGGCTCGATGCCCAGGCTGGCAAATGCGCCCGACTTCGCCAGCTCCGACACCGCGGAATTGATCGCGGCGTTGAGGGCCTTGACGTGGTCCTCTGGCGTGTCCTTGGGTGCCCAGACGCCATACCAGGACACGTAGGAGAAGTCGGCCAGCCCGCTCTCCCGCATGGTCGGGATATCGGGGGCCAGCGCGCTGCGCTTCTTGGCCGTGATCGCAATCGGCTTGACCCTGCCCGCCTTGGCCAGCGGCAGCATCGAGACCATCGAATCGAGCATCAGGTTGACATGGCCGCCGGCCACATCGATCAAGGCCGGCTGCGTGCCCTTGTACGGCACGAAGCTGAAGCTGATGTGGGCTTGCCGGGCCAACAGCAGCGTGGCCAGGTGGCTGGGCGCGCCGGCGGCGGGGATGGCGGCAGTCCAGCCCTCCGCCTGCTGCCGTGCGGCGTTGAGCACGTCGCCCAGCTTCTGCGGCGCCAACTGGGGCGCAATGGCCAGCAGCAAAGGCGCCTCGCCCACCCGCGCCACCGGGGCAAAGTCGGCCTGCGGATCGTAGGGAGGATTGGCCAGGACCTGCTTTGCCAGCACGTGGGTGGCGGCAGAGAACAGCAGCGTGTAGCCATCGGCGGGCGCCATCTGCACATACCGGCCGCCGAGCGTGCCGCTGGCGCCGGCCCGGTTCTCCACGATCACGGTCATGTCCAACTGCCTGCGCAACTGGTCGCCCAGCAGGCGCGCCGCGTTGTCCACGCCGCCACCCGCGGCGAAGGGCACGATGATGCGCATGGTGTGCTGGCGGTCCGGGAACTTCGCCGCCTGGCCCCAGGCCGGCGCAACGGCCACAACGGCCGCTGCCGCAAGAATTCTTATGAGTTTCATGTTGTCTCCTTGTGTCTTCAAAGGGTCGGGGATGGGGGGCTGGCCCGGCTGCGCCGGGAATGGCGCCGCACCAGCACATCCAGCGTCTGGTCCAGGGCCTGCGCGTCCACGCCGCGCGTGATGAACACGATGCGCGTGCGCCGGTCCGGCCCGGGCCAGCAAGGCAGGTACTCCGGCGGCTGGAAAAGATGCTGCACGCCATGGATCACCAGGGGCTGGTCCGGCTGCTCCGCCAGCTGAACGATGCCTTTGACGCGCAGCAAGTCCTCGCCGCGCATGGCGATCACCATGTCCAGCCACGCCAGGAAGGCCTCGCGCGGCAAGGGCGTGTCCCGCGTCAGGACAAACGACGAGATGCCGTCACGGTGCTGCGGTGCCGCCTCCGGCACGGGGGCCGCCCACGCCTGGTAGAAAAACGGGCTCTCTGCGGCGGCGCCGCGCTCGGGTGCTGTCTGCACCAACTGGTGCAGCGCCGTGGACTGGGCCTGGTGCTGCGTGTGCAGATTGGCCCCGGCGTTGATGCCATGCAGGCGCTCCAGCAGCGCCGCCGCCGGTGCCCCACCAGGCAGGTCCGTCTTGGTCAAAAACAAGTGCTCGGCCACGGCCACCTGGCGCACGGATTCCGGGTACCGATCCAGCGTCCCCATGCCAAGCACCGAATCCACGGTGCAGGCCACACCGGCCAGAAAGAAGCGCCTCCGGACCGCAGGGTCGCCAAGCAATGTGCGCAGGATGGGCCCCGGATCCGCCAGGCCGCTGGTTTCGATCAAGACCCGCTGCGGCTGTGCACTCTCTGCGCCCTGCTGTTGGCCGAGCCGGTTCAGGGCATCGGCCAGGTCGCCACGCATGGCGCAGCACAGGCAGCCGTTGGACAGCAGGATGGTGTCTTCGCTGGCATGGGCGATCAGGTCCTGGTCGATGCCGATCTGGCCGAACTCGTTGACGATCACCGCCAGGCCGCGCAAGTCCGCTTGCCGCAGCATGCGGTTGAGCAGGGTCGTCTTGCCGCTGCCCAGGAAGCCGGTGAGCACGGTCACCGGAATGCGCGCGGCACCCGGCGGCGCCGCCGCCAGCAGCGAAGAAAAATGGCCCGCCATGCTCAGCCCCGCGCGTCCGACCCGTGCAGCTCGGCAAAGGAGCGCAGCGTGCGTTCGACCTTGGGCAGCAGCCATTCGCTGACGGCGTGCGGCACCCGCTCGCTCTCGATGTCTTCCAGCAAGCGCCGCAGCGGCTGCTCCCGCGGGCCGGCCTGCTGCTGCGCCTGGAAGAAGGCGGCCACGTCGTCCATGCCGCAGCGCAGCCCTGCATCCTCAAGGTAGTCGGCGATGTCGAGCTCGAAGTCCTCAAGCCGCAGGCTGACGCCCCCGGTGCCGCAGGCGCACGCAGCGC
Organism: Xylophilus sp. GW821-FHT01B05; assembly: GCA_038961845.1. NCBI lineage: Bacteria > Pseudomonadati > Pseudomonadota > Betaproteobacteria > Burkholderiales > Xylophilus > Xylophilus sp. GW821-FHT01B05. The sequence goes on from CP152408.1 coordinate 3,522,024, forward strand.
CCAGCGCCACGTGGCGCATTGCCAGCGAGCTCCACAGATCGAGCAGTTGCCCGGCGCTCTGCGCAAGACCATCGACCACGCTGGCGCTCACTGGGCGACCGAAGTCAAAGCACCGTTGCCCGCACCGCTGCGAAGGGCTTGAGTAGCCGCCTCGTCGACGCCGCCCTGGCTGTCGAGCGCCACGCGGTAGACCTCGCGCGCCACGCCGGCGCTTACATAGCCTTCGCGCACGTCCTGCGCCACCAGCGCGGTGTCGCGCTCCAGCGGGTCGCCAAAGCCGCCACCGCCACCCGACAGCATCTTGTAGGCGTCGCCGCGTTCCAGCCGTACGTTGAAGATCTTCGCGTTCAGGTGGTCGGTCTTCCACTCGCCCTTGTGGCGCACGGCAATGCCGTTGCCCATGGCATCGCCGCCGCCCTCCAGGCCCCAGGGCTTGCAGTGGACGCGGTCGATGCGGGTGGTCACGGTGAAGGGCGATAGCGCCTGCACCACCATCTCCGCGCCCAGGCCGCCCCGGTACTTGCCGGCGCCGGCCGAGTCCTGGCGGATCTCGTACTTCTCGACCAGCACCGGGTACTTGGCCTCCAATTGCTCGGTCGGGCTGTTGTGGGTGTCGCCGTCGTTGATGCAGACCGTCACCGACACACCGTCCTCGGTGCTCTTGGCGCCCCAGCCGCCGCCCAGCGGGCCGATGCCGACGATGAAGAGGCGGCCGTCCTCCGGCGAGATGCCGTGGATGTTGGGAAACACCAGGTCGGCATGGTGGCCCGCGATGGAGCGGTCGGGGATGGCCGGCGCCAGCGCCTTGAAGATGGTGTCGATCACCGTCATCGGGAAGGTCATCCACACCCGCATCGGGTACGGCCGCTCGGCCGAGATGACGGTGCCCATCGGCATGATCACCTTGAGCGAGCGGAAGCTGCCGTCATTGACCGGGTAATCGGTGGGCGTCGTCAGGCACTTGTAGGCGACCTGCGCACAGGCAATGCCGGTGGTGAAGCCCGAGTTGTAGAAGCCTCGCACCTGCTTGCTGACGTCGGACAGGTCCACCGTCATCTCGTCGCCCGTGACAGTCACCTTGACGCGGATCGGGATGCGCTTGCCGATGTCCAGGCCGTCGTCGTCCATGAAGGATTCGGCCTCGTACACGCCGTCGGGGATGGACAGCGTGTTCTTGCGCGCCACGGCCTCGCTGGAGTCCATGATCTGGCGGATGGCGCCGTTCACCGCGCCAGCGCCGTAGCGCTGCAGCAGCTCCACGTAGCGGCGCTCGCCGGTGGTGATGGCGGTGATCTGCGCGCGCAGGTCGCCCAGCGCCCGCTCGGCCAGCCGCACGTTCATGGCGATGATGTCGATCAGGTCCTGGTTGACCACGCCCTCGCGCTGGTACTTGATGATGGGGATCTGTATCCCCTCGCTGAAGATGTCGGTGGTCACATTGCCCAGCGTGCCGCCCACGTCCAGCCAGTGCGCCATGCAGCAGGTGAAGCCTTCGAGCCGGCCTTCGTGGAACACCGGCATGGTGAACGTGAAGTGGTTCAGGTGGCTGCCGGTGGTGTAGGCGTCGTTGGTGACCAGAATGTCGCCCGGCAGGATGTTGTCGTAGCCAAAGTGCCGGATCTTGGCCTTGACGGTTTCGGACATGCCGCGGATGAACATCGGCAGGCCCAGGCCGATCGAGACCGTGTCGCCCTCCTTGGTGAACAGCCCGACCGTGAAGTCCAGCGCCTCATAGATGATGAGGTTGTAGGCGGTACGGGTGAGGTTGGTCTTCATCTCCTCCGTCACGGCGTACAGGCCGTTGCGGATGATCTCGACGGTGACCGGGTCGACCACCTGTGTGGCCTTGGGTTCGATATGCATAGTCATCTCCATTTCACAGGGGGCTTGTTTCTTTCCAGGGGCCGCCGCGCCCGGCCGCTCCGAAGCGGTCGGCCCGCCCCCCAGTGGGGGGAGGCGCCGCAGGCGCTTCGGGGGGCGTTCATGTCCGGTCACTCCCGATGTCAATCTGCAGATTGCCCAGTTCGTCCACGCGCAGCGCGTCGCCCGGCTGCACAACGGTGGTGGAGGCGTGCTCCTCGATCAGCGCCGGGCCTGTGATCAGGTTGCCCGAGCGCAGCAGGTCGCGGGTATAGACCGGCGTATCGGCCCAGCCGCCCTGGCGGAAGTACACCGGCTTGACGGTGCGCAGGGCGGCCTGCTCCGGCCTGGCCAAGCCCGCGTCCACGTGGTGCCTTGGCGGCTTCTTCATGGTGCCCAGCACCGTGACGCGCAGGCTCACCAGATCGGCCGGCTCCTTGGGCGCCGAAGTGCCATAGCGCACCTTGTGCAGGTCGTCGAACTGCTGCTTGATCGCCGAGCGGTCCCGCCCCTCGAAGAAGGCCATGGGCAGATCCACGGTGACGGCATGCTCCTGCCCGACATAGCGCATGTCGGCCGCGCGCTCGATGACCACGCCATCGGCCTTGACGCCAGACTGCGCCAGTGCGGCACGGCCTTCTTCTTCCATCGACTGGTAGGCGGCCTCGATCTCCTCGAACGACAGGTCGTTCAGTTTGCGGAACACCGAGCGCACATAGTCGTAGCGCAAGTCAGAAAACAACATGCCGTAGGCCGAGAAGTAGCCCGGCGCGAACGGAATCAGCACCTTGCGGATGCCGATCTCGCGGGCGATGGCCGACGCGTGCAGCGGGCCGGCGCCGCCATACACCACCATGGTGAAGCTGCCGGCGTCCAGGCCGCGCTCGGTGGTCACGGCCTTCACGGCGTGCGACATCTGCGTCACGGCGATGCGCAGGATGCCATCGGCCGCTTCGGTCGGGTCCAGCCCCAGCGGGCCGGCCACGCGCTCGCGCATCTGGCGCTGGCAGGCGTCCATGTCGAGCTTGAGTTCACCGCCCAGAAAATGGTCGGCATCGAGCCGGCCCAGCAGCAGGTTGGCATCGGTCACGGTCGGCTCGGTGCCGCCGCGGCCATAGGCCACCGGGCCAGGGATAGAGCCCGCGCTCTGGGGGCCGACACGCAGCGCGTTGCCGGTCTCGATGCGCGCGATCGAGCCGCCGCCGGTGCCCACTTCGTGGATGTCCATCATCGGAATCTGGATCGGCAGCGCACGCTCGTAGCCACCGATCAGCGCCGAGCCGGTAGTGAGCGGCCGGCCCTCGCTGATCACGCCGGCCTTGGCCGTCGTGCCGCCCATGTCGAAGGCGATCGCGTCGCCCATGCCAAGCTGGGCGCAGATGGCCTGCGCACCGATCACGCCCGCCGCGGGGCCGGACTCCAGCATGCGCACGCAGTCGCGCCGGGCATGTTCGCTAGGGAACAGGCCGCCAGTGGACTGCACGACGTAGAAATCGCCCTCGAAGCCCTTATGGCCCAGGTGCGCCTCCAGCTCGCCCAGGTAGGCAGAGACGCGCGGGCCTACGTAGGCATTGGCCACGGCGGTGGAGACGCGCTCGAACTCGCGGTACTCCTGGCTCAGCTCGTGCGAGGCGCAGATGAAGGCGCCGGGCAATTCTTCTTGCAGGATCTGCTTGACGCGCTGCTCATGCTTCGGGTTGCGATAGGAGTGCAGCAGCAGCACCGCGACCGACTCCACGCCCTGGCCGCTCAGCTCGCGCGCCAGTTCGCGCACCGCCGCCTCGTCCAGCGGCTTGTGGGTGCTGCCGTCGGCCCGCAGGCGCTCGGCCACCTCGAAGCGTAGCGAGCGCCGCACCAGCGGCTGGTGCTTGTTGAAGAAGAGGTTGTAGGCATCAGGCCGGTTGACGCGGCCGATCTCGTAGATGTCGCGAAAGCCCTCGGTGATCAAGAGCGCGGTATTGGCGCCGTTGCGCTCCAGCAGCGTGTTGATGGCGATGGTCGAGCCATGCAGAAACAGCTGGCCGTCGCGCAGGTCGATGTCGGCGCTGTCGAGCGTGGCCTGAATGCCATTGACCAGTTGGCCATGCGTGGACAGGGCCTTGCCGAACAGCAGCTTGCCGGTGGCCTCGTCGAAGGCGGCCATGTCGGTGAAGGTGCCGCCGATATCGACGGCAATGCGCAGCCGGGCGCTGCCGGCTGGCGCCGCTTGAAGGGTATTTGTCATGGTGAAAGCCCCGGCCTCAGGCCGCGGTGCCAATACGGTTGCGCAGCACGCCCAGGCCGGAGATCTCGACCTCGACCACGTCCCCCTCCTTCATGTAGCGCGGTGGGTCGCGGCGGTCGCCCACGCCGCCTGGCGTGCCGGTGGCGATCACGTCGCCCGGCGACAAGGGCGTGAAGCGGGATATGTATTCGATCAAGGTCGGGATGGTGAAGATCAGGTCCGACAGCGATGCGTGCTGCATCACCTCGCCGTTGAGCCGCGCCTCCAGCGTCAGCGCATTGACATCGGGCACCTCGTCGGCCGTCACCAGCCAGGGGCCCAGCGCGCCCGTGCCGGGGAAGTTCTTGCCCGGCGTCCATTGGTGCGTGTGGCGCTGCCAGTCGCGCACCGTGATGTCGTTGAAGCAGGCGTAGCCGGCCACGTGCTCGAAGGCCTGCGCCTTGGGGATCGCGCGGCCGCCGCGGCCGATGACGACGGCAAGCTCGCCCTCCCAATCGAAGCGCTCCGAGAAGGACGGCCGCAGCACCAGGTCGCCATTGGCGGCCAGCGAGTCGGCAAAGCGGACGAACAGCGCGGGGTAGGCGCTGTCGTCGCGCTTGGTTTCGGCAACGTGGGTCTTGTAGTTCAGGCCCACGCAGATGAACTTCTGCGGGTGGGGCAGCACCGGCAACGCCCGCGTGCCGGCGGGCGCCACGCGGCTGCCACGGCCCAGCACCTGCGCCAATTCGCCCAGTGCGCCGCCGCGCAGCACCGACGCGATATCGGGGTAACGCCCCAGGAAGTCGCTCGGGGGTTGGAGGTATTCACCATCCTGCGCCACCCCATAGGTAGCGGCTCCTGCATGCTCACAGCTGACCAGTTTCAATGCTTTCTCCTTGGCTGAACGGCAGAGGGCTGCGCGCCTGCAATCCCTTGCGCGACAGCGTTGTGCAGCTAATGTAGAAATCGCCAAGCTCTTCTCCTAGATAAACTTCTCAGGCTTCAGACTTGCCAAAATTGGCATGGCCAACCTGGGTAAACCCCGATGAACATCAGCAGCGTCAGGCTCTTCCTGGAGGTGGCGGAGGCAGGCAGCCTCAGCAAGGTGGCGGCGCGCCGGCAGACGGTGCAGTCGCATATCAGCCGCCAGATCAGCGACTTCGAGGCCGCGTTTGGCGGCCCCCTCTTCCGCCGCACCGGCCGCGGCGTGGCGTTGACGGAACTGGGCGCGCGCGCAGCGCTGCGGCTGCGTACCTGGCTGCAGGAAACAGACCGCATCACGGAAGAGCTGCGCGCCGAGTCAGACCAATTGCTCGGGGAGGTGCGGCTGGGCATCATCCCGTCGGCCGCGCACCCGCTGATGACGCGGCTTTTCGAGCGGCTGCAGGCAGAGCACCCGGGCATACGCCTGAACATTGCCGAGGCCCAGGGCACCGAGCTCGACACCATGCTGGACAGCGGCGCGGTCGATCTCGCGATCCTGTTCCGCTTCCACCGCCCGAGCGGGCGCGAGGAAAAGCTGCTGTCCGTTGCCCACACCTATCTCGTGTCCGCCCCCGGCGACGAGATCACCAGCGGGCCCACCGTCAACTTCTCGCGCCTGGCCGGCCTGCGCCTGGTACTGCCCCGCCGCCCCAGCCATTGGCGCAACGCGCTGGACGAGACCGCGCGCAGCCTGGGCTTCAAGCTGGAGCCGGTGGCAGAGGCGGATTCACTGACGGTGCAGAAAGAGCTGGTGGCCCACACACCGGGCCTGTACTCGGTGCTGGGCCCCTACGCGATGACGCCCGAGCTGCAAAGCGGCCGGCTGCAGGCCAGCAAGCTGGTCAAGCCGGACCTGTGCCGGCACGTGACCTTGGCTTTCCCCAAGCAGGGAAAGCTCTCGCCTGCGTGCCGCACCGTCGCGGACATGGTGCAGCAGCTGGTGGCGTCGTGGGGGAATCAGCTCACGGCCTAGCGAGCGAATCCACCCGCACCCGCATCAGATCGGCGAACTCGGCAGCACCGAATGCAGCGGCTCGAAGGCCGTCCGGCAATCGACGGGCACCGATGTGCCCGGGACCACCTTGACCTTCACATCGTCGGCAGAGGAAGGCGTGATCGACTGCGCGAAGCTCACCGCGCCCGGGCCGAACACGAAGTGGGTTGCGGCTGGCACACCGTTGGGGCCGCCGTTGTGGCCTGGGGCGAAGGTCGGCTGGGCGCCGTCGAACACCACGTTGTCTAGCGTGATCGACATCGGATAGTGGTGGCCATCTGCATCAAAACCCGCGAACGTCATCTGCCCGCCGCCGTACTTGCTGCTGCCCAATGCGTGCAGCCCGCTGACCTTGATGTTGGTAAAGCGCGGGTAGTGCGTGCCGCCGCTGGCATTGGAGTAGTACGAGTCAAACACCAGCGGCTGCCGCACGTCGCGCATGCAGACGCCGCTGTAGGTCACACCATCCACCTTGCCGCCGCGCGATGCATCTGACTTGATGCGCAGGCCAATGCCACCGCTGCTGTCAAAGCCATCGATCGAGAGGCCGGCCACCTGCATGTCGCTCAGGCCCGAGTCGGTCTCGCTGCCGATGGACATGCCGTGCCCATAGTAGAAGTGGTTGTCGATGAAGGCGAGCTGCGTCGACGCCCGCTTGCCATGCGACTTGACGGCGACGTTGTCGTCGCCAACGCTGATGTAGGAATGGGCCAGCAGCACTTGGCTCGATTGCCCGGGGTCGAAGCCGTCGGTGTTCTTTACCGTCTCGGGCGTGAAGCAGCTCGCGGGCGTGGCCTGGTCCGGCGTCGAGTTGGCGGGGCAGGCATAGCCCGGCTGCGAGTACGCCAGGCTGGGCGACAGGATCTTGATGCCCCAGGCGGTGACGCCGCTCACGCCGCTGGTCACGATGTGAAAGTTGGGCGCGTTGAGCACGGCCACGCGGTACAGCGTGAAGTTGCCGCCATCGCGGACCTGGATCAGCAACGGGTTGTGCTGGTAGAGGTTCTCGCTCTTGTTCTGGTAGGCCACATCCCACCACGAGCGAATGCCGGCATTCGGCCCGCTGGTGAGCAGGCTGCCGCCGCGCCCATCGATCGCGCCATCACCAACGATGCCGCTGCCCACGGTGCTGGCGGCCTGGATGAAGGGCTTGCAGGCGTCCTGGTGCGAGCTGGTGGCCGTGCCGCAGATGCCGGCGCCGTTGTCGTAGTCGGCCGGGTTGCGCGACGCGAACAGCGTGACACCCTTGTCGATCCACAGCGTGACGCCAGACTTGAGCGCCAAGGGCCCGCTGAGAAAACCCGTCGTGCCCGCAGCGCCCTGCACCAGCCTCACCGCCTGCCCGGCGGGGCAGGCATCGATCGCCCCCTGAATGCGCCGGGTGTCGGGCGCCGAGTCCGATGCGTTGCCATCCAGCCGGTCGATAGAGCCGTTGACCGGCGCCATGCTGGCGCCCAGCGTGGCGCAGAGCGTGCCGGGCAGCGTGGGCTCGGCGACGTCGCCCCATTGCGTCGTCACGGACGCGGCGCTGGCAGCGCAGCAGACCGACAGGCACGCACCGACCGTTGCAGCAAGGCGCAGACCACTAGACATCTTCATGTTGTATTTCCTTTTGTGGGGTTGTTGCTGCTGCTAAACGCCTGGCCGATGCGGGGCGCTGACCAAGAAAGCGCGGCGGGCAAGGGAAGAAGGTAAGAATGAGTGACTTCAAAATAGATAGCTGCATGCCCGTGCGCCACCTCCACTTCAGGCATAAAACATGCTGAAGTCCAGATTAACCGCGGGCATACAGCTACATATTCAATAGCAAAAGAAAAGCCCGCATGGTATGTCCATGCGGGCTTTCTCTCTCAGGAATGCGGGGCTATCGCCCCCGGCTTCAGGCCGTGACGGTGTCTGCCACGTCCTTGAACTCCTGGATCTGGTCGAAGTTCAGGTATTGGTAGATCTTGTCGCCGTTGGCGTTGAGCACGCCCATGTCGGCCTGGTACTCAGCCTTGGTCGGGATGCGGCCCAGCTTGGAGCAGATCGCGGCCAGTTCAGCCGAGCCCAGGTACACGTTGGTGTTCTTGCCCAGGCGGTTGGGGAAGTTGCGCGTGCTGGTCGACATCACGGTGGCGCCTTCCTTGACCTGTGCCTGGTTGCCCATGCACAGGCTGCAGCCCGGCATTTCCATGCGCGCGCCGGCCGCGCCGAAGACGCCGTAGTGGCCTTCTTCGGTGAGCTGCTGCGCGTCCATCTTGGTGGGCGGCGCCATCCACAGCTTGACCGGGATATCGCGCTTGCCTTCAAGCAGCTTGCTGGCTGCGCGGAAGTGGCCGATGTTGGTCATGCAGGAGCCGATGAAGACTTCATCGATCGCGTTGCCGGCCACGTCGGACAGGGTCTTGGCGTCGTCCGGGTCATTCGGGCAGCAGACGATGGGCTCGGTGATCTCGTTCAGGTCGATCTCGATCACGGCGGCGTATTCGGCATCCGCGTCGGCTTCGAGCAGTTGCGGGTTGGCCAGCCAGGCTTCCATGGCGGCGATGCGGCGGCCGATGGTGCGCTTGTCGGCGTAGCCCTGGGCGATCATGTTCTTCAGCAGCACGATGTTGCTGTTGATGTACTCGATGATCGGCTCCTTGTTGAGCTTGATCGTGCAGCCAGCGGCAGAGCGCTCGGCCGAAGCGTCAGACAGCTCAAACGCCTGCTCTGCCTTCAGATCCGGCAGGCCTTCGATTTCCAGGATGCGACCGGAGAAGAAGTTTTTCTTGCCCTTCTTCTCGACGGTGAGCAGGCCGGCCTTGATGGCGTACAGCGGGATCGCATGCACCAGGTCGCGCAGCGTGACGCCAGGCTGCATCGTGCCCTTGAAGCGCACCAGCACCGACTCCGGCATGTCCAGCGGCATCACGCCGGTGGCGGCAGCAAAGGCCACCAGGCCCGAGCCTGCGGGGAAGCTGATGCCGATCGGGAAGCGCGTGTGGCTGTCGCCGCCGGTGCCCACGGTGTCGGGCAGCAGCATGCGGTTGAGCCAGCTGTGGATGATGCCGTCGCCGGGCTTGAGCGAGATGCCGCCACGGTTGCTGATGAACTCAGGCAGCTCGTGGTGGGTCTTGACGTCCACCGGCTTGGGATAAGCCGCGGTGTGGCAGAAGGACTGCATCACCAGGTCGGCGGAGAAGCCCAGGCAGGCCAGGTCCTTCAGCTCGTCACGGGTCATCGGGCCGGTGGTGTCTTGCGAGCCGACCGAGGTCATCTTGGGTTCGCAGTAGGTGCCGGGCAGCATGCCCTGGCCTTCTGGCAGGCCGCAGGCACGGCCGACCATCTTCTGCGCCAGCGTGAAGCCCTTGCCCGTGGCCTTGGGGTTCTGCGGCAGGCGGAACAGCGTGGACACCGGCAGGCCCAGCGCCTCGCGCGCCTTGGCGGTCAGGCCACGGCCAACGATCAACGGGATGCGGCCACCGGCGCGCACTTCGTCAAACAGCACATCGCTCTTGACGGTGAATTCGGCAATGACCTTGCCGTCCTTCAGTGCCTTGCCGTCGTAGGGACGCAGCTCGACCACGTCGCCCATGTTCATCTGCGTCACGTCGAGCTCGATCGGCAGCGCGCCAGCGTCTTCCATGGTGTTGTAGAAGATCGGTGCGATCTTGCTGCCCAGGCAGACACCGCCAAAGCGCTTGTTCGGCACGAAGGGGATGTCTTCGCCGGTGAACCACAGCACCGAGTTGGTGGCCGACTTGCGGCTGGAGCCGGTGCCGACCACGTCGCCCACATAGGCCACCAGATTGCCGCGCGCACGCAGGTCTTCGATGAACTTGATCGGGCCGCGCTTGCCGTCTTCTTCGGGCGTGATGCCGTCGCGCTTGTTCTTCAGCATGGCCAGCGCGTGCAGCGGGATGTCCGGGCGGCTCCAGGCGTCAGGCGCGGGCGACAGGTCGTCGGTGTTGGTCTCGCCGGTCACCTTGAAGATGCTGACGGTGATGCTCTGCGGCACTTCCGGGCGGCTGGTGAACCACTCGGCATCGGCCCAGCTTTGCAGCACGCCACGGGCGTTGGCATTGCCCTTGTCGGCCTTGTCCTTGACGTCATGGAACTGGTCGAACATCAGCAGCGTCTTCTTCAGGCCTTCGGCTGCGACGCCGCCCACTTCAGCGTCGTCCAGCAGGTCGATCAGCGGGCTGATGTTGTAGCCGCCCAGCATGGTGCCGAGCAGCTCGGTTGCCTTGGCGCGGCTGATCAGCGCCGTCTTCTCGGTACCGTGCGCCACAGCGGCGAGGTAGCTCGCCTTGACCTTGGCCGCATCGTCCACACCCGCGGGCACGCGGTGCGTCAGCAGGTCCAGCAGGCCGTCTGTATCGGCGGCGCTGGCGGTCTTGATGAGCTCGATCAGCTCGGCCGTCTGCTTGGCCGACAGCGGCAGCGGCGGGATGCCGAGCGCGGCGCGTTCGGCGACATGGGCACGGTAGGCTTGCAACATCTTCTTTTCTCCGGGGGCAATGGTTATTGGGGCGGCGCGGAAGGCCTTACTTCTGCGCGTCGGTGGCGGGCTTGGAGTCCAGCGGCTCCAGCAGGCTGCGCTGCGGGTTCTTCTTCAGATCTTCAGCCATGGCCAACTGCTGCGGACTCTGGCATTCGTCGGCCAGGCGTTCACCGATCTTCTGGTTCATCAGCATGGACTTGTTGCCCAGCTGCAGCCACATGGCGCCGGCCTTCGGGTCTTCCAGGCGGATGGCGCCGGTGCGGCTTTCCACCGGGTGCATGCGGTAGCGCACCTTGGCGGTCTGCACGGTGAAGAAGCCGGGCTTCTTCTCGTCGGGCGTGATCAGCACGTTGGCGCCCAGCTCGCACTTGATCGGGCCGGAGTAGACGCGCTGCGCCACGGCCAGGTCGGCTTCGCTCAGGACGACGTTGGTGTCATCGCTGATCGGCGTGACTTCTTCAACGGCCTTGGCGGCGCGGCGGGTGATCTTGGGCTTTGGCTTGGGCGCGGGCTTGGCGGCGGTACTTGCGGCCTTCTTGGCTGCCGGCGCTGCGGTGGTGCTCTGGGCAGCGGCTTGTGCCAGCGCCAGGCCAGGCATGGCCAGCGCGCAGAGGGTAAGGGCGAGGACTGTGTTTTTCATGTGATGTATCCCTGGGGCAAAGAAAGCGAAAGGTGTTGCGGGGCTTGCGTGAGAGCTTGCGGCTATCGGATCGGTCAGGCTGCGGACGCCATCCAGCGTCCCGCCTCATCCGGCAGTGGCCGGCCAGTGCGCCGGGCCCGCTCCAGTACCTGCCAGAAGTGGCGGTAGCTGGCACGGTCGTGCAGGTGCCCGTCATAACTGACGGGCGCCCAGTCGGCGCGCTCGGCCGCCAAGAGGATTTGCGCGGCCGTATCCACTTCTTGTGGATCGGGGGCGAAGGCCTCCAGGATGGGCCGGATCTGCGCCGGGTGAATGCTCCACATGCGGGTGTAGCCAAAGTCGCGCGCAGCGCGGCGGGCCGCGCTGCGGATAGCGTCGGCATTGCCGAATTCGGTCACCACGCAATGCGAGGGTACTTTGCCGCTGGCGTGGGCGGCGGAGGCAATCTCCAGCTTGGCCCGCACCACCAGCGGGTGCGTGAACTGGCCCGCGGCGGCCATGCCGTCTGCGGGAATGGCGCCGGCATGGGCCGACACGAAATCCATCAGCCCGAAGCTCAGCGACTGAATGCGCGGGTGCGCCGCAATGTCAAAGGCGCGGTGTACCGCGCCAGGGGATTCGATCAAGGCCTGCAGCGCCAGTTGCGGCGCGCCGGCCGCATCCAGCGCCCGTGCGGCACGCTCGACATCGGCCACGGATTCAACCTTGGGCAGCATCACATGCACCAGCCGGGCACCGGCACGGCCGACGATGGCGGCAACGTCGGCCTCAAACGCGGGGTGGTCCACCGGGTGCACGCGCACCGCCACGCGCGCGCCGGCAGCGGCGGCCAGGGCCAGCTCGGTCACCAGGGCGGCGTGCTCGGCCTCGCCGCCCACCGGGGCGCCGTCTTCGCAATCCAGGGTCACGTCGAAGGGGCAGACGCCAAACTCGGCCGTCATCTCGGCCTGCAGCTGCAGGCTCTTCTTCATGCGCGCCTCGACGCCGCTGTAGTGGTCGCACACCGGCAGCGTCACCGCGCCGGCCTGTGCACCCAGCAACACTTCGGCAGGGTGAGCAGTCTTGCTCATGCCTTCTTCTGCGCCACGATGAACATGCGCGGGAAAGCCAGCAGCCGCTTGCCGTCGGTGCGCACCGGGTAGGCCGCATCCACGCGGCGCTCGTACTCGGCCAGGTAGCTCGCCCGCAGCGCAGGCGGCAGCGGATCGACGAAGGGCTTCAGGCCCGTGCCGCGCACCCATTCGACGATGGAGGCCGCGTCCACCATGCGGTGCTGGTAAATGGTGTGCCAGACATCGACGTTGGCCGCCTTTGGCGCCAACAAGTCGTAGTAGTTGCCAAGGCCCAGCAGCAGGGTGCGCAGCCTGTCGGCGTCGCCAATGGGCTCGGCCCAGGGCGCTTCGGCCGCCAGCGCGCGCATCAGGCGGTGCGTGGGCTCCTGGCGGTTGTCGGGCATCTGGATGGCGAGCACGCCACCCGGGGCCAGCGCGTCGAACAGGCGCGGGATCAATGTCTCGTGATCCGGCACCCATTGCAGGGCCGCGTTGACGTAAATGAGGTTGGGCGCTTCTTGCGGCGCCCAGGTCGCGATGTCGCTCAACTCGAAGCGCGCCTGCGGCAGGCGCTCGCGCGCACTGACCAGCATGGCTTCGGAGTTGTCGGTGCCCGTGACTTCTGCCCCGGGAAACCGCTTGGCCAGCAGCTCGGTGGAATTGCCCGGCCCGCAACCCAGATCCACCACGCGGGCGGCCTCGGTCAGCGGTACCCGCGCCAGCAGCTCAGCCGCAGGGCGCGTGCGCTCATCTTCATAACGACGGTAGAGCGCGGGGTTCCAGTCGAGCATTTGCGTCTCTTTGGCGAATCAGAGCAAGTGCTTTACGCCGTCTTGCTCGCCTTGCAGTTCGGCCAAGGTCTTGTTGATGCGCTCCTGGCTGAACTCGTCGATGGCCAGGCCTTCCACGATCTTGTACTTGCCGCCTTCGGTGATGACGGGGAAGCCGAAGATCACGTCCTTCGGAATGCCGTATTCGCCATTGGACGGCACGCCCATGGTGACCCACTTGCCTTGCGAGCCCAGGGCCCAGTCGCGCATGTGGTCGATGGCGGCGTTGGCGGCAGAGGCGGCCGACGACAGGCCGCGCGCGTCGATGATGGCGGCGCCGCGCTTGCCAACGGTGGGCAGGAACACGTCAGCGTTCCAGACCTGGTCGTTGATGAGGTCCTTGACGGCCTTGCCGCCAACGGTGGCAAAGCGGTAGTCGGCGTACATCGTGGGCGAGTGGTTGCCCCAGACGGTGAGCTTCTCGATGTCACCGACCTTGGTGCCGGTCTTGGCAGCGATCTGGCTGGCAGCGCGGTTGTGGTCCAGGCGCAGCATCGCGGTGAAGTTCTCGCGCGGCAGGCTGGGCGCGCTCTTCATGGCGATGTAGGCATTGGTGTTGGCCGGGTTGCCGACCACCAGCACCTTGACGTTGCGGCTGGCGACCTGGTCCAGGGCCTTGCCTTGCGCCGTGAAGATCTGGGCGTTGGCGGCCAGCAGGTCGGCACGCTCCATGCCCGGGCCACGTGGGCGGGCACCCACCAGCAGTGCGTAGTCGGCGTCCTTGAAGGCCACCAGCGGGTCACCCGTGGGGATCACGCCGGCCAGCAGCGGGAAGGCGCAGTCTTCCAGCTCCATGATCACGCCCTTGAGCGCCTTCTGGGCCTTGTCGTCCGGGATTTCCAGCAGTTGCAGAATGACGGGCTGGTCCTTGCCCAGCATCTCGCCGGAGGCGATACGGAACAGCAGGGCGTAGCCGATTTGGCCAGCGGCGCCGGTGACGGCAACGCGGACGGGGGACTTGCTCATGGGAAAAACTCCAGGATAGGGATGAAAGCGCCCGGCCATGCGTTTGTGCCGAGCACCCGTCAGCGGATGCGGAAACGGCCGGTCAGGACAGCCCGGGAGTTTACTGCTGATTCAAAAGCTCAGTCAATTTGTCTTGTATCTTATATAAGATATGATCGACACTGTGTCAGGCCAGCGCCTGGCATCTGCGCCGGGTCGGGCATCCATGCCCCTCCTGCCGGCCCTCCACGATGCAAACACCCCCTCTCTCCGCCGAAGCCACGCCTGACGCGCCCGCAAGCGGCAACGCTGCGGAGCGCGCCACACCGGCATTCAGCCCGCTGTACCAGCAGATCAAGGGGCTGATCCTGCAGCGCCTGCAGGCCGGCGACTGGAAGCCGGGCGAGGTCATCCCGAGCGAGATGGAGCTGGCGGCGCACTTTCGCGTGAGCCAGGGCACGGTGCGCAAGGCGATCGATGAGCTTGCCGCCGAAAACCTGCTGCTGCGGCGCCAGGGCAAGGGCACCTTCGTTGCCACCCATACCGAGCGGCATGTGCAGTTTCGTTTCCTGAGCCTGCTGCCCGACACCGGCGAGCCCGCCGCCGCCGAGCGCCGCGTACTCGACTGCCGGCGCCTGCGCTCTTCAGCCGAGGTCGCCCGCCTGCTCGGCCTGCGCTCGGGCGAGCCGGTGCTGCAGGCGCGCCGCGTGCTCGCCTTTGGCGGCAAGCCGACCATCCTGGAAGACCTGTGGCTGCCCGGCCAGCCCTTCAAGGGCCTGACCGCCACCCGCATGGCCGACTACCAGGGCCCGACCTATGCCATGTTCGAGCTTGAGTTCGGCGTACGCATGGTGCGCGCCTCCGAAAAATTGCGTGCCGTGGCCGCCACAGAAGAAGCCGCCGCGCTGCTTCAGGTGGCCCCAGGCACCCCGTTGCTGAGCGTAGAGCGCCTGGCCTACACCTACAAGGACACGCCAATGGAGCTGCGCCGCGGCCTGTACCTGACAGAGGGTTACCACTACCGCAACGAACTCAACTGACAGCCCAAGGCCGCAGCACGCGGCTACCTGACCTTAACTGTCAGATTCGGCAAGCATCATCTCTAGTCGTTTGTGCATTGCAATAGAATTTTGGGCTGTCTGCATCGCCAGATTACAGAGCAGTTACCTCCACGAAAGCCACTCCCATGCCTGAGCTAGCCAAGAAGCGGCCTGAATTCCGCAACATCAACGCCTTTACCGATCTCCCGACGTATCGGCTTCCGGCCGCCGGCTGGGTGTCCATCCTGCACCGCGTCAGCGGCGTGATCATGTTTGTGCTGATGCCTTTCATCATCTGGATGTTCGACACCTCGGTCTCCTCCGAAGTGTCCTTCGCCCGCTTCAAGTCCGCCTTCAACAGCGGCATCGGCTTCGTGCCGGGCTGGTTCATCAAGCTGGTGGCACTGGCGCTGATCTGGGCCTACCTGCACCACTTCATCGCTGGCCTGCGCCACCTCTGGATGGACGTGAGCCACCACGCGGTGGAAAAGAAGTTCGGCAGCAATTCCGCCACCGCCGTGCTGGTGCTGAGCATCGGCCTCACGGTTGTGCTGGGCGCCAAGCTGTTTGGCCTGTACTGATCGCAAGGAGCAATAAGAATGTCTGTCAATTACGGCTCCAAGCGCACCGTCGTCGGTGCCCACTATGGCCTGCGCGACTGGATCGCCCAACGCGCCACCGCGGTCCTGATGGCCCTCTTCACCATCGTGCTGCTCGCCAGCCTGATCTTCTCCAAGGGTCCGATCGGCTATGACCTCTGGGCCGGCGTCTTTTCCGCCCAATGGATGAAGGTGCTGACCATGGTCGTCATCATCGCCCTGCTCTACCACGTGTGGATCGGCGTGCGTGATGTCTTGATGGACTACGTCCAGCCCGTTCTCGCCCGTCTCGCCCTGCAAGTCTTCTCCATCGCCTGGCTTGTCGGCTGTGCCGGCTGGGCCATCCAGGTGCTCTGGAGGCTCTGATCAAAATGACCTACTCCACGAAAAACATCACCAAGCGCAAGTTCGACGTCGTCATCGTCGGTGCCGGCGGCTCCGGCATGCGCGCCTCCCTGCAACTGGCTCGCGCCGGCCTGAATGTGGCCGTGCTGTCCAAGGTGTTCCCGACCCGCTCGCACACCGTGGCGGCGCAGGGTGGCGTTGGCGCCTCGCTCGGCAACATGAGCGAGGACAACTGGCACTACCACTTCTACGACACCATCAAGGGCTCCGACTGGCTCGGCGACCAGGATGCGATCGAGTTCATGTGCCGCGAAGCACCCAAGGTGGTGTACGAGCTTGAGCACTTCGGCATGCCTTTCGACCGCAATGCCGACGGCACCATCTACCAGCGCCCGTTTGGTGGCCACACCGCCAACTACGGCGAAAAGCCGGTGCAGCGCGCCTGCGCCGCGGCCGACCGTACCGGCCACGCCATGCTGCACACGCTCTACCAAAAGAACGTGGAAGCGCACACCCAGTTCTTCGTCGAGTGGATGGCACTGGACCTGATCCGCGACGCCGAAGGCGATGTGGTCGGCGTGACCGCGCTGGAGATGGAAACCGGCGACCTGCACATCCTGGAAGCCAAGACCGTGCTGCTGGCCACTGGTGGCGCGGGCCGGATCTTCCAGGCCTCGACCAATGCCTTCATCAACACCGGCGACGGCCTGGGCATGGCGGCACGCGCCGGCATCCCGCTGCAGGACATGGAGTTCTGGCAGTTCCACCCGACCGGCGTGGCCGGTGCCGGCGTGCTGCTGACCGAAGGCTGCCGCGGCGAAGGCGCGATCCTGCTCAACAGCAATGGCGAGCGCTTCATGGAGCGCTACGCGCCCACCCTGAAGGATCTGGCACCGCGCGACTTCGTCTCGCGCTGCATGGACCAGGAAATCAAGGAAGGCCGTGGCTGCGGCCCCAACAAGGACTACATCCTGTTGAAGCTCGACCACCTGGGCGCAGAGACCATCCACAAGCGCCTGCCCTCGGTGTATGAGATTGGCGTCAACTTCGCCAACGTCGACATCACGCGCGAGCCGATCCCGGTCGTGCCCACCATCCACTACCAGATGGGCGGCATCCCGACCAACATCAACGGCCAGGTGGTGACGCAGAACGAAGCCAACGAAAGCGTTGTGGTCAACGGCCTGTACGCGGTGGGCGAATGCTCTTGCGTGAGCGTGCACGGCGCCAACCGCCTGGGCACCAACTCGCTGCTCGATCTGCTGGTGTTCGGCCGTGCGGCCGGCAACCACATCGTCCAGTACAACGACAAGCTGAAGAACCACAAGCCGCTGCCGGCCGATGCGGCAGACCGCACGCTCACGCGCCTGAACCAGCTCGATGACTCGGCCTCTGGCGAATACGCGCAGGACGTGGCGGGCGACATCCGCGCCACCATGCAGCAGCACGCCGCAGTGTTCCGCCAGCAGTCCATCATGGACGAAGGCGTGGTCCAGATCGCGGCACTGCGCAAGCGCGTGGCCAACATCACGCTCAAGGACAAGTCCAAGGTGTTCAACACCGCGCGCATCGAGGCGCTGGAAGTCGACAACCTGATCGAAGTGGCGCAGGCCACCATGGTGTCGGCTGCAGCCCGCAAGGAATGCCGCGGCGCCCACACGGTGGACGACTACGAGCGCCCGGCCGACGACCCAGAGTTCCCGCTTGGCCGCAACGACAAGGAGTGGATGAAGCACACCCTCTGGTACAGCGCGACCAACAGCCTGGCCTACAAGCCGGTGCGCATGAAGCCGCTCACCGTCGATACCGTGCCGCCCAAGGTCCGCACGTTCTGATCCGCCCCCGAAGAACACCCCAGCGAGAAGCACCATGCAAAAGCGCACGTTCCACATCTACCGCTACGACCCGGACAAGGACGCCAAGCCCTACATGCAGACCATCGAGATCGAACTCGAAGGCAACGAACGCATGCTGCTGGACGCCCTGATCAAGCTCAAGGCCATCGACCCGACCATCGCCTTCCGCCGCTCCTGCCGCGAAGGCGTGTGCGGCTCGGATGCCATGAACATCAATGGCAAGAACGGCCTGGCCTGCCTGACCAACCTGCGTAACCTGAAAGACCCGATCGTCATCAAGCCGCTGCCGGGCCTGCCCGTGATCCGCGATGTGATCGTGGACATGACGCACTTCTTCAACCAGTACCACTCGATCAAGCCGTACCTGGTCAACGACACGCCGCCGCCCGAGAAAGAGCGCCTGCAGTCGCCAGAAGAGCGCGAAGAGCTCGACGGCCTGTACGAGTGCATCCTGTGCGCGAGCTGCTCCACCAGCTGCCCGAGCTTCTGGTGGAACCCGGACAAGTTCGTCGGCCCGGCCGGCCTGCTGCAGGCCTACCGCTTCATCGCCGACAGCCGCGACGAAGCCACCGGCGCGCGCCTGGACAACCTGGAAGACCCGTACCGTCTGTTCCGCTGCCACACCATCATGAACTGCGTGGACGTGTGCCCGAAGGGCCTCAACCCCACCAAGGCCATTGGCAAGATCAAGGAACTGATGGTGCGCCGCGCGGTGTAATGGTGATGACACAGGCGGACGAAGCACTGCTCGACGAACGGGCCCTGAGCAAGCTGCACTGGCGTTGCCGGCGCGGCCTGCTGGAAAACGACCTTCTCATCGAGCGCTTCTTTGCCCGCCATGAACAGGGCCTCACGGTCCGGCAGGCACAAGGCATGGAAGTGCTGATGGATCTGTCGGACCATGACCTGATGGACCTGTTGATGCGCCGCAAGGAACCCGAAGGCGATGTCGCCGCATCCGCGCCGGCGTGCGAGGTACTGGCCCTGCTCAGGGTCTGAGCGCGCACACCAGCCCCGCACCATACGGTGCCCGCCGATTTCAAGAGAGAACGCCCTATACCGCGCATGCGGTGGCCGGCACCAACCCAAGGAAAGCACATGAAGCTAGCTGACAACAAAGCCACCCTGTCGTTCAGTAACGGCAGCCCGAGCGTAGACCTCCCGGTCTACCACGGCAGCATCGGCCCGGATGTCGTCGACATCCGCAAGCTGTACGCGCAATCCGGCATGTTCACCTACGACCCGGGCTTTCTCTCCACGGCGTCGTGCCAATCGGCCATCACCTACATCGATGGCGACAAGGGCGAGCTGCTGTACCGCGGCTACCCGATCGAGCAGCTCGCCACCAACTGCGACTTCCTCGAAACCTGTCACCTGCTGCTGCACGGTGAGCTGCCCAACGCCCAGCAAAAGACCGATTTCGACAAGCTCGTGACCAACCACACGATGGTCAACGAGCAGATGCAATTCTTCCTGCGCGGCTTCCGCCGCGACGCGCACCCGATGGCGGTCATGACCGGCCTGGTGGGCGGCCTGTCGGCCTTCTATCACGACAGCACGGACATCAACAATCCGGAGCACCGCGAGATCTCGGCCATCCGCCTGATCGCCAAGATGCCCACGCTGGTCGCCATGGCCTACAAGTACGGCATCGGCCAGCCCTACATGTACCCGCGCAATGACCTGAGCTACGCCGGCAACTTCCTGCACATGATGTTTGCCACGCCGTGCGAGGAATACAAGGTCAGCCCGATCCTGGAGAAGGCGCTGGATCGCATCTTCATCCTGCACGCAGACCACGAGCAAAACGCTTCCACCTCCACCGTGCGCCTGTGCGGCTCCTCTGGCACCAACCCGTTCGCCGCCATCGCGGCTGGCGTGGCCTGCCTCTGGGGCCCCGCCCACGGCGGCGCCAATGAAGCAGCGCTGAACATGCTCTACGACATCCAGAAGGCTGGCGGCGTGGAGAAGATCGGCGAATTCATCAAGCAGGTGAAGGACAAGAACTCCAACGTCAAGCTGATGGGCTTCGGCCACCGCGTGTACAAGAACTACGACCCGCGCGCCAAGCTGATGCAAGAGACCTGCAAGGAAGTGCTGGGCGAGCTGGGCCTGGAAAACGACCCACTGTTCAAGCTGGCCATGGCACTTGAGAAGATCGCCCTGGAAGACGACTACTTCGTGCAGCGCAAGCTCTACCCGAACGTGGACTTCTACTCCGGCATCGTGCAGCGCGCCATCGGCATCCCGGTGGGCCTGTTCACCGCCGTGTTCGCACTGGCCCGCACGGTCGGCTGGATCGCCCAGCTCAACGAAATGATCGGCGACCCGGAATACAAGATCGGCCGCCCACGCCAGCTGTTCGTCGGCTCCGAGCGCCGCGACGTGCAGGCCATCGCCAAGCGCTGATCGCCGCCAGCACCCACAAGAAAGCCCGCGCCATGCGCGGGCTTTTTTACGCCCAGGTGGAAAGCATGCTCGCTATAAAAACAAGAGCTATATGCCCAGGTGCAGCCTACATTTCAGCCACTTTTCTTTCAAAAACTACCGCCCGACACCGCCAAAGCGCTCGCGGTAGGCCTGTGGCGTGATGCCCAGCCGGCGTAGAAACAGTTGGCGCAGCGGCTGCTCTGATGCCAGCCCGACGCGCGCGGCCACGGTCTTCAGCGGCAGCGCCTCTTGTTCTTCCAGCAACCGGCGCGCGCCTTCCAGGCGTGCGGTCTCGACGAAGGCTGATGGGCTCTGGCCAGTCTCCTGCGTGAAGACACGGCGAAAGTTGCGCTCGCTCATCGCGGCGTGGCCGGCCATCTGCGCCAGCGTCAACGGCTCGGCCAGATGCGACAGCACCCAGGCCTGCAGCTCGCGCATGCCGGCATGGCCGGTGGCCTGGCTGGCCAGGTGCACGCTGAACTGCGACTGGCCACCTGGGCGCTTCAGGTACATGACCAGGTCGCGCGCCACCTCCAGCGCCAGCGTGCGGCCAAAGTCCTCCTCCACCACCGCCAGCGCCAGGTCTATGCCCGCGGTGACGCCGGCTGAGGTCCAGAGCGTGCCCTCGCGTACGTAGATCGCATCAGCGTCCACCCGGACCTTGGGGAAGCGCTGCTGCAGCAAGGCGGCCACGCTCCAGTGCGTGGCGGCACGGCGGCCGTCCAGCAGGCCGGCCGCGCCCAGAAAGAAGCTGCCCGAGCACAGCGCGATCAAGCGGCGCACCTGCGGCGCAATCGCTGCCGCCCAGTCCACCAGCGCGGGCGATGCGGCCAGCGCCTGCTCGATGTCGCGCGAGCCGACGATCAGCGCAATGTCGGGCACGGGGCCCTCGCCCAGCACCCGCGTGGCCTCCAGCGCCATGGCGATGTCCGAGCGCACCATGCCGCGCTGCTGCGCCACCACCGCCACCTGGTAGCCAAGCGGCTGGCCGCGGCGCTGCAGATGCAGGTTGGCATAGTCAAACACCGACATCGGGCCGATGGCCTCCAGCGCCTTGAAACCGGGGTAGACGACGATATCGACGGTATGGGGCAAGGGCATGCAGGCGGGTGCGTAGGGAACGTGGAGCGGCCGGCCGGCCAATCTGCTGGGTCGCCCGGCCAAAGACCGCATGGGCGCGCCGGGAAGCTGGCGCAAGCGCAGTTTCGCTTCTACAGTTGGCGGTCGCGCGGGCGATGGCAATCGTCGATTTTCGCCCATCCCCGCTCCCTACCTCCAGCCTCTCCTGCACATGAAAACCAAAGCCGCCGTCGCCTGGCAATCGGGCCAACCCCTGACCATCGAAACCGTGGACCTGGATGGCCCACGCTTTGGCGAGGTCCTGGTCGAGATCAAGGCCACCGGCATCTGCCACACCGACTACTACACGCTGTCCGGCGCCGACCCGGAAGGCATCTTCCCGGCCATCCTGGGCCATGAAGGCGCGGGCATCGTGGTGGACGTGGGCCCGGGCGTGACCACGCTCAAGAAGGGCGACCACGTGATTCCGCTCTACACGCCGGAATGCCGCCAGTGCAAGTTCTGCCTGAGCCGCAAGACCAACCTGTGCCAGTTGATCCGCGGCACGCAGGGCAAGGGCCTGATGCCCGACGCCACCAGCCGCTTCAGCCTGGACGGCAAGCCCATCTTTCACTACATGGGTACCAGCACCTTCAGCAACTACACGGTGGCGCCCGAGATCTCGCTGGCCAAGATCCGTGAAGACGCACCCTTCGACAAGGTCTGCTACATCGGCTGCGGCGTGACCACCGGCATTGGCGCCGTGCTGTTCACGGCCAAGGTCGAGGCCGGCGCCAACGTGGTGGTGTTTGGCCTGGGCGGCATTGGCCTGAACGTGATCCAGGGCGCCAAGATGGTCGGCGCCGACAAGATCATTGGGGTGGACATCAACCCCGAGCGCCAGGCCATGGCACGCCAGTTCGGCATGACCCACTTCATCAACCCGAACGAGGTCGAGAACGTGGTCGATGCCATCGTCCAGCTCACCGACGGCGGCGCCGACTACAGCTTCGAGTGCATTGGCAACACCAAGGTGATGCGCCAGGCGCTGGAGTGCACGCACAAGGGCTGGGGCCGCAGCATCATCATTGGCGTGGCCGAAGCGGGTGCAGAGATCAGCACGCGCCCCTTCCAGTTGGTTACCGGCCGCAAGTGGGAGGGTTCGGCCTTTGGCGGCGCACGCGGCCGCACCGACGTGCCCAAGATCGTCGACTGGTACATGGAAGGCAAGATCAGCATCGATCCGCTGATCACCCACACCATGCCGCTGGAAGACATCAACAAGGGCTTTGACCTGATGAAAAGCGGCGAATCAATTCGAGGCGTCGTGATTTACTGAGCCCCCTTCCAGGGGGCGACACCAGCGGCCCGGCAAAGCCGGTTCCGCGGTGTCCTTGGGATGGACCCTTCTCCTCTGAAAGCTTGCGATGAAATCCATGCTCCCGTTGCGATCGATTCAGGCTGGCGTGCTCGATGTGTCCTATTACAAAGCCGGCCCGGCCGATGGCCCGCCGGTGCTGCTGATGCACGGCTTTCCGTACGACATCCACACGTATGCGGAAGTAGCGCCACGGCTCACAGCACAGGGTTGCCGGGTCATCGTGCCCTGCCTGCGCGGCTATGGCGGCACGCGCTTTCTGAGCAGTGCCACGCCGCGCTCGGGCGAGCAGGCGGCGCTGGGCGCAGACCTGCTGGCGCTGCTGGATGCGCTGGCCATTCCGCGCGCTGTGCTGGCCGGCTACGACTGGGGCGGGCGCGCGGCCTGTGTGGTGGCCGCGCTGTGGCCCGAGCGCTGCGCCGGGCTGCTGTCCTTCAACAGCTACAACATCCAGAACATCGCGCAGGCGATGAAGCCCGATGTGCCAGAGAACGAACACCAGCTCTGGTACCAGTACTACTTTCACAGCGCACGCGGCCGCAACGGCCTGGCCGCCGACCGGCGCGCCGTGTGCCGGCTGCTGTGGCGGCTTTGGTCGCCGACCTGGGCCTTTGATGACGCCAGCTTCGAGCGCAGCGCCGCCGCCTTCGACAACCCCGATTTCGTCGACGTGGTGATCCACTCCTACCGCCACCGCTTTGGCCTGGTGGCGGGCGACCCGGCCTATGCCGATCTTGAGCTGCGCCTATCGGCCC
The DNA here is from genome assembly GCA_038961845.1 of Xylophilus sp. GW821-FHT01B05. Taxonomy (NCBI): domain Bacteria; kingdom Pseudomonadati; phylum Pseudomonadota; class Betaproteobacteria; order Burkholderiales; genus Xylophilus; species Xylophilus sp. GW821-FHT01B05. Next base: position 3,545,462 of record CP152408.1, read on the forward strand.
AGCCGCCGATCAGCGTGCCCGCCATTACCTTCGACGGCGCCGACGACGGCGTGCGCCCGGTGGCGGATGCCGCCGCCCATGCGCAGCACTTCACCGGCAGCCGCTCGCACCGCATCGTGCCCGGCGTGGGCCACAACATGCCGCAAGAGGCGCCGCAGGTGTTTGCCGATGCCGTGCTGGAACTGGTCCGCGCCTCTTCCCTCACCTGATATGCAAGACACCCCTCTCCAACTTCTCTCGGAACACGGCAGCTATGGCGGCCGGCAGCGCTTCTACCAGCACGACTCGCGCGAGATCGGGCTGCCCATGAAGTTCTCGGTCTACCTGCCGCCCGCCGCCGCGCAGGGCCCGGTGCCTGCCCTGCTCTACCTGGCCGGCCTGACCTGCAACGAGGAAACCTTCCCGGCCAAGGCCGGCGCCCAGCGCCTGGCGGCGGAGCTGGGCCTGGCCCTGGTCGCACCCGACACCAGCCCGCGCGGCGCCGGCGTGCCCGGCGAGGCCGACAGCTGGGACTTCGGCGTGGGTGCGGGCTTCTACCTCGACGCCACGCAAGCGCCCTGGGCCACACGCTGGCGCATGGAGAGCTACCTGCTCACCGAGCTGCTGCCGCTGCTGCAGGCACAGTTGCCTGTAGATGGCCAGCGCGTCGGCATCTTTGGCCACTCCATGGGCGGCCATGGCGCACTGACGCTGGCGCTGCGGCACCCGGGCGTGTTCCGCTCGGTATCGGCATTTGCGCCCATCTGCGCGCCCAGCCAGTGCCCCTGGGGCGAGAAAGCCTTCAGCGGCTACCTGGGCGCAGACCGCAGCACCTGGGCCGCACACGACGCCAGCGCCCTCATGCAGCAGCAAAAGGCCGCACCGTTCCCGCTGGGCATCTTGATTGACCAGGGGCTGGACGACAAGTTTTTGCACGCGCAGCAACTGCGGCCCGAATTGCTCGAAGCCGCCTGCGCCCAGGCCGGCCAGCCGCTGACGCTGCGCCGGCACGCGGGCTACGACCACGGCTACTACTTTGTCTCCAGCTTCATGGCCGACCACCTGGCGCACCACGCCAAGGCCCTGCTCGCATGAGCAGCTTTGTCGACAGCCTGCATGAAGTGTTCGAGCCGCTGGGCCGCATCAGCGTGCGCCGCATGTTTGGCTGCCATGGCGTGTGGCATGGCGACCCCATGATTGCGCTGGTGGCGGCCAACACGCTCTACCTCAAGGCCGATGCGCAGAGCGCGCCGCATTTCGACCAACTGCGCCTGCCGGCATTCGAATTTCACCGTGATGGCAAGCCCGTCGCCATGTCCTACCGGCAAGCGCCCGAAAGCATCTTCGACGACCGCGAGCAAGCGCTGCTGTGGGGCCAGCGCGCCTATGAGGCGGCGCTGCGCTCAGGCCAGCCGCCCCGTGCACCAAAGCTACCAAATAGATAGCTATAAGCCCAGGCTGCACCTGGGCTATAGGCATATTTCACCAAAATTCAGCAAAAGCCCAGCAAGCGCTTGCAGGGCCCGCCGCTGCGATGCGCGCCCTAACCCGTATTGCGCAGCCCGGCCGCGATCCCGTTGATCGAGATGTGGATGCCGGTCTGCACCCGCTCGTCGCCCTTCCCTTCGCGGTAGCGGCGCAGCAGCTCCACCTGCAGGTGGTGCAGCGGATCGATGTAGGGGAAGCGGTGCCGGATCGAGCGCGCCAGCGCGGCGTTGTGCGCCAGGCGCTGGCGGTCGCCGGTGATCTGGGCCAGCGCGTCGGTGGTGCGCTGCCATTCGGCCTCGATCAGCGCAAACACCTTCTTGCGCAAGCGCGCGTCGCCCACCAGCTCGGCATAGCGCGAGGCCAGGGCCATGTCGCTCTTGGCCAGCACCATGTCCATGTTGGACAGCAGCGTGCGAAAGAACGGCCACTGCCGGTACATCTTCTGCAGCAAGGCCAAACGCGTGCTGCGCTCGGTCTTGGCCGCCGTCACAGCCAGGCCTTCTGTGGGCGCCAAAAAGGCCGCCACGGCCGAGCCAAAGCCATACCAGCCCGGCAGCGTGAGCCGGCACTGGCCCCAGCTGAAGCCCCAGGGAATGGCGCGCAGGTCTTCGATCTGCTGGCTGGCCTTGCGCGAGGCCGGGCGCGAGCCGATGTTGAGCTCGGCAATCTCGCGGATCGGCGTCGAGCCAAAGAAGTAATCGGTAAAGCCCGGGGTCTCATAGACCAAGGCGCGGTAGGCGCCCATGCTGGCTTCAGACAACTGCGCCGCCGCTTGCAGAAAGGCCTTGGTGGCGGGCTTGGTTGGTTGCAGCAACGTGGCCTCCAGCGTGGCGGCCACCAGCGTCTCCAGGTTGCGCCGGCCGATCTCGGGGTTGGCGTACTTGGAGCCGATCACCTCGCCCTGCTCGGTCAGGCGGATCTGGCCGCGCACCGTGCCCGGCGGCTGCGCCAGGATGGCCTGGTAGCTGGGGCCGCCGCCACGGCCCACGGTGCCGCCGCGGCCATGGAACATGCGCAGCTGGATCGGGTGGCTGGCCGAGAGCTGGTCAAACAGCTCCACCAGCGCGATCTCGGCGCGGTACAGCTCCCAGTTGCTGGTGAAGATGCCGCCGTCCTTGTTGCTGTCGGAGTAGCCCAGCATGATGTCCTGCTCGGCGCCGCTACGTTGCACCAGCGCGGCGATGCCGGGCAGCGCATAGAAGTCGCCCATGATGGGCGCGGCATTGCGCAAATCCTCAATGGTCTCGAACAGCGGCACCACGATCAGGTCGGCGGTTGCCGCCGCGTCCAGCGTGCCGCGCAGCAGGCCTACTTCCTTTTGCAGCAGCAGCACTTCGAGCAAGTCGCTCACGGTCTCGGTGTGGCTGATGATGTAGTGGCGAATCGCCTGCGCACCGTAGCGCGCGCGCATATTGCGGGCGGCTTCGAAGATGGCGATCTCGCTCTGCGCCAGGGCCGAATACTCGGTGCCCAGCACGCGCAGCGGGCGCGTCTCGTTGAGCAGGCGCAGCAGCAGCTGCTGGCGCGCGGGCTCGTCCAGCGCCGGGTAGTCGGGCTCGATGCGGGCCAGCGCCAGCAGCTCGGCCACCACCGCCTCGTGCTTGTCGGAGCTTTGCCGCAGGTCCACCGTGGCCAGGTGAAAGCCAAACACCTCCACCGCACGCAGCAGCGGGCGCAAGCGCTGGGCGATCAGGGCCTCGGCATGGTGGGCGTTGAGCGAGGCCTCGATCACACGCAGATCGGCCAGGAACTCCTCAGCGCTCTGATAGGGGTTCTGCGGCGCAACCGCATGGCGTGCCGCATCACCGCCGGTCAGTTCCTTGAGCGTGGCGGCCAGGCGCGCATAGATGCCGGTGAGCGCGCGGCGGTAGGGCTCGTCGCGCCGGTGCTCGCTGGTGTCGGGCGAGCGCTCGGCCAGCGCGTGCATGGCCGCGGGCACCTCCACCAGGCGGGCCGACAGCGACAGCTCGCCGCCCAGGTAGTGGACCTCGGTCAGGTAGTGGCGCAGCGCCATCTCGGACTGGCGGCGCAGCGCGTACTCGAGCGTCTCGGCGCTGACATTGGGGTTGCCGTCGCGGTCGCCGCCTATCCACTGGCCCATGCGGAAGAAGCTGGCGACCGGGTAGGCGCCCAGCTCGCGCTCCAGGCCGGCGTAGAGCTTGGGGATTTCGCGCAGGAAGGTGGCTTCGTAGTAGCTGAGCGCGTTCTCGATCTCGTCCACCACGGTGAGCCGCGAGAAGCGCAGCAGCCGGGTGTGCCAGAGCTGGATCACCCGGGCGCGCAGTTGCGCCTCGTTGGCGGCCAGCTCGCGCGGCGTGAGCGCGTCCTTGGCTGCGCCGTGGAACTGGGCACGCGCCTTGATCTCGTCACGCGCGGTCAGCAGTTGGGCGATGTCGCGCTCGGCATCCAGAATGCTCTTGCGCTGGACTTCGGTTGGGTGCGCGGTCAGCACCGGCGACACATAGCTCGACGCCAGCGTCTGCGAGATCGCACGCGGCGATATGCCGGCCCAGCGCAGCCGCGCCATCGCCACTTCCACGCTGCCCTCTTGCGTGTCGCCAGCGCGTTCGTGCACCGTGCGGCGGCGGATGTAGTGGCGGTCTTCTGCCAGGTTGGCCAGATGGCTGAAGTAGGTGAAGGCGCGGATCACGCTCACCGTCTGGTCGCCCGACAGCGACTTGAGCAGCTTCTTCAGCGCGCGGTCGGCCTCCTGGTCTGCATCGCGGCGGAAGGCCACCGAGAGCTTGCGCACCTGCTCGATCAGCTCATAGGCGGCGATGCCGTCCTGCTCGCGGATCACGTCGCCCAGGATGCGCCCGAGCAGCCGGATATCGTCCACCAGCGGTTGTTCGATGTCCTTGCGGCGGCGCGGTGCCGTGCTGTCGCGGTCGGTGGTCGTCATTGCCCGGGTCTCCTCGTGGCTGTCGTGTTTGATGCAGTGCAGCATGCTAGCATCGTCGGCTCCGCCGAATTACCTGCAGGTTACGCCCTTGAGTCAAGCCCCCGCCCCCCTTGTCATCGCCACACGCGAGAGCCGTCTGGCACTGTGGCAGGCGGAGTACGTCAAGACACTGCTGGCCGCTCTTGGCCAGCCCGTCACGCTGCTGGGCATGACAACGCGCGGCGACCAGATCCTGGACCGCACGCTGTCCAAGGTGGGCGGCAAGGGCCTGTTCGTGAAAGAGCTGGAAACGGCGCTGGAAGACGGCCGCGCCGATCTGGCCGTGCACTGCATCAAGGACATGCCCATGGAGCTGCCCACCGGCTTCACGCTGGCCTGCGTGCTGGAGCGCGAGGACCCGCGCGATGCCTTCGTCTCGCCCCACCACGCCACGCTCGCCGCATTGCCGCAGGGCGCGGTGGTGGGCACCTCCAGCCTGCGCCGCACGGTACTGCTGCAGGCGCTGCGGCCAGACCTGCGCATAGAGCCGCTGCGCGGCAACCTCGACACCCGGCTGCGCAAGCTCGACGAAGGCCAATATGACGCCATCGTGCTGGCCGCTGCCGGCCTGATCCGGCTCGGGCTGCAGGCCCGCATCCGCGAGACCTTTTCCCCTGAGACCATGCTGCCCGCCGCCGGGCAAGGTGCGCTCGGCATCGAGATCCGCACCGACCGGCACGACCTGGCCGCCCTGCTGGCGCAGTTGGCGCATGCCCCAAGCACGCTGACCGCCCTGGCCGAACGCGCCGTGAGCCGCGCCATGGGCGGCAGTTGCTCCATGCCCCTGGCGGCCTACGCGCAGGCCACGCCCGGCGGGCTGCAGCTGGACGCGGCCTGGGGCGACCCGGCACGCCCCGGCCTGCTGGTGCGCGCCAGCGGCCACGCCACCGTGGCCACGCCCGCTGACGCCGAGGCGCTGGGCATGCGGGTGGCCGCACAGCTGCAGGCCCAGGGCGCGGGCTGAGCGCGGCCAGCGCACACCCATGCGCGTCATCGTCACACGCCCCGCGCGCGAGGCAGCCCACTGGATGCAGTCGCTGCGCGCCGAAGGGTTTGATGCCCACGCGCTGCCGCTCATCACAATCGCCCCATCACCCGCTCCGCAAGCGCTGCGGCGCGCATGGCAAGACCTGGCGCAGTACCAGGTGCTGATGTTCGTGAGCGCCAACGCAGCCGACGCCTTCTTTGCGGCGCGCCCGGCCGGCGCCACCTGGCCACGCACCGCGCGCGCCTGGGCGCCGGGGCCGGGTACCGCGGCCGCGCTGCTGCGCTGCGGCCTTGCGCCCGAGCAGATCGACGCGCCCGCAAACGACGCGGCGCAGCTCGACTCCGAATCGCTCTGGCAGCAGGTGCAGGGCCGCGCCGGGCCAGGCATGCACATGCTGCTGGTGCGCGGCACCGATGCCGGCGCGCATTCGTCCGCCACACCAGAGCGCGGCAGCGGCCGCGAATGGCTGGTACAGCAGGTCACGCAGGCCGGCGGCAGCGTGGACTATGTGGTGTCCTACGAGCGACAGGTGCCCACAGCAAACTGCTTTGACGCCACGCTGGCACGCGCAGCGGCCGCAGCGGGTGACATCTGGCTGTTCAGCAGCTCTGAAGCCATTGCCAATCTGTGCGCACTGCTGCCGGATATCGACTGGTCCCGCTCACCCGCGCTCGCCACCCACCCGCGCATCGCCGATGCCGCCATGCGGGCAGGCTTTGCGCCGGTGCTCGCATCACGGCCGGATCTGGCCGATGTGGCCCATGCACTGCGCCAAGCCGGTGCGAGTTGAACAGGCCGCGCACCCGCATGGCGCGTCGATAGAATCCGCCCATGAGTTCCGAGCCGACTTCCGCCCCCGCAATACCACTGCCGCAGCCCGCGCCCATCGGGCTGCGTGACAGCCTGGCCCGGCCACTGGGCATCGTGGCCGCCCTGATCGCCATTGGTGCGCTGGCCGCCAGCGTGCTGCTGTGGCAGCGGCTGTCTTCCATCCAGGAGCAGCTAGCGCGCCAAAGCGCCGACTCTGGCACGCAGGCCATCGAAGCCCGCACCATGGCCCGCCAGGCGCAGGAAACCGCGCAGGACGCGGCCGCGCGCATCGGCGTCACCGAGGCCCGCGTGGCCGAAGTGGCGCTGCAGCGCACCCAGCTGGAAGAACTGATGCAAAGCCTGTCGCGCACCCGGGACGAGAACCTGGTGGTCGACATCGAATCGGCCTTGCGCCTGGCCCAGCAACAAACCGAGCTCACCGGCAGCGTCGAGCCCATGCTGGCCGCGCTGCGCAGCGCCGACCAGCGCATCGGCCGTGCCGCGCAGCCGCGCCTGGCACCGGTGCAGCGCGCCATCACCCGCGACATCGACCGCGTCAAGAGCGCCAACACGCTCGATACGCCCGGCCTGCTGTCACGCCTGGACGAGCTGGTGCGGCAGATGGACGAGCTGCCGCTGCAGAACGCGGCGGCACGGGTCTCGGACGCCCGCACCCTGGCCCCGGTGCGCATGGGTATCGGCGCGACCGAGCCCACGCCTGCCGTGGCAACAGATACAGAGGCGCCCTGGTGGCGCCATGCCTTGCGCACCGCCTGGCTGGCGGTACGTGACGAAGCACGCGGCCTGGTGCGCGTGAGCCATATCGACCACCCCGAGGCCGTATTGCTGGCGCCTGAGCAGTCCTTCTTCCTGCGCGAGAACCTGAAGCTCAAGCTGCTCAATGCCCGCCTGGGCGTGCTGGCACGCCAGCCGGCCTCGGCCCGCGCCGATCTGGCCGCGGCATCGGCGGCGTTGGAGCGCTATTTCGACCCGGCCTCGCGCCGCGTGCAAAACGCAGCCTCGCTGCTGCGCCAGGCGCAAGACCAATTGAAGAGCACGGACCTCCCGCGCCTGGACGACACGCTATCGGCGCTGGCTACCGCCGCCGCGGGGAGGTAAGGCTGATGCGTGCCGCCCTCTGGTTTCTGGCTCTGTTTGGCATAGCCGTCGCTGTCGCCCTGTTCGCAGGTAACAACCAGGGCACCGTGACGGTGTTCTGGCCGCCTTACCGCGTTGATCTGTCCCTGAACCTGATATTGCTCATGCTGTTCGGCGGCTTTGCGCTCTTGCATATCGCGCTGCGTGCCCTCGCCGCCTTGCTGGACCTGCCGGTGCAAGCCAACCGCTGGCGCACGCAACAAAAAGAGCGCGCCATGCACGTGGCGCTGCTCGATGCACTGGCGCATCTGAGCGCCGGGCGCTTCATCCGCTCGCGCAAGGCGGCCGAGGCGGCCATTGCCCAGGAAAAGGCCCTGGTCGGCAGCGGCGAACCTCTGGCCCATGCGGTGCAGGTACGCGCGCTGGCGCATCTGCTGGCGGCTGAGAGCGCCCATGCGCTGCAGGACCGCACCGCGCGTGACCACCACCTGGCCCAGGCACTGGAGCAGACGGCAGACAACCCCTCTGGCCCGGCGCAAGAAGTGCGCGAAGGCACGCAGCTGCGCGCAGCAGGCTGGGCACTGCAGGACCGCGACGCCCCCGCCGCACTGGAATGGCTCGAAGGCCTGCCCCAGGGCGCCGGGCGGCGCACGCTGGCGCTGCGGCTGCGGCTGCGTGCCACGCGGCTGGCGCGGCAGACGCAGCAGGCGCTGGAAACGGCACGGCTGCTGGCCAAGCACCGCGCCTTCTCCGCCGTGGCGGCCAGCAGCATCGTGCGCGGCCTGGCCACCGAACTGCTCAACGGCGCGCACGACACCGCGCAACTGACACGGGTCTGGCTATCGTTCGAACCCGCCGAGCGCGCCACGCCCGAACTCGCCATCCACGCCGCCAGCCGCCTGCAGCAATTGCAGGGCGATCCGTCACAGGTCCGTACCTGGCTGCTGCCGGCCTGGGAAGCCATGCTGACCGACGCCGACGCCCTGCCCAGCCTGCTGCAGGTGCGGCTGGTACGCACGCTGGAGGCCGACATGGCCTCGGTCGACGGCAGCTGGCTGGCGCGCATCGAAAACGCCCAACAGCACAACCCGCGCGACCCGCACCTGCAGTACCTGGCCGGCATGGCCTGCCTGCGGCGCCAGCTCTGGGGCAAGGCACAACAGCTGCTGGGCCAGGCAAGCCAGCAACTGCTGCAGCCCGAGCTGCGCAGCAGCGCCTGGCGCGCACTGGCCGAACTGGCCGAGCAGCGCGAGGACGCCGACGCTGCCGCCCAAGCCTGGCGCCAGGCCGCTGCGATCCGCTGAGCTTTCCGCGCGTATTCCACACGCCCCGCAGTGCCCCGGCACCCGGGGCGTTTCTACATCTGCACGCCTGACTTGGCAGGCTCCGGAAATTACGATAAAGTAAATCGATTACGAATAGTTAAACCATCAGACCTGCACTGATGAACAGGAGATCCTCATGTCCGCCGTGCTTACCGCCCCCTCCCGCCTCTCGCCGCAAAGCCTGGCCACGCTGCCGCCGCCCGCGGCCGTGCAGCAGTTGCACCACTACGCCTACAAGGCCAGGGATGCCGAGGAAACCCGGCACTTCTACGAAGACATCCTGGGCCTGCCGCTCTATCACATCATCCAGAGCGACCACGTGCCCAGCACTGGCGAGTACTGCCCCTACACCCACTTCTTCTTCCGCCTGAAGGACGGCTCCTTCATCGCCTTCTTCGACATCGGCGACGACACCGCCGCCCTGCCCTCGCCCAACACGCCGCTGTGGATCAACCACATCGCCTTCCGGGTGGACACGGTGCAAGAGCTGGAGAACACCAAGGCCCGGCTGCAGGCGCATGGTGTGGAGGTACTGGGCGTGACCGACCACCACATCTTCAAGAGCATCTATTTCTTCGACCCGAACGGCATCCGGCTGGAACTGACGGCCCAGCTCGCCGACGCCGTACAGATGCAGCGCGAAAGCACCACCGCCCACGCCCGCCTGGCCGAATGGACGGCGCGCAAGGAGCAATGGCGCCGCGACCGCGCCGCTGGCAAGGCCGTGGTCCAGCTCAAGCCGCAGCAGAACGACCGCCCCGAAGTCAGCAGCTCCAACTGACGCTACTATATTAATAGCTATTAGCCGGCTACCACCAAGCGTTTCAGGCACTTTTTCTTTAAAAAGCTCTTCGCTGCGGCGTCGCAGATAGACAAGGGGCGCGCCCGCTAAAATCGGCCGCTTGCCCCGTCATTCCAACGGCATCCACCACGTGATGCCGTTTTTCATTTCTCTACGCCATGAGCGACGCACAGCCCACTCCCCCAGCCCAGCCCGGCCTCAACAGCCTGTCCAAGTCCTTCGAGCCCGCCGCCCTTGAGGCGCACTGGGGGCCAGAGTGGGAGAAGCACGGCTACGCCGCCGCCGGCTACCGCGGCACCGGAGCGCCCAAAGCGGGCGCCGAGGCCTTCTCCATCCAGCTGCCGCCGCCCAATGTGACCGGCACGCTGCACATGGGCCATGCCTTCAACCAGACGGTGATGGACAGCCTCGCGCGCTACCACCGCATGAAGGGCGCCAACACGCTGTGGGTGCCGGGCACCGACCATGCGGGCATTGCCACGCAGATCGTGGTCGAGCGCCAGCTGCAAGAGCAAAAGCTCAGCCGCCACGACCTGGGCCGCAAGAACTTTGTCGCCAAGATCTGGGAGTGGAAGGAGAAGTCCGGCAACACCATCACCACGCAGATGCGCCGCCTGGGCGACAGCGTGGACTGGGGCCACGAGTACTTCACCATGGACGACAAGCTCTCGGGCGTGGTGACCGAGACCTTTGTGCGCCTGTACCAGCAAGGCCTGATCTACCGCGGCAAGCGCCTGGTCAACTGGGACCCGGCACTCAAAACCGCCGTGTCCGATCTGGAAGTGGAGAGCGAAGAAGAAGACGGCTCGCTCTGGCACATCCGCTACCCGCTGGCCGATGGCAGCGGCGAATCGCTGGTGGTCGCCACCACCCGGCCCGAGACCATGCTGGGCGACACCGCCGTGATGGTCCACCCCGAGGATGAGCGCTACCGCCACCTGATCGGCAAGCAGGTCACGCTGCCGCTGTGCGACCGCAGCATTCCCGTGATCGCCGACGACTACGTGGACAAGGCCTTCGGCACCGGCGTGGTCAAGGTCACGCCCGCCCACGACTACAACGACTATGCGGTCGGCCAGCGCCACGGCCTGCCGGTCATCGGCATCCTGACGCTGGACGCCACCGTCAACGACAACGCCCCTGAGAAATACCGCGGCCTGGACCGCTTCGTCGCGCGCAAGCAGATCGTTGCCGACCTCGACGCCCTCGGCCTGCTGGTCGAGGTCAAGAAGCACAAGCTCATGGTGCCGCGCTGCGTGCGTACCGGCCAGGTGGTCGAGCCCATGCTGACCGACCAGTGGTTCATGGCCATGAACAAGGTGGGCGAAGGCGACGCCACTGGCAAATCCATCGCGCAAAAAGCCATTGACGCGGTCGACAGCGGCGCGGTGCGCTTCGTGCCCGAGAACTGGGTCAACACCTACAACCAGTGGATGCACAACATCCAGGACTGGTGCATCAGCCGCCAGCTCTGGTGGGGCCACCAGATCCCGGCCTGGTACGACGAAGACGGCAAGGTCTACGTCGCCCGCGACGAGGCCGAGGCCCAAGCACAAGCGCCCGGCAAGACCCTGACCCGCGACGAAGACGTGCTGGACACCTGGTACTCGTCCGCGATGGTGCCCTTCAGCACCATGGGTTGGCCAAACCAGGGCACGGCAGACACCGACGACTTCAACCTCTACCTGCCCTCCTCGGTGCTGGTGACCGGCTACGACATCATCTTCTTCTGGGTCGCCCGGATGATCATGATGAGCACCCACTTCACCGGCCGAGTGCCCTTCAAGGACGTCTACATGCACGGCCTGGTGCTCGATGCCCAGGGCAAGAAGATGAGCAAGTCCGAAGGCAATGTGCTCGACCCGGTCGACCTGATCGACGGCATCGCGCTGGGCCCGCTGCTGGACAAGCGCACCACCGGCCTGCGCAAGCCCGAGACCGCGCCCAAGGTGCGCAAGCAGACCGAGAAGGAATTCCCCGACGGCATCCCCGCCTACGGCGCCGACGCGCTGCGCTTTACCTTCGCGGCCATGGCCTCGCTCGGCCGCAGCGTCAACTTCGACCCCAAGCGCTGCGAGGGCTATCGCAACTTCTGCAACAAGCTCTGGAACGCCACGCGCTTCGTGCTGATGAACTGCGAAGGCCAGGACTGCGGCCTGGTCGAACACAGCAAGGCCGACTGCGCCCCCGGTGGCAGCGCCCACGGCTACCTGCGCTTCAGCCAGGCCGACCGCTGGATCAGCTCCACCCTGCAGCGCGTCGAGGCCGAAGTCGCCAAGGGCTTTGTCGACTACCGCCTCGACCACGTCGCCAGCGCCATCTACGAGTTCGTCTGGAACGAGTTCTGCGACTGGTACCTGGAAATCGCCAAGGTGCAGATCCAGACCGGCGACGCAGCGCAACAGCGCGCCACCCGTCGCACCCTGATCCGCACGCTGGAAACCATCCAGCGCCTGGCGCACCCGATCATCCCCTTCATCACCGAAGAGCTGTGGCAAAAGGTCGCGCCCGTCGCTGGCCGTGCCGGCGCATCGGTCAGCATCGCCGCCTACCCCGAGAGCCAGCCCGAGCGCATCGACCCCGCAGCCGAGGCCTATGTCACCAAGCTCAAGGCCGTGGTCGACGCCTGCCGCACGCTGCGCGGCGAGATGAATGTCTCGCCCGCCACCCGGCTGCCGCTGTATGCGGTGGGCGACGCAGACTTCCTGCGCACCGCCATGCCGGCACTGCAGGCGCTGGCCAAGTTGGGCGAGGTCAAGCTCTTCGACGACGAAGCCAGCTGGCAGCAGGCCGCCGACGCCGCGCCCGTGGCCGTGGTGGGCGAGGCACGTATCTGCCTGCACATGGAGATTGACGTCGCGGCAGAGAAAGCGCGGCTGGGCAAGGAAGTGGCACGCCTGGAGGGCGAGATCGCCAAGGCCCACGCCAAGCTCGCCAACCAGGCCTTCGTCGCCAAGGCCCCGCCAGCCGTGATCGAGCAAGAGCACAAGCGCCTGACCGACTTCGGCACCGCCCTGGAGCGCCTGCGCGCACAACTTGTACGATTGACCTGACAGACACTTACCGGGCCTGCCGCTAGCATGGTCCGCTTGTTGCTGCGGCTCGGGGCTAGGCCCACGCCGCAGCAGTCGCTCACTCACCCGAAGGAACTCGCCTACATGACCTCTTCGTCCCGTCGCATCAAGAAAGCCGTGTTTCCCGTTGCCGGCCTTGGCACCCGCTTCCTGCCGGCCACCAAGGCCCAGCCCAAGGAAATGCTGCCGGTGGTGGACAAGCCGCTGATCCAGTACGCGGTGGAAGAAGCCTACGCAGCCGGCATCCGCCACATGATCTTCGTCACCGGCCGCAACAAGCGCGCCATCGAAGACCACTTCGACACCGCCTACGAGCTCGAGAACGAGCTGGAAGCCGCCAACAAACACGCGCTGCTGGCCCTGGTCAAGTCGATCCAGCCCGACGACATGGTGCTGTCCTACGTGCGCCAGCCGCGCATGCTGGGCCTCGGCCACGCCGTGCTGTGCGCCGAGCACCTGGTCGGCAACGACGCCTTCGCCGTGCTGCTGGCCGACGACCTGATGGTCGGCAAGCCACCGGTGCTGGCGCAGATGGCCCAGGTGTTCGAGCGCACCGGCGGCTCGGTGCTGGCGGTGCAGGAAGTGCCGCAAGAGCAGACCAAACGCTACGGCATCGTCGTCGGCGACACGGTGGAAGACCGCCTGCTCAAGGTCCAGCACATGGTCGAGAAGCCCGACCCAGCCGTTGCGCCCTCGCGCATGGGCGTGGCCGGCCGCTACATCCTCACGCCTGCCGTGTTCGAGCAGATCCGCCAGCAAAAGCAGGGCGTGGGCGGCGAGATCCAGCTCACCGACGGCATCGCCGGACTCATGAAGAACGAGTGGGTCTACGCCTGGCAGTACGAAGGCAAGCGCTACGACTGCGGCAGCAAGGAAGGCTTCCTGGAGGCCACCGTCGAACTCGCATTGCAGCACCCGGAAGTCGGCGCGAATTTCCGCGAATACCTGTCGACGCTCGACATCGGGAAGACGGCCTCGGCCTGAGCCTCGAACGCGCCGGACTAGCGCCGGCGCAGCACGTGGATGAAGTCGGTGCCCGCGGTCTGCTGCTCGACCAGCTCATTGCCAGTCTGGCGCGCAAAGGCCTGAAAGTCGCGCACCGAGCCCGCATCCGTCGACACCACGCGCAGCAACTGCCCGCTGTGCAGCTCAGACAGCGCCTTCTTGGCCTTGAGGATAGGCAGCGGGCAATTCAAGCCGCGGGTGTCGAGTTCTTTGTTGACTTCCATGCTGGGTTCCGTACAGAGGACGGGATTCTAGGCCGCAGGCGCCGGCCACTCCATGAAGACCGGTTCGCGCCCACGTGAACGCAGCCAATCGGCCAGCGCCAGGCCCGTGGCGGCAGGCCAGCAACGCAGTTCATCCAGGGCAAACATGCGGTACTCGGCCAGCTCGGGCGACAGCCGCACCTCGCCCGTGGCCTGCACGTGGTAGGCAATGATCACCTGGTTCATGCGCTGGAAGTCATAGACGCCAATCAGCTGCACCGATTGCGCGTACAGGTTGGTCTCTTCCTTCACCTCGCGCGCAATGCCCTCTTCGGGTTTCTCGCCGGCCTCCATGAAGCCGGTGATCAACGCGAACATGCGGTGCGTCCAGGCTGCATTGCGCGCCAGCAGCACCTGGCCATTCACCTCCACCACGGCCGCCAGTACCGGCGTCGGGTTGTTCCAGTGGGTCCAGCCGCAGGCGGCACAGCGCAGGCGCAGTTTCTCGCCGCCGTCTTCCATCCGCGCCATGGGCGCCAGCGCGCCCGCACACTGCGGGCAGAAGCGGTAATCCTGCTGCATTGCTACTCTTTCAATAGCTAATAGCCGGCACCCTGCCTGGGCTTAAGCACTGTTTCGTTCAAAAACTCAGGCGGGAAACACGCCGGTCGAGAGATAGCGATCACCACGGTCGCAGACGATGAAGGCGATGGTTGCGTTCTGCTCGCGCTGCGAGATCTGCTGCGCCACCCAGCAGGCGCCTGCCGCAGAAATACCCGCGAAGATGCCCTCTTCGCGCGCCAGGCGGCGGCACATTTCCTCGGCATCCGACTGGCTGACCAGCACCGTCTCATCCACCACGTTGGCGTCGTAGATCTGCGGCATGTACTCTGCGGGCCATTTGCGTATGCCCGGGATGCGCGAGCCCTCAGCCGGCTGCGCGCCGATGATGCGCACCGACGGTTTCTTTTCCTTGAGATAGCGCCCCACGCCGGTGATCGTGCCGGTGGTGCCCATGGCGCTCACAAAGTGGGTGATGCGGCCATGCGTGGCTTCCCAGATCTCGGGGCCCGTGGTCTCGTAGTGGATGCGCGGGTTGTCGGTATTGGCGAATTGGTCCAACACACGGCCCTTGCCGTCCTTCTGCATCTGCTCGGCCAGATCACGCGCGTACTCCATGCCGCCGCTCTTGGGCGTGAGGATCAGCTCGGCACCGAAAGCCTTCATGGTCTGCGCGCGCTCGATGGACAGGTCCTCCGGCATGATCAGCAGCATGCGGTAGCCCTTGATGGCCGCAGCCATCGCCAGCGCGATACCGGTATTGCCAGAGGTTGCCTCGATCAGCACATCGCCCGGCCGGATGTCGCCGCGCTCTTCCGCGCGCTGGATCATCGACAAGGCCGGCCGGTCTTTCACCGACCCCGCCGGGTTGTTGCCCTCAAGCTTGCCGAGCACCACGTTGCCCGAAACCGCACCCTCCGCCGCCCCAATGCGCTGCAGCGCAACAAGCGGCGTACGGCCGATGGTGTCTTCAATGGTGGGATATTTCATGGCTGCACTGTGCCATAATTTCAGACTTCGCTCCCGACGCCCGGGTGGTGAAATTGGTAGACGCAGGGGACTCAAAATCCCCCACCGAAAGGTGTGCCGGTTCGATTCCGGCCCCGGGCACCATTGATAAGTCTCGCAAGGTCTCAGAACCTCTCAAAACCCGCATGCGCCATAGGCATAGCGGGTTTTTCTTTGTCTCGCATCGCCCCGCTTGGTACCATGACATACCAACAATTTGTTGGTATTTTTGCTGGTACTTGGAAGTACCCGCTCTCAGAAGTACCAACAGGGAGAGTCCAAGGATGGCGCTGACAGATACGTTCGTGAAGAACGCCAAGCCCAACGGCTCGACGGCTGGGGAAAAGCACACGGATGGGCTGGGCCTGTACCTCCATGTGAAGGGCCCAGGCAAGTACTGGCGCATGAGCTACCGGTTCGCCGGGAAGCAGAAGACGCTGGCTCTAGGCGTCTACCCTGCCGTTTCGCTGGCGAAAGCCCGTGCCAAGCGTGACAAGGCCCGCGAGCTGCTTGCCGATGGGATCGATCCCAGCACCGCCAAGCGTGAGGAAAAGCGGGCGACTGCAGCAGCCATAGTGCACACCTTCGAAGGCGTGGCGCGAGACTGGCTGGAGAAGACAAGCGCCGACCGCATGCCCAGCACCCAGAACAAGATCACAACATGGCTTGAAAAGGACGTGCTGCCTTTCATCGGGTCCATGCCTATGCTCACTATCGGCCCACGGGACGTGCTGGCAGCTCTGCGCAAGATGGAAGCCCGCGGCGCCCTCGATAGCGTTCAGCGCGTCAAACAGGTTTGCGGCCAGGTGTTCCGGTACGCGGTCGCCACCGGCAGCGCAGAACGCGACGTAACACAGGATCTGAAGGGCGCCCTGACCAAGGCTACTTCCCGGCACTTCGCCGCGATCACTGAGCCCCAGCAGACGGGCGAACTATTGCGCTCGATCTTTGGGTACACCGGGCACCCGACCACCACAGCCGCCCTGAAGCTGTCGCCGCTGGTGTTTGTCCGGCCTGGCGAGCTGCGCACTGCGGAATGGGCAGAGATCGACCTGAACGCGGCAGAGTGGCGCATCCCAGGCAGCAAGATGAAGATGAAGGTTGACCACCTGGTGCCACTCGCCACGCAAGCGGTGGATCTGCTTCGCGGCCTGCACCCCGCCACCGGGCACGGCCGCTACGTGTTCCCCAGCCTGCGCACTGGCGAGCGCCCCATGAGCGAGAACACCATCAATGCAGCATTGCGCGGCATGGGCTACAGCGCAGAAGTGCACACCGCCCACGGGTTCCGCGCCATGGCCAGAACCATCATGGACGAGGTAATGGGCGAGCGCGTAGACCTGATCGAGCACCAACTGGCGCACGCGGTCAAGGATGTTAATGGCCGGGCCTACAACCGCACGGCACACCTACCGGCACGGCGAAAGATGATGCAGCGCTGGGCGGACTACCTGGACAAACTGCGTGTCGGCGCGGACGTGATCCAGTTCAAGGGCGGGCCGCGATGATGACCGCGTGGGCTGAATTTCTAGGAGTTGGCAATGGATGACGAAACGGACGACGGGATAGATCACGAAGCGCTTGACCGCTACAACGCAATCCGAGATGGGGCATGGGCCGATGCGGTAAAGGAGGTCTTCGAGATGAACCTTCCCTTGGAGATTGGCCTACCACGGAACATCTCCGGTTTGTGCACCCGTGCAAACGATCAGTACGCAAGGACCTATGACGGCTTGCAGGAACGCCACACCCACAAGTTGCCGGCGCTTTTCGCCTATGCACAGTGGGTCAAATGGGGATCTGCCTGGGATGGCGCCCATTGGTTTCGCCGCTCTATCGAGGACGGCACGGTAGGGGACAACGAGTACTGCCGCGAGCATTGCACGCCGGCCGGCTACGCGCGCACTGAAGGATGGGCTTACGCCGTCTTCAACAAGATGGCAGAACTGAAATTTCATGCCCTCTTTCGGGAAGTGCTGGAACATTTCGCCTTCGATGGCCCCCCGTCGGATCACGATGTGCTGCAGGCCCTGGAACTGCACTGGTTATGGCAGGCTAGCCAAGGCTGTGCATCTCATGCTGAGCTCTTGGAGGTTCTGCACGAAGCAGGAGAGGCTGGCGCCCTGGCGAACGGTCTTCACATGTGGGACGCGGGCGCCAGTACTTTGCTTGAGACCTTGGAGGCGGACCCCACCAGCAGCGCCGCAGTAAGCGTGCGTCGCGTACTGGCCAAAGCCGCTGCCGGCGTCCGCCATGCGCCGAACCAAGCGGTGCGCGAGCGGGTGGTTACGCGCTACAAAGCCGAACGCAGCCAGTTCACCAGCAAGGATGCTGCTGCCATCGCATACACCAAAGACTTTCCGTTCGAGTTCTCGACCATTCGGGATTGGTTGAAGGGCATCTGAGCCTGAGTCCTACTGCACAGCCCCGACCCTGCCAGCAAAGGGCCTAGCTTGCCAGCACAGGGCGAGTCATGCCCGTAGGCTGGCTTCAAACCTGACGGCAAGAAAAAGACAGTCACTCCACTCCCGCAGCACGATGCAACGCGGGTCGAAATGGAGTGACGCATGGCATCAATTGCCCAGTCTTACCGCCCGAAGGCCGCAGCCGAGCTGCTGGGCATCGGCACCGCAACCCTCTGGCGCTGGGTCAAGACCCGGCCCGACTTCCCCCAGCCGATCCGGCTATCTGCACGCTGCACGGTCATCCCCGGTGACCAGCTGATTGCCTGGCGCGATGCCCAGGCCGGTAAGGCGGTGCAGTGATGGCCCCGAGCTGGGAGATTCCTGCAGCGCAGGGAAGCGCTTGCACAGCATTTCGCGAAGCCTCACAATGCACCGTCCCGTCAAAAAAACGCGGGATCGGGATTGGTCTCCCGCTGAATCTCTGCGACGAAAGCCGCAGTTTCCCCGCAGGGTCTGCGGCTTTGTCGTTAGCGCCTCCAGTTTTTGGTGGCTCGACGTGCAGGCGCAAGCTTGGCCGGTTCTCGCAGGAGGTTCCCGGTAGACCAACTCGTCGAGCCACCGCCCCGATTGGTCTCGGGAGCGTTGGTTTTTGCAAACCGAACGTCCTGGAGGCCTGTCATGGCTGAGTCCGTCTGCGCGCGCACGTCTGCGCAATCCCCCGCCTGTTTTTCTACTGCGTACGCCAAACGTCCGCAGTGGTATCCATCTGCGCCGCGTCACGATCTGACCGTCGCGCTGGCACAGATCGACCGAGCGACCGTAGGCGCGGAGCCCGATGGCACCGAGCATCGCTTGTTGACCTTGGCATCTGACTGGCTGGCCCAGGTCGTCAAAGACCTTGCCTGCGCCCATGTCAGCGAAGACCACACCAGCGAGTTCTTCCACGCCCTGGGCGATGTCCTGGCGCTGGTCCACGGCGTCATGGCGCTGGACCTGCAAAGAGGCGATCAGAGCGCGTCTGCCCTGCGCGCTGCAGCCACTCTGATCGAGCGCGGGAAAGACACCCTCAGCGCCATGGAAGGCGGTGCCGAATGAGCTACCTCGCCAAGACCATCGACACCCCCATGAGCCCCGGCGAGATCCGCCAGCATGCCCGCGCCTGGTACGACCGGCAGATAGCGGTCCTGGCCCAGGCACACGGCGCCAGTTGGCCGCAGCACCAGGGCTGGATCAATGACTACCTGCGGGAGGAACTGCGCGAGCGGCTGCATGAGCTTGGATGGAGGGCCCCCGCATGAGAGACGCACTCGACGTGCTGGATGAGTTGCTGCCCGACCAGGCACCGCCGCAGCGGCCCAGGCACAAGGCCAAGCCCTCGACGCCGGCTGCCGACCCTGTAGCCAGCGAGCGCACTGCCGTCAGTGATGGCGTGGTGCTGTTGTGCGGTAGCTCCATCACGCCGCAACCCATTGCGTGGCTGTGGCCGGGATGGCTGGCAGAAGGAAAATTCCATGTCCTGGCCGGCGCACCTGGTCAGGGCAAGACCACCATTGCCATCACGCTGGCGGCCACCATCACCATGGGCGGCTACTTCCCCGACGGCACCCGCTGCGCTCAGGGCAACGTGCTGATCTGGTCCGGCGAGGACGACCCGGCCGACACACTGCTGCCCCGCCTGATCGCGGCCGGTGGCAATCCTGCCCGGATTTACTTCGTGGCCGGCTCCCAGGTGCAAGGGGACATCGTGCCGTTCGACCCGGCCCGCGACATGATCCAGTTGATGGCGGCGGTGGACCGCATCGGCGGCGTGCGTTTGCTGATCGTCGATCCCGTGGTCAGTGCCGTGGCCGGAGACAGCCACAAGAACACTGAGGTCCGGCGCGCCTTGCAGCCCTTGGTCGACCTGGCCAGCCTGACCGGCGCCGCGGTGCTGGGCATCAGCCATTTCTCAAAAGGCGGGCAAGGGCAGGACCCAACCCAGCGCGTGGTGGGCTCCATTGCCTTCTCGGCCGTCGCTCGCGTGGTGCTGGTGGCCGCCAAGGTCAAGACCGTCGAAGGTGAAGACCGCAGGATCCTGGCGCGCTCGAAATCCAACATCGGGCCGGACGATGGGGGCTTCGAGTACCACCTGGAGCAGATCGAGGCGCTGCCTGGTATCCAGGCTTCACGGGTTGCGTGGGGCGCGTCGGTGGCCGGCAGTGCGCGCGATCTGTTGGCCGAGCCCGATGACGGGGAGGACGCCGGAGAAAGCGCAGGCGATGCGGCAGCGCTACTGCGTGAAGCACTGGAAGGCGACGGCTGGCACCCTGCAAAGGAGGCCAACAAGGTACTGACTGATGCCGGCTTCACGAAGAAGCAGATCTGGAACGCCTCCAAAAAGCTGGCTGTCATTCGCCGCAAAGGGGCAATGAAGGAGGGGTGGTACTGGCGATTGCCCGGCGGAAATGCCCCCGAAGATTCCCTGGAAGATTCCGAACATTCCACGTTTAGGAATGTGGAATCTACGGAACCTTCGCGGGAATCTTCGGGCGAAGACATGCCCACCGAAGCCAACTTGTCCACGACAAGCGCTCATGTTGGCCACTCTCAAAACGTGGACAAGTTGGACAACATGGCCAAGTTGGACAACTTGCCGCCAACGGCCGCGCCCAGCGAGGAATCGTTCTGATGAGCGCCGATGCCTACCGCGTGCTGCACGACGCGGGGCTCCACGCCCGCGCGGTTGCTGGCCGGCTGATCGTCGGTCCAACTGAACAACTGGACGACGCCCTACGGGAGTTCATCCGATTCCACAAGCCCGGTCTGTTGCGAGTGTTGGCCGAGGCCGAACAAGCCACCGCCGATCTGCTTGCCGCCGCCATGCGGGCTTGCGACCACTACGGTGACAGCCCCGCCGCACGCGAGCAGATGCGCGCCGAATGCCTGGCGACACCACCGCACCTCCAGCTCGATCTGCTGGGGCACCTGCGCGAAACCTACCCCGTTGCCACCCACCCCAAGAACACCCCATGAACACAACCGCCCGCACCGCCGCCCAGCTCCACACCCCGCTACAGCACTACGTCGCTCTGCTGCTGGCCGGTGAGGCGCCCATGAAGCACGACGACGTGCGCCTGCCGACCATCCTCGAAGAAATCAGGATCGCCACCCGGGACCCCGAGGCGCGCACCGCGCTGGCCCTGTTCCTTCTGGCCCAGGTCAATGGCGGCCTGCGCGCCAGCATCCACACCGAGAAGGCCGTGCTGCGCGCCCAGGAGGACCCCGATGCGAACTGAACCCGCCGTGAGTCGCTACATGCGTCGCCAGGCCGTCGCCTTCGAGCTGGGGATCGGCCGCCACACCCTGAGCCGCATGCTCAAGCGCGACGCCACCTTTCCCCTGTTCTTCGCCATCACGCCCGGCGTCGAGGTGATCGCCCGCGAGGACTTCGACCGTTGGTTGCGGGAAAAGCGCCTCGCCTCCCAGATGCGCCAGGTTGGTACCACCAGCACCGAGGCGCTACCGGTCTAGACATTGCGGCGCATGGAGTGACAGCCGGACGATCAAGCCTTCATCTTTTTGAAGGTCACCCATGTCCGCACTAGCAAAACTCCGTGCCCAGCACGATGCAAAGGTCGAGGAAGCCCGCGTCCTGATGGCGAAATACCCATCCGACAAGCGCATGCCGCCCGAGGCGGCCGAGCAGGTCGATTCCGTGATTGCCGAGGCAGAGCGCATTAGCGGCCAGATCTCCGCGCTGATGGCAGCGCAACACGCCGCCGGCGAGAGCTGGGCCGGTGGCTCCGGTAGCGGCCAGGCCGAGGGCGGCGTGCGCGTCCTTCGCAATGCCGACGACGTGCGCAGCCACTACGCCGGCCGTAGCGCGGCGCAGAGTGCCACGACCGAGCGGTTCGACCTGCACGACTTCGTGCGCGGCGTCGCCGGCATGCAGACGACCGCAGCGGTATCGGCCAGCCTCTCGGTCGGCACCGACTCCAGCGGTGGCTACGCGGTGCCCAGCATCGTCATGCCGGGCATCCTCGAAGCGCTCATGCCCGCCTCGGCCCTGCTGCAAGCCGGCGCCGGCATCGTGCCCCTCGACAACGGAGCCAAGAAGTTCACCTTCGCCGCGGTGGACAGCGTACCGACCGCAGCCTGGCGCTTGGAGAACGGCGACGTGCAGGAGAGCGAGCCCACATTCCGGGCAGTGACCGCCGCGCCGAAATCGTTGGCCTTCTACTTCAAGGTCTCCCGCGAGCTGCTTGCCGACGCCGGCAACATGACCGCCGCGCTTACCCTGGCCATTGCCCAGGCGTTCGCCAAGGAGTTGGACCGGGCCGGCCTGCGGGGCAGCGGTACTGAGCCCGAGCCCCGGGGCATCCTCAACACCCCCGGCGTGCAGGTGGTGGCCAACGGCGCGAATGGGGCGGCCCTGGCCGGATACGGAGGCTTCTTCACTGCGACAGCCGCGCTGCTGGGGGTGAATGCCTCGGTGCCCACCGCGGCGATCATGAGCCCACGCAGCCTGGTGAAGCTGGGCGGGCTGGTCGACAGCACCGGCCAGCCGCTGCGGGTGCCGGGCATGCTCGAGAACGTGAAGCTGCTGGCCACCCCGGCGATCCCCGACAACATCACCACCGGCACCAGCAACGACACAAGCGAGCTCTACCTGGGCGACTTCTCGCGGGTGGTGTTCATGATGCGTGAGCAGATGTCGATTCAGCTGCTGCGAGAGGCCTTCGCCACCACGGGGCAAATCGGCTTCATGTGCCACGTCCGCGCAGATGTGGCCGTCACCTATCCCCAGGCCCTGGCGGTGGTGAAGGGTGTGCGCCCCTGAGCACCTGATGAACGAGGGCGTTACTCGGTGAGTGGCCCAGCAAGTGAATAACCCCGAGAGCATGCGGCGGAAGATCGCCCGCGCGGCATGCATCCATCTTGCAACCCCGCATGGTTCGCCCAGCGGGTTTTTTTGCTGCGCGGTGTACGCTTGCGGCGGAGGTGAATATGGACGGAAGCTGGACGGAATACGCATCCGCTGTTGGCTCAGTCGCCAGTGCGATCGCTGCAACCCTCGCGTGGCGAACAGCACGCGAATCTACGGCCCTGGCGAAGAAGGCTTCGGAGCGGGCCGATCGAGAGTTTGCTGACCTGCAAGAGCAGAAGAAAACTCTCGCGGCAACGCGTCTGCGATTGGCTGTGGAACAGGTAGAAGCGACGGCCAATGATGCTCAGCTCGCCATTCAGCAATCGGCACAGCTGCACGGGTCGTACGGCGGTTCCCACATGAAGTTGGCATTGGCGGAGGTGGAAGCGCAGAGGCTTGCCGGCATGGGCCATTCAGCCGGCCGCGATGCAACGAGCGAAGAGTCAAAGGAGCGTGACGCCGGCGAGACGTCAGTGCGCCAGTTGGAGGCGGAGGCGGCTGTGGCCAGGCTGACCTACATCCGCGACGGAGCTCGTCGGGCTTCACAGAGCATCGTGGAGGCACGAGCGGCAGCGGAAAGGGCGCGGGGTGGGTAAGCTGTGAACGAAGCGGCCGTGGCCCGTCTAGCCCCGACCTCGCCCGTCGTTGGCAGGTAGGGGGGGCTACAAAGGTCAACCGGTCGAGGCCGGAAACCGAGCGGTTCCCCACGCGCAGATTATTTCCCCCGCCATGAAGACAATCAAACGGCCAGCCAATCAAAGATCGGCGGCAACCCGCATGAATGTTGGGCCAGGGGCCTCTTTGAATTCCTTTTGATTTTGTACGGCAAATGCGCCGGCATTCCAAATGCTCCGTTGGCGGTCTGGCGATATGCTCGGCCTCGCATCACGCCCGAGGGAACCGGCAGTTGCTTCCAAAACCAACGGAGATCTTATGCAATTCGAAGTCACCCACATCCACAAAATTCCACGAGATGATCCGTACCGCTCGATTACTTTCATTGGGCACGAACAGGCCAGCCTTGCCGATGCGGTCAGCTGGAAACTAACGCCGGCCGACGCTGCGCGGGGGATCGCCAGAGGGGACTTTGAGCTTTTTGTCACGGTGAAGGGGCTGCTATCGCAGGGCATCATCGGGTCAGTCCTAGGTGGCGATCGCAGGGTTCGGGTTGTCCCCATGGACCTGGGCCTTCTAGGTGATCCGTACGTAAAGACAGAGAGCGACGATACGGAGTCGAATAATTTGCTGACGCTTCCCGAATTCACACAGCTTGTACCGATGCGATCCCCGCTCTGATTCGACCTGCAGGGCGAGAAGCACCGGTAAATGTTGGTACTTTTGATGGTACTTTTCTGACCCTTGCTCAAAAAATTCAAGGTTGTCGCGGTTCAACACTCACATTGCGGTTCCGGCCCCGGCACCATGGATTGCTAGCTTGTCGGGCAGCCTTCGCACTTCGGGTGCGCGTACAGGCTGATCAGCGCCCCCGACCACCCCGCCACCTCCCCCGCAATTCGCTATCGGGGCCAGGCTCCAGGCTCTTTCGATTCAGCCCTCTGTCATCCAGGCTGCGCTCTTCGCGCCAGGGACAAATGACGCGGCCCCTGCCGCCATTCCTAGGGGGCGCCTGCCCCGCGCAGGAACATGTCTACCGCCCTCGCCACTGTCGCCTTGATCTTCTTCACCGACATCGGAGGGGGTGAGCGTTGAAAGATGCGCCGCTCGCTCTCGGCGGTGACCAAGGCTAGAAAGTGATCCGCCATGATGGCCGGGTCTGCGTCACGCAGTAACCCTGCGTCCATCGCCTTTTTCATGAGGGCGGTGAGCGCAGTCAGGCACTCCTGCGGGCCTGCCGCGTAGAAAAGCTCGCCAACCTCAGAACGTCCCGATTCGGCAACCACCATGCGGTACACCGCCAGTGCTTCAGCGGAATCGGTCATGACGCGCAGCACGGTCTCGCCGAAGCGGTGCAGGGTTTCCTCCAGGCGCAGTTCCGGCCCCGCAGTCGCTTGCAGCTCTTCCACCGCCTTGGCCAGGTGGGACGTGGACGAAGCCCTGACGACCGCGTCAAACAGCGCGTCTTTCGACGGAAAGTACCGATACAGGGTCGCCTTCGAACCACCCAGGCGCGTCGCCAGTTCATTCATGGACGCCCCCTCGTATCCGAACTCCTGAAACAGCTGGCTCGCGGCCTCGACGATGGCCTCGCGCCGCGCGTTTGTCATCACTTTCATGTCCGGGATGCCGTTGATTGCTGAGAGTTGAACTGTACATTCCGCGCCCCGCCTACGCGGCAGCGCTCTGCCACCGGCCAGCCGGTGCGCCTCTCCCCTCTAACGCTCTGTCACAAAACTAAACGAAACCGTATGGTATCGTTTATATAAATCTTCACAGAAGCCACGTTCCCCCCACTCTTTAAATCAGCCATGAAAAAGCAACTGAAACTTTGTGCCCTCCCTCTGGCCGCAGCCATGCTCCTGTCCGGTTGCGGGGGCGGCGATGCTGGCGAGCAAGTCGGGTTCCTCACCATCACCAATGCATCGGTCACCGAGCTGAATGGCTCGTACGGCGACGGCTCTGCCACCGTCACGGACGTCAGCAAGATCGCCGCCACGGGCTCTGACCCGGAGGTCTGCAATTTCAAGTTTGACAACGCCGGGCAACTCGGCGGAAGCGGCGTGGCAGCGGGCGACGTGCGCTACCAACCAAACACGGATGTCCTCTACCGCCTGAATCTGACGGTGCGTGGCCGCGCATACAGCACCGCAAACGGTGATGGCGACGATACGGACATCCACCACAGCAACGACAACATCGAGCTCGACCGCAAGAAACTCACGGCGACGGACGGCTCTGGCGACACGCTGCGTGTGACCGCCCTGCTGCCGATGCACGGCGGCCGACCGACTGGCTGCTAGGCCGCGAACGGGTGAGGCCCATGAAAAAGCAGATCTACGCTTCGACCTTGCTGGCGCTGGCTATCAGCTTGCAATACACACCGGCTGCAGTGGCACAGGTGGTCATCGAAGACCGCGCCTACCAAACGCCGAGCTATGGTGAACAACAGACAGAAAGCGAATTCCTTCGCGACTGGAATCGGCGCCACGATGCCCGAGCCAAAGGGACGCCCTGGCAATCGCCCGAAACCCGCTTTGGCCCGAGCGACGCGATGCGGCTGGTGCAGGCCAGAGGCTACCGGGTGTACGACGTGCAGGATGTGGGAGAGCGGTTTCTCGTCCGGGCTACGCGCGGTGACGACAACCTGCTGGTGAGCGTATCCAGGCGCGGAGACATCATGGGAATCGTGCACCAGGATCGGTGATGGCTCATGCTCCACGGGCATTGCGATTCCAGTCCTGCAACAGGAAGAGCAGCGCAGCCCTGAATGCAAAGCGGCGCAACCGCTTCGCATTCAGGATCACCGCCGCCGGGCGTGCGGGGTTAAACCAGATCGAATCGATCCAGGTTCATGACCTTGGTCCAGGCCGCAACGAAGTCCTGCACGAACTTGGCCTCTGCATCGGCGCTTCCGTACACCTCGGCCACGGCACGCAGTTGGGAGTTGGAGCCAAAGACCAGATCCGCGCGCGTGCCGGTCCACTTGCGTTCGCCGGTATGGCGGTCACGCCCTTCGTACAGGTTCTGGTCCGCTGACACCAGTTTCCATTGCGTGCCCATGTCGAGCAGGTTCACGAAGAAGTCGTTGCTGAGCGCCTCCGGCCGCTGCGTCCAGACGCCTTCCTGCGACTGGCCCACATTGATGTTCAGCACCCGCAGGCCGCCCACCAGAACCGTCAGCTCCGGTGCGCTCAAGGTGAGCAGTTGCGCCTTGTCGACCAGCAAGGCCTCGGGCGAGACGCTGTAGCGGCCCTTCAGGTAGTTGCGGAAGCCATCGGCGATGGGTTCGAGCACGGCAAAGGATTCCACATCGGTCTGCGCCTGCGAGGCGTCCATGCGGCCCGGCGTGAAGGGCACCGTCACGGCGTGGCCGGCCTTCTTCGCGGCCTGCTCCACGCCCACGGAACCGGCCAGCACGATCAGGTCGGCGAGCGAGACTTCCTTGCCACGCGATTGCGCGCTGTTGAATTCGCTCTGGATACCTTCCAGCGTAGCCAGCACCTTCGCCAGTTGCTCGGGCTGGTTGGCGGCCCAATCCTTCTGCGGCGCGAGACGGATGCGTGCACCATTGGCGCCGCCGCGCTTGTCAGAGCCGCGGAAGGTAGAGGCAGACGCCCAGGCGGTCGATACCAGTTGCGACACCGTAAGACCAGAGGCTTCGATCTTGGCCTTGAGGGCTGCGATGTCCTGGTCGTTGACCAGTGGGTGATCAAGCTCGGGGATCGGGTCTTGCCAGAGCAGCTCTTCTGCCGGGACCTCGGGGCCCAGGTAGCGTGCGCGCGGGCCCATGTCGCGGTGGGTCAGCTTGAACCAGGCGCGGGCAAACGCGTCGGCGAACTGGTCGGGGTTCTCGAAGAAGCGGCGCGAGATTTTTTCGTAAGCCGGGTCAAAGCGCAGGGACAGGTCCGTGGTCAGCATGGTCGGCGCTTTGCGCTTGGACGGGTCATGTGCATCTGGAATAGCGCCGGCACCCGCACCATCCTTGGCGACCCACTGGTGCGCACCAGCCGGGCTCTTGGTCAGTTCCCATTCGAAGCCGAACAGGTTCTCGAAGAAGAAGTTGCTCCACTGCGTCGGCGTCTGGGTCCAGGTGACTTCCAGGCCGCTGGTGATGGCGTCGCCGCCCTTGCCGCTGTTGAAGCTGCTGGCCCAGCCAAAGCCTTGCGCCTCGATATCGGCGCCTTCCGGCTCCACGCCCACATGCTTGGCATCGCCCGCGCCGTGCGTCTTGCCAAAGGTGTGGCCACCGGCGATCAACGCCACCGTTTCTTCGTCGTCCATCGCCATGCGGGCAAAGGTCTCGCGGATATCGCGGGCCGCGGCGAGCGGGTCGGGGTTGCCGTTGGGGCCTTCCGGGTTGACATAGATCAGGCCCATCTGCACGGCGGCAAGCGGCTTCTCAAGCTCCCGGTCGCCGGTGTAGCGTTTGTCGTCCAGCCAGGTCTTCTCACTGCCCCATTGAACGTCTTCTTCTGGTTCCCAGACGTCATCACGCCCGCCGGCAAAGCCGAAGGTCTTGAAGCCCATCGACTCCAGGGCGACGTTGCCCGTAAGGATCATCAGGTCGGCCCAGGAGATTTTCTTGCCGTACTTCTGCTTGATCGGCCACAGCAGCCGGCGTGCCTTGTCGAGGTTGCCGTTGTCCGGCCAGCTGTTGAGCGGTGCAAAGCGCTGCTGCCCCGCACCGGCGCCACCGCGGCCGTCGCCGGTGCGGTAGGTGCCGGCACTGTGCCAGGCCATGCGGATGAACAAGGGGCCGTAGTGGCCGAAGTCGGCCGGCCACCAGTCTTGCGAGTCGGTCATCAGCGCCAGCAGATCCTTCTTCACCGCCGCCAGGTCCAGGCTCTTGAACGCTTCGGCGTAGTTGAACGCTGTGCCCATGGGGTCGGACAGGTTCGAATGCTGGTGCAGGACATTCAGCTTGAGCTGGTTGGGCCACCAATCCCGGTTTGTCGTATTGCTGACAGCGGTGTGGTTGACGGGGCACTTTGCTTCGCTTGACATAGGTTCTCTACCTTGGTGGGTGGATCGAGTGGGGGAAGTGGCAAGAGTACCCAGCATATGCAACATAGAGAAATTGAATGATCACAACCAATCAATAGCCACAATCTATTCAGCAGCTGCGCAGCATGCGTTGCGCCGACAGCCCCGGGCCAGTCCAATGCATCAGCGCCGGGGCAAACACTGCGCGCAGCGCCGAACCTCTTCGATCAAGGCCAGTGCGCAGGGGGCCGCCAAGGCGCCGCTGCGCTGGGTGATGCCGATTTCACGCTGCGTCGCCAAAGGGAAGTCCAGCACGCGCAACATGCCGGCCTCGATCTCATAGTGCAGTTGCTGGGCGGAGATCGCCGTCACCATGTCGCTCTTCAGCAGCAGGCCACGCAGCAGCGCCAGATCGCCGGTTTCCACGGCAGGCTGGGGCGACGGCTGGCCTGAGTGGTGAAAGAAGCGTTCCATCAGCTCCCGCGCGGGCGAACCCGGGCGCGACAGTACCCAGCGCGCGCGCTGCAGATGCTCAAAGCCAATCGCCGGCACGGCCGCCAGCGGATGGCCGCTGCGCACCACCAGCGAAATGTGGTCGTCAAACAAAGCTTCCTGCAGCAAATCCTTGGCCTCGCCCGGCGGGCGCAGCGCGCCCAGGATGAAATCCACCTCGCCGCTGCGCAATGCAGCCGCCAGCACCTCATAGGGGCTCTCTACGGTGCTGACATGCACCCGTGGGTGCCGGGCCAGCAAATCGGTGATGGCCGCCGGCAGCAGCAGCGTGCGAGACAAAGGCAGCGCGCCCACCACCACGCTGCCCTGGACCACGCCGCGGATGCCGGCCAGGTCTGAATCGATGCTGCGCAGCTCTGCCAGCGCGCGCTTGCAGCGAAACGCCAGTTGCTGCCCGGCGCGCGTGGGCGTCACACCGCGTGCCGAGCGGGTGAACAGTGCGCGTCCGGTGCGCGCCTCCAAGTCCCTGACCAGCGCGCTCAAGGCCGGCTGTGTCACGCCAAAGGCCCGGGCCGCAGCGGGCATGTTGTGGGTTTCAGAAAGACTGGCGAACAGTGCCAGCCGGCGCGCGCTGAACATTGCGGTCAGCAGCCCGCGTGCATCGGGTTTGCGCGCCTCTTCACCGGATGCCAGCTCCTGGCTGGCGGCGACGAACTCTCGCTCCACGCGCCCTGCCCGCTCCCACACGGCCCGGCCATACACGTTGAGCAGCATGCCGCGCGCCTTGCGCTCGAACAGGGGCACGCCCAGGCAGGCCTCCAGCTCGGCCACGGAGCGCGTGACGGCCGAGGCCACGCGGAACAGCGCCTCTGCGGCCTGCGTGATGCTGCCGCTTGCAGCGACAGCCGAGAAAGCCAGCAGGTGCCGCAGGTTGATCTTCAGGGCGGCCTCTTCGAGCGTCCGCACTGTGGATGCATCGATAAGTTTTATCGGCTCCATTGACGCAGCCATTCGCCTATCTCCCTTGAAAATTTTCTCGACACAAGCAAGGGTTAACCCCAAATCAATAAGTTATTGAGAACGCAGGGCAATTAGAACGCACGCAGCACCGGGAACGCTTGGCGGAGACTGCCCGCATCGTTCTACCCCCGCGCGCCAGAGCCTCGCGTCTTTTTTCAGAGTTCTTCATGCAGTGTTTTTCCCGCCGCCCTCTTCTCGCCCTGGCCGGGCTGCTGGCGCTTGGCGCCCTGGGCAATGCCCACGCGGCAGAGGCCTACCCATCCAAGCCCGTGAAGATCCTTGTGGGCTACACCGCTGGCGGTGCGGTGGATGCCATCGCCCGGCTGGTCGGCCAGCAGATGGCCGGCGTGCTGGGCCAGCCCGTCGTCGTCGAGAACAAACCCGGCGCGGGCACCAACATTGCCGTGAAGGCGCTGATCGCCAGCCCGCCCGACGGCTATACCTTGCTGCTGGCGGCCAATGCGCTGGCCGTGAATCCCTCCTTGTTCCAGCCGGCGCCTTATGACCTCGACAAAGACCTGGTGCCGGTGGCAATGGTCGGGCGCGTCCCTGTGGTGTTCACGGTGCGCGAAGGCTCGGAACTCAAGACGCTGCAGGAACTGGTGGCCGCAGCCAAGGCCAAGCCAGGCGGCGTCACGGTCGCCACGCCCGGCAACGGCTCGACGCCGCATCTGGCCATGGAGCTGTTCCAGCACACCGCCGGACTCTCGCTCAGCCATGTGCCCTACAAGGGTGGCGCGCCGGCAATCACCGATGCACTGGGCGGCCATGTGGATGTGGTTGCGGTCAACGCCCTGGAAGCGCTGCCGCTGGTCCGCGCCGGCAAGCTCCGCGTATTGGCGGTGATGAGCCCCGAGCGCTCCGCAGTGCTGCCCGGCGTGCCGACGGTTGCAGAGTCGGGCTACCCCGGTTTCGAATCCAGCGTCTGGTATGGCTTTGTCGCGCCAGCCGGCACGCCCAAGCCAGTGCTGGCCAAGCTGCACGCAGCCGTGCAGAAGGCGCTGGCGTCGGAAGAAGTGCGCAGGCAGCTGGCCGAGGCCGGCGGCGTCACCCTGCCCGGGCCGCCAGAGCTGTTTGGCAAGCTGCTCAAGACGGACGCTGCCCGCTATGGGCAACTGATCCGCGCGGCCGACATCAAGCTCGACTAATTCTTTAAAGCTGGAGCAGGAAATGAAAACACTGGCGCGCCTGCTATGGGCCCTGCTATTGGCCCTGCTCACAGCAGCCCTGCTGCCCACTGCCATGGCGCAGCCAGCAACAGGCAAGACCGAGGTGCTCTGGCTCGGCCAGTCGGCCTTTCGCATCACCACCCCGGGCGGCAAGGTGATCGTGACCGATCCCTGGCTGCGCCAGAACCCCGTGACCCCGGCGCAATACAAGAAGCTTGAAGCACTTGGCAAGGTGGACGTGCTGCTGGTGACGCACGGCCACCTCGACCACTTTGCGGACGCACCGGCGCTGGCGCTCATGCACCAGATACCCATGTATGCGCCGGGCGACATGAACCAGACGGTGGCATTGCTCGGCATCCTGCCGGCCAACCTGGCCCCGCGCTTCAACAAGGGCGGCACGATCACCCCAGCGCCGGGCATCAAGGTCACGGCCGTGCACGCCGAGCACTCGTCCATCATCGTCTGGAAGAACCCGGCCACCGGCAAGGAAGAGCCCCACACCGCCGGCGAGCCGGTCGGCTACATCATCGAGCTAGAGAACGGCTTTCGCATCTGGCACATGGGCGATACGGGTTTGTTCTCAGACATGAAATTCATCGCCGATTACTACAAGCCCGACCTCGTGCTGATGCCGATAGGCGGCCACTTCACCATGGGGCCGGCGGATGCGGCCCATGCCACGCGCGAGTGGATCAAGCCGCGCTTCGTGATCCCCATGCACTACGGCGCCAACCCCTTGGGCAAGGGCACGCCCGACGAGTTCATGCGCGTGCTGGGCAGCACCGCTACCCGGGTGTTGGCATTGAAGCCAGGGGACATGGCGTCGTTCTAACGGGCGCTACCAGGCCATCCAGCGCCGCCGGCACCGCAAGCGGCAAAGCGGAGTTCGCTTTGCAAGCAGAAGCAACAACCATGACAGCGTCATGCATCCGTCATGGCATGTGCCCAGCATGTGTGCATACCAACACATAACAGGCAAGAGTTGCTTCCATGACTTCCCCATCCTCGACATTGCGCGCCCTGCGCATCGCACTGGTGATCAGTACGCTGGGCCTTTCTCTTTCCGGCTGCGGCGGCGGTTCTTCGCAGTCCCTGGGTTCGGCATCCGCACAGTCCTCGTCGGACGGAAAAGTTCTGCGCTGCGGCCTCTGATGAACGCCAACAACATGTCCCAGCAACGTCGACACTTTCTGTCGCGGACCGCCACCACCCTGGGCGCCGCCGGCGCGCTTGCGCTGCTGCCGCCCAGCATCCGCAAAGCGCTTGCCATTCCGGCCGCATCCGTCTCCGGCACCATCGCGGACGTCCAGCACGTCATCGTCCTGACACAAGAGAACCGCTCTTTCGAGCAGTACTTCGGCACCCTCGCCGGCGTGCGCGGCTTCAATGACCGCAGCACCTTCCCGGTGGATGGCCAGCCCTCGGTCTGGAGCCAGCCAGACGGCAAGGGCGGCGCGGTGCAGCCCTTTCACCTGGACAGCAAGACCACCATGGCGCAGGCGATGAAGTCGCTGCCGCATGGCTGGAAGGACGGCCACGAGATGTGGAACCAGGGCCGCTGGGACAACTGGGTGCCGGCCAAGGGCGCGCTGACCATGGGCTACTTCACCCGCGAGGACATCCCCTTTCATTTCGCGCTGGCCGATGCCTTCACCGTCTGCGATGCCTACTTCAGCTCGTGCATGGGGCCGACCAACACCAACCGGTCGCACCTGATGACCGGCATGCTCGACATCGGCGCCACCGGCGGCGGGCCGCTGCTGGACAACAGCCCGACCAACGGAGCCCCGCTGACCTGGACCACCTACCCCGAGCGGCTGCAGCAGGCCGGCGTGAGCTGGCAGGTCTACCAGGGCGCCACGGGCACTGAGCCGTTCAAGACGTCGCCGGTGACCAAGACCGCCATGGGCGACATCGACAACCCGATCAGCCCCTTCAATGTGCTGAAGTTCTTCCCGGCCATCGCCAATGCGCCGGCAGACTCTGCCATCGCCCAGCGCGCCTGGTCGATCCGGACCTACCAGCAGTTCGCGCAGGACGTGGCCGCCGGCACGCTGCCGCAGGTGTCCTGGCTCATGCCGCCGGCCTTGTGCTCTGAACACCCGGTCTACACCCCGGCCGATGGCGCCACCTACATCGCCGCAGTGCTCGACGCCCTGACGGCCAACCCCGAGGTCTGGAGCAAGACGGTTCTCTTCATCAACTACGACGAGAACGACGGTTTCTTCGACCACATGGTGCCGCCAACGCCGCCCGGGGATGCGGGCACCGGCCTGTCGAACGTTGCCACCGCCGGGGAACTCTATGCCGGCGACGCCAAGCACCCGGCCGGGCCGGTCGGGCCTGGCCCGCGTGTGCCCATGCTGGTGGTATCGCCCTGGTCCAAGGGCTCCTGGACCTGCTCGCAGGTGTTCGACCACACCTCGGTGATCCGGTTTCTGGAGCAGCGCTTTGGCGTGGTCGAGCCCAACATCAGCGCCTGGCGCCGCGCCGTCTGCGGCGACCTGACCACGGCCCTCGACTTTTCCAAGCCCGACGCCAACGCCGTCTCGGTTCCGCCAGTCACAGGCCTAAGCGCGGCCGCCGATGCGCAGAGCAGCCTGCCCATGCCGGTGGTGCCGGCCATGCAGGGCCAGCCGGCGCAGGAGCGCGGCAGCCGCAATGCGCGCGCCCTGCCCTATGAGCTGTTCGTCAACGCGCTGGAGCAGCCATCGCAGCGGGCAACACAGCTGACCTTCATGAACACCGGCCAGGTGGCGGCGGTCTTCCAGGTGTATTCAGCGGTCGCGCCGACCTCGGCCAGGCGCTACACCGTGGCGGCCAACTCCAAGCTGTCCGACACCTGGGCCTGGTCGGCCAGCAGCGGCACGGTGCCGGCCTGCGACCTGAGCGTCATCGGGCCCAATGGCTTTGTGCGGCGCGTGGTCACGTCTGGCGGCCCGGCGCTGGCCAGCGCCACCGCCTGCTACGAGATCGCGCAGGGCGGCCTGTCGCTCAGCCTGTCCAACACGGGGACGCAGCACTGCGTCTTCACCATCCAGGACAAGCGCTACGGCGCCGCAAGCCGGCAGGTCGAGGTGGCACCAGGGCAAACGGTGCAGCAGGCCTGGGGCCTGGAGGCCAGCCACCGCTGGTACGACCTGGGCATCACCGTGAGCACCGACAGCGCCTTTCTGCGGGAGTTTGCCGGCTACGTGGAAACCGGCCGGCCGGGCGTGACGGACCCGTCCATGGCTTGACGCTCCCGGCGGCCTCAGCCCAGGGCGCGCTGCATCAGCACCGTGTCCACCCACTGGCCCCGCTTGAAGCCGACCTGGCGCAGGGTTCCGACCAGCTCGAAACCCTGCGCCGCATGCAGGCCGATGGAGCCAGCATTGGCGCTGTTGCCGACCACCGCCACCATCTGCGCATGGCCGGCCTGCGTGCAGCGCGCCACCAGCGCCTGCAGCAGTGCCCGACCAATGCCGCAGCCGTGCCGGCCCTGCGCAACGTAAACCGAGTTCTCGACCGTGGCGCGGTACGCGGGGCGCGACCGATAGGGGCCTGCGTAGCAATAGCCCACCACCTCGCCGTCCAGCAGCGCCACCAGGAAGGGGTAGCCGGCCTGCACCAGCTCCGCCCGCCGGGCCTGCATCTGGGCCACAGTGGGTGGCTCTTCCTCGAAGCTGCACAGCTCGTGCAGCACATACGGGCGATAGATCGCCTGGACGCTCGCCATGTGCGCCTCCAGGGCATTCACCACCTCAAGGCGTGGGGATGATGGCGCCCCGGGGGCGAGAGTTTCGGCAAGCAGGAGGTAATCAGATGGGGTCATGGCGCGATCTTGACGGGGTGCCTCGCATCAGGGAAGCTTTTGCTCCTTATGCAGATCATTAGAAATTCTTTGGCCAACCTGCTCAACCTGGAGCAGTTGCGCTCTTTCGTGCTGGTGGTGGAAACCGGCAGCTTCTCGGTCGCCGCCGAGCGGCTGGGGCTGACGCAGCCAGCGGTCAGCCTGCAGGTCAAGCAGCTGGAGCGCCGGCTCGCCGTGCGCCTGGTCGAGCGCGTCGGCAAACGTGCGGGTGCCACCGTGGCCGGGGCCGAACTGCTGCGGCAGGCGCAGCACATAGAGGCGGCACTGGAGAGCGCCCTGGACGCCGTTGCCAGCCATGCGGCTGGCGTCACCGGCCGGGTGCGGCTGGGATGCGGCGCCACCGCCTGCCTGCACTTCCTGCCACCCGTGCTGCGCGCGCTGCGGCTGCAGTACCCCGCGCTGAGCATCGCGGTCAGCACCGGCAACACCGACGAGTGCGCGCGCAAGGTGGAAGACAACCTCCTCGATCTGGCCCTGGTGACGCTGCCGGTGGCGGGCCGCTCGCTGCTTGCCACGCCCATCCTGCAGGACGAATTCGTCGCGATCCGGCGCGACGGCGCATCCGCGCTGAAGGGCGGCGTCACACCGGCAGCGCTCCAGGCCCAGCCGCTGGTGCTGTTCGAGCCGGGCGCGAGCACGCGCCGGCTGATCGACCGCTGGTTCGCGGCTGGCGACTGCATGCCCCAGCCCGTCATGGAGCTGGGCAGCGTCGAGGCCATCAAGGAGATGGTCGCCGCCGGCCTGGGCTACAGCATCGTGCCGCGCATGGCGCTTACGGGCCGCAGCGCCCACCCGGAGCTGCAGAGCCTGCCGCTGCGCCCCCGCCTGGGCCGTACGCTGGCGCTGGTCATGCGGCGCGACAAACCGGTCAGCCGGGGCATGCGGCTGCTGGCCGACGCCATTGCGCAGGCAGGCGACCAGGCGCGGCAGGCCGGTGCGCCGCCGCTTCCCGCATAATTTACGTTTACGTCAACGTCAATTCAAAAAGGAGCAAGCATGGACATCGCAGGCAAGGTCTTCATCGTCACGGGCGCGGCATCGGGGTTGGGCGAGGGCACGGCCCGGCTGCTGGCCAGCAAGGGAGCGAAGGTGGTGGTGGCCGACATGCAGGACGCCAAGGGCCAGGCCGTGGCGCAGGAGATCGGCGGAGCCTTTGTGCACTGCGACGTCACGCAGGAGGCCGATGGCCAGGCCGCCGTGGCCAAGGCGCTGGAGCTGGGCCGGCTGATGGGCCTGGTCAACTGCGCCGGCATTGCACCGGCCGAAAAAACCGTGGGCAAGGCCGGCGCGCATTCGCTGGCGGTCTTTGCCAAGACCGTGACAGTGAACCTGGTGGGCAGCTTCAACATGATCCGACTGGCGGCCGAGGCCATGGCCCGCAACGAGCCCGAGCCCACCGGCGAGCGCGGCGTGCTGATCTCCACCGCCTCGGTCGCCGCCTACGACGGCCAGATCGGGCAGGCGGCCTATAGCGCGTCCAAGGGCGGCATCGTCGGCATGACGCTGCCGATCGCGCGCGACCTGGCGCGCAACGGTATCCGCAACATGACCATCGCCCCCGGCATCTTCGGCACGCCCATGCTGTTCGGCATGCCGCAAGAGGTGCAGGACGCGCTGGCCGCCGGCGTGCCCTTCCCCTCGCGCCTGGGCACGCCGCAGGACTACGCCAGGCTGGCGGTGCACATCATCGAGAACGACATGCTGAACGGCGAAGTCATCCGCCTGGACGGAGCGATCCGGCTGGCGCCGAAGTGAACGGCTCACCCCCAGGCTACGCACTTCGTGTCTTCGCCAACCCCCTGGAGGGGGCACATCCAGCGGCCCGGCAAAGCCGGTTCCGCGGATGTTGCGCGTGACCTGCTCCGCGGCCGCCTGCATCCTTACGCTTCATTTGCTCCGGAACGGCTAGCGGTAGCGATCGGTTGCGGGTGCGCCGACTGAAGTGGATACAGTACGCAGCACTGACTACGCCGTACAAAAGAGTTCTCCATGAAGTACCTCGCCCTCACCGTCCTGGCTGCTGCCGCCCTGCTCTCTGGCTGCGTCACGCCGCCGCCCGCGCCGCTCACCGTGGCCGAGCTGCTCAATGCCGACCCGACCGCCCAGTGCCTGGCCGCCGCCAACCGCGACCCGCGCCTGACCTTGCTCGAACCCAAGGTCGGCAGCCTGCGTAGCGCGGGCCAGGCGTCGCTGCCCATGCTCGGCAGCAAGCAGATGCCCAGCGCCCCTGAGAAGACCGCCCTCGAAATCTGGGGCAGCGAGCGGCAGCGCTGCCTGCCGCTGGGGCAGAGCTACCGGGCGAGCAAGCTTCCGCCGGCCCTGGTGTCGGCGTTCGAACTCAACCAGCGCGACCTGGTGTTCCTCACCACGCGGCTGTACACGGGCGAGATCAACTACGGCCAGTTCAACATGCGTCGCCAGGAGCTTGGGGCCGCCTACCGCACGCGGCTGCTGGAGTTCCAGCAGCAGTACGACGCCTGGCTGCAGGAGATCGAACCGCAGCGCCGCATGTACGCCGCGCCGCCGCCGCAGACCATGCCGGTATCCCCGGCCGTGCGGGCGCTCTTCACCAACTGCAACCGCTACAACGTCGACTACGTGAGCTGCACCAGCCAGTAGTCCGCCGGCAAGCCAGGGCCCGCGCAGGACGGGCCGGAAACATTCCTGCACTTTTGCGGCACAGGCCTCCCGGACAATGAGAAGAACGTGTTCACGATCTCTATGGGGTCGCGCAAGTGTCTTTGCGGGATGGGATGCAAGGCGCGGTGCGCAGCCAATAGCACCGCTATTGGCAAGCGCCGCAACGCCGCAGACCGCCCGCAAAGACACTTGCCCGGAGGGTTGGAGTGAAATCGGGCGATTGAGCGCCCCGGCCCCTTGCATGGGCACCAGCCCATGCAGCGGGATCCGGGCCACCCACTCATCCCGATTGCACTCCAACGCGATCCCCATACAGATCGTGAACACGTTCTAGGAGGAGCGCAGCATGAACATCACCCCCTTTGTCACGCTGGCGCGCAAGTCGGTGGCCTCGTGGTCGAACGACTATGCGCCCAGCATGGGCGCGGCGATTGCCTACTACACCGTCTTCTCGCTCGCGCCGCTGCTGCTGATCGTGATCGCGGTGGCCGGCTTTGTCTTTGGCCGCGAGGCGGTGCAGGGCGAGATCGTGGGCCAGCTCGCCGGCTTGCTGGGGCAGGATGGCGCGTTGGCGGTGCAAGGGCTGATTCGCGGCGCCAGCCACCCGACCGAGGGCATCGTTGCCAGCGCCATCAGCGTGGTGGTGCTGGTGGTGGGCGCCACCACCGTGTTTGCAGAGCTGCAAAGCGCGCTGGACCGCATCTGGCGCGTGCCTGCGGCCGACAAGCAGAGCGGCGTGTTCGGCACGCTGCGCACGCGGCTGCTGTCCTTTGGGCTGATCCTGGGCCTGGCCTTCTTGCTGATGGTGTCGCTGACCGTCAGCGCGGCGGTGGCGGCCATGGGCAAGTGGGCCGGCCAACTGGTGCCGGGCTGGACCTTTGCGCTGCTGGCGCTGAACCTGGTGGTGTCGCTGGCCATCACCACCCTGCTGTTCGCCATGATCTACAAGCTGATGCCACGGGCCAGCATTGCCTGGCGCGATGTCTGGGTGGGCGCGGCGGTGACGGCCGTGCTGTTCGAGGTGGGCAAGCTGCTGATCGGGCTGTACGTGGGCAAGAGCAGCATCTCGTCATCCTTTGCGGCGGCGGGCTCCATCGTGGTGCTGCTGGTGTGGGTGTATTACTCGGCGCAGATCTTCTTGCTGGGCGCTGAGTTCACCTGGGTCTATGCCAACGAATACGGCTCGCGCAAGCCGCAGGCCCTGCCTGCCGTGGCGCCCGCGCCCATGCTGCAAGCCACCCCGCGTCTGGCGCTGGCGCCTGCCACAACGCGTGGGCCGACGCGGCGGCAGCGCATTCTGGTCACCGCCGGGCTGGCCGTGCTGCAGGTGGCGATCCGGGTCGCCATGCAGCGCCGCGCCGCGCGCCGGCAGGCGCTGCGCCGCCCGCGCTAGCTGGCGGCGCTCTCCTGCGCCATGGCGCGCACCCATTCGCTGAAGCTGGCCAGGGCGGGCGGCGGCGCGTCCACCGCCGGCGTGACCAGGTAGTACGAGCGCTCGCCGCGCAGTGGCCGGTTGCAGGCCACCACCAGTTCGCCGCGCGCCAGCTCGGCCTCGATCAGCAGCGGCGGGATCAGCGCCACGCCCAGGCCGTGCGCGGCGGCCACGGCCACCATCGAGAACAGCTCATAGCGCGGCCCGGCCAGGGCCGCCGGTGCGGCCACGCCCATGGCGTCGAACCACTGGCGCCAGCCGTAGGGCCGGGTGCTTTGCTGCAGCAGGGGCATGGCGGCGATCCGGCCCGGCGTCAGCTCCAGGCCGCCGCGCAGCGCGGGGCTGCAGACCGGGATCACGTCTTCGTGCAGCAGCGGCTCGGCGCGGGTGCCGGGCCAGTGGGCGACCTGCTCGGGCGTGCCGGCGTACAGCGCGGCATCAAAGCCGGTGTCGGCAAACAGGAAGGGGCGGGTGCGGGTCTCTATATGCACCGTGATGTCCGGGTGCAGCGCGGCCAGCCGGGGCAGGCGCGGCACCAGCCAGCGCGTGGCAAAGGTCGGCACCGCCGCCAGCGCCACGGCGCCGCCACGGCCCTGGCCGGCCATCAGGTCGAGCGTGTCGCGCTCCAGGCCTTCGAGCCCGCGCGCGATGTGGCGCCAGTACTGGGTGCCACCAGGCGTCAGCGCCACGCCGTGCCGCGTGCGGCGGAACAGGGTCACGCCCAGGAAAGCCTCCAGCGCCTGCACCTGGCGCGACACGGCGCTTTGCGTGAGCGACAGCTCTTCGGCCGCGCGGGTATAGCTTTCGTGCCGCGCGGCGGCTTCGAAGCAGGCCAGTGCCTGCGTGGAGGGAATACGGCGTCGCATGATGAAATGGAATCTTTTTAAAAGGCATGCCGGCCAGGCATCTGGGCTCCATTCTTTCAGAAATTCCTATACCGCATAGCTTGATGTGCAAAACTCGTTTGCCGTGGCGCCAGCCGCGCACTAGGATGTCGGCGCAAGACCTCATCTTTTCCCTCTGCTTACCCCTTCCCCAGGAGACCTCTCATGTCCAGCGCCCCCAGCCGCGCCGCCTTCCAATGGGCCGACCCGTTTTTGCTCGACCAGCAACTGACCGACGACGAGCGCATGATCCGCGACGCGGCCCATGCCTATTGCCAGGACAAGCTGGCGCCGCGCGTGCTCGAAGCCTTCCGCCACGAGAAGATGGACACCAGCATCTTCCGCGAGATGGGCGAGCTGGGCCTGCTGGGCCCGACCATCCCGACGCAGTACGGCGGTGCCGGCCTGAACTATGTGAGCTACGGCCTGGTGGCGCGTGAGATCGAGCGCGTGGATTCCGGCTACCGCTCCATGGCCAGCGTGCAGAGTTCGCTGGTGATGGTGCCAATCCATGAATTCGGCACCGAAGCGCAGAAGCAAAAATACCTGCCCAAGCTCGCCAGCGGTGAATACATCGGCTGCTTCGGCCTGACCGAGCCCGACCACGGCTCTGACCCCGGCAGCATGGTCACGCGCGCCCACAAGGTTGACGGCGGCTACAAGCTCTCTGGCGCCAAGATGTGGATCACCAACAGCCCCGTGGCTGACGTGTTCGTGGTCTGGGCCAAGGAAGTCTCCGCAGGCGGCGCCGTTGGCCCGATCCGCGGCTTTGTGCTGGAAAAGGGCATGAAGGGCCTGAGCGCCCCGGCCATTCACGGCAAGGTCGGCCTGCGCGCTTCGATCACCGGCGAAATCGTCATGGACGAAGTCTTCGTGCCTGAAGAAAACGCCTTCCCCGAGGTGCAAGGCCTCAAAGGCCCGTTCACCTGCCTGAACAGCGCACGCTTTGGCATCGCCTGGGGCGCGCTGGGCGCGGCCGAGTTCTGCTGGCACACCGCGCGCCAGTACACCATGGACCGCAAGCAGTTTGGCCGCCCGCTCGCCGCCAACCAGCTGATCCAGAAGAAGCTGGCCGACATGCAGACCGAAATCACGCTGGGCCTGCAAAGCTGCCTGCGCGTGGGCCGCATGAAGGACGAAGGCCAGAACGTGGTCGAGATCATTTCGCTCATCAAGCGCAACAGCTGCGGCAAGTCGCTCGACATCGCCCGCCTGGCGCGCGACATGATGGGCGGCAACGGCATCAGCGACGAGTTCGGCGTGGCGCGCCATCTGGTGAACCTGGAAGTGGTCAACACCTATGAAGGCACGCACGATGTGCACGCCCTCATCCTCGGTCGCGCCCAAACCGGTATCCCGGCCTTCAGCTAACCCCCAGGCTTCGCACTGCGTGTCTTCGCCAACCCCCTTCCAGGGGGCGGCGCGGCCGCTTGGGGCGGCCCGGCGCAGCGCGCCTGCGCATGAAGAACCAATACGCTCTCCGTTCACAGGACACATCGCATGAGCTTCACCACACACGAAGGCGCCCTCGCCGGCCTCAAGGTTCTTGATCTCTCGCGCGTGCTGGCCGGGCCCTGGTGCACCCAGACGCTGGCCGACCTGGGCGCCGATGTGGTGAAGATCGAGCGCCCCGGCGCCGGTGACGACACGCGCCACTGGGGCCCGCCCTTTCTGCAGGATGCCGAGGGCCGCGACACCGAGCAGGCGGCCTACTTCGCCTGCTGCAACCGCAACAAGCGCTCGGTCACCATCGACATGGCCACGCCCCAGGGCCAGCAGTTGCTGCAGCGCATGGCGGCCGAGGCCGACGTGCTGGTGGAGAACTTCAAGGTCGGCGGCCTGAAAGCCTATGGCCTGGACTACGCCAACCTGCAGGCGCTGAACCCACGGCTCATCTACTGCTCGATCACCGGCTTTGGCCAGGACGGCCCCTACGCCAAGCGCGCCGGCTATGACCTCATGGTGCAGGCCATGAGCGGCATGATGAGCATCACCGGCCGCGCCGACGGCACGCCCGGCGGCGGCCCGCAGCGTGTGGGCGTGGCGCTGACCGACACCTTCACCGGCATGTACGCCGCCACCGCCATCCTGGCCGCGCTGCAGGCGCGCGGGCGCACCGGCCGCGGCCAGCACATCGACATGGCGCTGCTGGACGTGGGCATGGCCCTGCTTGCCAACCAGACCACCGGCTACCTCAACACCGGCGACGTGCCGCAGCGCCAGGGCAATACGCACCCCAGCCTGGCGCCCTACCAGGACTTCCCGACCGCCGACGGCGCCGTGCTGCTGGCCATCGGCAACGACGGCCAGTTCACCCGCTTTTGCGCCGCCGTGGGCAAGCCCGAATGGAGCGCCGACCCGCGCTACGCCAGCAACACCTTGCGGGTACGCCACCGCGACACGCTGATCCCGGCGATGGAAGAGATCACCCGCACCCGCAGCACCGCCGACTGGATCGCGCTGCTGGAAGACAAGGCCGTGCCCTGCGGCCCGATCAACGACATTGGCCAGGCCTTTGCCGACCCGCAGGTGCAGGCACGCGGCCTGGCGCTCAAGCTGCCGCGCGCGGCGGGCGACGGCATCACGGAAATCGCCGGCGTGGCCAGCCCGCTGCGCCTGGGCGAGCACCCGCCGGTACTGCACCGCGCCCCGCCCGCGCTGGGCGAGCACACCGACGAGGTGCTGCGGGAGTTCGGGCTGGCGCCTGCGGCAATTGCAGAGCTGCGCGCGGCAGGCGTTCTTTAGGTAAAAAATGCCTCTAGCCCAGGTGCAGCCTGGGCTTCTAGCTATTCTTTTTATAGTTATGCCGCAGCAACGGCCGCCAAGCCTTGCCGCACCGTCGGGTAGCGCAGCGCCAGCCGCAGCTCCTGGTGCAGGCGCTGGTTGTCCAGCCGGCGCGATTCGCTCATGAAGCTCAGCAGCATCAGCGACAGCTGCTCGCCCGCAGCGCTGCGCGCCACGCGCGGCGGGCGCGGCAGGCGGTATAGGTCGGCCGCCAGGTCAAAGTAGTCGCCCATCTTCAGCTCGGTGTCGTCGCTGGCGTGGTACACGCGCTGCGCCGCGCCGCGCCACAGTGCCGCGCAGCAGGCGCGCGCCAGGTCGTCGGCGTGGATGTGGCTGGTGTAGACATCGTCTGCGGCCTGCAGCACCGGCGTGCCGCGCAGCAGGCGCTCGCGCGGCGTGCCGCCGGGCCGATCCGGCGCGTAGATGCCGGGAATGCGCAGGATGCTGGCGCGGCTGCCGCCACGGCCAAAGTGGCGCACCGCCGCCTCGGCATCCACCCGGCGGTGCGCGCGGGCGGTGTGCGGCGCCACCGGGC
This sequence comes from Xylophilus sp. GW821-FHT01B05, assembly GCA_038961845.1. Taxonomy (NCBI): domain Bacteria; kingdom Pseudomonadati; phylum Pseudomonadota; class Betaproteobacteria; order Burkholderiales; genus Xylophilus; species Xylophilus sp. GW821-FHT01B05. Next base: position 3,588,429 of record CP152408.1, read on the forward strand.
GCGACTCTGGCACGCGCTCGCCACGGCAGTCGCCGTAGACACCGCTGGTCGAGCCATACACCAGCACGCCCGGCCGCGTGCGCCGCGCCAAGCTGCGCACCAACGCCAGCGTGCGCGGGTCGCGCCACCAATGGGCACCGGCGTCCTCGCTGGCCGGGGGCGGCGGCGCCAGGTGCAGCACGCGCTGCGCCAGCCCGGCCAGCCGCCGCAGCGATGCCGCGTCGTCCAGATTGCCCGCCAGCGGCACGATGCCGCGCGCACGCAGGGCCGGTGCGCGCTCGGGCGAAGAGGTCAGCGCCAGCAGGCGCACACGCCCTGCCAGCAGGCCCGCCGCACGCAGGCCAACGTCGCCGCAGCCGACGATCAGCACGCGCTGGCGTTTGAAACGCGCAGGCAGCGCGCCGAGGGGGGTCTGGTTTGAAGGCAAAATCGATCCGATCAGCAGAAACAAGAGCGGAAGCCAGGCTCCGCCCAAGGATAACCAAGCGATGAGTTTCACTATTTCCGTGCAGCCCAGCGGCCGCACCTTCACCACCGAGGCTGGCGAGACCATCCTGACCGCCGCCATCCGCCAAGGCATTGGCCTGCCCTATGGCTGCAAGGACGGGGCCTGCGGCTCCTGCAAATGCAAGAAGCTCGAAGGCAGCGTCGTCCAGGGCGAGCACCAGAGCAAGGCCTTGTCGGCCGAGGAAGAGGCCCAGGGACTGGTCCTGACCTGCCGCTCGGTGCCGCAAAGCGACGTGGTGCTGGAATCGCGCCAGGTCACCGACGAAAGCGCCTTCCCGGTGCGCAAGATGCCGGTGCGCGTGCAGTTGCTGGAAAAGCTCTCGCACGACGTGGTGCGGCTGCGGCTGCAACTGCCGGCCACCGAGCAGTTGCGCTACCACGCCGGCCAGTACCTGGAATTCATCCTGCGCGACGGCAGCCGCCGCGCCTACTCCATGGCCAGCGCGCCGCACACCCAGGCCGAGACCGGCCCGAGCGTCGAGCTGCACCTGCGCCACATGCCTGGCGGCAAGTTCACCGACCACGTGTTCACCGCCCTGAAAGAGCGCGACATCCTGCGCTGCGAGGCGCCCTTTGGCAGCTTCTTCCTGCGCGAAGACTCTGACAAACCCATCGTGCTGCTGGCCTCGGGCACCGGCTTCGCGCCGATCAAGGCACTGATCGAGCAACTGCAGTTCAAGGCCAGCACGCGCCCGGTCACGCTCTACTGGGGCGGCCGCCGCCCGGCCGACCTGTACCTGCACGACTGGATCACGCAGAAGGCCGCCGAGATGCCGCAGCTGACCTACGTGCCCGTGGTGTCCAACGCCCTGCCCGAAGACGACTGGACCGGCCGCGCCGGCTTTGTCCACCAGGCCGTGCTGGACGACTTCGCCGACCTGTCGGGCCACCAGGTCTACGCCTGCGGCGCGCCCATCGTGGTCGAGTCCGCACAAAAAGCCTATGTGGCCGAGCGCGGCCTGCCAGCAGAAGAATTCTTTGCCGACGCCTTCACCAGCGAGGCCGACAAGCACGGCGGCTGAGCCTCACCTTCGCGCCCCACAAAAACAAAGGCCCGCAGCGCGAAGCTGCGGGCCTTTGTCTTGGCGGCCAGCCCCCATGCAGGGGCCGGTGGCGCGGTCTTAGCTGGTCTTGGCTTCAGCGGCGGCCTTCTTGGCCTTGACATGCTTGGCGTGGGCCTTTTTCTTTGTGACCTTGGCAGGAGCTGCTGCCGTGGCAGCAGGAGCTGCGGCAGCGGCCGGAGCGGCTGGGGCTGCAGCCGGGGTTTGGGCGAAGGCGGCACCGCCGATGGAGAGGGCAAGAGCAGCGACGAGGGCTTGGATCTTCATGGTGTGAACTCCGGGTGGTGGTACATGGAAAAAATCTTCCATGCGCCTACAACGCGCCAGGGGCACTGGCCGCATCACATCCGGCACACAAAATAGGGTAAGCGATTGTGTCTGCCGCATGGCAGCAAGAGGACAATCGGCGGCCATGAAACGTCGTCATATTCTTATCAGCACCGCGGCCAGCATTGCCGCCCCCGTCTTCGCGCAATCGGTGGGCAGCCGCCCGATCCGCCTCATCGTGCCCTTTGCCGCTGGCGGCCCGATCGATGTCACCGCCCGCGTGCTGGCCGAGCGCGTACGCGACAGCCTGGGCACGGTCATCATCGACAACAAGCCCGGCGCCGGCGGCAACATCGGTGCCGACATGATCGCCAAGGCCGCACCCGATGGCCTGACCATAGGCATCTCCAGCACCGCCACGCACGCCGTCAACCCCTGGCTCTACAGCCGCATCCCCTACGACGCGGCCAAGGACTTTGCCGGCATCACGCAGATGCTGCGCGTGCCCAACGTGCTGGTGATGAACGCAGAGAGCGCGCAGCGCCTGCACATCAACAGCGTGGCCGACCTGATCGCCTACGGCAAGAAGAACCCCGGCAAGCTCAACTACGGCAGCGGCGGCAATGGCAGCGCGGGCCATCTGGCCGGCGAGATGTTCAAGCAGCAGGCCGGCATCTTCGCGGTACACATCCCCTTCAACGGCGGCAACCCGGCGCAATTGGCGCTGCTGTCGGGCCAAGTCGACTTCAACTTCGACAACCTGGCCACGGCTGCACCCAACATCCGCTCGGGCAAGCTCAAGGCCATTGCCGTGACCACCGCCCAGCGCAGCCCGGCCCTGCCCGAGGCGCCGCCGGTGTCCGACACGCTCAAGGGCTTTGCCATCGACACCTGGTGGGGCCTGGTGGCGCCGGCCAAGACGCCGCACGACATCGTCCAAAAGCTCAACCAGGCCTTCGTCACCGCGCTCAACACGCCCGAGACCAAGACCCGCTTCGCCGGCCTGATGGCCGAGCCGGTGCCGACCTCGCCCGAGGAATTTGACCGCTTCATGCACCAGGAGCTGGCCAAGTACCAGCAGATCGTCAAGGCCACTGGAGCGCAAGTCGATTGACCCCGAAGTTTTTTGACCTTTTAGGCCTCTAGCCCTTTACCCACCTGGGCTACTAGCTATCTATTTGATAGTCCCGGCCGCAGCCTTCGGTACAACGCGTCGTACTCCCGCGCGCTGTCTTCCCAGCCAAAGCGCTGGCGCATGCCGTTGCGCCGTAGCGCGCGCCACAGCGGCGGGTCGCGGTAGGCGGCCTGGGCGCGTTGCAGGCCTTGCAGCAACGCGGCGGGCGTGGCCTCGGGGATGACGATGCCGGTGGCGGCATCGGGGCCGGCCTGCAGATCCACCACCGAATCCACCAGGCCGCCGGTGGCGTGCACCAGCGGCGGCGTGGCGTAGAGCTGGCTGTACATCTGGTTCAGGCCGCAGGGCTCGTAGCGCGAAGGCATCAGGAACACGTCGGCGCCGGCTTCTATGCGGTGGGCGCGCGCTTCGTCAAAGCCGATGAGTGCGCTGACCTGCTCCGGGTGCGTGGCGGCGGCGGCGCGCAGCGCGTCTTGCAGGGCGGGCTCGCCCTGCCCCAGCACCGCCAGTTGCGCGCCTTGGGACAACAGCCAGGGCAGCGCCTGCACCACCAGATCAATGCCCTTTTGCTCGGTCAGGCGGCCGATCAGGCCGAACAGCAGCGCGCCCGGGTCTTGCCGCAGGCCGCATTCGCGCTGCAGCGCGGCCTTGCAGACGGCCTTGCCGCGCATGGCGCGCCAGTGGTAGCGCTGCGCCAGGAAGGCGTCGGTCTGCGGGTTCCAGACCTGGGTGTCGACACCGTTGAGGATGCCCACGAGCCGGTCGGCACGCGCCTGCAGCACGCCGTGCAGGCCCACGCCCAGGGCCTCGGTGGTGATCTCGCGCGCATAGGTCGGGCTGACGGTGGTGATGGCGTCGCAAAACTGCAGGCCGGCCTTGAGCATGGAGATATCGCCCCAGAACTCCACGCCATCGATGCCGAGCCAGGCCGGCGGAATGCCCAGCATGGCGGCGTCGGCCATCCAGAAGCGGCCCTGGAAGGCCAGGTTGTGGATGGTCATGACGCTGGCCGCCGTGGCCACGCCGCGCTGGCGCGCCAGGTGCAGGTAGAAAGGCGCCAGGCCACAGGTCCAGTCGTGGCCGTGCAGGACATCCGGCTGCCAGGCCGGCCAAGGCGTGTCGGCGGCAGCGAGCCAGGCCGCCACCCGCGCCAGGAAGCCAAAGCGCCGCGCGTTCTGGGCGTGGTCAACACCGCCGGTGTCGACATAAGGGCCGCCGGGGTGCACGAAGAGTTCCGGGCAATCGAGCAGCAGCAGGGTCACGCCCGAGGGCTGGGCCACGCTGTCGATGCGCGCGGCCGGCCAGCCCTCGCGCGCGGGCAGTTGCAGTTCAGTGTGGCGGCCGGCCATGTTGGCAAAGGCCTTGTAGGCCGGGATCAGCACGCGCACGTCGTGGCCCAGCGCCGCCAGCGCGGGCGGCAGTGCGCCGCTGACATCGCCCAGGCCGCCGGTCTTGACCCAGGGCGCGCATTCGGGCGTGACGAACAGGACCTTCATGCGGCAGGCCCGCGCTGCTGTGCGCGCAGCGCCGCGGCCACTGCCAGCATGCGCGCGTCCAGCGCCAGTGCCTCGACGTTCACTGCCAGCTTGCGGCGCCAGTTGGGGAACACGTCTTCACCCGTGCCGGGCACGTTGACCTGCAGCCGCTGCTGGGTGACGTCTTCCAGTTGCACGCCCAGCAGCAGCGAGGGCGTGCGCGCCAGATAGGTGTGCACCGCCTCGACCAGCGCAGAGCTGCATTCAGGCAGCGAGGCCGGGTCTACCGTGGCGTCGGCGGGCAGCAGGCCTTCGCGCTCCAGCGCAATCAGCAGCCGGGCCCGGTCCTGCGAGCGGTCCAGCACCAGCTGGTAGCGCGTCTGCTCGTCGGGGTAGAGATGCAGGCGCGCCTGCAGCGCCAGGTCTTCGCCGCTCCAGAAGCCGCGCAGGGTGGGCAGGTCGTGCGTGCTGACCACGGCCAGCGCCTGCTGCGGCCAGTCGGGCGGCGCGCGAAAGCTGCCGCCATGCGTGCGCTCAAAAAACAGCGGCCGGTACGACAGCAGCGCGTGCTCGTGCATGGCCTCGCGCATGCGCGGTGCCACGTTGCCCAGGTCTTCGCCTATCACCATGCACTGGTGGCGGTGGCTCTCCAGCGCCAGGATGCCCAGCAGGTCTTCCAGCGGGTAGGCCACGTAAGAGGCGCCGGTGGGCGCGATCCAGAACAGGCGCATCAGCCCCATGACATGGTCCAGCCGCAGCGCGCCGGCGTGGCGCATGTTGGCGCGCAGGGTGTCGATGAAGGGCTGGTAGCGCCCGGCCTGCAGGCGCCGTGGGTTGAAGGGCGGCAGGCCCCAGTTCTGCCCCAGTGCGTTGAGCGGGTCGGGCGGCGCGCCTACGTGCATGCCCAGGGCATAGACGTCGGGCTCGGTCCAGGTCTCGGAGCCGCCTTCGTTCACGCCCACCGCCAGGTCGCGGTACAGGCCCAGGCCCATGCCGGCCTGCCGCGCCTGCTGCTGCGCGGCCTCTAGCTGCTGCTCGGCCTGCCACTGCAGCCAGGCGCGAAAGCCGACGCGGTCTTCGTGCTCGCGCGCAAAGTCGGCCACGGCCTCGCCGCGTGGAGAGCGGTAGGCCTCGGGCCAGTCCGGCCAGCCCCAGATCGGGGCATCGGTGGCGGGCAGGTGTTCTTGCAGGGCCTCGAACAGCGCATGGGCGCGCAGGGCTTCGCCGCCACGGTGCAGAAACACCTGGAACTGGGCTGCGCGCTCGCTGCCCGCCGCCAGGTGCTGCTGGCGGAAATGCGCCCACAGCAGCTCCAGCACGCCGTACTTGACCGAGGCCACCTGGGCGTAGTCCACCATTTCGGTGGCGCGCAGCGCCTGCAGGCGCTGCTGGAAATCACCGCTGGCCACCAGTTGCCGTGCCTCGGCGCACTCCTGGAAGTCGGGCACCGCCTCTACGTCCAAATAGATGGGGTTGAGCATGTTGCGGCTCGACGGGCTGTAGGGGCTGGCGGCCTCGGGCCGCTGCGGGAACAGGGCATGCAGCGGGTTGAGCCCGACAAAGGAGGCGCCCAGCTCCGCCATGCTGGCCACCAGCATGCGCAGGTCGGTGAAGTCGCCCATGCCCCAGTTGCGTGCAGAGCGCAATGCGTAGAGCTGCACGCACGGCCCCCACCAGCGCTCGCCCGACTGCAGGCCCGCCGGCATCCAGCAGCGCACGGGCGTGACGATGACGGCCGTGTAGCCCTCGCGCTCGGTGATGCCGTCGAGCCGGTGGTAGCCCACGGGCAGGCCGGCCGGCAGCACCACGTACTGGCGGCCGTTGCCGCCCTGGTGGCTGTAGAGGGCTTCGCGCCGGCCGCCTTCGAGCGCCAGGTGCCACAGGCTGCCGTCCGGCGTGCCGGTTGCCAGCGCCACGCCATAGGCGTCGGCGCCTTCGCGCAGCACGATCACCGGCGGCAAGGTCTGCTGGTGGCCCGCCGCGGCATGGGCTGCCAGCGCGGCATGGACCTGGGCATCGTCCGCGGCCGGCACCCCCATGGCGTGCAGCGCGCTGCGCAGCGTGGCGTCTGGCACCTCGCGCTCGCGGCCGTAGAAGTCGTGCCAGCGCACTGCAAGACCCAGTTGCTGCGCCAGGTTCTGCAGCGCGGCGTGGTCATCCATGGTCGCGTATACGCCCTCGGCGTTGGCAGCAGTGTCGGTCACGGAAGAATCCTTGGGGAAGTACGCCAGTGTCACCCAAGCGCAGCAAGCAACGTGCCGCCGTGCAGGGGCTCAGGCACAACAGGGCTGGGTCAGCACCACCATGGAATGCGCCGGCAGGGCATGCTGCTCACCGGCATGCCAGGGCGTGATGTCGGCCATGCCGCCCGCCGCCTGCGCGGCCACGGGCTGGCCGTCGGGGGTGGCGGTGTCGATGCGCGGCGTCCAGCCGCCCGGCGCGGCGGCGTACGCCGGCAGGGTGAAGCTCGCCTCTTGTGCCGACGCATTGATCAGCAGCAGCACCGAATCGCTGGTGATCGCGCTCTGGTCTTCATGGGCCAGCGCGGTACGGCCGCCGTCGAGCAGCGCGGCCACGCAGCGGGTGCCGGGCTTGCTCCATTCGTCCTGGTCCATCTCCTGGCCCCAGACGCTGTACCAGGCCAGGTCCTTGCGGCCGGCCGCGTCGGCCTCGCCGCTGAAGAAGCGGCTGCGCCGCAGCACCGCATGGCTTTGGCGAAACGCCAGCAGCCGGCGCGCATAGACCAGCAGCGGGTCGCCGCTTTGCGCGGGCGACCAATCGAGCCAGCTGAGCACGCCGTCCTGGCAGTAGCCGTTGTTGTTGCCGCCCTGGCTGCGGCCCATCTCGTCGCCGGCCAGCAGCAACGGCACGCCCTGCGACACAAACAGCGTGGTCAGCAGGTTGCGCTTTTGCCGCTCGCGCAGCGCCAGGATGGCGGCGTCGTCGGTCGGGCCCTCGGTGCCGCAGTTCCAGCTGCGGTTGTGGCTTTCGCCGTCGCGGTTGTCTTCGCCATTGGCCTCGTTGTGCTTGTCGTGGTAGCTCACCAGGTCCTGCAGCGTGAAGCCGTCATGCACGGTGATGATGTTGACGCTGGCCTGCGGCCCGCGCCGCGACTCGCCATAGATGTCGGCCGAGCCGCACAGCCGCGCGGCAAATTCGGGCAGCGCGCCGTCCTCGCCGCGCCAGAAGTCGCGCACCGCGTCGCGGTACTTGCCGTTCCACTCGGCCCAGGGCGCGGGAAAACCGCCGACCTGGTAGCCGCCTGGGCCTAAGTCCCAGGGCTCGGCGATCAGCTTGACGCGGGCCAGCACCGGGTCTTGCTGGATGGCGCACAGAAAGGCCGAGCGTTGGTCGAAATCATGGGCGGCACGCCCCAGCGTGGTGGCCAGGTCGAAGCGAAAGCCATCGACGTGCATCTCTTGCACCCAGTAGCGCAGGCTGTCCAGCACCAGGCGCAGCACCAGCGGGCTGCTGCTGTCCAGCGTGTTGCCGGTGCCGGTGAAGTCCATGCAAAAGCGCCGGTCTTCCGGCAGCAGGCGGTAGTAGCCCGCGTGGTCTATGCCCTTGAAGCTGAGCGTGGGGCCCAGGTGGTTGCCTTCGCCGGTGTGGTTGTAGACCACGTCCAGGATTACCTCGATGCCGGCCGCATGCAGCGCCCGCACCATGTGCTTGAACTCGGTCACCGGGTCGCCACTGCCATAGCGCGGCTCAGGTGCAAAGAAGCCCAGGCTGTTGTAGCCCCAGTAGTTGACCAGCCCGGCCTGCACCAGGCGCTCGTCGTCGATAAAGGCATGCACCGGCAGCAGCTCGACCGCCGTCACGCCCAGGCGCTGCAGGTGGGCAATGGCCGCTTCTGACCCCACGCCAGCGTAGCGGCCGCGGGCCGCCTCGGGCACATCCGGGTGCTGCTGCGTGAAGCCCTTGACGTGGACTTCGTAGAACACGGTGTCGCCCCACGGCACGGCGGGCGGCGCGTCGCGGCCCCAGTCGAAGGCGGTGTCCACCACCACGGACTTGGCCGCGGCCGCACCGTTGTCGGCCTCGTCGAAGGCGAAGTCTTCCTCCTCCGTGCCCGGGGTGTAGCCGCACTGATCGGGCGCGCCGCGCAGCGGCCGGTCGATGGCCAGCGCATACGGGTCGAGCAGCAGCTTGTTGGGGTTGAAGCGCATGCCCTCTTCGGGCTGGTAGGGCCCGTGCACGCGGTAGCCGTAGCGTGTGCCCGGCGGGCAATCGCGCAGGTAGACATGCCAGATGTCGCCGCTGCGCTCGGCCATGTCGATGCGCGCCAGCTCGGTGCTGCCGTCGTCCGCATAAAGGCACAACTGAATGCGCTCGGCCGGCACGGAATGCAGCGCGAAATTGGTGCCCGTGCCATCCCAGCGCGCGCCCAGCCGCAGCGCCGAACCGCGCTCGACCCGCGTGTAGCCTGGCGTGGGCCGGTTCCCGGACTGGTCCAGCAGGGAACTCATGCGTGGATGCGCGCGGTCAACAGCGGGGCTGCAGGCCCAGGCGTCTTGCCGCCTGGCGCCCGCGCCAATGGCGGCGGCTCGACCGGCAGGCCCAGCACTTCGGCCGCCACCCTGCTGGCCCGCCCGGGCAAGGCCGGCTTCTTGGGCGAGAAATAGCCGCTGGGCACGACCACGATGCCGCTGGCCGTGACATGGAAGCGCAGCCGGTCGGCCACCAGGTCAAAGCCGATGCGCTCACCAGGAGGGATGTCGTTGTCGGTGTCGATGATGGCGCGGCGGATCAGCGCACCACGGCCGATCACCGAGCGCTCCATCACGATGCAGTGCTGCAGGTGCGCGTCGCGGTGCACGGTGACGGCGCGGCGCAGCATGGCGTGGTCGAGCTTGGCGCCATCGACGATGCAGCCCGAGCCAACGACAGAGCGGTGGATGATGCCGTTCTCGATCTGCGCCGACTCCGACGGATCGTGGCTGGCATAGATCGGCCACTGCCGGTTGGTCATGCGGAACTTGGGGCTAGCGCCCAGCGTGTCGAAGTGCGCATCGAAGTAGGCATCGATGGTGCCCACGTCGCGCCAGTAGCCATTCTCTTCATAGGGCGCCGTGCCCGGGATCACGTTGGTGGCGAAGTCGTAGGCAAACAGCCGGTGGCTGTTCACCATCTGCGGCAGGATGTGCTTGCCGAAGTCGCTCTCGCCGGTGGCATGGGAGCGCTCCAACGCCTCCAGCAGCACCTCGGCATTGAAGATGTAGTTGCCCATCGACGCCAGCGCAAAGCCTTCGCGCCCGGGCATGGCGGCGGTGCTGTGGGGCTTCTCCTTGAAGTCGGTGACGCGCAGGTCGGCATCGACCTCGACCACGCCGAACTGGTCACAGTGCTCCAGCCGCACCGGCAGCGTGGCCACGCTCACGTCGGCACCCGACTGGCGGTGGAAGTCGATCATCTGGCGCACGTCCATGCGGTAGATGTGGTCGGCGCCGAACACCGCCACGATGTCGGGCTGAAAGCTCTCGATCAGGTGGATGTTCTGGTAGACCGCGTCGGCCGTGCCCTGGAACCACTCCGGGCCGTTGCGCATCTGCGGCGGCACCACGGTCACGAAATGGTCGGGACCAAAGCGCGGCATGGTCCAGGCGGTGCGCGCATGCTCGATCAACGACTGCGACTTGTACTGCACCAGCAGGTAGATCGAGAAGATTTCGGAGTTGATCAGGCTCGACAGCACGAAGTCGACCACCCGGTGCTTGCCGTCGAAGGGCACGGCCGGCTTGCAGCGGTCGGCCGTGAGCGGGTGCAGGCGCGAGCCCTCGCCGCCGGCCATGACAAAGGCCAGAACTTTGCGGTTATTGCTGGGCATGGCCGACTCCATCAGACAGAAACACCACCGACAGCGGCGGCAACTCCAGCCGCAGGCTGTGCGCCTGAGCACCACAGGCCGTGGGCTCGGCCTGGCAGGCGCCGAGCTTGCCGCTGCCACTGCCGCCGTAGGCCTGGGCGTCGCTGTTGAGCAGCTCGCGCCAATGGCCGGCGCGCGGCACGCCCACGCGCAAGCCCTGCACCGGCGCGGGCGTGAAGTTGCACAGCACCAGCACATCAGCGCCGGCACCCTGCCCCGCGTGGCGGAAGAAGGCCAGCACGGTGGCTGGCTCGGCCTCGGTCTGGGCCCAGGAGAAGCCTGCGGCATCGAAATCATGGCGGTACAGCGCGGGCTGGGCGCGGTACAGGCGGTTCAGGTCGGCCACCCAGCGCGCCACGCCGGCATGGCGCGGCAGCGCCCACTCATGCCAGTCCAGCGTGCGCTCGTGCTGCCACTCCCCGGTCTGGCCGAATTCGCCGCCCATGAACAGCAGCTTCTTGCCCGGATGCCCCCACATGAAGCCGTACAGCGCGCGCAGGCCGGCCGCGCGCTGCCAGTCGTCACCCGGCTGGCGGCCCCACAGGCTGCCCTTGCCGTAGACCACCTCGTCATGCGAGAGCGGCAGCAGGAAGTTCTCGTTGAACATGTACATGAACGAGAAGCACAGCTCGTCGCGGTGGTGCTCGCGGTAGAAGTGCGGGCGCGCGGTGTAGCGCAGCATGTCGTTCATCCAGCCCATGTTCCACTTCATGCCAAAGCCCAGGCCGCCGTGGTGCACCGGCCGCGACACGCCGCCCCAGCTGGAGGATTCCTCGGCCACCACGTGCACATCGGGGAAGGCCGCATAGACCGCCGTGTTGAGCTGCCGCAAAAAATCCACCGCCTGCAGGTTCTCGTTGCCGCCGTGCTCGTTGCTGGCCGACTGGCCGGGCTCGCGCGCAAAGTCCAGGTACAGCAGCGAGGCCACCGCATCCACGCGCAGGCCGTCGAAGTGGTAGTGCTGCAGCCAGAACAGCGCATTGCCGATCAGGAAGTCGCGCACCTCGAAGCGGCCGTAATTGAAAATCAGGCTGTTCCACTGCGGGTGAAAGCCGCGGCGCGGGTCTGCGTGCTCGTACAGCGGCGTGCCGTCGAAGCAGCCCAGGCCGTGGGCATCGCTCGGGAAATGCGAGGGCACCCAGTCCAGCAGCACGCCAATGCCGTGCTGGTGCAGGGTATCGACCAGCGCCATCAACTCCTGCGGGCTGCCGTAGCGCGCGCTGGGCGCGTAGTAGCCAATGGCCTGGTAGCCCCACGAGCCATAGAACGGGTGCTCGGCCACCGGCATCAGCTCGACATGGGTGAAGCCCATGGTCTCGCAGTGCGCGGCCAGGCGGCGGCCCAGCTCGGCGTAGTTCAGGTAGGCGCCGTCGTCGTCGCGCTGCCAGGAGCCCAGGTGCACCTCGTAGATGGACATGGGCGCGCCCAGCGCCTGGCGCGTCTTGCGCTGGGCCATCCATTCGGCGTCGCCCCAGTCGTAGTCCAGCGTGGCGATCTGCGAGGCGGTGCGCGGCGGGCATTCGGCGCGAAAGGCGTAGGGGTCGGCCTTGTCGAAGGCCGGGCCGTCGCGCGGCTGGATGCGGTACTTGTAGCACTGGCCCGGCGCGGCGCCTTCGACAAAACCCTGCCAGCGCCCGCTGCCGTCGGTGGCCTGCTCCAGCCCCTGCGGCTGCCAGCCATTGAAGTCACCGATCACCGCCACGCCGCGCGCATTCGGGGCCCAGACCGCAAAACGGGTGCCGCGCGCCTCCGCGTGGGCACCGAGCGTGCGATACGGAAGATGCTGGGGCGCGGCATGGAGCAGCGCAGGCGGTGACGATTGCAGGGCGGGATTCGCACCGGCTGCGCGCTCGATATCGGGGCCCTTAGGCGCACTGGCGCGAGATGTCATGGAAATCCAAGCCTTCAAAAAAGAAGGCGGCCGGGAAGTCGGCCGCAGGCCAGTGTCTGGGGCGCAATGACGGCAAGGCGACGGACGGCATATCCAGCAGGTGTAGGTGGGCACCGACAGTCGTGCAACTAGTGTGCCATCCGGCGACTACCGACCCTTGGCAAAACTACCAAATAGATAGCAAAAAGCCCAGGCAGGACCTGGGCTAGCGGCACTTTTTATACAGAACTTCTGCGCATTCAGTCAGGCGCAAGACGCGCAATCCCCTGCCCCGCCACTGCCGCCAGCGCAGCCGGTGGCACGCGTTGGGGCGCGATCTCGGCCAAGGGCACCAGCACGAAGGCACGTTCGTGCATGCGCGGGTGCGGCACGCTGAGTTCGGGCAGGTCGATGCTGCGGTCGCCGTACAGCAGCAGGTCCAGGTCCAGCGTGCGCGGCGCGTTGCGGTAAGGGCGCTCGCGGCCGGCGGCCTGCTCTATGGCCTGCAGGGCCTGCAGCAGTGCCAGCGGCGCCAAGGTGGTGGCGATCTCGGCCACGGCGTTGATGTAGTCGGGCCCGCTGGAATCGACCGGCGCGCTGCGGTAGAGCGAGGACTGCCGCAGCAGCGTGGTCTGCGGCAGCGCGGCCAGCGCGGCGAAGGCGCCGCGCACGGTGGCGGCGGCGTCGCCCAGGTTGGCGCCCAGGGCGATGAAGGCCGTGGTGGGCGCGGACACGTTCTTAGTCTTGCGAATCAGCCTGCGGCGGTGTGCCGCCATCAGCGCCACCGGTTGGCTTGCGGCGGCGGCGGCGCTTGCGCGGGGCGGCCGCGCCATCTTCGGCTGCGGGTGCATCGCTGGCGGCCACGGCTGCCTCGGCGGCAGGCGCCGCGTCGCGCTCGGCCGGGGCCGGCGCACGGGTGCGCACGCGTGCCGGACGCGGCGCGGCTTCGGTGCCGGGCGTGGCCTTGCGGCTGCGGGTTTTTTGCTCGTCGCGCACCTGGTCGATCAGGTCCTGGCGGCGCAGGTCGTCGGTGGTGCTGAACTCTTGCCACCAGTCGGCCAGGGCCTCGTCGATCTCGCCGATATCAGAGCGCAGGCGCATGAAGTCAAAGCCGGCGCGAAAGCGCGGCTGGTCCACCAGGCCATAAGGCGCGCTGCCAGTGCGCTTCTCGAAGCGCGGCTGCATGACCCAGATCTCGCGCATGTCGGCGGCCAGCTTGCCACGGCCGGAGACGTCGCCAATGCGCTTGTCGAAGACTTCGTCGATCGCGTCTTGCAGCGCCGGGAACACATGGTGGCGTTGCTCGATGCGGCGGTTCCAGCCGGTGCGCACGTCATCCCACAGCACGGTCGCCAGCAGGAAGCTGGGCGCCACCGGCTTGCCCTCGCCCACGCGGCGGTCGGTATCCATCAATGCGGCCTTGACGAAGGGCTCGTCGGCGCGCTGCACCACCACGTCCAGCAGCGGGTAGATGCCCTTGGCCAGGCCAAGCTTGCGCAGTTGCTCGATGGTGGCAATGGCGTGGCCGGTCTGCAGCAGCTTGAGCATTTCGTCGAACAGGCGGCTTTGCGGCACGTCGGCCAGCAGGGCCTGCGAGGCGATCAGCGGGCCGGACGTTTTGGCATCCATCTTGAAGCCCAGCGCCGCCAGCTTGGCCGAGAAGCGCACGGCGCGAATGATGCGCACCGGGTCTTCGCGGTAGCGCGTGGCGGCGTCGCCGATCATGCGCAGGGTGAGCTTCTTGGCGTCCTTGATGCCGCCGTGGTAGTCGACCACGATCTGCGTCTGCGGGTCGTAGTACATGGCGTTGACGGTGAAGTCGCGGCGCGTGGCGTCTTCGTTCTGCGGGCCCCAGACGTTGTCGCGCAGCACGCGGCCGCTGGAATCAACCGCGTGGGTCATGCCGGCGAGTTCGCTCTTGCTGGTTTTTTCGTTGCCGGCGACCTGCTCGGCGGCGGCGTTGTCCATGTAGGCGCGGAAGGTAGAGACCTCGATCACCTCATGCTCGCGCCCACGGCCGTAGACCACGTGCACGATGCGAAAGCGCCGGCCGATGATGAAGGCGCGGCGAAACAGCGCCTTGACCTGCTCGGGCGTGGCGCTGGTGGCCACGTCGAAGTCCTTGGGGCGCAGGCCCAGCAGCAGGTCGCGCACCGCACCGCCCACCACGTAGGCCTCAAAGCCCGCCTCTTGCAGGGTGCGCACCACATCGACGGCCCGCTTGTCGACCAGCGCCGGGTCTATGCCGTGCACGCTCTGCGGCACGTCCTCGCGCTTGCCGAAGCTGGGCTTTTTCGGCCGGGCCGCACCGCCGGTAGGGGCTTTTTTGCCCAGCAGCTTGTCGATGAACTGTTTGATCATTTTTCTTCTTTGGTACCGGAGGCTTCCGGAAAGAGGTCCAGGATGCGCCAGCCGCGCTCGGCGGCCAGTGCGCGCAGGCGCGGGTCGGGGTTGGTGGCGACCGGGTGGTTAACCTGCTCCAGCAGGGCTAGGTCGTTGAGCGAATCGCTGTAGAAGGTGGTTTCGACATCACCCCAGTGCCAGCCGCGCGCGGCCAGCCACTGCTCCATGCGCAGCACCTTGCCTTCGCGCGCCGAGGGCGTGCCCTGGATGGCGCCGGTGATCCAGCCGTCGGCGCCGCGCGCCAGGTCGACCGCGATCAGCTCGGCCACGCCCAGCGCGTCGGCGATCGGGCGGGTGACGAAGGCGTTGGTGGCGGTGACGATCAAAATTTCGTCGCCCGCGTCGCGGTGCTGCTGCACCAGGGCGCGCGCGGCGGGCAGGATGACCGGCACGATCACCTCGGCCATGAAGCGGCGGTGGGCGGCCTCTGCGGCTTCAGCGCCCTGCAGGCGCACGGCCTCGGTGGCAAAGCGCACGTAGTCGTGGATGTCCAGCGTGCCGGCGCGGTACTGGGCAAAGAATTCGTCGTTGCGGCGGGCAAAGGCGACCGGGTCGGTCCAGCCGAGCGTGGTGGTGAAGACACCCCAGGCGTGGTCGGAATCCAGTGGCAGCAGGGTGTGGTCGAGGTCGAACAGGGCCAGGCGGGGGCGGGAACCGTGGGTCGTCATGGAGGGGGGATGGGCGCGCGTCACTCGGACGCGAGCATGGCCTTGAGCAAGGGAATGGTGACGGCACGCTGGGTGCGCAGGGCGTAGCCGTCGAGGTGGTCGAGCAGTTGCATCAGGCTGCCCAGGTCGCGGCTGAAGCGCTTGAGCATGAAATCCATCACGTCGTCGCCCAGGAAGATGCCGCGCGTGTCGGCCTCTTTGCGCAGCACGGCGCGGCGCTCGGGTTCGTCCAGCAGTTCTATATGGAACACATGGCCCCAGCCCAGGCGGGTGCGCAGGTCTTCGCGCAGCTTCAGGTCGGCCGGCGGCAGGGTGCCGGCGGCCAGCACCCAGCGCGCATGGCCGTCGCGCGGCGACAGCGCGTTGACGAACCAGTTGAAGGCCGCATGCTGCTGCACCGCGTCGTACAGGTGCACGTCGTCCAGGATCACGGCGGCCCAGCGGTCGTCGTAGCTGGCGGGGATCGCCGTGCCGGCGTCGAGCCAACCCACGCTTGCCCCTTGGGACAGCAGGGCTTCGCACACGCCGCGCAGCAAGTGGGTCTTGCCGCAGGCGGATTCGCCCCACAGGTAGGTCGGCACCGGCGAGCGGGAATCGGTGTGGGCATCGGTCCAGAGCCGCAGGTGCTCAAGGGCAGCCGCGTTCGAGCCCGTCCAGAAGCTGGCGAGCGTGGGGCCGGTGGAAAAACCGATATCGAGCGCAATCTGCTGCATGCGAATGGCGGGTCAGCGGAGCGCGCCTGGGCGCGGGTAAAGATGCAAAGGATGGCGAGGCGGCAAGGTCCGGGACGGGTGCCCCGGGGCAAGCCCTTAAAATCAGCCCTAAATTCTAGTCGCCCGGCGCATTTGCACCCGGCACGCCCGCCCTGCCCTCACCGGCGGCCTCCACTCCAGCGATTTTCGACGACTCCATGAGCTCTTCCGCGACCTCCCCCACCCCGCTGTCCTACAAAGATGCAGGGGTCGACATCGACGCCGGCGACGCCCTGGTCGAGCGCATCAAGCCCCTTGCCAAGAAAACCATGCGCGAAGGCGTGCTGGCCGGCATTGGCGGCTTTGGCGCCCTGTTCGAGGTGCCCAAGCGCTACAAGGAGCCGGTGCTGGTCAGCGGCACCGACGGCGTGGGTACCAAGCTCAAGCTGGCTTTTGAATGGAACATGCACGACACGGTCGGCATCGACCTGGTGGCCATGAGCGTCAACGACGTGCTGGTGCAGGGCGCCGAGCCGCTGTTCTTCCTTGACTACTTCGCCTGCGGCAAGCTGCACGTGGACACGGCTGCGGCCGTGGTCGGCGGCATTGCCAAGGGCTGCGAGCTGTCGGGCTGCGCCCTGATCGGCGGCGAAACGGCTGAAATGCCCGGCATGTACCCGGACGGCGAATACGACCTGGCCGGCTTTGCGGTTGGCGCGGTCGAAAAGTCCAAGATCCTGACCGGCCAGGATGTGAAGCCTGGCGACGTGGTGCTGGGCCTGGCCTCGGCCGGCGTGCATTCCAACGGCTTCAGCCTGGTGCGCAAGGTGATCGAGCGCGCCGGCGCCGACCTGCCCGCCACGCTGGACGGCAAGCCCTTCCGCGAAGCCGTGATGGAGCCGACCCACCTGTATGTGAAGCCGGTGCTCGAAGCCCTGGCCAAGCACCCGATCAAGGCGCTGGCCCACATCACCGGCGGCGGCCTGCTGGAAAACATCCCGCGCGTGCTGCCCGAAGGCACGGCCGCCCACCTGCAAAAGGGCAGCTGGCCGCAGACCGAGCTGTTTGCCTGGCTGCAGAAGGTGGCCGGCATCGACGACATCGAGATGAACCGCACCTTCAACAACGGCATTGGCATGGTGGTGGTGGTGGACGCAGAACACGCAGAAGCCACGGCCGCCACGCTGCGCGCCGCGGGCGAGCAGGTCTACCGCATTGGCGCCATCGCGCCGCGCGGCGACGGTGCCGCCGTGGTCGTGAACTGACGCCGGCCATGGCCCAGGGCATGCCGGCAACACCACCCGAAGGACCCGACACCAGCCCGCGCGGCGTGCGGCTTGCCAGCTACCTGCTGATGGGCGGCACGCTGCTGCTGGTCATGTGGCAGGGCCTGCTGCCGGGGCTGCTGTGCGTCTGCATTGGCTTTTTGTCTACCCGCTGGCTGGCGCGCGCGCTGGGCCGGCTGCCGTCCTGGCGCCGCGCCGGTGCGGCCAAGGATGGGCCGTCCCCGCTGTGGCAGACCGTTGCGGCGGTGCTGGTGGCGGTGGCGCCGCTGCTGATGCTGAGCGCGGCGCTGTCGCAGTCGCGCACCTTCATCCTGCATGCGCCCGAGCAGTACCGCGAGCTGCTGGACCACACCGCGCGCACCGTGCTGGAGCTGCGGCTCAAGCTGCCGGCCGAGATCGGCGTGCACCTGCCCGACGGCGCCGACGACCTGCAGCGCATCGTCGCCAACCACCTGCGCGCCCAGGCCGGTGCGCTGACCACGGCCGGGCGCGCTTGGCTGCATGCGCTGCTGCTGGCCTATGTCGGCCTGCTGGTGGGCGTGCTGGCCGGCTACGCGCAGGCGCCCGCCGGCCGCCAGCCGCTGGCCCGCTCCATGCACCGGCGCATCGTCCTGTTTGGCGATGCCTTTGGCCAGATCGTGGCCGCGCAGTTCTGGATTGCCGCCTTCAACGCGGTGCTGACCGCCATCTTTCTGTTCGTGCTGCTGCCGCTGTGGAACGTGCACCTGCCCTACACCCCGGCGCTGGTGACCCTGACCTTCATCGCCGGGCTGGTGCCCATCGTCGGCAACCTGCTGTGCAACGCGGTGATCACGGTGGTCGGGCTGTCGGTGTCGCCGGCGACGGCGCTGGCCTGCCTGGTGTTCTTGATCGTGATCCACAAGGCTGAATACCTGATCAACGCCAAGGTTGTCGGCCAGCGCACGCACATGGCGGTGTGGGAGCTGCTGGCGGTGATGTTCGTGGCCGAAGCGGTGTTTGGCCCGGCCGGGCTGGTGGCCGCACCGCTCTACTACGCCTACCTGAAGAAAGAACTGGAAGCCGCGCGGCTTGTATAGCGGCTCACATAGCGGCGTGGCGAATAATGTCCTGAAATGATCGATTCTGGTCTTTTCAAGCGTGGCATGCCCAGGCGGCATCTGGACAATGAAGACCTTCACCCCCAGGAGAAAAAGGTCCGAAAATGACAACAGCTTTGCTCGTTATCGATGTCCAGGAATCGTTCCGCCACCGCCCCTTCTTCCATGAACGCGAGCTGCCCGCCTACCTGGCGGCGCAAAACGCGCTGATCGCCGGCTGGACCGAGCGCAAGTGGCCCATCGTGCGGGTCTTCCACCAGGGCGGCCCGGATACGTCGGACAACCCGTTTTCTGCCGCCTCCGGCCATATCCGCCCGCTGGAAGGCCTGGCCGCTTTTGATGCCGCCGCCACCTTCACCAAAAACCGCCACAGCGCGCTGGTCGGCACTGGGCTGGACACGTGGCTGACGCAGCAGGGCATCACCCGGCTGGTGATCAGCGGCATCCGCACCGAGCAATGCTGCGAGACCACCGCCCGCCACGCCTCTGACCTGGACTGGCAGGTCGACTACGTGCCCGAAGCCACGCTGACCTGGGACATGGTCCAGCCGGGTGGCCAGCCGCTGACCAGCGCCGACATCAAGGCCCGCACCGTCACCGTGCTGGCCGAGCGCTTTGCCACCATTTGCAGCGTGCCGCAGGCGCTGGAACGGGCCGCATAGGCATGGCGGCAGTGGCCCCGATCCGCGTCGTCTTCGTGCTCCAGGCCCACAGCCTGGTGCTCGACTGGGCCGGCCCGGCGGAGGCGCTGCGCATTGCCAACCAGTTGCTGCTCGCCGCCGGCCAGCCCGAGCGTTTCGTGCTGGAATTTGCCGGGCCCAGCCCACAGGCCATGGGCTCGGTTGGCGTGGCCATCAGCGGCCTGGCGCCGCTGCCCACGCAGTGGAGCGGCCCGGCCTGGG
Organism: Xylophilus sp. GW821-FHT01B05; assembly: GCA_038961845.1. Lineage (NCBI taxonomy): Bacteria > Pseudomonadati > Pseudomonadota > Betaproteobacteria > Burkholderiales > Xylophilus > Xylophilus sp. GW821-FHT01B05. The sequence continues at coordinate 3,607,640 of CP152408.1, forward strand.
TGGTGCTGGTCGGCCTGCCGGGCAGCACCATCCGGGTCGACGACGAGGCCTCGCGCACGCTGCTGCACTGGCTGCGCGGCCTGCGCCTGGCGCGCGGCAAGCTGGAGCTGGTCACCATCTGCGCGGGCTCGTTGATCGCCGCCCACGCCGGCCTGCTGGCCGGGCGCCGCGCCACCACGCACCACCAGCACCTCGACGAGCTGCAGCAGGTAGCACCGCGCTGCGACGTGGTGCACAACCGGGTCTTCGTGGTCGATCCGCCGCTCTACAGCAGCGCTGGGGTCACCGCCGGCATCGATCTGGTGCTGCACCGTATCGCCGAGACCTGCGGCCCGGCGCTGGCGGCCCAGGTGGCGCAAACCATGGTGGTGGCGCTGCGGCGCGGCCCGCACGACCCGGAGCTGTCGCCCTTTCTGGCCTGGCGCAACCACCTGCACGCCGGCCTGCACCGGGTGCAAGACACGGTCGGCGAGCGCCTGCAAGACAACTGGACGGTGTCGCGCATGGCCACGCTGGCCAACACCTCGTCGCGCCACCTCGCGCGGCTGTTTCTGCTGCACGCCGGCATCGCGCCCCTGACCTGGCTGCGCCGGCTGCGGCTGGCCACGGCCCAGCAGGCACTGAAGGCCGGCGCCAGCGTGACGCGGGCGGCGGAGTTATCGGGATTTGCGTCAGATCTGCAACTGCGGCGCGCCTGGCGGCAGTTTGGGCTGCCGGGGACGCCGTCAGATCCCCAACGCAGCTAGCCGCCGCTTACCTCTGAAGGCCGCGGAGCAGGCCATGCGCAAACATCCGCGGAACCGGCTTTGCCGGGTCGCAGGATGTGCCCCCTGCAAGGGGGTTGGCGAAGACACGAAGCGCGAAGCCTGGGGGTGTACCTAATGCAAGGCGCGACGCAACTGTGCGAGGCGCTCTTCGATGCTGTCTATGTCCAGAGCTTCTTCGGCATTGGCCAAGTAAGCCTCCAGATCGACCACAGCCTCCAGCGTGCGCCCCTGCTCGGCCAGCGCCAATCCGCGGTCGCGGTACTCGACCCAGGCGGCAGGCAGCAGCACCACCAGCCGGTCTTGCACCGCGATCAGCCGCACCCAGTCCTGCTGGGCGCGGTGGATTTCCTTCAGGTTGCGCAGCATGCGCGTGAGGATCTCGCGCGGCGTGGCGGCCTGCAGGTACAGGCCCAGCGGCACGTCGTAGTCGTCCACCAGGCCGCTGCGGCGCTTGTAGGGCTCCAGGCGCTCGGACAGCTCCTCGCGCGAGAGCGAATGGCCGTTGAACGGATCCAGCACCACCTGGCCCTTGGGCAGGTTGATCTTGACCATGAAATGGCCAGGGAAGCTCACCCCGCGCACATGCAGCGCCAGGCCCTGGGCCAGCTCCATCCAGAGCACGGCCAGCGATATCGGAATGCCGCGGCGCGTGCGCAGCACGGCGTTGAGGTAGCTGTTGTCGGGGTCGTAGTAGTCGTTGACGTTGCCGCCAAAGCCCAGCTCGGAGAAGAAGAACTGGTTCAGCACCCGCAGCCGCTGCAGCGCCGGCGCGTCGGCCGGCAGGCGGCGCTTGACGCGTGCCAGCAACTGATCCACGTCGCCCAGCACCTGCTGGATGTCCAGCTCGGGGTATTCGTCCTGCGCCAGGCTGGTGGCGGCTTCCAGCAGGGGAAGTTCATCGTCGTTCTGGACCAGCGCGGCGAAGTACTCAAGCGGCGTCGGCGCGGAAAAGCGTATATCCATGGAACATTCTGGCGGCGCCCCCGCGGCCCCGTCAAGCGAGGCCTCGGGCACGTTCTAACGCCGCAACATCTGCCGCAGGTTCACCCCCGCCGCCCATGCCGCCCCCAGGTAGAGCACGGCACTGGCCGCGATCACGCCGGCCAGCAAACCCGCGCGCTGCAAGGAGGCCTCGCGCATGCCGATCCAGTCGAAGTGGGTAGACATCCACACCAAGAACACCGTCAGCAACGCGCTGGCCGCCAGCACCTGCATCAAGAACAGGCCCCAGCCGCGCAGCGGCCGGAAACTGCCGCGCCGGATCAGCCCGATCAGCAGCCACAGCGCATTGACCATGGCGCCAATGCCGATCGACAGCGTCAGCGCCGCGTGCTGCAGCAGCGGCACCAGGAAGTAGTTGAGCACCTGGGTCAGCACCAGCACACAGACCGCAATCTGCATCGGCGTGCGCATGTCGTGCTTGGCGTAGAAACCCGGCGCCAGCACCTTGATCGCCACCAGGCCCAGCAGGCCCACGCCGTAACCCATCAGGGCTACCGTGGTCTGCTGCACGTCGCGGTCGGTGAAGGCGCCGTGGTGGAACAGCACCGCCACCAGCGGCCGGGCAAACACCAGCAGCGCCACCACGCAGGGCACCGACAGCAGCACCACCAGGCGCAGGCCCCAGTCGAGCATGGCCGAGTAGCGCTCATCGTCCTTGGCGGCGCGCGCGGCGGCCAGTTGCGGCATCAGCACCACGCCCAGGGCCACGCCCAGCATGGCGGTGGGGAATTCCATCAGCCGGTCGGCGTAGACGATCCAGCTCACGCTGCCAGAGGCCAGATGCGAGGCGATCTGCGTGTTGATCAGCAGCGACAGCTGGGCCACGCTCACGCCCAGCAGCGCCGGCAGCATCAGCCGCGCCACGCGCCGCGTGGTGGGGTCGGCCCAGGCTGCGCGCACCGCCGCCAGGCTCACGCCGATGCGCGGCAGCAGCCCCAGGCGCAGCATGGCCGGCAGCTGCAGGGCCAGTTGCAGCACGCCGCCCAGCATCACGCCCAGGCACTGCGCATAGATGGGCTCCAGGCCGTAGCGCGCAAACAAGGGCGCGCCCCAGACAAGGGACAGGATCAGGGTCACGTTGAGCAGCACCGGCGTGGCCGCCGGCACGGCAAAGCGGCGCCAGGTATTGAGCACGCCACCGGCCAGCGCCACCATCGACATGAAACCGATGTAGGGGAACATCCAGCGCGTCATGACCACGGCTGCGTCGTAGCCGTGCGGCGTGCGCTCCAGGCCACTGGCCATGGCCCAGACCATGAACGGCGCACCGATCACGCCGGCAATGCACAGCAGCACCAGCACCCAGGCCAGCAAAGTGGCGACATGATCGATCAGCGCCTTGGCGCCCTCGTCGCCATGCTCCGTCCGGGTGGCGGCCAGCACCGGCACAAAGGCCTGGCTGAAAGCCCCCTCGCCAAACACGCGGCGAAACAGGTTGGGAATGCGGAAGGCGACGTTGAAAGCATCGGTCAGCGGGCTCACCCCAAAAACCGAGGCCATGAGCAGTTCGCGAACCAGGCCGGTAACGCGCGAAGCGAGCGTCAACAGCGAGACGGTGGAGGCGGCTTTAAACAATGACACGGCGCCGAGTGTAGGGGGCTTGCGAGGCTCACTCAGTTACCAATCACCTCGGCCTGGCACTGCGCAGGATGCCGCAGATCCGGCTCCGCCGGTCTGCTGGCATCGCCCCCTGCAAGGGGGTGTCCGAACCACACGAAGTGGGAAGGCTGGGGGGTTTGCTAGAATCATGGGCTTTGCTGCAACATCCTCAGACATCTAAGGAATCGAATCATGGCAACCAAGCCGAAGAAAAAGAACCCCCGTCTCGCGTCGGGCCGTAAACGCGTCCGCCAGGACACCAAGCTCAACGCAGCGAACACCTCGCTGCGTTCCAAGTACCGCACCGCGGTGAAGAACGTCGAGAAGGCAGTTGCTGCCGGCGACAAGACCAAGGCCGCCGAAGCCTTCGCCCGCGCCCAGAGCGTGGTCGATACCGTGGCCGACAAGGGCATCTTCCACAAGAACAAGGCCTCCCGCGACAAGAGCCGCCTGGCCGCCAAGGTCAAGGCTCTCGCCACCGCCCCGGCTGCCGCTTAATCGGCAGTCTCACCGCCTGAATCTTTCAGGCACAGCCCGGACGGGCTTCCCGTCCGCCGTTTGTAACGGGTGCGCTGCAGCAAAGCAAAGAACCGCCTTCGGGCGGTTTTTTGTTGCCCGTCGTTATTTTTACCCGGATTTTTTAAAGCCCATGCGCTGCACAAACTCGCTGGGCTGCGCTGCCGAAGCAAACAGGCCCAGGGCCAGGCGCGCACGGGTGATGGCGACGTAGAAGAGGTTCTCCTCGTCCGCCGGCCGGCCTTCGGCGTCGGGGAATTCGCCCTGCTGCAAGAAGGGCAGCAGCACGTGGTCGAACTCCAGCCCCTTGACGTCGGCCGCGCTGGCCACGGTCAACGGCGTGTTCTTGCGCAGCGTGGCCAGGCGCATTTCCGTCTCGTTCAGGCGATGGAAGAAGGCCGGGGCGCTGTCAAAGCGCGCCGCCAGATGGCGCAGCCCCTCGATATTGCGCAGCGCGGCCACGCGGCGCTGCGGTTGCACCAGCACCTGGGACACGAACCAGGGCATGTCCAGCGCCGCCAGGAAGCGATCGAACAGCTCCGGGCCACCCTCCCCTTGCGCCACGGCGATGGCCGCCCGCAAGCGCCGCGCAGCGCCGGCGTCGGCCGTGCGCAGCACGTGGTTGTCCAGGAAGGCCGACAGGTTCTCGCTGTTGTCGCGGAAATGGCGGATGGCCGTGGCCAGCAGTGCCGCCTGCGACTGGTCGGCCTGCGCCGGGTCTTCGTCAAAGCGGGTGCCGCAGAAGAACACAAAGGCCTCGACCATGCGCCCCAGGGTTTCGGGGTTGCGCAGGCTGTCGAAGTCCCGCGTGGCAATGGTCAGCAGGCCGCGCACCAACAGCACTTCGGGGCGCTGCAGGTAGCTCTCAAAACCGCTGATGCGGTAAGGCAGCCCGGCATCGACCAGCGCGTTCTCCAGCAGGATGGACTGGTGCTCGTGCCGCAGCAAAATCGCCATGCCGGCCAGGTTGCGCCGGCCCTTGCGAAAGGCCTGGATGGCATCGACCACCTGCGCCACGCAGTCTTCCTCGTCCTGGTAGGCGCGCACCTCCAGCGTGGTGGCATGGGTGCCGGCCGAGCTGATCTTCTGCCCGGTAAAGCGGCCGGCGCGCCGGGCCAGGTTGTCGTCAAAGCGAAAGCTGCTGCTGAGCCGGTAGGCCGCGACGCGGCGCCCGGTGTCTTCGGGAATGCGCCCGCGCAGAAAGGCCGGGTCGGCGCCCATGGCCGAATGGATCACCTGGTGCACGTCGCCCACGCCGCAGAACGACACCGCCTCTGGCTGCAGCAGGCGCCGCAGGATGGCGTACATGGCCTCGTTCATGTCGTGCATTTCGTCCACCAGCAGCAGGCGCAGGCGCTGCGGCCAGGCGGCGGGATAGGCGTCGGCCAGGCCCTCTTCCTCGGCCCGCAGGTGGCGCGCCAGGTCGTAGCTGGCGTCACCCGGGCCACGGAAGGCCGGGTGGTCTGGATGGGCGCCGCGCCGCACGCGCTCGTAGGCATGCAGCACCCGCAGCAGGGTGTAGTCCTGGCCTAGCTGCTCGGCGTGGTGGGGCGCCAGCGCGCCTTCCAGGCCTTCTCGCTCCAGCCGCAGCGTGCCCTTGAGCCACAGCATGCGCTCCAGAAACTCCGCGACAAAGCCGGTGTCACCCAGGGACGGAAACAGCAGCGCATCGCGCCAGCGGTCTTCCTGCCGGTCTTGCATCCAGTCGATGCCCTCCCAGACATAAGGCTTGAGCTGCTCGGCCTGGCGCAGCAGCGGCACGGCGGCGCCTTCGATACCGCGCAGCACCGAGGCGGCGAAGTTCTCGAAAGTAGCGATGCGAAAGGACTGCGCCACTGGCTGCGGCACCTCGATGCGGCGCAGCGCCTGCTGCATGGCCACGCAGGCGGCGTCGGTAGCCGTCAGCACCAGGCAGCTGGCGGGCGCCGCGCCGCGCCGCCAGGCCTCGGCCAGGCGCAGAGCCAGGGTGGTGGTTTTGGCGGCGCCGGCGTGGGCTTCCACCAGCACGGTGGGTTGCAGGGCGGTCTGGATCGCTTGCTGCTCGTCCGTGGGCACCAGAGTGCCGGGTGGCGGCACGAACAAGGGGGCGGTATGGGCGATTTCGCTCACGGCGGGGCCCCTGACAAGGGCCGCGTCAGGGCTTGCCTTCTGGCAGCAGGCAGGCTTCCGCCACCTGCAAATCGTTGTCGCGGGCGAAATTCATGACGAAATCCCAGGCCATGGCGTCGTAGTCGCGCAGGTCGGGGTGGACCACCACGCACTTCACGCCGTTGAGCGTGGTCGGGATGCACCAGGGCGAATAGCCCAGATGGCTGCCCGGCACCGGGCCGCCGGGCCGGAAACCGCTCATGACGCCCGCCAAACGCTCTGCCCAATCGCTGGGCCGGAAGGTGCGGCCGTCGCTGGTGAGGCCCTGGATGAAAATTTCTTTGGCGTTGAAGGCGACCATCGTGGAGGGGCTTCGGTGAAACCTGGGCGGCAGGCGGAGGGTGCCGCGGAAAGGATGCAGTGCGACAGCGTCACCGCTGCGACATCGGGGTCGTATTCTACGGGCCTGCCCTAGCCCCCCTCCCGCCGCATTGCTGTGATGCGCAATCGTCACCTGTCAGCCACAGGCGGCCCTCTAAAATCGGCTTTCAGCGGCGCGCGCTTCGCTGAATCCCACCATCCCCCTGCTTCTGAAGGACCCGCATGACCGCCTCGACAGCGCCTACCTCGCCCCACGTGATGAATACCTACGGCCGCCTGCCGATCGCGCTCGATCATGGCGACGGCGTCTGGGTGTGGGACACCGAGGGCCGACGCTATCTGGATGGCCTGGGCGGCATCGCCGTCAACACGCTGGGCCACAACCATCCCAAGCTGGTGCCGGCGCTGCAGGAGCAGATCGGCAAGCTGATCCACAGCTCCAACTACTACCACGTGCCCGGCCAGGAAGCCCTGGCCAAGAAGCTGGTCGAGCTGTCGGGCCTGACCAATGCTTTTTTCTGCTCGACCGGCCTGGAGGCCAACGAGGCCGCACTCAAGCTGGCGCGCAAGTTCGGCCATGACAAGGGCATCGCCCGCCCGCAGATCGTGGTCTACGAAGGCGCCTTCCACGGCCGCTCGATCGCCACGCTGTCGGCCACCGGCAACCCCAAGGTGCAAAAGGGCTTTGAGCCGCTGGTGGAAGGCTTCATCCGCGTGCCGCTGAACGACATCAACGCACTCAAGGCCGCCACCGAAGGCAACCCCGACGTGGTCGCGGTGTTCTTCGAGACCATCCAGGGCGAAGGCGGCATCCACCCGATGCGGCTGGAGTACCTGCAGCAGGTGCGCGCGCTGTGCAATGAGCACGACTGGCTGCTGATGATCGACGAGGTGCAGTGCGGCATGGGCCGCACCGGCAAGTGGTTTGCGCACCAGTGGGCCGGCATCCAGCCAGACGTGATGCCGCTGGCCAAGGGCCTGGGCTCGGGCGTGCCGGTGGGCGCGGTGGTGACCGGCCCCAAGGCCGCCAACATCTTCCAGCCCGGCAACCACGGCTCCACCTTTGGCGGCAACCCGCTGGCCATGCGTGCCGGTGTGGAAACCATCCGCATCATGGAAGAAGACGGCCTGCTGGAGAACACCGCCAAGGTCGGCGCCCACCTCAAGGCCGCATTGCAGCGCGAGCTGGGCAGCCTGCCCGGCGTGCGTGAAGTGCGCGGCCAGGGCCTGATGCTGGGCATTGAGCTGGACCGCCCCTGCGGCGTGATCCTGCAGCGCGCGGCCGATGCCGGCTTGCTGCTGTCGGTCACCGCCGACAGCGTGATCCGCCTGGTGCCGCCGCTGATCCTGACCGAGGCCGAAGCCGACCAGATCGTGGCCCTGCTGGCGCCACTGGTGAAGGCCTTCCTCGCCGAACCGCGCTGATCCCTCTTGCGCACGCCCGGCGCCGCGGCCCACAGCCGCGGCGTCTTTCGCTTTCCGCCGAATCCAGCTGAACCCGACGCCATGACCACCGCACCGATCCGCCATTACCTGCAGTTCAATGATTTCACCGCCGACGAATACGCCTGGATCTTCCAGCGCGCGGCGCAGATCAAGCGCAAGTTCAAGGCCTACGAGAAGTACCACCCGCTGGCCGACCGTACCCTGGCCATGATCTTCGAGAAGGCCTCGACCCGCACCCGCGTGAGCTTCGAGGCCGGCATGTACCAGCTCGGCGGCAGCGTGGTGCACCTGACCACCGGCGACAGCCAGCTCGGCCGCGCCGAGCCGATCGAAGACAGCGCCAAGGTCATCAGCCGCATGGTCGACCTGGTGATGATCCGCACCTACGGCCAGGACAAGATCGAGAGCTTTGCCGCGCATTCGCGTGTGCCGGTGATCAACGGCCTGACCAATGAATTCCACCCCTGCCAGATCCTGGCCGACCTGTTCACCTACATCGAGCACCGCGGCCCCACCGACGGCAGCGGCACGCTGACCGATTGCCTCAAGGGCAAGACCGTGGCCTGGGTGGGCGACGGCAACAACATGGCCAACACCTGGCTGCAGGCCGCCGACATCCTGGGCTTTACGGTGCACGTCAGCACGCCCAGCGGCTACGAGGTGGACCAGTCCATTGCCGGCGTGCGCTCAGCCTCTAGCTACAAGGTGTTCAAGGACCCGATGCAGGCCTGCGCCGGTGCCGACCTGGTCACCACCGACGTCTGGACCAGCATGGGCTACGAGGCCGAGAACGAAGAGCGCCGCACGGCCTTCGCCGACTGGTGCGTGGACACCGAGATGATGCGCGCGGCCAAGCCCGACGCCCTGTTCATGCACTGCCTGCCCGCCCACCGTGGCGAAGAGGTGGAAGCCGACGTGATCGACGGGCCGCAGTCCGTCGTCTGGGACGAGGCGGAAAACAGGATGCACGTGCAGAAGGCACTCATGGAATTCCTCCTGCTGGGCCGGGTCAGCTGAAGTGCACCACCCCCAGGCTTCGCGCACCGCGTGCCGCGACCGCCGTCCCCCTTGCCGGGGGCGCCGCCAGCGGCATTCGAAGCCTTTGTCCTGCATGCGCTGCGGGCGGTATCGTCGATGACGGATACGGTGAAGGACGAACCCCACCCCTGCCTGCGTTGCGGTGCCTGCTGCGCGAGCTTTCGGGTCGACTTCTCGGTGGAGGAGCTGAACCAGCACGGCGGCCCGGTGCCGGATGGCCTGGCCGTGGAACTGACCGACACGCTCAGCCGCATGCGCGGCACCGACCACCAGCCGCCGCGTTGCGCCGCACTCACCGGCACCCTTGGGCAGGCGGCGCGCTGCGGCATCTACGAGTGGCGGCCCTCGCCCTGCCGCGAGTTCGAGGCCGGCAGCGACGCCTGCCAGCTCGCACGGCGCCGGCACGGGCTGCTGCCACTGGCGGATGGCCCCTGGTAAGGTTTCGGCATTTTTTGCATGAAATATGCCTCTAGCCCAGGCGCAGCCTGGGCTTATAGCTACAAAAAAAGTAGCAAACCGTTACGTCAGGGCCCGGCATAGAGCCAGGGCATGTCCAGCAGGCGCTCGCCCAGCAAGGCCATGGCAGCGTCGCGGCCCCAGCGCAGCGGGCCGCTGGCATGGAAGACCCGGGCGTTGCGGGCCGAGCGGGCCTGCACGCGGGCCACGCGCTGCCAACGGCGCAGCGCATAGCGGCGCAGGCGCAGAGGCACATCCACCGCGTCCATGGCCAGCGCCTGACCGATCTCGGCCGCGTCTTCGATCGCCATGCCCGCGCCCTGGGCCAGGTAGGGCAGCATCGGGTGTGCGGCATCGCCGATCAGCGCAATACGGCCGGCGGCCAGGGTGTCGGGGCCGGCCACCGGCGGCCGGTCACAGAGCTGCCAGCGGCGCCACTGCGGCACGGCCTCGTACAGCGCATGCAGCGGCCCGCAAGCGCCCTGCAGCGCCGCACGCGGGCCACCGGGCGGCGCGGCCTGGTCCCAGCCGCGCGGATCGGCGCCGGCCTGCCCGGGTTCCTCCACCAGCACCACGAAGTTAAGCCATTCGCCACCGCGCACCGGGTACTGCACGGCGTGCAGGCCGGGCCCCAGCCAGACGGTGACCTGGGCGCTGCGCAGCGCGGCCGGCAAGGCCGACTGCTGCAACAAGGCCCGGTAGGCGAAATGCCCGGTCAGGCGCGGCGGCGCATCGCCCGGCAGCCACTGGGCGCGCACGCCGCTCCACAGGCCATCAGCGCCCAGCAGCGCGTCGCCTTCCACCTCGATGGCGTGGCCCTCGCGCTCGACGGCCAGCGCCACCGCATCAGCGCGCGGTGTGACGGCGCCGATGCGCGCGCCCAGGTGCAGCACGGTTTCGCCATGCGCCTGCACGGCCGCCAGCAGCAGGCCATGCAGGTCGGCGCGGTGCAGCGTGGCATAGGGCGCGCCGTAGCGCCGCAGCGCATCGGCACCCAGCGCCAGGCGCCCCAGCGTGCGCCCGCTGGCGGCGCTGCGCACCTCCAGCCGGTCGGGGAAGGCCGCCAGTTCGGACAGCGGCTGGCCCAGGTCCCAGCCTTGCAGGATGCGCGTGGCGTTGGGCCCGAGCTGCAGCCCGGCGCCAACGTCGGCAAAAGCCGCGGCACTCTCGAAGATGCGTGCACGCCAGCCTGCCCGCACGCAGGCCAATGCGGCAGCCAGGCCGCCGATGCCGCCGCCGGCGATGAGCATTTCCTGGCAATAGGCGCTCATTGGTAGGCGCTCATGGCCTCTCCCTCCAGCTGCGCTCCATTTCATCGACCGGCATGGGCCGTGCAAACAGGTAGCCCTGGTAGGCGCGGCAGCCGCTGCGCATCAGGAAATCGCGCTGCTCGTCGGTTTCCACGCCTTCGGCCACCACGTCCAGGCCCAGGCTTTCGGCCAGCGCGAGGATGGTGCGCACGATGGCCGCGCCGTTGGCGTCGGCCAGCATGTCGCGCACAAAGGACTGGTCGATCTTGAGCTGGTCCAGCGGCAGCCGCCGCAGGTAGCCGAGTGACGAGAAGCCGGTGCCAAAGTCGTCCAGCGACAAGCCCATGCCGCGCGCCTTGAGCAGGGCCAGCTTGTCCAGCGTCTCGTCGGTGTCGCGCAGCAGCACGGTTTCGGTCAGCTCCAGCTTGAGCCGGCGCGGGTCGGCACCGGTGGCGTTGAGCACCGCATCCACCTGCGTCAGGAAATCCGGGTGGCGGAACTGCCGCGCGCTGACGTTGACGGCCAGGTACCAGTGGCGCATGACCGCATCGCCCGACCAGGCCACCAGTTGCTCGCAGGCCGCGCGCAACACCCAGCCGCCAAGCGGCAGGATCAGTCCGTTGTCCTCGGCCAGGCCAATAAAGGCGCCCGGGCCGACCATGCCGCGCACCGGGTGCCGCCAGCGCAGCAGCGCCTCGGCCCCCACCATATGGCCTTGCATGTCGACCACTGGCTGGTAGTGCAGCAAGAACTGCTGCAAGGCCAAGGCGTCGTGCAGATCGGCCTCCAGGGCGGCGCTGGCATTGAGCGCCTGCTGCATGGACGGGTCGAAGAAGCGCTGGGTGTTGCGCCCCTCCTGCTTGGCGTGGCCCACGGCCAGGCCCGCTTGCTGCAGCAGTTCCTCTGCAGGCAAGGCCGGCTGGCTGAACAGTCGAATGCCGATGCTGGCCGAGCCATAGTGGCGGCGCCCCGCCAGGTCAAAGGGCCGGCTCAGCAGGTCCAGCAGCACCACGGCCAGTTTCTGCGCCGCCTGTGCCGCCTGTGCGGCGTCGCCACCCAAGGCATCGAGCACCAGCGCGAACTCGTCCCCGCCCACATGCGCCACGACCTGCGAGGCCGGCACGCCCTCCCGCAGGCGCTGTGCGGCCAGTTGCAGCAACTGCTCGCCCGCCTCATGGCCCAGCACGTCGTTGAGGTTCTTGAAATGGTCGAGGTTGACCAGCAGCACGGCCCCATGGCTGCCCGCGGCAGCCGCTACCCAGGCGGCCTCTTCCAGTTGCGGCAACAGGCGGCGGCGATTGGGCAGCGCCGTCAATGCGTCGTAGAACGCCAGTTGCTCGATCTCGCGCTCGGCGCGCTTGCGCTCGGTGACGTCGCGCGCCACACCGACCACCCCCACCACGGTGCCGGCGGCATCGCGCAATGGCGCCTTGATGGTTTCGAAAAAAATCGGACTGCCCGCCCCAGGCAAGGCCACCTGGCTTTCAGAACGCAGCGCCTCGCCGGACTCCATCACATGGCGGTCCTCCACGCGAGCGTTGTCTGCCAGCGCAGAGATCGGCATGTCGTAGTCGGTCAAGCCCACCACCTGCTGCGGCGTGCGCCCGATAAAGTCGGCAAACAGCTGGTTGCAAGAGGTGTAGACGCTGTCGCGGTCCTTGGAAAACAGCATGTCTGGAATCGCCGCGAACAGGCTGTGCAGGCGCGACTGTTGATCGGCCAGCGCCAGCTCGGTCTGCTTCTGCTCGGTGATGTCGATCACGAAGGACAGCACGCCCAGCACACTGCCGTCGCTGCCGCGCTCGGGCACCATGGTGTTGTGGCGGTAGCGCACATCGCCAGGCGCCAGCTGGACCTGGTTCTCGAAGACCACCGTATCGCCAGCCAGCGCCTGCTGCAACTGCGGCTCCAGGCGCGCATAGCGTTCAGGCGGCAGGATATCGGCCAGGCTGCGGCCCAGCATGTCGGCGACCGAGCGGCCATACCAGTGCGCATGGGTTTCGTTGATGAAGCGGATGCGCAGCGATGCATCAAAGCGGGTGATGCCGCCCGGCAGCCGGCGCAGCACGGCCAGCCACTGGTCATCGGTTTCCAGCGCCCGCAGTGCGGCTTGCCGGCGCTCGGTGACATCAAGCTGCAGGCCGTCCCAGATGGTGCGTCCCTGGCGATCAGTGCTGCTGGCTGCACTGATCCGCATCCAGCGCAACACGCCGTCTGGCCGCATGATTCGCACCAAGGCGTCCAGTGCCTGCTGCTGTTGTTGTGCGCTGGTGCAGCGCGCCCGCAAATCGGCCCGGTCCTCGGGCTGCACCTGGGAGAACCACAGCGACGGATCTCGGTACACGTCAGCCACCCGCAAGCCATTGACGCGCGCTATCGATGGGCTTACGTAGGACACGTGCGGGTGTCCCTGCGCATCGACGACAAGCTGAAACACCACGCCATGCGGCAGTTGCGCGCCTATCGGCGGCAGTGCCTCCCGCGCGGGCAGCGCGCGCCCCAGCAACACATAGGCACCTATGCGCAACACTGCAGCCGCAAGGGCCGCGTAACCCAAGCTCGCACGCCATTCGTACCAGCCGGCCAGCAGCAACAGCGCAGCGGCCAGCCCGGCCGCCCATGGCCACTGCCGCTGGCGCCATCCGCCCCCACACACAGCACCCACGACGGCGATCTCAGCGATACGGGCAAGTACCCAAAAAGCTTCGGCGGCAGGCCCCGGCCCTGCCACCTGGGCTGCCGCCGCCAGCAGCGCGCCCGCAGCCACCACCGAGAAGACCGCCACCAGGATGCCAGCCCGCGCCCGGGAGACGGCAATCCAGCCCGCAACGCCCGCCGCCAAGGCCTGCAAAAGAAACAGCAGTGCCGGCATCGCGAGTGTGGGGGCGGAGGTGGTCTGTGAAGTCGCTGCGGCCAGCGCGGGCACACCGGCAAGGGCTGCCATGCCACCGTACAGCCGCGAACCAGCCAACCGCCAGTGACCATGGGCAGGGTTGGGTTTCATTCGGTCTAGGGGCGCAGGTGTGCGATCACGCTGCAGGGAGTATCAACGATAACGGCCAGGCTACAGCCCGCAGATCTGCCGCCTGCCGCCGCCCATCCCTCAGCGGCGGCGCACGATCCGGACCGGCTCTGCGCCCGGCAGATCGGCGGCCCCGGGCGGGCCGTCCTTTGGCGTAGCACAACTGCCGCAGCTCTCGCAGGAACTGCAGCCCGGCGCCGCCCCCACCGCCTGCGCCACACGCTCGGCACCCGCCTGCCGAACCCCTAGACGCTGCACATTGGTGGCCAAGCGCAATGCCAGGCGCTGGCGCCAACGCGCAGGCATCCAGTACCAAGTGGCGTACAAGGCGGCAATGGCAACGACGACGGCAACGACGATTTCCTGTCCCATGGCTTAGCCCTTTTTATCTGCGTTCCGGATCACCCGCAACGCACAAAACAAAACATCCGCGGAACCAGCTCCGCCGGGCCGCAGGATGTGCCCCCTGCAAGGGGCTTGGCGGAGACACGAAGTGCGTAGCCTGGGGGTGTGCCATATCAGCTCAGTGCCAACGCAATTCGGTAGGTGATGAAACTCGCCACATAGGCCAACCCAAACAGGTAGGCCGCCATGATCAGCGCGTAGCGCCAGGAATTGGTCTCGCGCCGCACCGTGGCCAGCGTGGGCAGGCACATCGGCGCAAACACATACCAGACCAGCAGCGACAGCGCCGTGGCCAAGGGCCAACTGGCCGCAATCATGGGCTCCAGCGCCGTGGCGGCGTCATCGCCCGTGGCCGACAGCGCATAGACCGTGCCCAAGGCGCCCACAGCCACTTCACGCGCGGCCAGGCCCGGCACCAGTGCGATGCAGATCTGCCAGTTGAAGCCGATCGGCGAAAACACCACTTCCAGCGCGCGCCCGATCATGCCGGCCAGGCTGTACTGGATCGCCGGCCCGGTGGCGCCAGCGGGCGGCGACGGGAAGGACGAAAAGAACCACAGCAGCACCGTCAGCGCCAGGATCATGGTGCCCACGCGCCGCACGAAGATGCGCGCCCGCTCCCACAGGCCAATAGCCAGTTGGCGCGGATGCGGCCAGCGGTAAGACGGCAGCTCCATCATCAGCGGCGCCCGCGACGCGCCACCGCGCAGCCACTTGAACACCCAGGCCACGCCCATGGCCGACACAATGCCGCCCAGGTAAAGCGCGAACAGCACCAGCCCCTGCAGATTGAAGATGCCAATGCTGCGCGCCGGCACAAAAGCCGCAATCAACAGCGCATACACCGGCAGCCGCGCCGAGCAGGTCATGAGCGGCGCAATCATGATGGTCACCAGCCGGTCGCGCCAGTTGGTGATGGTGCGCGTGGCCATCACACCCGGAATGGCGCAGGCAAAGCTCGACAGCAGCGGGATGAAGGAGCGGCCCGACAAGCCCACCGTGCCCATCAGTCGGTCCAGCAAGAAAGCTGCACGCGGCAGGTAGCCCGAATCCTCCAGCGCAAGGATGAAGAAGAACAGGATCAGTATCTGCGGCAAAAACACCAGCACGCCGCCCACGCCGGCAATGATGCCGTCCACCAGCAGGCTTTGCAGCACGCCATCGGGCAGGTGCGCCTTGACGAATTCGCCCACCGCAGTGGTGACGCCTTCGATGGCGTTCATCGGCACCTCGGCCCAGGTAAACACCGCCTGGAACATCAGGAACAGCAACACCGCCAGCACCACCAGGCCCCACAGCGGGTGCAGCACCACGCGGTCGATCACGTCGTCGCGCTGCAGGGCGCGCTCGGGCTCGCGCACCGCGACCGAGAGGATGCGGCGCACTTCCTTCTGCGTATCCAGCACCTCGTCAAAGGCCGGCGCCTTCCATTCCACAGGGAGCCCGGCAACGCCGGGCATGTGCGATTCCAGCGCCGCCACCAGCGCGGCCGCGCCATCGGTCTTGACGCCAACGGTCTCCACCACCGGTAAGCCGAGTTCACGGCCCAGCGCCTGCGCGTCGACCACGATCCCCTGGCGCCGCGCCTCGTCGCTCATATTGAGCGCCACCAGCATCGGAATGCCGAGCTTGCGTGCCTCCAGCACCAGGCGCAGGTTTAGGCGCAAATTGGTGGCGTCGGTAACGCACACCAGCAGATCAGGCAGCGGCTCACCGGCGCGCTGGCCGGTGACGATGTCGCGGGTAATCGCCTCGTCCGCGCTCAGCGGGTTCAGGCTGTAGGCGCCCGGCAGGTCCAGCACATCGACACGCCGGCCCGAGGGCGTGCGCACGCGGCCGACGCGGCGCTCCACCGTGACGCCCGCATAGTTGGCGACCTTGGCACGGCTGCCGGTCAGCAGGTTGAACAGCGCGGTCTTGCCGCAGTTGGGATTGCCCAGCAGCGCAACGCGCAGCGGGGTGGACAGCGCCGCGCTCATGGGGCACCTTCCAGTTCGACTTCGATCAGCTCGGCTTCCGCCACGCGCAGCGCAAAAGTGGTGTGACCCAGCCGCACCGCCAACGGCTCACGCCCAGGAAAGCCATGTGCCACCACCCGCACCCGCTCTCCGGGCACAAAACCGATCTCCATCAGGCGCAGCAGCAACTCCGACTGCTCCGTATCCACGGGCTGGCGCAGGCCGACGATGGTCGCAAACACATTGCGGGAAAGATCGGCCAGATGCATTGCAGCACCCTCAGGCCTTGCGGCAGCGGAAGAATGGGACACAGTGAGGCGGTCGGCAGCACCGGAGTGCAGCGAGGGGTACGGTGACAGTGGGGCAGCAATGGTATCAATTCCCATTACCTCCTATCCCATACAGGCTTTAACCTCGCCTGATCCCCGCAGAGCACGGCCCCTCCCCAAAGCCAAGAACACCGCGGAACTGGCTCTGCCAGGCCGCAGGTGTTGCCCCCGGAGGGGGTTGGCGGAGACACGAAGTGCGTAGCCTGGGGGCGAACCCAGGAACACCGTGGAACTGGCTTTGCCAGGCCACTGGTGTTGCCCCCGGAAGGGGGTTGGCGGCCACACGCAGTGGGCAAGCCTGGGGGTGAACCCAGAAACACCGTGGAACTGGCTCTGCCAGGCCACTGGTGTTGCCCCCGGAAGGGGGTTGGCGGCCACACGCAGTGGGCAAGCCTGGGGGTGAACCCAGAAACACCGTGGAACTGGCTTTGCCAGGCCACTGGTGTTGCCCCCGGAGGGGGGTTGGCGGCCACACGCAGTGGGCAAGCCTGGGGGTGAACCCAGGAACACCGTGGAACTGGCTTTGCCAGGCCACTGGTGTTGCCCCCGGAGGGGGGTTGGCGGCCACACGCAGTGGGCAAGCCTGGGGGTGAACCCAGAAACACCGTGGAACTGGCTTTGCCAGGCCACTGGTGTTGCCCCCGGAAGGGGGTTGGCGAAGACACGAAGTGCGTAGCCTGGGGGTGAACCTAATTCAACCCGAGCATGCCCCGCAACTTGGACAGGTCTTCTGCCAGCGTATTGACCCGGCCGGCCAGCAGCTTGCGGTCACGCTCGCTCAGCTTCGAATAGGTCTCGAAGCCACCATCGGCCGTGCGGTACTTGGCCAGGGTGTCAAACACCACCTTGAAGTTGGCGTCGGTCTTGGTCGAGAACGCCTTGTCTTCCTTGACGACCAGCGGGCGCAGCAACTCGACGATCTTGTAGGCGCCTTCGAAATTGGCCTGGAAGTCCCACAGGTCGGTGTGGCTGTAGCGGTTTTCCTCGCCGGAGATCTTGGTGGCGGCCACCTCTTCCATCAGCACGGCTGCGCCGCCCACCACCTTCTCTGGCGGAAAGGTCAGCGCGCCCAGGCGCTTTTGCAGCTCCAGCACATCGGCCAGCAGCTTGTCGGCGACCGGGCCCAGGCCCTTGGCGCTCTTCTGCGTCCACAGGCCGTACTCGATGCGGTGGAAGCCGCCGAAATCCGGGTCCTTCTCGGCCTTCTCATGGTCGTCCGCGCGCGAATCGATGGCGCTGTCCATGTCGCTGAACAGCTCGGCCACCGGCTCGATCCGCTCATAGCTGGTGCGCGTGGGCGCATAGAGTTTCTTGGCCTTTTCCACGTCACCGGCCTTCACCGCAGCGGTGAAGACGCGGGTATCCGCCACCAGTTTGCGCACGTTCTCGGCCACGTAGATCTTGTACTCGGAGATAGGCCCGACCAGCTCCAGCGGCGACACCGCCGCCAGCGCACCGCTGGCATGGAGACCTGCCGTAGCAGCAACGAGGGTGGCGAGGAAATGGCGACGGATGTGCACGGACATGACTCTCCTTGGAATAGTGCGTTGTAGTGAAAGGGGTTCAGGCCAGCAGGCTTTGGCCCAGCCAGCCGCTCTCATCCTTCACGCCTGGCAACGTGAAGAAGAAACCGCCGCCGATAGGCTTGATGTACTCCTCCAGCGGCTCGCCATCCAGGCGCTTCTGGACCGTGATGAAGCCCTGCTCCAGATCGGCCTGGTAGCAGATGAACAGCAGCCCCATCTCCAGTTGGCCCGACTTGGTGACGCCGTTCGAATAGTTGAAAGGCCGACGCAGCATGAGGTTGGCATCGGATGCCTTGGTGCGCGGGTTTGCCAGGCGGATGTGCGCATCCATGGGCGTGGCCTTGCCCTCTGGGTCGCGGGCGTAATCGGGCACGTCGTGCTCGGTACGGCCACCATCCAGCGGCGCGCCGCTGGGCTTGATGCGGCCCATGATCGCCTCTTGTTCCTGCAGCGGCGTGCGGTCCCAGCGCTCGACAAAATTGCGGATGATGCGCACCGCCTGGTAGCTGCCGCCCACGGCCCAAGCCGGCTCATTGCTGCCCGGCTGCACCCAGACGATGCGGTCCATCAAGGTCGTGTCCGCCGAATCCGGGTTGGCCGAGCCATCGCGAAAGCCCAGGAAATTACGTGCGCTCTCGGCCGGCTGGCCGGGCACGGCCGGGATCGGCGGCACGGAACCCTCCTGCTTCCAATGCAGCACCAACAGGTCGGGCGTGTTCTTGATGATGTCGCGCAGCGCGTGGATGTTGGCGTCGGGCGTGTTGGCGCAGAACTGGATCGACAGGTCGCCATGGCACAGCGCGGCATCCAGGGCATCGTTGGGATGGCGCTGCATCTGTTGCAGGCGCGCTGGCTTCTTCGGTGCAAGGCCAAAGCGCTCGTCGAACAAGGAACTGCCGACCGATACGGTCACGGTCAGCCCATCAGGCTGCACCACCGGCCCCAGAATGCCGGAGCCCGCCGGTGGCAGCTTGGGGTCCAGATCAGGCTGTGCACCGCCTTGGGTGAGGAAGGCAATGCGACTGGTCAGCGTGCGGAACAGGCGCTCCAACTCAGCCCGGTTGTCGGCCAGCACATAGAAGGAGGCGATCATGCCGGCCGTCGGGCGCGGCGTGACGATGCCGGCCTGGTGGCGCCCCAGAAAAGGCACACGGTCCTGTGTGTGGCTGCTTTGCGGCGCATCGGTGACCTGGGCGCCAGTGCTTGGCCCATCGGGTGGCCCATCGGGCGCAGCAGCGGCACGGCCGGCCACCGACAAGCCGGCCATGACGGCACCAGTAGCGCCCAGGCCACCGAGCATGCGGCGCCGGTGCGGCGATGCGGGTTGCCCGCTAGCGGGCGCGAAGTCGTTTGTCTTTTCCATGATGTCTTCAGCTCACTCAAGGCCCAGCGCAGCGTTGACCCGGCCAAGCTCGCCGGCCAGTGCTCGCACAGGCTCGGCCAGCGCTTTGCGCTGCGCCTCATCCAGCGCGGCGGGTTTGAAGCCCCCGCCCACGCGGTACGGCGCCAGCACAGCATCGAAGGCCGCAAAACGCTGGTCCACGCTCTTCTGCAGTTCAGGTGCGGCCTTGGCCAGCAGCGGCGCCAGCAGGTCGGCGATCTTTTTCGTGCCGTCCAGCGAGCCCTGCAGGTTGGCGGGTTCGCCATGGCCGTAGTGGTCTTCGCCGCCCGCTGGCAGGTTGTCAGCGACACGGTTCAGCAAGCGGGCGGCCGAACTGGCCAGGCGCTCCGGCGGCACATTGAGCGCACGCAGCCGCGTCTTCAGCGTGCCGACCTCGGCCAGCAGTTGGTCGGCAATAGGTACCAGGTCCTTCACGCTGTTCTGGCTGAACAGCCCGTACTCGATGCGGTGGAAGCCGCTAAAGCCCGGATCAGCCTCGCGCTTCTCGAAGTAGTCGGCACGAGCATTGAGGCGGGTGTCCAGGTCAGCAAACAGCTCAGCCATGGGCTCGATGCGCTTGTAGGCCTGGTGCGCCGGGCCATAGAGCGCCCTCGCCTGCTGCAGGTCACCGGCCTTGATCGCCTCGGCCAGGGCCTGCGCAGCGTCCTCCAACGTGCCGGACTCCAGCACCAGAAACACCTTGTACTCGGCCAGCGCCCCCACGTAGTTGACCAGCGAGGGCTTGGCGGCTTCGGCATCCGAGGCCGCAGAAGGCGTGACGCGCAGCTTGCCGCGCGGGTTGCTGAGCAGGCCGCAGGTGATGTCGTATTCCCCGGGCGCCAGCTTCACCGTCATGGTCTGCGAGAAGCCGGGTGCGATGTTCTCGCGCTCCTCTACCACCATCACGCCGTCGAGGATCTCCCACTCCAGCGCGCGCTCCGACTGGTTGACGATGGTGAAGGTGGTACGGCCCGCCGGCACCGTGATCTCGTTGGGGTCACAGACCTTGCCGCGGATAGTGACGGTGACGGCATGGTCGGAAGCCTTTGGTGGCGCCTTATGCGCCACGCCCGAGGCATACCAGAAGGCCGCCAGGCCAGCGAGCACCAGCAGCGCCGAGCCGCCAACCGCGGCACGCATGAGAGAGGATGTTTTCGGGGCAGGAGAAGTCATGAACCGTGTATCAGTGCGCCGCTGCGCGGGGTGATGCGGATGCGGTCGGACGCAGGAAGCAGAAAAGCGCGAGCGCCAGGAAGACGAGGTACGCGATCACCTCGCCCAGCACCGGGGCCGCCTGGTAGCCCAGCAGGCCCGACAGCACCGCGCCCACCGGGCTGTCCATGGGCAATGCCTCGCTCATGTCGAACACCACCTGCTGCAGGTGATTCCAGACGCCGGCTTCGTGCAATTTGCGCAACACACCCGCCAGCAGGCCGGCCGCGACCAGCAGAATGAACAGGCCCGTGAGCCGGAAGAAGCGGCGCAGGTCCAGCCGCACACCGCCCGAATACAGCCCGTAGCCCACCGCTACCGATACCGCAATGCCGGCCAGCGCGCCCACCGGCGCCTCCCAGCCGCTGCTCTGCTGGAAGATTGCCAGCAGAAAGAAAACCGACTCCAAGCCCTCGCGCGCCACGGCCAGGAAAACCATGCCGATCAGCGCCCAGCCTTGGCCGTCAGCCTGGCCCAGCGCGCGGTCGATAGAGTTGTGCAACTGCCCCTTGATGGAACGCGCGGCCTTGCGCATCCAGAACACCATGGAGGTCAGCATGACCACGGCGACGAGGCCCACCACGCCCTCGAACAGTTCTTGCTGCTTCTGTGGAAATTCGGCGGCCAGCAGTTGCAGGCCAGCTCCGACGAACAGCGACAGCGCTGCAGCCAGCAGCACCCCGACCCACACGGCCGGCATCAGCGCGCCACGGCCACTTTGCTGCAAGTAGCTGGCAACAATGCCCACGATGAGGGCGGCCTCGATACCCTCGCGCAACATAATGAGAAAGGGAATCAACATCATTCACATTTTAACCAACCTGCGAGCCCCCTCAAGAAAGACCGTCGCGACCCAAGGTTGCAAAACCGCAATGTGCCGAGCCGCGCATTTCTGCTAGCCCATGAAAAAGGCCGCCCGCAGGCGGCCTGGATGGCAAGGCGTGACTGGCTCAGGCCGCCAGCAACTGCCGCAGCACGAACGGCAGGATGCCGCCGTGGCGGTAGTACTCGACCTCGACCGGGGTGTCGATGCGCAAGATGGCCTTGACCTCGCGCCGCTTGCCGTCGGCACCGGTGATGACCAGGGTCGCCTCGCTCTGGGGTTTTAGCTCAGGGTGCGGGATCACATCGACCTTCTCGTTGCCCTTGAGTCCCAGCGTTTCCCACGATTCACCCGCACGGAACTGCAGCGGCAACACACCCATGCCCACCAGGTTGGAGCGGTGGATGCGCTCAAAGCTGCGCGCCACCACGGCCTTGATGCCCAGCAGCTGCGTCCCCTTGGCCGCCCAGTCACGCGAGGAGCCGGTGCCGTACTCCTCGCCGGCAAAGACCACCGTGGGCGTGCCCTCGGCGATGTACTGCATGGCAGCGTCGAAGATGGACATCTTCTTGCCCTGATCCGAACCGTCGCTCTGGAACAAGGTCAGGCCACCTTCCTCGCGCGAACCATCAGGCCGGGCCGGGATCATGAGGTTCTTGATGCGCACATTGGCAAAGGTGCCGCGCATCATCACATCATGGTTGCCGCGGCGTGCGCCATAGCTGTTGAAGTCTGCCTTTTGCACACCGTTGGCCAGCAGCCACTGGCCCGCCGGAGAGCTTTCCTTGATCGAACCGGCTGGCGAAATGTGGTCAGTGGTGATGGAGTCGCCAAACAGCGCCATGATGCGCGCGCCCTCGACCTTCACCGCCTCTTCGCCGGTGCCGCCCTCCAGCGTGAAGTCCTTGAAGAACGGTGGCTCGGCGATATAGGTGCTGGCCGGCCAGTTGTAGGTCTGGCCAGTCACGCCCTTGATCTTCTCCCAGAGCTTGCCGGGATCGGTGCGCACCTTGGAATAGTTCTCGCGGAAGGCCTTGCCCTTCATGGCGTACTTCAGCAATGCATAGATCTCGTCGCTGGTCGGCCAGATGTCGCCCAGGTAGATGTCGCGCCCCTTCTTGCCCTTGCCAACCGGTTCGGTCATGAGGTCACGCAGCACGGTGCCAGCAATCGCATAGGCCACCACCAAGGGCGGGCTGGCCAGGAAGTTGGCCTTGAGGTTGGGGTGGATGCGCGCCTCGAAATTGCGGTTGCCCGACAGCACGGCGGCGCAAACCAGATCGTTCTTGGTGATGGCCTCGTTCAGCTCGGGCGTCAGGTCCCCGGCATTGCCGATGCAGGTGGTGCAGCCATAGCCCGCCAGCGCAAAGCCCAGCTTCTCCAGGTAGGGCAGCAAGCCGGTCTCGGCCAGGTACTCGGTGACGATGCGCGAGCCCGGCGCCAGCGAGGTCTTGATGTGCGGCTGCACTTTCAGGCCCGCCTCCACCGCCTTCTTGGCCAGCAGGCCGGCGGCCAGCAGCACGCTGGGGTTGGAGGTATTGGTGCAACTGGTGATGGCCGCGATCAGCACATCGCCGCTGCCCACCGTCACGCCCTTGGTGTCGGACTCGCTGGCCTTGGCCGTGCCTTCGGCGGGCTCCAGCATGGGGCGGTTGGCCTCCATCTCGACCACATGCCGCGCGGCCCCCGAGGGAGTGGCAAGCTCGGCCAGGGCCTCGTCGGCATGCGAGACAAGCAGCGGATAGCGCTGTGCCAGGCGTTCGGCGGGCTGGTTGAAGCCGTTCTCGGCAGCCGGCCGGGAGAACAGGGTTTCGAACTGGTCCGCGACCTTGCCCAGTTCGATCCGGTCCTGCGGCCGCTTCGGCCCCGCCAGGCTGGGGGTGACCTCGCCCAGATCGAGCTTCACGGTCTGCGAATAGTCGATCTCGCCAGCCAGCGGCACGCCGAACAACTGTTGTGCGCGGAAATAGGCCTCGAAGGCTTCGATTTCGGTCTTGGTGCGGCCGGTGCCCTTGAAATACTCGATGGTCTTCTCGTCCACCGGGAAAAAGCCCATGGTCGCGCCATATTCAGGCGCCATGTTGCCAATGGTGGCCCGGTCCGGCACGCCCAGCGTGCGCGTGCCCTCGCCAAAGAACTCCACGAACTTGCCCACCACCTTGTGCTTGCGCAGGATCTCGGTGACGGTCAGCACCAGGTCGGTTGCAGTGACACCTTCGCGCAGCTGTCCGGTCAGCTCGAAGCCCACCACGTCGGGCGTGAGGAAGTAGACCGGCTGGCCCAGCATGGCCGCCTCGGCCTCGATGCCACCCACACCCCAGGCCACCACGCCAATGCCATTGACCATGGTGGTGTGGCTGTCGGTGCCCACGAGGGTATCGGGGTAGTACACGCCGTCGCTCTTGCGCTGGTGTACGCCGCGCGCCAGGTATTCAAGATTCACCTGGTGCACGATGCCGAATCCCGGTGGCACCACGCCAAAGGTGTCAAAGGCCTGCATGCCCCATTTCATGAACTGGTAGCGCTCCTCGTTGCGCTTGAACTCCAGCTTCATGTTCAGGTCCAGCGCATCCTTGGTGCCGTAGTAGTCGACCATGATCGAGTGGTCCACCACCAGGTCCACCGGCACCAGCGGCTCGATGCGCTTGGGCTTCTTGCCCAGGCGGTTGGCAGTGCTGCGCATGGCGGCCAGATCTGCCAGCAAGGGAACACCCGTGAAATCCTGCAGGACCACGCGCGAGACGACAAAGGGAATCTCGTCGACCCGCTCCGCGTTGGGCTTCCAATTGGCCAGTTGCGCGACATGCTCGGCGGTGATCTTCTTGCCATCGCAATTGCGCAGCACCGACTCCAGGACGATGCGGATCGACACGGGCAAGCGTGCCACGCTGGGGAACTGCTCGGTCAGCACCGGCAGCGAGAAAAATTTTCCGGAGGACCCTGGCGCAGTCTTAAGCTTCTTCAGGGTCTTGGCGAAATCGTGGGACGTTGGCTTGGGCATCAAAGGCTCCTGGCAAGTAGGGAACAAGACAAAAGACATTTTGTCAGGGCATCCGGATCTTGTCGTTGCGCGCGATGGAACCCGCACTGGTCGTAGACAAACGCCCACGCTCTTTCAAGTTGTCACGACCCCGTCAACTTCAAAGCGCCAAGAACAACGCATCTTTACAAATTGGCTACATGTTTTGGATTTTTCCAAACCCCTGACCCGACACCTCTTCGTCCGCAAGCATCGGCGAAAAAATCCTTATTTGACAATAGGCTTCTTGCCATAAAAAAACCCCGCAAACTCGTCAGAGTCTTACGGGGTTTTATGGTGGCAGCGCTAATCGCCTGCTACCCATGACGGGGACGCATCAGATGGCGTACTTGGCGCGGTCTTCACCTTGAATCCATTTCGGGGCCTTGCCGCGGCCAGTCCAGGTCGCGCCGGTTGCCGGGTCGCGGTATTTGGCGGCAACCTTGCTGCCACGTGCGGCAGAGGTGCGGCCGCGGGCTGGCGGGAACACATCCTGTGCGGTAAGCCCATACTCCTCAACAATGCGACGCGCCTGTGCAACCGCATCTGCGGTTTCACGCTGGCGCGCATCGCTGATCTGGGCTTCGAGCGCCTCGCGCTGCTTGAGCAGTTCCTTGTATGACGTCATGGTGCAGATCCGTTGGCTAAAAATTAAAAAGGTGTGGGATTATAAGGAGACCATGGATCAAAACGATATGTATCATATTGTTTTTTATCCAAATAGGCCTGCTGCATTATCCCACCACTTGATTCTCCACCGGCAGCATGGCCAATACCTTGTCGATTCTTTTTCCGTCCAGGTCGACGACCTCGAATATCCAGCCAGCGCACTCCACCTGCTCTCCCACCGCCGGAAGACGGCCGGACTCCGACATCAACAAACCCGCCAGCGTGTTGTAGAGATTGCGGTCCTCGCCAGGCAAATCACGAATATCGAGGCGATCCTTCAATTCGCCGACGGGCATCAGCCCATCAAGCAGCCACGAACCGTCCGCACGCTGCACCGCCCAGGCCTGGGCCTGGCCGCCGGGCTGCAACTCGCCAGTAATGGCCTCCAGCAGATCGCGCGGTGTCATCAGGCCCTGGACCACGCCATATTCATCCACCACAAATACCAGCCGCCCCGACTGCGCACGAAACTGCTCCAGCAGCTCCATTCCCGACAGCGTTTCAGGCAGAAAGGACGCGGGCTGGGCATGCGCCTCAATAGAACCTTCAGCCTCGGCACCCAGCGCCAGCAACTGCGCCACGCTGATGATGCCCACCACCTCGTCGAGCGACCCCCGGCACACCGGGTACCAGGAATGCGAGCCCCGCTCCGGGCTGGCGCCGGCCTGGCGCAGCGCCGCAGCCACGGTGGCGGAGGCATCCATCCAGTCGATATCCGCGCGCGGCACCATGAGCGAGGTCAGGGGCCGGTCATCCAGATGAAACACGTTCTGCACCATACGGTGCTCGTGCTGCTCGATGATGCCGGCGTCCACGCCCTCCTCCAGGCTGGCCACGATCTCCTCTTCAGTCATGGGACGCCCACCGGATGTGTCGACCCGCAGCAGCCGCAGGATGCTGCGGGTGCTGAACGACAGCAGATGCACGAAGGGCTTGGCCACGCGCGCCACCCAGGTCATCGGGCGCGCCACCCAGCGCGCAACCGTCTCGGGATAGAGCTGGCCAATACGCTTGGGCACCAGTTCCCCAAAGACGATGGTGATGAAGGTAATCAGGATCACCACGATGGCCGTGGCGCTGATTTCAGCGGCACGCGCTGGCGTACCAATGCTTTGCAGCAGCACCGCCAGGTCGTCACTGAAGGCGGCCTCGCCCAGAATGCCGTTGAGCATGCCGATGGAGGTAATGCCCACCTGCACCGACGACAAAAACTCAGTGGGATGGTCGAGCAGGGCCAGCGAGGCCTGCGCACCCTTGTCGCCCTCTTCGGCCAACGCAGCCAGCCGCGACCTGCGGCTCGACGCCAGCGCCAGTTCGGACATGGCAAACACGCCGTTGAGAAGGGTCAGCAGCGCGATCAGCAGGAAATCCATGGAGGAGGGAGAGAGAATCCGGAGATGGCACTTTACTGTATGGGCGACGTGCAGGGCTGCGACAGCGCCTTGCAGCGCCTGCTGGACACCCTCGATTTCTCCCCCAGCCGCGACACGCTCTATGTGCTGGGCGACCTCGTCAACCGCGGACCGGACTCTGCCGCCGTGCTGCGCCGGCTGATGCGTTATGGCGATGCCGCGCGTTGCGTACTGGGCAACCACGACCTGCATCTGCTGGCGGTGGCGCACGGCATCCGGCCGGCGCACCGGCTCGATACGCTGGAAGGCATCCTGGCCGCAACGGACCGCGCCACCATGCTCGACTGGCTGCGCATGCAACCGATGGCCCGGCGCATCACGCACGGCGCACAGGAGCTGCTGTTGGTGCATGCCGGCGTATTGCCAGCCTGGACCGCGGCAGACGTGATGGCCCTGGCCGCCGAAGTCGAAGCCGCCCTGCGCGGCCCAGACCTGGCGAGCTTTCTAAGCACCATGTATGGCAACGCCCCGGCAGCATGGGACGACCGCCTCACAGGCGCAGACCGGCTGCGGGTGGTGGTGAACGCGCTTACGCGCCTGCGCTTCTGCACACCCGAAGGCCGCATGGACTTTGCGGTGAAGGAAGGTGCGGCCCAGGCACCAACGGGGCTATTGCCCTGGTTCGACCTGCCCGAGCGGCGCACGCGCGATATGACTGTGGTCTTCGGCCACTGGTCCACCTTGGGCTGGCTGGAGCGGCCCGACCTGCTGTCGCTGGATACCGGCTGCGTCTGGGGCGGCTGCCTCAGTGCCGTACGGCTGGGCCCAACGCGCGAGGCGTGCGATCTGGTGCAGGTGAAATGCGAGCAGGCTCAGGCACCGGGCTGACCATCCGCGCGCATCACGCTGGGTCTATACGAAACCCCGTATCAAACGTGGCCTGCACCTGCAGCGGCTGCGGGATCAGGCCCACCTCGCGGTAAAAATCCGCGGTGCGCTGCTGATCTGCGATGACATTGGTGTCGATGCCGATCCAGGTCTGCCGGCGCCGCTCGAACTGCAGCTTGGCCGCCTCGGGCGTGATGCCGATGATGCGCGCCAGCGTGGCCGAGAAGGTGTCCACGTTGCGGTTGGACCATTGCTGCGCCCGTACCACGCGCAGCAAAAAGTCTTGCAGCTGCGGGCGCTTGGCGGCAATGGCGGCGTCGGTCGCGGCCAGGTAGCTCAGGCCCGGCAGCAGCCCACGGCCGCTGACCAGCACCCGCGCATGGCCGGCCGTCTCGGCCATTGCCGTGTAGGGCTCCCAGGTGGCCCAGGCATCGACCGAGCCCTGCGTGAGCGCGAGCTTGGCATCACCCGGCGCAAGAAAGCGAAAGCGCAGGTCCTCAGGCTT
Organism: Xylophilus sp. GW821-FHT01B05; assembly: GCA_038961845.1. Classification (NCBI taxonomy): domain Bacteria; kingdom Pseudomonadati; phylum Pseudomonadota; class Betaproteobacteria; order Burkholderiales; genus Xylophilus; species Xylophilus sp. GW821-FHT01B05. Next base: position 3,635,272 of record CP152408.1, read on the forward strand.
CAAGCCCGCGTGCAACGCGGCTTTCAGGGCCACGTAGTGGCCGATGGAGCCGCGGTTGGTGGCGACGCTGCGCCCACGCAAATCGGCCCCCGTCTTCAGCGGCGAATCCGGCCGCACCAGGACCGCCGTGCCGTAGGCATCCGAGCGGTTGGCGCCAATGGCCTTGACGCGGGTGCCTGCGGCCAGTGCAAACACCAGCGGCGCATCGCCAATCGGCCCCAAATCCACCGCCTGGGCGTTGAGGGCCTCGGCCAGCGGGGCTGCCGCCGGGAACTCGGACCACTGGATGTCATAGCTCAGCGATTCCAGCGCGCCTGCGGCCTCCAGCAAAGCGCGCAGCCCGCCCTTCTGGTCGCCGGCCTTGAGCACGGGCCGGCTTTGCGCATGCAAGGCTGGCACGCCGACTACCGTCGCAGTCAATGCGGCGCCCTGCAGCCAACGGCGGCGCGAAGGATGAAAGTTCTCAGAACTCATCACGCTGCTTTGCGTTGAGTGGAAAGGCGGTCAGCCACCAGTGCACGCGTGCGCGGAATCAGCTCACGACCGAAGTCGATGGCGTCTTCCAGCGGGTCGAAGCCACGGATCAGAAAGGTGGTCACGCCCAGGTCGTAGTAGTCCAGCAGCGCCTCGGCCACCTGCTCGGGCGTGCCGACCAGCGCCGTGCTGTTGGAGCGGCCACCGGTCTCCTTGGCGATCTCGGTCCATAGCCGCCGGTCCACGCGCGAGCCCTTGTCGGCTGCGGCCAGCAGGCGGCGTGCGCCCTCGCTTTGCAAGGGGCCACCGGTGCGGCCAAAGCCGTCGGTGGTGCGCAGGCGGCGGGTCTCTTGCAGGATGCTTTCTGCGCGCGCCCAGGCGGCGTCTTCCGTGGCGGCCAGGATGGGGCGGAAGGACACGCTGAAGCGCACGCTGCGGCCGAGCTTGGCGGCCTCGCCGCGCACACGGCTAGTGATCTCGCGTGCCTGGTCCAGCGACTCACCCCACAGCGCGTAGACGTCGGCATGGCGCGCCGCTACCGGGATGGCGGCATCAGAAGCGCCGCCGAAGTAGACCGGCACATGCGGCAGTCCGCGCTCCGAGCGCTGCAACGGCTTGACCTCCGAGAAGCCCTTCTCGAAGCGGTAGTGCTTGCCTGCATGGTCGAAGGGCGCGTCGCTGGTCCAGACACGGCGCAGGATGTCCAGGTATTCGTCGGTGCGCTCGTAGCGCTGGTCATGGTCCAGGTAATCGCCGTCGCGGCGCTGCTCGGCGTCCGAGCCACCGGAGATGTAGTGCACCGCCAGCCGGCCACCGCTGTACTGGTCGAGCGAGGCAAACTGGCGCGCCGCCAAGGTCGGCGCCACAAAGCCCGGCCGGTGCGCCAGCATGAAGTGGATGCGCTCGGTCACGGCGGCGGCATAGGCCACGGTCAGTGTGGCGTCGGGGCCGGTGGAGCCGTGCGGCACCAGGATGCGATCGAAGCCGGCCTGCTCGTGCGCCTGGGCAAAGGCGCGCACATAGTCGCGGTCTATCGCGGCGCCCGTGGGCGCGTGGATTTCCGAGACCTTCTGGGTCTGGATCATGCCGATGAATTCAACGCTGCTCTGGCTCATGGAATCTCCTGGTGGCGGCTACCGCCGTTGCGAAGATCGACCGTAACCAGCCCCCTATCAAAAGCGAACGCAGGAAATCATCTTTGCATATGCGCGAAGCATCGTTGGCCGGTATTCCCGTGGCCGCTACCGTTGCGGGCATGAGTGCCCGTCCCCTGCCCTTACCCCTGCGCCGCCCGGCGCCCGATGCCGCGCTGCTGGCACGCCTGTCCGCGCAGTTCGCGGCCACGGCGGCTGAATATGACCGCAGCGGCGCCTTCCCCCGCGCCAACTTCGAAACCTTGCAGGCGCATGGCCTGGTCGGCCTGGTCGCCCCACAGGCGCTGGGTGGCGGTGGCGCCTCGCTGGGCACTGCGCGCAGCGTCATCGCGGCCGTGGCGCGCGGCGAGCCCGCGACTGCGCTGATCCTGACCATGACCTACCTGCAGCACCACGGACTGGCACGCGCCGGCAGCCGTTGGCCGGCACCATTGCGCGAGCGCGTGCTGCGCGATGCGGTGGACACCGGTGCCCTGATCAACTCGCTGCGCGTGGAGCCGCAACTGGGCTCACCCGCGCGCGGCGGCCTGCCCGCGACGGTTGCGCGGCGCACGGCCGATGGCTGGATTCTCAGCGGCCACAAGCTCTACACCACCGGGATCGAGGGCCTGGCGTGGCTGTCGGTCTGGGGCCGCACGGACGAGGCCGCGCCGCGCACCGGGGTCTTCCTGGTGCCAAGCGATGCGCCGGGCGTGCGCATCATCCCCAGTTGGGACCACCTGGGCCTGCGTGCCTCGGGCAGCCACGAGGTGGTGTTTGAGGATGTGCAGATACCGCTGGAGCACGCCGTAGACCTGCGCGCGCCCGCCGACTGGGCCGCCGACGCCGGCAGCCAGACCGACATCGACGCCCACGCCACGCAGCAGGCCTGGATGGTGGTGCTGCTGGGCAGCCTCTATGACGCGGTGGCGCGTGCTGCGCGCGACTGGCTGGTAGATTTTTTGGCCCGGCGCGCGCCCGGCAGCCTGGGCGCGCCGCTGGCCAGCCTGCCAAGGGTGCAAGAAAACACCGGCGAGATCGAAGCACTGCTGCGCACCAACCGCATCCTGCTCGACCATGCCACAGCCGCCGTGGACCAAGGCCAGGTGCCGAGCGCCACCGACAGTGGCCTGCTCAAGTACACCGTCACCGGCAATGCCATCCGCGTGGTGGAGCTGGCATTGCAGCTAAGCGGCAACCACGGCCTGACGCGCCACAATCCGCTGGAGCGCCACTACCGCGACGTGCTGTGCAGCCGCATCCATACCCCGCAGAACGATGCGATCCTGGTGGCGGCCGGCCGGCGCGCCCTCCAGGAGAACAACGCATGACGACCGCCACCGCAACACCGCCCGCATCCATCACACCGCTGCGCGAATTCGTCGTCTCCTTTGGCCAGTTGCTGGACGGCGCACCCGACGAGGCCCGCATCCTGCGCGAAGGCGCGGCGCTGCTGCGCCGGCTGGTTGCGCGCGATGACTGGCTACCCGCCGCCTTTGCCGAGCCGGACCCAACGCGCTACCAGCAGTTTTTGCTGCATGCCGACTCGACCGAGCGCTTCTCGGTGGTGAGCTTTGTCTGGGGCCCAGGCCAGGCCACGCCGGTACACGACCACACCGTGTGGGGGCTGATCGGCATGCTGCGCGGCGCCGAGGTCGGCCAGGGCTATGTGCTGCAGGATGAGCGCCTGCTGCCCCATGGCGCGCCGGTGCAGTTGGCGCCCGGCGATGTCGAGGCCGTATCCCCCACCGTGGGCGACGTGCACCGGGTGCACAACGCGCACGACGACCAGGTGTCGATCAGCATCCATGTCTACGGCGCCAACATCGGCGCCGTGCGCCGCCACACCTATCCGGCCGAAGGCGGGCGCAAGCCCTTTGTCTCTGGCTATACCAACACCCTGCTGCCCAATCTCTGGGACCGCTCCGCCGAACTCCGCAACGCACCATGACCGATACGCTTACCGCCGAAAGGCCCGCAGCCACCCGCGCGCCCTTCCCCACCCTGCCCTACGCCACGGTGCGTGCGCGTCTGCTGGCACGCGAAGAAACCGCGCTGCTCGACGTGCGCGAAGAAGACCCGTACGCGCAGGCCCACCCGCTGTGGGCGGCCAACCTGCCGCTGTCGCGCATCGAGTTGGAAGCCTGGCGGCGCATACCGCGGCGCGACACCTTGATCGTGCTCTTTGGCGAGCATGCGGGCGAAGACCTGGCGCCGCGCGCAGCACAAACGCTGGCCGCGCTGGGCTATACCCGCGTGCACCTGCTCGAAGGCGGGCTGGACGGCTGGCGCGCTGCGGGCGGCGAGCTGTTTCGCGACGTCAACGTGCCCAGCAAATCCTTTGGCGAACTGGTCGAGCACGAGCGGCACACGCCTTCGCTCTCGGCGCAAGAGGTAAAGGCGCTGGTGGACGCCAAGGCGAATGTGGTGGTGCTGGATGCACGCCGCGTGGACGAGTACCAGACCATGAGCATCCCGAGCGCCACCAGCGTGCCCGGCGCCGAGCTGGTGCTTCGCGTGCGTGAACTCGCGCCTGACCCGGCCACGCAGGTGATCGTCAACTGCGCCGGCCGCACGCGCAGCATCATCGGCACGCAGTCGCTGGTGAACGCCGGCATCCCCAACCCGGTGGCCGCGCTGCGCAACGGCACCATCGGCTGGAAGCTCGCAGGCCAGGTACTGGACCATGGCGCCGACCGCCTGGCGCCAGCAGTGGTCGCAGAACCCAATCGCCACCAGGCGCAGGCCGACGCACGCCGTGTGGCCGAGCGCGCCGGTGTGCGCTGGACCACGCTCAATGCTCTGGCCTCACTCCAAGACCCGGCCCGCACGCTGTATCAATTCGACGTGCGCACGCCCGAGGAATATGCGGCCGGCCACCTGCCCGGCTTTGCCAGCACGCCCGGCGGGCAGTTGGTACAAGAAACCGACCACCACGTGCCGGTGCGCGGCGCCCGCATCGTGCTGGCCGATGACGATCAGGTACGTGCGCCGATGACGGCCTCGTGGCTGGCGCAAATGGGTTGGGACGTGCAGGTGCTGGCACCGGTCGATGCGGCAGCCTTCAGCGAGCGCGGATCACCCGCTGCGGCTTACCCACCATCAGCACCGGTTGCGGAAATTTCACCCGCCGAGTTGGCCGCCAACCGGCACACCGTGGCCGTGATCGATGTCACGACCGGGGTGAATTACGTCAAGCGCCACATCCCGGGCGCGTGGTGGGCGATCCGCGCCCAACTTGCGCAAGCACTTGAGCAAATTCCAACGGCGCAGCGCTATGTGCTGACCTGCGGCAGCAGTCTGCTGGCGCGCTATGCGGCGGCCGACCTGCGTGCCGCGCTGGATGCGCGTGGCGCACACACTGCCACGGTGCAGGTGCTGGCCGGCGGCAATGCGGCCTGGGCCGCAGCGGGCCTGCCGACCGAGGCCGGCGAGACCCGGCTGGCCACGCCGCGCACCGACCGCTACCGGCGCCCGTATGAGGGCACGGACGCACCGCGCGAGGCGATGCAGGGCTATCTGGATTGGGAGTTTGGGCTGGTGGAGCAGTTGGGCCGGGACGGCACGCACCACTTCAGCGTGATCTGACGATCTGACGCACTTCCTGGCCGCAAGCGGCCAGGAATGTCTTCAGCTGACCGGCTGCGCCGCCTTGAACAGGGCGGCAAGCTTGCGCTTGGGCTTGATGTTGGCCGAGACGCGCGGGCCGGCGGACTTGGCGGCGGCCTCCCAGACCGGCGCTTCTTCACGCACGTTGGATTCGTAAGGCTGCTCGAAGAACGGATCGCGCGGGGCCGACGGCGCGCGGATGTAGCGCTGCTCACGCACGGCACGCGGCTCGCCCACGGAAGGCCGCTGCTCACGTGGTTCACGCGACTCGCGCGGTGGCACTTCACGGCGGCTGCCGCCTTGGGCTTCAGCGGCTTCGCCTTCGCCACGGTACAGGCGGCGCCCGTCGTTGATGCGGCCGCGTGGGCGATCGTCGTCGAACTCGACCGGCTCGATCTCGAACTTGGTCTTGATCAGCTTCTCGATGTCGGCGGCCAGGCGCGCGTCGTTCGGGCCGCTGCCGACAAAGGTCACGGCCAGACCAGAGGCGCCGGCACGGCCGGTGCGGCCGATGCGGTGCACATAGTCTTCGGCGTTGAAGGGGATGTCGAAGTTGAACACCGCCGGCACGTCCTTGATGTCCAGGCCGCGCGCGGCGACGTCGGTGCACACCAGCAGATCGACTTCACCCTTCTTGAACGCGTCGAGTGCCTTCAGGCGCTCGTCCTGGCTCTTGTCGCCATGCAGGGCGGTGGTCTTCAGGCCTTCACGCTCCAGTGCGCGCGCCAGGCGGGCGCAACCGAGCTTGCTGTTGACGAAGACGAAGGCCTGCTTGATGCCGCGCTGGCGCAGGATCTGGTGCAGCGCGCGGCGCTTGTCGTCGTCGCTGACGCTGAAGAAATGCTGCTCGACGGTAGAGGCAGTGGCATTGGAGCGCGCCACCTCGATGGTCACCGGGTCTTGCAGGTAGCTGCTGGCCAGGCGCTTGATCTCGGGCGAGAAGGTGGCCGAGAACAGCAGCGTGGTGCGGGTCTTGGGCAGGTAGGACAGGATGCGCTGCAGGTCCGGCAGGAAGCCGATGTCCAGCATGCGGTCGGCCTCGTCGAGCACCACGTACTCGACCTGGTTGAGCACCGCGTTCTTGGCTTCGATGTGGTCCAGCAGGCGGCCGGGCGTGGCCACCAGCACTTCGACGCCGCGCTTCAACTCAGCGGTCTGCGGCTTCATGTCCATGCCACCGAACACCACTGCGCTGCGCAGGTTGGTGTGCTTGGCGTAGAGCTTGACCTGTTGCGCGACCTGGTCGGCCAGCTCGCGCGTGGGCAGCAGCACCAGCGCCCGCACCGGGTGGCGCGCGGGCGAGGCGGAAGCGTTCTCGTGCTTGAGCAGGCGCTGCAGCAAGGGCAGCGAAAACGCCGCCGTCTTGCCTGTGCCGGTCTGGGCGGCGCCCATCACGTCGCGCCCTTCAAGCACCACTGGAATTGCCTGCGCCTGAATTGGCGTCATGCTTTCGTAGCCCATCTCTGCTACGGCGCGGGCAAGTGGTTCAGCCAGCGCGAGGTTCGAAAAAGAGGTCGTCATGTAGCCCGCTATTGTCGCATTGCCGCAAAAAATGGCAGCAACCACAGCACCTGTAGGTGTTGCGCGGGAGAAACGCTTCTATTTTTATAGCTACAAGCCGGCGTGCAGACTGCGTTTCAGGCACTTTTCTTATAAATTCTTGGCATTGAAGGTGTCGCAGACACGCATGTCACCGCCCTGGTAACCGGCGCCAAACCAGCGCTGGCGCTGGGCGCTGGAGCCGTGGGTGAAGCTGTCCGGGACCACAGCGCGGCCGGCCGAGCGCTGCAGGGTGTCGTCGCCGATCTTCTGCGCGGCGTTCATGGCGGCCTCGATGTCGCCCGGCTCCAGCCAGTGCTTGGACTCTTGCGAGTGGTAGGCCCAGACGCCGGCAAAGCAGTCGGCCTGCAGCTCTACGCGCACGCTCATGGCGTTGTTCTGGGTCTGGCTCAGGCGCTGGCGCATGCCATCGACCTTGGCGGTGATGCCCAGCTCGTCCTGCACGTGGTGGCCAACTTCATGCGCGATCACGTAGGCCTGCGCAAACACGCCCGGTGCGCCGAGCTGGTTCTTGAGCGTGTCGTAGAAGGCCAGGTCGATGTAGACCTTCTTGTCGCCCGGGCAATAGAAAGGCCCCATGGCCGCCTGGCCGGTGCCGCAGGCCGTGGGCGTGGCACCGCGGAACAGCACCAGCCGCGGCGGGTGGTAGGTGGCGCCCTGCGCCTGGAACAGCTGGCCCCAGACCACTTCGGTGTTGCGCAGCACGGTCGAGACAAAAGCCGCCTGCTGGTCGTTCTTGGGCGGCGCATGCGCCGGGCCCTGCTGTTGCTGCACCTGCGGTGCCGGCGAGCCGCCGCTCAGCAGCCCCAGCACCGTCAACGGATTGATGCCAAAGACCCAGCCCGCCAGCAGCGCCACCACCACGGTGCCCACGCCGACACTGCGCCCGCCGATGGGGAAACCGCCGCCACCGCCAAAGCCGCCACCACCGCCCTGGTCGCGGCGGTCTTCCACGTTGTCAGATTGTTCGTTGCCTTCCCAGCGCATGGTCTTCTCCTTCCCGGCGCCTGCGGCCGGTGATGCGCGATGGTAGCCCCGAGGGCGCGGGGCCCGGGAGCGGGTTGCCAACGGTAGCAAATCCCTGACTGATCTACAGTGCTCACCACACCACCATGCCGCCCTCCTCTACCCATCCGCGCGCCCCTGTGCTGGTCACCGGCTTCGAGCCTTTTGGCGGCGCGCTGCACAACCCCAGCCTGCAGATCGCGCAGGCGCTCGATGGCCGCCGTGTGGCGGGCCGGCGCGTGGTGGGCGCGGTGCTGCCCACGGTTTTTGGCACTGCGGCCAAGCAGTTGCTGGCGCTGGTGGAGCAACACCGGCCGGCGCTGGTGCTGTGCCTGGGCCAGGCCGGTGGCCGCGCGGCGATGTCTTTCGAGCGGGTGGCGATCAACTTGGACGACGCCGGCATCCCCGACAACGCCGGCGCGCAGCCCCGGGACCGGCCAGTGCTGCCGGGCGGCCCGGCTGCCTACTTCGCCACCGTGCCAGTGAAGGCCATGCATGCGGCGCTGTGCGCCGCCGGCCTGCCGGCCGAGCTGTCGAGCAGCGCCGGCAGCTTTGTCTGCAACCACGTGTTCTATGCGCTGCTGCATGCGCTGGCGGCACAGCCGGCCCGCGTGCCGGCGGGCTTCATCCACCTGCCCTGGCTACCGGAGCAAGGCACGCCAGCGCTGCCGCTGGCGGAGATGCTGCGCGGTGCGGAGCTGGCGATTGGCGCGGCGCTGGCCTAACGAGCCGCGTCGCCGAAGCGGTACTCGTGCGTGAGCACGTCGAGCTTTGCCTTCAGCGCGGGTTCGATCTTGTAGCTGGCCGCAGCCAATGTCTGGTCGAGCTGCTCGGGCCGGCTGGCGCCCAGCAGCGGCGCGGTGATCAGCGGGTTGGCCATCACCCAGGCCACGGCCAGTGTGGACAGCGGCACGCCGGCTTCTGCCGCCAGTTGCGACAACTGCTCCACCGTGGCGAAAGAGCGCTCGTTCCAGTAGCGCTCCTGGTAGCGGTCGGCTGCGGTGCCCAGCGTGAAGCGCGTGCCCTCGGTGGGCGCGCTGCCGGCGCGGTGCTTACCGGTCAGCAGGCCGCCGGCCAGCGGGTTGTAGGGGATCACGCCCAGGCCGGTTTCGGCCACCAGGGGCAGCAGCTCGCGCTCGATCTCGCGAAACAAGAGGCTGTAGCGCGGCTGGACGGAGACAAAGCTCGCCACCCGCAGCAACTCGGCCCGGCCCAGCGCCAGGGCCAGCCGGTAGGCCAGGAAGTTGGACACGCCGACATAGCGCGCGCGGCCCGAGCGCACGATGGTGTCGAGTGCCTCCAGCGTCTCGTCCAACGGCGTGGCCGGGTCGTCCATGTGCAGTTGGTACAGGTCCACGTAGTCGGTCTGCAGGCGGCGCAGCGAGGCGTCGATGGCGTCCAGCAGGTGCTTGCGCGAGGCGCCCTGGTTCCAGTTCTGCGGGCCGACGCGGCCAACCGCCTTGGTCGCCAGCACGAACTGGCCACGCCGACCGGGTGCGGCGCGCAGCCAGCGGCCAAGGATTTCTTCGGTGCGCCCGACGGTGTCCAGCGCGCCGCCCAGCGGGTAGACGTCGGCGGTGTCCAGGAAGTTGATGCCGCCGGCGGCGGCCTTGTCCAAGATCTGCTGCGCGACTGCTTCTTCGGTCTGCAGGCCGAAGGTCATGGTGCCCAGGGCAAGGCGGGACACGACAAGGCCGGTGCGGCCCAGGCGGGTGGTGGGAAGGCTCATACGGATTCCTGAAAAGACCCGGCGCCAGGGCCGGTAGGACGGGCGAATGCGTCGCCGATCCTAGTCCGTGTTGCGATAACGCGCTGAGCGTCAGTGCGTCGACACGGCGCCGCCGTCCAGGCTGGCGACTTTCTCGCGCACGCAGGCTTCAAGCGCGCCGATGCGGGTGCTGACCGTGCAGCGCAGCAGCGCCGCGCAATCGGTGCGGGCCTGCGCGTCTATGGTGCTGCGGCGCGGTGCCACGTCCTGCGCCATCACAAGGCCGGAGGCGCCGAGCTGGATCGCGAGCAACACGGTGCAGACACTGCCCACCACGATGGCAAGCGGCGCATCGATCAGTTGGAGCAGGTTCTTGAAGGACATGGCGGGCCTCTGCGTTGCATGCTCGCCATCCTAGATTTGTAAGCGCACGCGTGGCCGTCGTAAATCGCGTATCCAGTTGTAGGACAAGCGGCCAGGCGACCGGTGGTCAGGCGCGTGGCAGTGTCACGCCGTGCTGGCCCTGGTACTTGCCGCCGCGGTCCTTGTAGCTGGTTTCGCAGACCTCGTCGCTCTCGAAGAACAGCACCTGCGCGCAGCCCTCGCCCGCATAGATCTTGGCCGGCAGCGGCGTGGTGTTGCTGAACTCCAGCGTCACATAGCCTTCCCACTCGGGCTCGAACGGCGTGACGTTGACGATGATGCCGCAGCGCGCGTAGGTGCTCTTGCCCAGGCAGATGGTGAGCACGTTGCGCGGGATGCGGAAGTACTCGACGGTGCGCGCCAGCGCAAAGCTGTTGGGCGGGATGATGCAGTGGTCGCCGTGGAAGTCGACGAAGCTCTTTTCGTCGAAGTTCTTGGGGTCGACCACGGTGCTGTGGATGTTGGTGAAGACCTTGAATTCAGGTGCGCAGCGGATGTCGTAGCCGTAGCTGCTGGTGCCGTAGCTGATGATCTTCTTGCCGTCCTGCTGGCGGATCTGGCCAGGCTCGAAGGGCTCGATCATGCCGGTCTGCTCGGCCATGCGGCGGATCCACTTGTCGCTTTTGATGCTCATGTTGGCGCTTTTCCGGCTTGCAAAGATGGGGGGCGATTGTCGCACCAATCCAAGCTCCCAAATAAATAGCTAAAAGCCCAGGCTGCACCTGGGCTAAAGGCCTATTTGGCTTATATTTTTTGGGCAAGGCGCCCGTCACGCCCCGGCGATGACGGTGCGGGCGATGAGGCGGTCGTCGCCCAGCACGATCATGGCGAACAGCAGCTCGTCCAGGCTTTGCGCCTGGGCGGTGCGCCGCGCCAGCAGCGGCGTGGCGGCCGGGTCGAGCACGACGAAGTCGGCCTCACAGCCGGGCTGCAGGTTGCCGACCACGCCGCCCAGCCCCAGCGCTGCGGCGGCGCCGGCCGTGTGCTGCCACCACAGTTGCTGCGGCGACAGGCTCAGGCCCTGCTTGGCCTGGCCTTCGCGGCCCACGTAGTAGGCCGCCAGCATGGTGCGAAACGGGCTGAAGCTGGTGCCGCCGCCCACGTCGCTGGCCAGGCCGTAGCCAAAGCCGGCGCGGTCGGCGCCGGCGTAGTCGAAGAAGCCGCTGCCCAGGAACAGGTTGCTGGTCGGGCTGACGGCGGCGACGGTGCTGCGCTCATGCATCAGGGCGCGGTCTGCGTCGTCGAAATGGATGCAGTGGGCGTACACCGCGCGCTCGCGCATCAGGCCGAAGTCGTCATACACCGCCAGGTAGCTGCGCGACTGGGGGAACAGCTCGCGTGCCCAGGCGATCTCAGCCAGGTTCTCGGCCACGTGCGACTGGATCCAGGTGCTGGGGTATTGCGCGGCCAAGTCGCCCGCGCCGCGCAATTGGGCCTCTGTGCTGGTGGGAGCGAAGCGCGGCGTGATGGCATAGCCCAGGCGGTCCACGCCATGCCATTTGCGGATCAAGGCTTCGGTGTCCTGCAGGCTTTGCTCGGTCTGGTCGCGCACGCCGTCGGGCGAATGGCGGTCTTGCAGCACCTTGCCGGTGATGAGGCGCATCTGGCGGCGCTGGGCCTCGGCAAACAAGGCATCGACCGACTGCGGGTGCGAGGTGGCAAAGGTCAGCGCGGTGGTGACGCCGTTGCGCAGCAGCTCGTCGGCGAAGAAGGTGGCGACCTCGGCGGCGTAGGCCGGGTCGGTGAAGCGCGACTCGTGCGGGAAGGTGTAGGTCTCCAGCCAGGGCAGCAGGCCTTCGGCCGGCGCGCCAATGATGTCGGTCTGCGGGTAGTGGATGTGCATGTCGACAAAACCGGGCGCAAGGATGCGGCCGGGCAGCCGCTCGACCGCCAGGCCGGGGTACTGCGCGGCCAGTGCGTTGTAGGGGCCTGCGGCCTGCACCACCTGCTTGCCATTGGCGTCGGGGCCGGTGACCAGCAGGCCGTCTTCCTCGTACTGGGCGGAACGGTCGGGGGCAAAGCGGAGGATGGCGGCGCGGTAGGCTTTTTGCATGGGGGGCGAGCTTACGCGGACCGCGCCGGGGCCGGATACGGGCGCGGCAATAGCGGCTATCTGGCGCCGGGCATGGCGACAATCGCACACACACGAATACGCACTGGAGACCTGATGAGCACCGCCCAGCCCCCGACCCCGCGCCCAGCGGGGCCCCACGCCAACGCCGTCTTCGACCCGGCGGCAGAGCGCCGCGCTCGCAAGGCCGCGCTCAGCAGCTTTGCCGGCGCGGTGGTCGACTGGTATGACTTCTTGCTCTACGGCATCACCGCGGCGCTGGTCTTCAATACCGAGTTCTTTCCCAAAGTCAGCCCGACCATGGGCACGCTGGCGGCCTTTGCCACTTTTGGCGTGGGCTTTTTGTTCCGGCCGCTGGGCGGCATCGTGTTTGGCCATTTCGGCGACCGCCTGGGCCGCAAGCAGATGCTGGCGCTGACGGTGGTCATCATGGGCCTGGCCACCACGCTGATTGGCCTGCTGCCTACCTTTGCCTCGGCCGGCTGGTGGGCGCCGGCGATGCTGGTGGCACTGCGTGCTATCCAGGGCTTTGCCGTGGGCGGCGAATGGGGCGGCGCAGCCTTGATGGCGGTGGAAAGCGCACCGCCCAAGAAGAAGGCGCTCTACAGCAGCGGCGTGCAGATCGGCTACTCGGTAGGCCTGATCCTGGCCACCGGCGCGGTCTGGCTGGTGAACCATTTCGCCGGCAGCGAGGGCTTCAAGGAATGGGGCTGGCGCCTGCCCTTCCTGTTCAGCGTGGTGCTGGTGGGCATTGGCGTCTGGGTGCGCTCCAGCGTCGAGGAAACGCCCGAATTTCTGGAGAAGGTGAAGGCCCGCAAGAGCGTAGCCAAGCAGCGCAGCCTGCCCTTCTTCGAGGCCGTGCGCCGCCACCCCAAGGCCTTTGCGCTGATCATCGCGCTGCGGCTGGTGGAGCTGTTCACCATGTACATCGTGACCACCTTCGCGCTGAGCTACTCGACCACGCAACTAGGCATGCCGCGCGAGTTCATCCTGGGCATAGGCTTCCTGGTGGGCGCGCTGGGCATCGTGACGATCCCGCTGTTCGCCTGGCTGGCCGACAGCTATGGCCGCCGCCGCATCTACATCACCGGCTGCGTGGTCGGCCTGCTGGCGGCCGTGCCCTTCTTCATGGCGCTGGAGGCGGGCTCGGTGGTGGGCACAGTGATCTTCGCGGTGCTGCTGGTGAACCTTGCCCATGACATGGCGGTCAGCGTGCAGCAGCCCATGTTCACCGAGATGTTCGGCACCGAATACCGCTACAGCGGCGCCGGCGTGGGCTACCAGGTGGCCAGTGCGGTGGGTGGCGGCTTCACGCCCTTCATCGCTGCGGCCCTCTCAGGGCTGACCGGCGGCTCGTGGCACTTGGTGGCGGCCTATCTGGCCGTGGGCTGCCTGGTCTCGGGCATCGTGGCCGCACGCATGAAGAGCGCGCATATCCAGGCGACATGAGGCGATGTGCCACAGGCACGCACGACAATGCGCGCAACCTGAAGGGCAATGGAATGGCGGACGACACAAACTGGACGCTGGTGCAAGACGCACCCGCAGCAGCCACAACGACACAAGGCCGGGTCTGCCCCAAGTGCAGCTACGCGCGCCAGGCGAGCGACTCTGCCCCTGCCTGGCAGTGCCCGCGCTGCCAGGTCGCCTACGACAAGGTGCTGGCGAACGCCGGCACGCGGCGCCCTTCGCCGCGCCCAGCACAAGCGGCACGGCCCGAGGCACCGGGCCGGGGCCGCTGGCTCGTGGTGCTGCTGGCCCTGGCGCTGGCCGGCGGCGCGGGCTGGAAATGGTGGACCACGCGCCCGCCCAGCGCCCAGGCATTGGCGGCCCAGGCCGAAGCCCGGGCCCGCACCGCGCAGATCGACAACTTGAACCAGCAGGCCGCCGCCGACACACAACTGGCGCAGGCCGAAACCCAGGTGCGCCAGAGCCGCTCACCGCAGGCGCTGGACACCATCCGCAACTTTGCCGACCAGGGCAATACCCGCGCCATGGTGCTGCTGGCCAGCCTGCACCGCAGCGGCGCGGGCCTGCCCAAGGACCATGGCCTGGAGATGGAATGGCTGCGCAAGGCCGCCAACGAAGGCTCGGCGCTGGCCATGGTCAACCTGGGCTATGTGTATGAAAAAGGCCTGGGCGAGCCGCAGAACTACGAGCAGGCCGCCGACTGGTACGGCAAGGCCGCGCGCCAGGGCGACGGCGCCGGGCTGCTGTGCCTGGGCGCCCTGCATGCCGTCGGCGTGCCCGGCGCCGCCAAAGACCCGGTGCGCGCCGCCATGCTGCTGGACCTGGCCCACCGCGAGTTCACGCGCAGCGCCGGCAGCAACGACTCCCTGGTGCCAGACCGCAAGACGCCGTTCTGGGCCTTTGGCATCCTGCAAACGCTGCAGAAAACCATGTCGCCGGTAGAGATCGTGAAAGCCAGGGAACTGGCCGACGCCTGGCAACCCGGCCAGCCGTTTGGAAGCTGAGCGGCCCCGACACCAGCGCCGCCCTCCCCCAACCAGAGGCCGCGGAGCAGGCCATACCAAGACATCCGCGGAACCGGCTTCGCCGGGCCGCTGGATGTGCCCCCTTGAGGGGGAAGGCGAAGACGCGAAGCGCGTAGCCTGGGGGTGTTACTTTCTAGCCCACCACACCAGTCCCAAAAACACCAGGCCAGTCAGCGCAGACGACCAGGCGATGAACTTCATCAGCAGCGAAGACTTGCCCACGCCCGACCAGACCTCTACCTGCACCCGGTCGATCCGCAGGTTGCTGCTGCCGGCAAAGCCCAGCGCGGGCGCCATGCTGCGGTCTTGCTTGACGCTGATGGGGCCGCTGGCGCCTTCCAGCTCGATCCGCTCGCCGGCCTGAGCGGCCTTCTTGCCCAGCGCCGGCATGGGGTTGCCGCGGGTCATGCCCTCTTGCGACCAGCCGGGCTGCCAGCGGCTGTCCACGTCGCCCGCGTCTTGCGCGGTGCCGGACACCTTCAGCACCAGGGTGTAGGGGTTGCCGCTGCCGGTCAGGCTCAGGGGCTCGCCGGTCCAGTCTTCAGTATCCACCAGCACGCCGGTGCGGTTGCGGGGCTTGGCATTGAAGCGCTCGAACCTGGCCAGGGTTTCCAGCGGCAGGTCGTAGCTGCGCAGCAAGGTCTTGCCGTAGACGGTGCTGCTGTCCTTGGCATGGCTGGCCTGCGGCCCTGCGGCCCAGGCCAGGGCGGCGGCCAGCAAAAGCGCGGCCGTGGGCCACGCGCTGCGCGCGCCCGTGCCGGTGCGCGTCATGAAATGCGTCATCAAGGGGGTTCTCCTCCGGGGATGTTGTGTGCTCGCAGCCCGTGGGCTGCGAGCATCCACAACGTTTGCACCCGGCGGCCCGCCGACATGGTTACGGGTGCAGGCCAACTATCAAATAGATAGCTATAAGCCCAAGCCACACCTGGGCTAGAGGCACTTTTTACCTGATTAGGTACCTGCCTCAGACATGCGGAGGATGAGCAGAGGCTGGGGCTTGGTAGTAACAGCGGCGCGCAGCAAGCGAGCAGGCATGGAGGAGAGATCAAAGCGGCGGTTGAATCGATACGCAAACTCCGCCAGATAGCGCGCCGCATACTTGGCATGATCAAACGAGTGGTAGGTACCCGCCAGCGCGGTCTTCAGATTGCCTAGCATCGTGTTGACCCAGCGCAGTTCGGGCTTCTTAGCCGCCTCCCGTCCGCCACCGGTCACGTAGCGCTCGTGGGTAGCGCCGATCTGGCGCACCTGCGCAAAGCTGCGCAAGCCATCGGAGACCACGTGGGCCGTGGGAGCCAGGCTCTCTGTGGCCCAGACCTTGAGCGCCTCGTTCGTGAAGGCTGCAACGGGACTCAGGCGCATAAACCTCGGATGGCCTTCGGTATCGGTCTGCACCGCTGCCACAAAGGCTGACTTGCGCCAGGCCCCGCGCCCGCCGTGGATATGGCCGGCACGCTCGCCGCCCAGATAGGCGTCATCAATCTCCACCCGCTCATCCAGACGCCGCGGCGCCTCGCGCAACAGCATGGTCTGCATGAGCTTGTGCTTGACCAGCCAGGCCGTCTTGTAACTCACGCCCAGTTGGCGCCCCAAGGCCAGCGCGCTGATGGAGTTCTTGTGCTGGGTCATCAGATACATCGCCAGAAACCACACCCGCAGAGGCAGCTTGGTGTGCTCAAACACCGTGCCGACGATGCTGGAGGACTGGTAGCCACAGATCAGGCACTCCCACAGCTGGCGCCCATGGCCATTGCGCGTTTGAAACGAGCGTGAACATCCGCAGTGCGCGCAACGCCAGCCCTGGGGCCAGCGGGAGGCAAAGAGAGCGCTCTCGCACTGCTCCTCGTTGCCATAGCGCTCGTGGAACTGCAGCAGCGACAGGCCGGGCTGGAACTGGATGAGGTTCATGGACATGGGATGCCTCGCAGATAACTGGACATAAATCCAGTATCAAACATCCCAGCCAGAATTCAAGTCAGTCTGAGGCAGGTACCTAATCAGGACTTTTTACCAAAATTACCCACTAAGGACATCCTGCAAAACTCCCCCGCGCATCTGGATGCGCCCGTTTGTTCAGGCATGCTCGGCGCCCATGAAGCAAGCCGGCCTGGACCTGAACCTGAGCACGAAGAAGACCCGCAAGCAGGTGTTCCTGCAGGAGATGGACCAGGTGGTGCCGTGGGCGTCCTTGGTCGATCTCATCGCCCCGTACTACAGCGAAGGACGCACAGGCCGCCCGCCCTTTGCCTTGGAGACCATGCTGCGGCTGCACTTCATCCAGCAATGGTTCAGCCTGTCGGACCAGGCGATGGAAGAGGCCCTCTTCGATATCCCCCTGTACCGAGAGTTCGCGGGCCTGGACGCCCATGGTCGCCTGCCCGATGAAAGCACCATCCTGCGCTTTCGCCACCGGCTGGAGCGCCACAAGCTGGCCGAACAGATCCTGATCACCGTCAACACCCTGCTGGAGAGCAAAGGCCTGTTGCTCAAGGAAGGCACGGCCGTCGACGCCACGCTGATCCCAGCCCCCAGCTCCACCAAGAACAAAGACAAAGCACGCGACCCCGAGATGCACTCGAGCAAGAAGGGAAATCAGTGGCACTTCGGTATGAAGGCCCACATCGGGGTAGATGCAGACTCTGGCCTGGTCCACACCGTGCGCGGCAGCTCCGGCCACGTGGGCGACGTCACCGAAGGCAACAGCCTGCTGCACGGACAGGAAACAGACGCCTTCGGGGACGCTGGCTACCAGGGGATCGGCAAGCGCCCGGATGCCAAGGACAGCGTCACCTGGCACATCGCCATGAAGCCAGGCAAGCGCAAGAAGCTGAGCAAAGACAAGGTATCCGATGTACTGGTCCACCAGCTCGAAAAGCTCAAGGCCGGCATCCGCGCCAAGGTGGAACACCCGTTCCGGGTCATCAAGCGCCAGTTCGCCTACACCAAGGTGCGCTACCGGGGGCTGAAGAAAAACACGCAGCAGTTGCACACGCTGTTCGCCCTGTCCAACCTGTGGATGGCGCGCTACCGGCTGATGGGGTGAAGGATTGAGGGGATCGGTGCGCCTGTGTGGTGCGGGGGAGGGTCAAAAAGGCCCTGGATGCACCGGAAAGCAGGCGGCAGACCCTTCTGAGAGGGGCATGCGCCCCTGGAATCCACGATTGAGATCACGCGTAGGGGATGTCACATTGCAAATCGTGTTTTGCAGGACATCCCTAAGCGCCTACGCTACGCGCCTTTCAGCGTGTCCAGTGCAGCCTGCGCGACCTTGATGTCGACATCGACGATCTGGTACTCCGCCACGTCGGCCTGCTGGTGCCCGCTCATTGCCACACGCGGTACACGCGCCCGGTTTGCGGCCCCTCGACGCTGCGCACATAGGCCTGCGCCGCACGTGCCGCCGACACCGGCTCGAAGCCGGGGAAGAACGGCCCGTAGCTCGGCAGCGATTCCGTCAGCACCGTCGGGCTCACCGCGTTGATGCGGATGCCGCGCGGCAGCTCGATGGCCGCGGCACGCACAAAGCCTTCGACCGCCGAATTGACGGCCGTGGCATTGGCGCCCTGGCGGATCGGCTCCTCGGCCACGATGCCCGTAGTCAGCGTGATCGAGCCGCCATCGGCCAGCACATGCTGGCCCAGCAACGCGAGCCGCACCTGGCCCAGCAGCTTGTCTTGCAGGCCAAGGTTGAAATCGGCCGGCCGCATGTCGGCCAGCGGCCCGAAGAACAAGCCGCCAGCCGCCGACACGATGGCGTCGACGCGCCCGACCGCCGCATACAGCGCCTCGACGCTCGCGTCGCTGGTGATGTCGACCTGGAAATCGCCGCGCGTGCGGCCCGCGCGCAGCACCTCGTGGCCGCGCTCGGCCAGCGCCTGCGCCACTGCGCTGCCCACGGCGCCTGTTGCGCCCACTACAAGAACCTTCATGGAAAACCTCAGCAAATGAATCAGGAAGGCCATTGTTTTGCGAATGAATTGTTTGATAAATTGCCCTCCGGTTCGGCAACTCGAAACCATGGGTTATCAATATGGACAAGCTGCGCGCCATGGAAGTCTTTGTCGCCACGGTCGATGCGGGCAGCTTTGCCGCCGCCGCCGAGGCGCTGGACCTGTCGGCCGTGATGGTGGGCAAGCACATTCGCGCGCTGGAAGAACAGCGGGGCGCGCGCCTGCTGGAGCGCACCACGCGGCGCATGCGCTGACCGAGATCGGCGCCGCCTACCTGGAGCGCTGCCGCGACGTGCTGGCCAGCGTGCACACGGCCGACGGCGTGGCCGAGTCGCTGCGCGCCGTGCCGCAGGGCGTGCTGCGTGTGACGGCACCGGTGGCCTATGGCGCGCACCGGCTCACGCCGGTGATCGCCGAATACATAGCCGCCTACCCGCAGGTGAAGGTGGACCTGAACCTCAACGACCGCGTGGTGGACCTGGCCGAGGAAGGCTTTGACTGCGGCATCCGATCGGGCGCGGCGGTGGACGAGCGGCTGATCGCGCGACCGCTCGCATTGGCGCGCATGTTCGCCGTGGCAAGCCCGGCCTGGGTCCAACGCCACGGCCAGCCCCAGCACCCGTCGGAGCTGCAAGCCTTTCCGCTGCTGGGCTTTGCCACCTGGGGCCCGAACCACTCATGGCGCTTCACGCGCGAGGGCAAGACCGTGCACGTGCCGGTGCGCGGCCCCTTCAGCACCAACAACGGCCAGGCGCTGCTGGCGGCGGCCATGGCCGGCATGGGGGTGATCGTGCAGGCCGATGCCTTGCTCGGCCCCGCCCTGGCTGCGGGCCAGGTGCTGCAGTTGCTGCCCGACTGGGAACTGCCGACGCGCCAGGTGCACATCATGCGATTGCCCGAGGCACGGCCCAGCGCCAAGCTGCGGGCCTTTGTCGATCTGGTGGTGGAAAGGCTGGGCTGATCTCAGCCTGCCGCGCCACCAAAGCGAAAGCTCGACACCGTGATGCTGCCAAACATGGTGTTGTCGTGATAGACGCATGTGCCGGCATCGTCGCTGGCGGCACCGACCGCGACCATCAAGGGCAAAAGGTGGTCCGGATGCGGATGTGCAATTTGCGCCGCAGGTGCTTCAGCCCAGCGCTTGAGGCCTTCTTCGCGCTCTGCGGGGCTGCTGGCGGTCAATGTCTTCTGCAGCCAGTCGTCGAATTGCCTGGACGGGATCGCCCCTTGGGCGTTGAACTTGCTGAAGTTGTGAAAGCTGAGGCCACTGCCAATGATCAGAACGCCCTCGTCACGCAATGGCGCGAGCATTCGGCCCAGCGCGATATGCGCCGCAGGATCAAGGTCTTGCTGCAGTGACAGCTGCACGACCGGGATCTCGGCCTCGGGGAAAGCCACCGCCGTGACGGTGAAGGTGCCATGGTCAAAACCCCGCTCGGGGTCCAGCCTTGCGGCAATGCCGCCTGCTGCCAGCAGTTCTTGAATGCGCCCTGCCAATGCGGGCGAGCCCGGGGCCGGGTACTTGACCTGATAGGTGTGCGCCGGGAAGCCCGAGTAGTCGTAGTACATGGGCGGGTTCGGGTGCGAAGACAGCGTGAACACGGGCCCATCCCAGTGCCCGGAGATCACCAGAATGGCCTTGGGCCGCTGCGCAAGGCTTTGCGCCATCTCTTGCAGCGATGTTTCGAGCTTGCCGAACATCGCGCCGAATGGGTCTTTCATCCAGGGCCACGGGCCGCCGCCATGGGACACGAAGAAGGTGGGCATGCGTTGCATGTTCATTGCTCCCAAAACACCCATCAGCGGGGCAGGACGGGGGCCTTGCGGGCACGCCCCCACAGTACGAAAAGTGCAAGCGCCAGCATCGGGATGTTCAGCACGATCATGGGCGCCTCGCCGCGCGATACGTGGAAGACGATGGCAAACACCTGAAGCACCGTGCAGCCAAGCGCGGCCAGCACGGTCAGGCGCGGCAGCACGCGGGTCAGCGAAGGCAGCAGGATGCCCAGGCCGCCGGCCAGGTCGACCAGGCCAATGAAGCGCACAAAGGTCTGCGGGAGCTCGCCCGTCCACGGCATCATCCTGGCCAGCTCAGGGAAGGGCGTTGCCAGCTTCATGAAGGCAGAAAACAAGAAAAGGCCCGCCAGCACAAACTGCGCGCCCCATAGGCTGGCCCGCAAAACCTTGGGCGGATGGGTGGAAGGGCTATGGACGGTGGCAGTCATGAAGGCTCCATTGAAAGAATGAGCATTGACTGTATTCATCTCCTACGAACTCATCATTACCTAGAATGTTGATCCATCATCTCTTTGCAGTGAACGATGGCCATCAACACCTTAGTCAGCATGCAGGTCTTCCGCGCCGTGGCGGAACTCAAGAGCTTTGTTGCGGCGGCAGAGCGCATGAAGGTCTCGCCCGCCATGGCGAGCAAGCACGTCATGCACCTGGAGGAGCGCCTGGGGGCCCGGCTTTTGAACCGCACCAGCCGCAGCGTGAGCCTGACCGAACCGGGCCAGCTGTACTTCAACCAGGTGCGGCAGATGCTCGACGCGCTGGAGGAAGTCGAAGGGGCGATGACCAAGTCCACCGTCCTCCCCAAGGGAACACTGCGGGTGAGCGCCCCGGTCTGGGCGGCAAGCCCCCGGTTTGTTGCCGTGCTGGCGGATTTTCGCCAGCAGTATCCGGACGTGCGCCTGGACCTTGATTTGACGGGGCGGCTGGTCAACCTGGTGGAGGAAGGCTTCGACCTGGCCCTGCGCGTCTCCCAGTCGCCGGGCGACAACCTGATCGCGCGCCCGCTCACGACCGTCTTGTTCCAGTACGTGGCCGCGCCTTCATATCTGAGCAGGGCGGGCACGCCCTCGCAGTTGAGCGATCTGTCGCATCACTCCTTGCTGTGGTACCACTCGCCCACGCTTGGCGAGCTGCATCTTCCAGGGACCGAGGGGATGAAGTTGTCATCCGTGCTGCGGAGCGGCAATGAATCGCTTCTTCACCTGTCTGCCCTGCACGGCATGGGGCTTGCGATGCTGCCCACCTGGCTCACGTCTGAAGATCTGCAGGCCGGGCGTCTGGTGCACGTCCTGCCAGGGGCCGGCGACTTCAGCGTTCCGCTGCTTTGCGTCTACCCCAGCCGCAAGTACCTGTCGTCCAAGGTCCGGACCTTCATCGACTTCCTCACCGAGGCCGCCGGGCTGAAAGGCTAGGCCCCGAGCTTGGCTGCGGCTTCGTCGATGAGTGCCGCCACCTCGACCGGCCTGGATGCCAGCGATGCATGGCTCGCCGCCAGCGTGATGGTCTTGCGCGGATTGATGCGCGCAGCCATCTGCTTCTGGTTGTCCGGGTGGATCATGCGGTCCTCGCTGGAGATCTGGTACCAGCTGGGCTTTGTCTTCCAGGCCGGCGCAGTCACCTGGTCACCAAACGTGCTGGCCAGCGGCGCCTTCTGCGCCACCGCCATCACCAGGGCCTCGTCCGCGCTCAGGTCATGGCAGAAGCTCTCGTGGAACTTGTCGTACCGGGCCCAAAGGTAGCCGTCGCTGTCAGGCGCGAGGTTGGCAATCGCCGCTGGCGGATGGGCTTGGCTGATGCTGCCGGCGCTTTCGCCGGCATCGGGTGCGAAGGCGGCGATATAGACCAGGCCCGCCACGTTGGGCAGGTTGCCGGCTTCGCTGATCACCGCGCCGCCATAAGAGTGGCCCACCAACAGCACCGGGCCGGATTGCTGCGCCACCATCTTGCGCGTGCGCTCGGCGTCGTCGGCCAGCGAGGTCAGCGGTAGCTCGACCGCACGCAGCCTGGTATGGCCCAGGCGCGCCAGCTCGACGATCACCTTGCCCCAGTGCGCCGCGCCGCCCCAGAAGCCATGCACCAGAACGATTGTGGGTTTGTCACTCATGACTCAACTACGCTTTCTTAAGGATTACTCGTCTTGCGCATGGTATCCCCGGCACTCAACGCGCCACCCGCCCTTGCACGCCCTCGACCAGCCAGTTCATCTTCAGGATCTGCTCGTCGCTCAGTTGCGCGCCCCGGGCGATCATGGTGTGGCCTTCGTTGTCGCGCACATCGCCGGCCACGGCGCGGAAGGGCTGCAGCTTGCCGGCGGCTATGTCGCGCTGGCGTGCCAGCACCTCTTGCTGCACCGCCTTGGGCACCTTGGGGCCGAAGTCGCCGACGCGGACCATGCCCTCCTTCACGCCGCCCCAGACCGACTGCGGCTTCCAGCTGCCATCCAGCACGGCACGCACGCGCTCGGTGTAGTAGCCGCCCCACTGGTGGGTGACGGCGACGATCTGCGCATCAGGCGCGATCTTGCGCATGTCGGAGTGGTAGGCCACGGCCATGCGGCCGCGCTCTTGCGCGGCGGCCATGATGGCGGTGGAGCCGGTGTGGAAGGCGATCACGTCGGCGTCCTGGTTGAACAGGGCCATGGCCGCGTCGCGCTCCTTGGGTGGATCAAACCAGGTGTCGAGCCACAGCACCTTGACCTGCGCCTTGGGATCGACCGAGCGCATGCCCAGCGTGAAGGCGTTGATGCCCTGCAGCACTTCAGGAATGGGGAAGCCCGCGACATAGCCCGCGATGTGCGTCCGGGTCATGCGGCCTGCGGCCACGCCGGCCAGGTAGCGGCCCTC
Organism: Xylophilus sp. GW821-FHT01B05; assembly: GCA_038961845.1. NCBI lineage: Bacteria > Pseudomonadati > Pseudomonadota > Betaproteobacteria > Burkholderiales > Xylophilus > Xylophilus sp. GW821-FHT01B05. The sequence continues at coordinate 3,658,337 of CP152408.1, forward strand.
GTAGTAGCGCGCATTGGCTACGGCCACGTTGGCGGCGGTCTTGTAGCCGGTGATGGACTCGAACTTCACATCCGGAAAATCCTTGGCGACCTTGAGCGTGGGCTCCATGTAGCCAAAGCTGGGCGTGAAGATGATGCGGTTGCCCTGCTGCGCCAGGTCGCGTATCACGCGCTCGGCGTCGGCGCCTTCGGGCACGTCCTCGACATAGCGGGTCTGCACACGGGCGCCCAGTGCGCTTTGCACCGCCTGCCGGCCGGCCTCGTGCTGGCGCACCCAGCCAGCATCGGTGACGGGCGTGACATAGACAAAGGCGGCCTTGAGCGGCGCCGAAGACGTTTGCGAAAAAGCGGGCGAGAAAAAACAGGCGGCCGCGAGCGCGGCTGCGAGGTTTTTGTACATGGTGTTCCTCTACATGGCCTCGGAAACTAAAAACGCCCCCACGCTACTCACTGCGTGTGGGCGTTGCCCCCCAAGGGGGCGCTTTTCATCTTGGGACGGCCCGGCGATGAAAAAAATCCCCGCACGCCGAGACACGTGCGGGGACCGGGATTTTAGGCGGGCTCTGCTGAAGGGCGTTTACGCCCCGCGCAAGCCCCCTCTTCAGGCGACAGCTTCTGCCAGCCGCCCGCCATCCGCCAGCGCGGCGGCAATCGCCTGCTCGCGCGCCTCAGGCCCCATGGCCACGCCTTCGGCGCGGATCACGGTCACGTCGGTGATGCCGAAGAAGCCGAACGCAGCGCGCAGGTAGGCCTCCTGGTGGTCCAGCGCCACTTCGAAGGGGGCGCCTGCGTACTTGCCGCCGCGCGAGGACACGATGACCACGCGCTTGCCGCCGGCCAGGCCTTCGGGGCCGGTGGCGGTGTAGCGGAAGGTGCGGCCGGCCTGGGCCACGCGGTCGATCCAGGCCTTGAGCTGGGTCGGGATGGCGAAGTTGTACATGGGCGCGCCGACCACCACGGTGTCGGCCGACAGGAATTCCGCCAGCAGCTCTTCGGTCAGCGCAAGCTCAGCGCGCACGGCGGCGCTGTCGGGTGCGGGGGCGCCGGGTGCAGGGCGCAGGGCCTGCACCAGCTCGCTGCCCAGGTGGGGGATGGGGTCGGCAACCAGGTCGCGGTAGGTGACGATGGCGCCACTGGCCGTGCCGGCCAGTGCGGCGGTGACGGCGGCGGTGATCTGGCGCGAGACAGAGGCGTCGCCCAGCAGGCTGGAATCGAGGTGCAGCAATTTCATGGCAAAGGTCTTTCAGAGGTGGCTGGCCCATATGGCCAGAGGGTGGAAGAATGGTATTTCGCAACAATCACCCTGAGAATCTCCAAAACCGCAATACATCTTCCTACTGGTGCAAAGATAGAGCCATGCAAGACCTCAACGACATGTACTTCTTCGCCAAGGTGGTGGAGCACGGCGGCTTCAGTGCGGCGGCGCGGGCGCTGGGGGTGCAGACCTCGCGCGTGAGCCGGCGCGTGGCCGAGCTGGAAGAGCGCCTGGGCGTGCGGCTGCTGCAGCGCAGCACCCGGCGCATTGCCGTGACCGAGGTGGGCCAGCGCTTCTACCAGCACTGCGCGGCGCTGGCGGCCGAGGCGCAGGCGGCGCAGGACACGGTGGAGCGCACGCGCAGCGAGCCAAGCGGGCTGGTGCGCCTGTCCTGCCCAACGCCCATGCTGCAGAGCGGCGTGGGCGCCATCATCTCGCGCTACCTGCGCGACCACCCGCAGGTACGGGTGCATGTAGAGGCCACCAACCGGCGCGTGGACGTGATCGAGGAAGGCTTTGACCTGGCCCTGCGGGTGCGCAACCCGCCGCTGGAGGATTCAGGCTTGGTGGTACGGGTGCTGGCGCACGGCAGCATCGTCATGGTGGCCAGCCCGGCGCTGCTGGACCAGCACGGCCGGCCGCAGCAACTGCCGGACCTGGACGCGCTGCCCAGCATGGGCATGGCCTGGGCCTCTGGGCGGCATGCCTGGACCTTTGTTGCGGCCGATGGCAGCACCGTCTCCCACAGCTACGAACCCCGGCTGACGGTGGACGATTTCACGACGCTGAAGCAAGCTGCGCTGGAGGGCGTCGGCATTGCCTACCTGCCCGACTACCTGGTGCAGGAAGAACTCGCCAACGGCTTGCTGGAGCAGGTGCTGCCCGGCTACTCGCTGCCGCAGGGCATTGCGCACGTGGCCTTCCCCTCGCGCCGCGGCCTGGTGCCCGCCGTGCGCCTGCTGATAGATGCGCTGGTCGAGGGCACCGCGCGCCAGTACGCCGACTGCGAGCCATCGGCGGGCAACAGCGAAACGCTACAAAATTAATAGCTTACAGCCTAGGCTACGACTGGGCTAAAGGCACTTTTTACTCAAATTCCCCGTAACTACTCAGGTCCCCGGATTCGCTAATAGACAATAGCGGCAATGCCCAGCCACCCGAGCCAGCCCGACCTCCCAGCGTTGCCCGATCTCAGCACGCTGAGCCACGCGCAGAAGGACGAACTGATCAGGATGCTGTGGCCGCTGCTGGGGCAGGTGCAATCGCTCACCGCCCAGCTCGCAGTGATGCAAGCGCGCATCACCGAGCTCGAAGCCCGGCTGGCCCTCAACAGCCGCAACTCCAGCAAGCCGCCCTCCAGCGATGGCCTGGCCAAACCCGCCCCGAAGTCCCTGCGCCCCAGCGGCCAGCGCCCTCTAGGCGGCCAGAAGGGCCACGGCGGCCACACGCTGCGCCAGAGCGCCGAAGTCGACCAGGTCATCACCCACCAGAGTGCCCCCCGCTGCAACGCCTGCCAGGAGTTGCTGGCCCAGCACGAGGTCATCGCCCAGCGCCAGGTCTTCGAACTCCCGGCGCTGCGCGCCCAGGTCATCGAACACCAACTGATCCGCTCCACCTGCCGCTGCGGGGCCGTGCACCAAGGCAGCTTCCCCGAGGGCATCAGCGCTCCCACGCAATACGGCCCCCGGGCCAAGGCCCTGGCCGTGCATTTGAACCAGCACCACCTGGTGCCCCTGCAGCGCACCTGCGAGCTCCTGCGCGACGCCTTTGGCCTGCCCCTGTCCCAAGCCAGCGTGCTGGCCTTCTGCCACCAGGCGGCCCAGACCCTGGCGCCCACGGTAGCGGCCATCGGGCAGGCCGTACAAGGCGCCCCCGTTGTGCACGCCGATGAGACCGGTATCCGGGTCAAGGGCACCCTGGCCTGGTTGCACTGCGCCGTCACGGCCTCGCTGACGTGGCTGGGGCTGCATGCCAAGCGTGGCAGCGCAGCCTTCGAAGCCCTGGGCATCCTGCCCGGCGTGCGGGGCACGCTGGTGCACGACGGGCTGGCCAGCTACAAGGGGCTGGACTGCACGCACAGCCTGTGCAATGCGCACCACCTGCGGGAGCTGACCTTCGTGCACGAGCAGATGGGCGAGAGGATCTGGGATGGCTGGGCGCGCGAGATGATGGAGCTGCTGCTGCAGGCGCAGCGCGAGGTGGCGCAAGCAGACTCACCACTTCCGCTGGAGCGCCAGGCCTGGTTCGAAGCGCAGTGGGAACAGTTGCTGCAGCGCGGGGAGCGGCTGCACCCGGAGGTCTTGCCCTCGGGGGCGCCCCGCAACAGACAGGGCCGCCACCAGCAGAGCAAGGCGTTCAATCTGCTCAAGCGCCTGCGCGTGCACCGCCGCGAGGTCTGGCGCTTCATGACCGATGCGGACGTGCCTTTTACCAACAACCTGGCCGAGCAGGCCCTGCGCATGTCCAAGGTCCGACAGAAGGTCTCGGGCTGCTTTCGCACGCGGGAGGGGGCCGATACCTTCTTTACCCTGCGCTCCTATCTGGCCACTATGCGCAAGCAGCGCGCCTGCCTCTTTGACTGCCTCATCAGTGTCTTCTCGGGGAACACCAGGCAGCCTGTGCTGTAGGGGCGATGCTGTTCGGTTGCCTGCGCTCGCCCTGCACCGTTCGGCGGGCCTGCCGCTGTACGTAGGCCCCAGGCTTCGACCACCTCTGCCCTCAGGGGGCTGAGTAGTTACGAATTTACTCAAACCACGCCGCGCTTGAGCCGGACTTCTTCCACCCGCTCGGCCCCCACCAGCGCCGTACGCAGCGTGGTCATCTCGCGCTTGAAACCGGCCAGTTCGAAGAAGCGCAGCGCACGCTCATCGCGCAGCATCACCCAGACCGTGGCGCTGGTGCAGCCCTCTTCCTCCAGGCCCTCGCGCGCGGCATCCCACAAGGCCACGCCCATGCCCAGACCCACGTGCGAAGGCAGCACATACAGCGCCCAGATCTCGCCCATGGTCTGCTTGGATTTGGGATCGCGCGAACGGTCAAAGCCGACAAAGCCAATGATCCGGTCGCCCTCCAGCGCCACATGCACCTGCGGCTCGCCATATTCGATCGCCTCGCGCCAGAAGGTGACCTGGCGGGGCGTCACCGCCACATCGGCAGAGCCGGCATACAGATGGTGGATGGCAGCCACGGCGGCGGCATCACGGAGTTCGGCGGGGCGGACGGAGACAGACAGGGAAGGAAGCATGAAGAACAACGAAAAAGTTCAGATAGACAGCCACAGTGGCTGTAGACACAGGAAAGGAACGTGCCGCTGGCGGGCAAGGACAGGTCGCGCGGGACACGTCCAGCCGCCGAACGGTGACCCAACTGGGATCGGCGGCAACCGGCAGGCCAAGGGCCTGGGGACAATTCGGATTATTCCAGACCCATGATTCCCATATTCCAGGAGCCCCTGATGGCCAGTCACAGACTCCATCGCCGCGCCCACGGCTTTACCCTGATCGAAGTACTGGTGTCCATCGTAATTCTGTCGTTCGGCGTGCTGGGCATGGTCGGGCTGCAGGCGTCATCGCTCCAGGCCACCCGTGAGACCCGCCAGCAATCCGCATCGGTGCGGCTGGCCAAGGAGCTGGCCCAGTTGATGCGGGGCAATCCGGCCATCGCCACGCAGATCGATGCAAGTAAAAACCCGTACTTGGTCGACTACTCAGGCGGAACACGTACCGCCCCTGCCGCCAATTGCTTTACCAGTGCCGCCTGCCAAACCAGCGTGCCATCCGACAGCCAGGCCAAAGTCGCGGCCTGGGAGGTTGACGATTGGCTGAGCCGCGTCGACCAGGAATTGCCCGGAGCCCGCGTCAAGGTGTGCTTCGACGCCACCCCTTATGCCGGCGATGGCCTGCCCCAATGGGACTGCAGCGACACAGGCGGAATCGCCACCGTCAAGATCGGATGGACGCAACGCCGCTTCAACAATGCATCGACCACCACCGCCGAGGTACTGGACCAGGCCACGCGGCCTTCGGTGGTACTGCCGCTCACGGCCGGGCACACATCATGACGCGCGCCCGCAACACTCTGGGGCCACGTACGCGCAAATCGCGCCAGCGCGGCCTCACCTTGGTCGAACTGCTGGTCGCCATGACCCTCAGCCTGCTGGTGATCATGGCGACGGTAGGCGCACTCGTAGTGGCGCGGCAAGGCTTCACGTCCGTCGATGCGGCCTCGCAATTGCGGGACAACGCGCGCTTTGCCTCAGACGTAATACAGCGCATCGCGCAGCAGGCCGGCTACCGTGACGTCCCCTACGCCGCCACCACCCGCGCATCGGATTTCAAATACGCAGGCATGGCAACTGCGACGGAGCCGGCGCATGTCAGCGGCTTCAATAACGCCTTAATTACCAACCCCACCAATGGCAGTCGCAGCGGCTGTAGCGCATCCAGCGGTACGGCATGCGCAAACGGTAGCGACATCCTGATCGTGCGCTTCCAGACCAGCGCCAAAAGCGACTACACGCCTGGCGCCTCCGACGCCGATCGCTCCATGATCAGCTGTGCGGGCACGACCGACGACATGACCGCCCTCAATTCCGCAGACCGGCTTGTCAATACCTTCTACGTTGCGGAAAGCCAGGGCGAGCCGGCCCTCATGTGCGATTACGGTGCAAAAACAGCGCAACCCCTGGTACAGGGCGTGGAAAGCTTCCAGGTGCTGTACGGCGTAGACGACGTCAGCCCCAATGCCGCTGCGGGCAGCAAGCCCGATACGGTGGCAGATCGCTACCTGCGCGCAGACCAGATGGTGGTCGCAAGCAACCCCGAGGCCACGCGGGCCAACTGGCTGAGGGTACGCTCCATCCGCATTGGCCTGGTGGTCCGAGGCCCCGTCGGCTCCGCACTCGAGAGAAAGACCATGGACTACTACCCTCTGGGCGCGGGCCTCTGGAGCACAGCAGACGTCGGCTCCAAGTTCGTAGCGCCGGCGGACGGCCGGCTGCGCCAGGCACTGACATTCACCGTCTACCTCCCCAACCCGCAGGAAATGTGAGATGGCGCAACCACCCCACTCTCTGTCGCAGGCTGGCCCTGCCGGGCGCTACGCCAACAAGCAACGCGGCGCAACCTTGGTGACGGTGCTCATGATCCTCGTGATCGTCTCCATTCTTGGAGTCGGCGCGGCCCAGATCGCACTCATGGGCGAACGCGGCGCACGCAACGACCGCGACTACCAACTAGCATGGCAAGCCGCCGACGCAGCCCTGATGGACGCTGAATTCGATATCTCCGGCAGCGACGGCGCCACCGCAGCGCGCAGCGCCCTCTTCGCACCGGGCAACCGCATGGGCTTCATTGAAGGCTGCGGCGGCGCCGACAGCGGCACCAGCCAGGGCTTGTGCCTGCCGGCCACCAGCGGCACCCCCGTGTGGCTGACGGCGGACTTCACCGGCAGCGGCTCCCCAGCGGTTGAATTTGGCACCTTCAGCAAGCGCAGCTTCGACGCTGGCGAGTCCAGCAACACCGCCATCGCCAGCGTGAAACCCTCGCGCAAACCGCGCTACCTGACCGAGGTGCTGGATGACCCGGAGGTGTACGGCAACCAGGGGATCAATCGATCAGCCAAGCCGCTGATCTACCGGGTGACCGCCATGGGCTTTGGCCCGCGTCCCGATATCCAGTCCGTGATGCAAATGCTCTATCGCAAGGACTAATGACATGCAACAGATACGCCGTTTTTCACGCCTCAAAGTCCGTCCGATCATTGCATGCGCCTTACCGGCACTGGCAGCAATCTCGTTTATTGCTCTTGGCGATGGAGCACCGCCTGATATCCCGCTCATAGATCTTTCGGCAGAGCCCCTTTTTGCAAAAGGCGCCAACGACAAGCCGACCCTGGTGCTGGCGCTGTCAGTCGAGTACCCGACGGTCGGGGCCCAATACGTCGACCAACCCAATGCCAACGTCGACGCCACCTATGCGCCCGGCACCAAGTACGTCGGCTACTTTGATACGGAAAGCTGCTACCAGTATGTCGACGACGCGGACGCCAGCCTGCGCCGCTTTGACCGCCTGGGCGCAGCCACTGGGCGCACCTGCGGAGGTGCGGGCTTCAGTGGCAACTTCATGAACTGGGCGACCAGCTCTGCGGTGGATGTCTTGCGCCTGGGGCTCACCGGGGGCGACCGCGTGGTCGATACCGCGACGATGACCGTGCTGCAGCGGGCTGTATTGCCCGTGACTGCGGGAGGCTTCTGGAACAACAACAACTTCCCATCCAAGCAATTGAAAGCCGCGCTGGCGGCTGGTGCCGTTCCAGACGCTCTGCGTCGCGGCGCCACTGGCGCGCTTTATAGCGGCGATATCTTCGTTGCCAACTGTCTCAACCGCGTCCATTTCGGTACAGCAGCGACTGGCAGTTGCGACAAGCCCGGCCTGAACGCCAACCTCGGGACCAAACCGGCCGCCAACGGTGATCCAACCGTGGCAGGGTCCGGGTTTACGTCTTGCGCCAATGAAAACGCGACTTGCAACCGGCCTCCCGGCAGCACGGGCAAGTGGTTGGTTGCCTACGGCGCCGCAGCGGGCTGGATTACCAAGGAAATCACAGGCAACTCCGTTGCCTGCAACAACACGGCCATGGGCCCCGACCCTGCCCCCGGCACAGGCAAGTCCTGCTATCGCCGGAGCGACACCAGCAACTGGCCACCCGCGGTAACCGGTACATGGCTGAGCAGTGACAGCTTCTTCTATTCACGCGTGCAGGTCTGCCAGACCGATACCTCTGGCGCACTGCAAGACCCGCGCGCCAGCTACTGCCTGCGCTACCCCCAGGGCAACTACAAGCCTGTGGGCAATATGCAGAAGTTCAGCGACCGCATCCGCGTAGCGGCCTTCGGCTACCTGATGGACGATCAAAACTCCCGCTACGGCGGGGTGCTGCGGGCCCCCATGAAGTACGTGGGCCCCAAGAGCTTCGACAGCAGCGGCAACCTGATCTCTGGCAGCAACGCCCAGATCGAGTGGAACGAAAACACCGGCATCTTCATTGCCAACCCGGACGCGCAGGCCGAGGGCAAGAGCGGGGTCATCAACTATCTCAACCAGTTCGGGCGCACCGGCGACACCTTTGGCCGCTACAAGACCCTCGACCCGGTAGGCGAGCTGTACTACGAGTCGCTGCGCTACCTGCAAGGCCTGCCGCCCACGGAGCAGGCCCTGGTCAACATGACAGGTGATATGAAGCAGGGCTTCCCGGTGTTCCCATCTTCGCTCCCCGGCTCTTGGACCGATCCCCATGCAGGCGGCGACAGCAGCAGGAACTATGCGTGCCTGAAGAACAACATCCTGGTCATTGGCGACGTCAACACGCACAACGACAAATCCATTCCGGGAAATACCAGGACCACCAACAGCGACTTCGTCCGCGCCGCGAACCTCAGCGGCAATGAGCCCAACTTTGTTGCCTGGACCAAGGTTGTCGGCGCCTTTGAAGCGGGCACCGCTGTGAACTACATCGATGGCTCAGGCAAAGCACAAACGACCTCCAACCCCAATGGAAGCACGGGTGAACGCGCCACAAGATCGGGGCTAGCCAACATTGACACGGCCTCCACGGGCGCCTCCGACGCCGCCTACTACATGGCCGGCATGGCCTATTGGGCCAACACCCATGACATTCGTGGCACCGACTGGAGCGAGGCCACCAAACGCCGCCCCGGCATGCGGGTGTCCACCTATGTGCTGGACGTGAATGAGAACGGGAGAGACAGCGTAAAAAATACCCGGCGCCAGACCCAGTTCTTCCTGACGGCCAAGTATGGCGGCTTCAAGGATGCCTCCGGCAAAGGCAACCCGTACCTGAACAAGGCAGGCGTACTCGACAATACCAACTGGGAAAAGCCAGACGATCCCGGCGAGGCCAAGAGTTACTTCCTCTCCAGCAACGCCGAAGCCGTGCTGCAGGCGCTCGACAACATTTTCGTGAGCATCGCAGCAGAAGGCAGCAGCATTGCGGGCGGCGTTGTCTCCACCTCGCGCATCACCCCGGACGCCACTGGCTACACCTACCGCGCCCGCTTTGACCCAGCGGACTGGAGCGGCGACGTGCTGGCCCTCCCCCTTACAAGCAACACGACCGACATCGTGTCGGTGGGCGATACCGCCTCGGCCGCATGGCGTGCCGGTGCATTGCTCAACAACAAGGCGCCGGCAGACCGCAAGATTTATGTCGGCATGTCGTCACCCGAGAGCGCCACGCTGGCGACACCCTTCAAGTGGGATGCCATTGAGACATCGCTCAAGAATGCCTTGGACAAGCCCACGCCCGCCCTTGGCTCGGATGGCCGGGGCGAACTCCGCTTGAATTACCTGCGGGGCGACAGGTCCCAGGAAAGCGGCGGCGTTTTCCGCAAGCGCGGATCGGTGCTGGGGGACATCGTCAACTCTGCCTTGGTTTACTCCGGCGCGCCCACGCGCTCCATCTATGACGCGAGCTACGCTGATTTCTACAAAAGTAAGCTGAGCCGGTCGAAGGCACTTTTCGTCGGCGCCAATGACGGCATGCTGCATGCATTCAGCGCCGCTACGGGTGAAGAACTTTTTGCCTACATCCCAAGCTGGGTGGGCAGCCGGCTGTCCTACCTTACCAACGTCAACTACAACACCAGTGGCCACCAGAGCTATGTAGACGGCTCCTCGGACGTGAGAGAGGCCTTGGTAGGCGACGCCTGGAAAACCGTGCTGGTAGGCGCCACAGGCGCCGGTGGCCAAGGCGTTTTTGCGCTGGACGTGTCAGACCCGGAAGCGTTTGATGCCGACAAAGTGCTGTGGGAATTCACGGACAAGGACGACAAAGACCTGGGCAATGTCGTGGGACAGCCGCAGATCATGCGGTTCCGCACCACCCCATGGAAAGACAAGGCCACGTCCAAGCACTTCGCGGTATTTACCAGTGGCGTCAACAACTACGCCAATGACGGGAACTTCAGCGAAACCGGCGCTCCCGCCATCTTCATGCTGGACCTGAGCAAGGGCGCCAACACGCCGTGGGCCGAGGGGAAAAATTACTTCAAGTTCCCTCTGCCAATCGATGCAGCAGTGGCCAAGAATCGCGCCACGGGCGCGCTCAACTTCGAAGCCAAAGGCAATGCCGAGGGCGAAGTGCTGCAGCTCTACGCAGGCGATCTGCATGGCAACCTGTGGAAGCTCGACTTCACCAAGGCCGAAGGCACCAGCAAGTGGGACATGCTCATCTTGTCTGCATTCAAAGGCGGCTCCACGCTCAAGGCGGTTCCGCTATTCATTGCCAAAGATGCAGGTGGCATCCCCCAGCCCATTTCCATGAAGCCCATTCTGATCTCGGCACCGTCCAGATCCACGGTGGTCATATTCGGCACGGGGAAGTACCTGGAGAGCTCAGACAACCAAGTGAATGCGAACACGCAGGTGCAGTCGGTGTATGCGCTATGGGATGACGACTACATGAAAGCCGACTCATCATCCGTCGGTGCAAGTGCCATCAGTGGCAGGGCACGGCTGCAGAAGTCAACGGTGAGTGCAAGCGGTGTGGTCTCGACACCAAGCTTTACGTATGGTCGCGCCAAGACCGATGCTGATGCAACCCAGCGATCTGGCTGGTACTTCGACTTCCCTCAGGCCGGCGAAAGGCAAATCAGTGCCGCCGATAACTCCGGCAGCAACCTTGCGTTGTCCAGTGTGATCCCGCCGGACGCCGCCACCGATGCCTGCGGTCAAGGCACAGGGGGCTACTACACCATCAATGTCGCCACGGGCAACGGCACATACAGGGCCTCGACCGTCGGGCTGCTGGGCCCGCCGACCTTCGTTGATGTAGGAGAGCCTACGATCGGCGAGCGTGACAGCACGGGGCGCGCGGTCAAGACCATCAAGCGGGCAGCAGTCGTCCCAGGCTCTGGCGGCACGATGGTGTCGGACGTCGTGACTGACTCCTACCTGATCGGCCGCCTGAGCTGGCGCCAGATCAACAACTATTACGAACTGAAGAAATCGCCATGAAGAAAGCAAGCTCTGGGTTCACCTTGATCGAAGTCATGATCGTCGTGGCCATCATCGGCATTCTTGCGGCGATCGCCTATCCGTCCTACAAGGACTCCATACTGAAGGGCCGGCGCGCGGAGGGCCGGGCCGCCTTGCAAGAGCTGCTTCAGCAACAAGAGCGCTACATGACCCAGAACGGGCGCTACCTGTCCTTTGCGAAGAACGCCAGCGACACCCCGTTCAAGGTGTTCTCCGGTGGCCAGTCAGGCGATGCAAAGTACCAACTGCGCGCAGAGGCGTGCACAGACGGCGGAGATCTTCGCGACTGCGTCAAGCTATGGGCCGAGCCGGCCCTAAGCGATGCCGCTGCCGGCAAGCTCTGGTTGCAAAGCACCGGGGTCAAGGGCTGTGATGGGACAGCCAAGGATAGTCAACCCGCCTTGTGCTGGCCATGACACGCCGACTCGCGCCCGCCCACCACGGCTTCACCCTGATCGAGCTGATGGTGACCATCGCCATTGCAGTGATCTTGATGCTGGTCAGCATTCCGAGTTTTCTCAGCTTCAAACGCAACTCTGAGCTGACCTCTGCCGCCAACGCGCTCTTGGCCGGCATGAACACAGCCCGGTCAGAAGCCATGAAGCGCAACCTGAATGCCCTGGTGGTTCCGTTGGACGGGAGTAGCTGGGAGAGCGGCTGGAGGGTGTTCGTGGATACGGACCGCGACAACAGCTTCAGCGACGACGACATTCTTGTGGCAACGCGGGGTGCACTGCCTTCCTACTTTTCTCTCCAAGGTGTCGGTGTAGCCAGTGGCGCCAACCCTTATGTGCTTTTCAACGGATCAGGCTATGCCCGCGAGAAGGCAGGCGGACTCGGTGGGGTTACGCTGAACTTAACGCGCAATGACATCACGGATGCCTCCGAGCTTCTCAACCAAACCCGACGTATCAAGGTTGCCGTCACAGGCCGCGTGCGTGTTTGCAAGCCGGTCAAAAGCACTGACGCCAATTGCACGGATACCAAGGAAAACTGACGCCTGCCGCAAGCGGCCCTCACACGGCCCCTACAAACACCCCATCGTCATGGGCCTCGGAGAAAGTCCCCCAGTCTGCCTCGGCCTCTGCCTCCACCTCGGCCGCGCAGTGCCGGGTGATACCGATCAGCTTGGCGCGCCATTTCTGGCGGGCGCCGAAGTCGATCAGCTCGTCGGCTATGGCTGAGCCGCTGCGGCCGCTGCTGCGCAGTTGGCCCCAGGCCAGGCACTGGCCGATCACGGTCACCACGTTCTTCAGGCGCGCCGCCGGATGGCAGGTGTAGGCGCAGCAGCGGGGATGAGGGCGTTGCCTACCTCAGGTCGAGCAAGTAGCTGGTGCCGAGCGAGCCTTTGCCGCGCGCAGGCCATATCGCCGGCGAGGGCCTGGCGCAAGTCGGCCTTTGTAGCCGCGTGCAGACCGATGCCGAAGGCCCCCCGAGGTTTATGCGACTGCGCTGGCGGATACCTTCCGCGTCCAGGTCCCGGGCCCTGCACAATGCAGCGCATGCAATACCACTTCATCGCCAACGCCGCCCTGCCCTCGTCCTCCGGCCGCACGCTGCCGGTTATTGATCCGTCCGACGGCCAGCCCTTTGATGAGATCCAGCGCGGCGACGCGCAGGACATCGACAGCGCGGTACAGGCCGCGCGCCAGTGCTATGACGCGGTCTGGAGCCGCATCTCTGCTGCCGAACGCGGCCGCTTGCTGATGGCGCTGGCCGAGGCGGTTGCCGCCCATGCCGACGAGCTCACCGCCATCGAGCAGCGCGACTGTGGCAAGCCCACGCGCCAGGCCCGCGCCGACGCGCAGGCACTGGCCCGCTACTTCGAGTTCTACGCCGGCGCCTGCGACAAGCTGCATGGCGAGACCCTGCCCTACCAGAACGGCTACAGCGTCTTCACCTGGCGCGAGCCGCACGGCGTGACCGGCCACGTGATCCCCTGGAACTACCCGATGCAGATCTTCGGCCGCAGCGTCGGCGGCGCACTGGCGGCGGGCAATGTGTGCGTGGTCAAGCCTTCGGAAGACGCCTGCCTGTCGCTGATCCGTGTGGCGCAACTGGCGGCTGAGGTCGGCTTCCCGGCCGGTGCGATCAACATCGTCACCGGCTACGGCCATGAGGTGGGCGACGCGCTGGCGCGGCACGAGGGCATAGACCACATCAGCTTCACCGGCAGCCCCAAAGTGGGCACGCTGATACAGCAGGTCGCCGCCGAGCGCCACTGCCCGGTGACGTTGGAGCTGGGCGGCAAGAGCCCGCAGATCGTCTTTGCCGACGCCGACCTGGACGCGGCCATCCCGACACTGGTCAACGCCATCGTGCAGAACGCCGGGCAGACCTGCTCGGCCGGCTCGCGCCTGCTGGTGGAGCAATCCATCTACGAACCCCTGCTGGAGCGCCTGGGCAAGGCCTTCGAGGCGCTGCGCGTGGGCCCGGCGGCGATGGACCTGGACGTTGGCCCGCTGATCCGCCAGACGCAGCAGCAGCGGGTCTGGGATTTTTTGTCTGACGCGCAAGTGGCCGGCATCCCCATGGTGGCGCAAGGCACGGTCGTGGACGAGGCGCCAGAGACCGGCTACTACCAAGCCCCTACCCTGCTGCGCGACGTGCCGCCCAACCACCGCCTGGCGCAGGAAGAAGTCTTTGGCCCGGTGCTGGCCGCCATGTCCTTCCGCGACGAGGACCATGCCGTGCAGCTCGCCAACGGCACGGCCTTTGGCCTGGTGGCAGGCGTCTGGACGCGCGACGGCGCGCGCCAGTTCCGCATGGCCAAGCGCATCAAGAGCGGCCAGGTCTTCATCAACAACTACGGCGCCGGCGGCGGCGTGGAGCTGCCTTTTGGCGGCGTGAAGTCGTCCGGCTATGGCCGTGAAAAAGGCTTTGAGGCGCTGTACGGCTTTACCGCCCTGAAGACCGTGGCCATCCGCCACGGCTAAAAACAAAAGCCGCCTGAGAAGGCGGCTTTTGCATTCAGCGCCAAGGCATCAGCCCAGCGCAGTATCCAGCAGCATCATCAGCACAAAGCCGACCATCAGCCCGCCCGTCGCCCAGGCCTCGTGGCCCTTACGATGGGATTCGGGAATGATCTCGTGGCTGATCACGAACAGCATGGCGCCGGCCGCAAAGCCCAGGCCCCAGGGCAGCAGGCCGGTGGAGTATTCGATGATGGCCGCACCCAGCACCGCGCCCACGGGCTCGACCAGGCCAGAGGCCATGCCCAGCCCGACGGAAAGCTTGCGGCTATAGCCCGCGGCCAGCAGGGCCACGGCCACCACCAGTCCCTCGGGCACATCCTGAATGGCTATGCCGGTGGCCAGCGCACTGGCACGCATGGGATCGTTGCCGGCAAAGCCGACACCGATCGCCAGGCCTTCCGGCAAGTTGTGCAAGGCAATGGCAAAGACGAACAGCCAGGTGCGGCGCAGCGTGCGCGTGCTCTGGCCTTCAACGCCCTTGATGAAGTGTTCGTGTGGCACCAGCCGCTCCATCAGCAAGAGCATGGCGCCGCCGATCAGGATCGAAGTGCCAATCACGCCGCCCGCGCCCCAGGGGCCGTAGCCCGACACCTTGGCCGCATCGATGCCCGGGATGATCAGCGAAAACGCACAGGCCGCCAGCATCACACCCGCGCCAAAGCCGAACAAGGTGTCTTGCGTGCGGTCTGACAGGCGCTGCGAGAACAGCACCGGCAAGGTGCCCAGCGCTGTCGCCAGCGCGGCCACCATGCCGCCCACGAAGGCATCGGTTATGACCTGGCTGGCCGCAATGAACTGCCAGGCCTGCACGGCCAGCACCAGCAGGGCGGCAACAAGAAGGACCAATCCAGGCAGCTTGCTCAGCGACTGCACCCGGGAACGGGATGACGGCATGAATGTCTCCGAAAACGCGATTACGGCAGCGAGACAGACCGGTGGGGATCAGCCCTTTGCTGCGGCGTAGCGTCGAGCCACTTCGGGCCAGTTCACCACGTTGAAGAAAGCAGCAATGTACTCGGGACGGCGGTTCTGGTACTTCAGGTAGTACGCGTGTTCCCACACGTCCAGGCCCAGGATCGCGGTGTTGCCAGAACCCACGCCTTGCACCAGCGGGCTGTCCTGGTTGGCGCTGCTTTCCACAGCCAGCTTGCCGTTCTTGCCCACGCTGAGCCAGGCCCAGCCGCTGCCGAAACGGCTGATGGCGGCCTTGGTGAAGGCTTCCTTGAAGGCGTCGAAGCCGCCCAGGTCGCTGTCAATGGCCTTGGCCAGGTCACCTTCGGGCTTGGCGCCGGTGGCGGGTGCCATCACGGTCCAGAACAGGCTGTGGTTGTAATGGCCTCCGGCGTTGTTGCGCACCGCATTGCGGATGCCTTCTGGCAGCGACTCCAGGGATGCCAGCAGTTCTTCAACCGGCTTGCCGTCGTAGGGGGTGTCCTTGACCGCAGCGATCAGGTTGTTGATGTAGGCCTGGTGGTGCTTGGAGTAGTGGATCTCCATCGTCTGCGCATCAACATGCGGCTCCAGTGCATCGTAGGCATAGGGAAGGGTGGGAAGCGTATAGGCCATCGAAAACTCCATATGGATGAGTGGGGAAGGGTTGTCACCCGCGGCACGGCAGATGGGTTCTCCATACCGCGAACCTTCGACTTTTAACATGCTTTTGAAGTCCTTTCTGGAGGCTGGACTCGCAAACTGCGGCCCGGTGCCCGCTCGCATCCGCCGCCGGTGCGGGGTCAATGCAGCGGCTGTAACAGCCTGCGCCCCGCTCCCTGCACAATTGGGATATGTCCACCGCTACCGTGCATGCCGTTGCCTTACAGGACCTGCGCCCCGGCCGCGCAGGCCTGCTGCCGCGTGGCACGCCCGGCACGCTGCTGCAAGACCAGCTCGGCCGCCCGCTGCGTGACCTGCGCATCAGCGTGACCGACCGCTGCAACTTCCGCTGCAGCTACTGCATGCCCAAGGAAGTCTTTGGCAAGGACTACCCCTACCTGCCGCATGCGGCGCTGCTGAGCTTCGAAGAGGTCACCCGGCTGGCGCGGCTGTTCGTGGCGCAGGGCGTGCACAAGATCCGCCTCACCGGCGGCGAGCCGTTGCTGCGCAAGGACCTGGAACGGCTGGTAGGGCAACTCGCCGCGCTGCGCACGCCCGATGGCTTGCCGGCCGACCTCACGCTCACCACCAATGGCTCGCTGCTGGCGCGCAAGGCGCGTGCGCTGCGCGACGCCGGCCTGCAGCGGGTCACGGTCAGCCTCGACGGGCTGGACGACGCGGTGTTCCGCCGCATGAACGACGCAGACTTCCCTGTGGCCGACGTACTGCACGGCATAGACGCCGCGCTGGCCGCCGGCCTGGGCCCGGTAAAGGTCAACATGGTGGTCAAGCGCGGCACCAACGAGCAAGAGATCCTGCCGATGGCGCGGCATTTTCGTGGCACCGGCGTGGTGTTGCGCTTTATCGAATACATGGACGTAGGCGCCACCAACGGCTGGCGGCTGGATGAGGTGCTGCCCTCGGCCGAGCTGATCAACCGACTGCGTGCCGAGCTGCCGCTAGTGCCCCTGCAAGCGACCCAGCCCGGCGAAACCGCCCAGCGTTGGGGCTATGCCGACGCCCATGGCCACCACGCGCCAGAGCTGGGCGAGATCGGCGTCATCAGCAGCGTGACGCAGGCTTTCTGCCACGACTGCAACCGCGCCCGGCTCTCTACCGAAGGCAAGCTCTACCTGTGCCTGTTCGCCAGCCAGGGCCATGACCTGCGGGCCTTGCTGCGCGGCGGCGCGGCAGACGCCGACATTGCTGCCGCCATCGCCGGCATCTGGCAGGGCCGCGGCGACCGCTACTCCGAGTTGCGCGCAGCCCAAGCGCCCGACACTGCCGCCGCCGGCCGGCGGGTCGAGATGAGCTACATCGGCGGCTAGCCATGGCCGCCATTGCCTTGGCAGATATCACCGGCCTGGTGCTTGCCGGTGGCCGCGGCAGCCGCATGGGCGGCATGGACAAGGGCTTGCAGCCCTTTCGCGGCCAGCCGCTGGCCCTGCATGCGCTGCAGCGCCTGGCACCACAAACCCGGCAGTTGCTGGTCAACGCCAATCGGCACGCGGCCGATTACGCCACCTGGGGCTACCCGGTGGTGGCCGACGCGGCGCCAGACTTTGCCGGGCCGCTGGCCGGCATGCTCGCCGGATTGCAGCACTGCCGCACCGGCTGGCTGGTCACGGTGCCCTGCGACAGCCCGCTGTTTCCGCTGGATCTGGTGGCCCGCTTGGCCGCCGCCGCGCCGCACGGCATGGCCGTGGTCGCAGCCCGCGCCGACGCCACCGCAACGCCACGCCTGCAACCGGTGTTCTGCCTGATGGCCGCCCGGCTGGCGCCGGCACTGGCGGACTACCTGGCCCGGGGCGGCCGCAAGGTCGGGGAATGGGCCGCGCAGCAAGAAGCCGTGCGGGTGCCCTTTGGGCCGCCGCAAGACGCCCCACTGGCGTTTGCCAACGCCAACACGCTGGAAGAGCTGGCCGCGCTGGAAGCGGCTAGTTAATCCGCCTGCGGCGCAGCAGGCGCCGGGATGCGGCCCAGCGCCACGTCTACCCCCAGGTTGGCCAGCGCGTCGGCCCGCTCATTGCCCGGGTCACCGTTGTGGCCGCGTACCCAGCGCCATTCGATCTTGTGGCCCGAGGTCTGCACCAGCGCATCAATGCGCTGCCACAAATCGACGTTCTTCACCGGCTCCTTGCTGGCAGTGCGCCAGCCGCGCGCCTTCCAGCCATGGATCCATTCGGTGATGCCCTTGAGCACGTACTGGCTGTCGATGTAGAGCGTGACATCGCAGGGCCGCTTGAGGGCGGCCAAGGCCTCAACCACCGCCGTCATCTCCATGCGGTTGTTGGTGGTGGAGCGCTCACCCCCAAAAAGCTCCCGCTCGGTCATGCCCGACTTCAGCAGCGCGCCCCAGCCGCCAGGACCAGGATTGCCCTTGCAGGCGCCGTCGGTGTAGATATCAACGTGATTCAAAAGGGAAGACTTTCGCAAAGATGTGTCAAAAACGGGGTGGTGGCGGCGCCATGGGACCACGGCTTGCAACCGACGCGGGGGTGGCAGCGGTGCGCGCGGGCACGGTCTTCCAGCCGGGGTCCATCAGGCGCATGCCATGCACGCGCTTGACCGCGACGACGAAGTACGCGGCACCAAAGATCGGCCACCAGCGGTCGCCCAACTGGTCCATCCAGGCGTAGCGGTCCAGCCAGCGCTGGCTGCGCACCGCCGGGCGCCAGCAGCCGAACTGTACCGACTCCACCTCGAAGGACAGCAGCCGCAGCCAGTCGCGCAAGCGCCAGTAGCCAATGAAATCCACCGCATCCGGCAGGTAGCGGCGGCCAAAGCCCAGGCGCTGGGCCAGCAGCGCGCGGCGCTGCTTCAGGCCCCAGAAGCTGACCGGGTTGAGCCCGCAGATGACTACGCGCCCCTCCGGCACCAGCACCCGCTCGACCTCGCGCAGCGTGGCATGCGGGTCAGCGCTGGTCTCCAACGCATGCGGTAGCAACAGCAGATCCAGGCTGGCTGCGGCAAAAGGCAAGGCGGTGGAATCCGCCACCAGGGCGGCCTGCACCGGGGCGCCCGCAGGCCCGGCTTCACAGTTGGTGCCCAGTTGCCAGTGGTGCGGCATGCGGTTGGCCCGCAGGCCGTCGAGCAACGGCAAACCCAGTTGTACCCCGTGGTAGCCAAACAGGTCAGCTACCGCCTGATCGAAGCATTCTTGCTCCCATTGCAGCAAGTAACGTCCCGGAGGGGTGTCAAACCAGGGGTGCAAACCTATAATTTCGTCGCTCATGACCTTGGAACCGCTGCCCGCCTTTTCCGACAACTACATCTGGATGCTGCACGAAAGGCAGCGGGCCGTGGTGGTCGACCCAGGCGAAGCCGGGCCGGTGTTCGAGGCACTGCAGGCCCAGGGCCTGCAACTCGACGCGATTCTAGTCACCCACCACCACCATGATCACACCGGCGGCGTCGCTGCACTGCGCGAAGCCACTGGCGCCCGGGTCTATGGCCCCGCCCACGAGGCCGTACCCGAGCCGGCCGTGCGCCTGTCGCAGGGCAGCACGGCAGAGGCCCTGGGCTTGCGCTTTGACGTCATCGATGTGCCCGGCCATACCGCCGGGCACATTGCCTTTTGGTGTGCCGATGCAGGCGGTGCGCCTGTGCTGTTCTGCGGCGACACGCTTTTCTCCGCTGGCTGCGGCCGCCTGTTTGAAGGCACCCCGGCGCAGATGCTGGCCTCACTCGACGCGCTGGCCGCGCTGCCGGGCGATACGCGCGTGTGCTGCGGCCATGAGTACACCTTGTCCAACCTGGCCTTTGCCCTTGCCGTAGAACCCGGCAATGCGGCGCTGGCCGACTACGCCGCAAGCTGCCAAAGCCTGCGTGCCGAAGGGCGGCCCACGCTGCCCTCCACCATCGCGCTCGAGCGCGAGGTCAATCCCTTTCTCAGAAGCCGCACCAACGCCGTCGCCCAGGCCGCGCGTCGCCATGCGCCTTCTGCCCCCCACGACGAGGCCGGCATCTTTGCCGTCCTGCGTCAATGGAAGAACGAATTCCGATGAAGCTGATTACCGCCGTCTGGCTGACCCTGGCCCTGTTCCTCACCGGCTGTGCCACCGCCCCCTCCCCCCAGACTGCGGGATCCGCGACCGGATCGTCCCCGCCGCCCACCGCCTCCCGAACGCCGGTGGTGCCGACCGGCCCGCTGCAGCCGATCACCACGGGCAGGATCCAGCCCCATGACGTGGCCCAGCTCGCCGCGCCGGCGGACCTGTGGGAGCGCATCCGCCGCGGCTTTGCCATGCCGGATCTGGACAACGACCTGGTGCGCGACCGCGAGCAGTGGTATGCCACCCGGCCCGACTACATGCAGCGCATGACCGAGCGCTCGCGCAAGTACCTGTTCCACATCGTCGAAGAGCTGGAGCGCCGCGGCATGCCGACCGAACTCGCCCTGCTGCCCTTCATCGAGAGCGCCTTCAACCCGCAGGCGGTGTCCAGCGCCAAGGCGGCAGGCATGTGGCAGTTCATGCCGGCCACGGGCAGCGACTACCAGTTGAAGCAGAACCTGTTCCGCGACGACCGACGCGACGTGCTGGCCTCGACCCGGGCCGCGCTCGACTACCTGCAACGGCTCTACGGCATGTTCGGCGACTGGCAACTGGCGCTGGCGGCCTACAACTGGGGCGAAGGCAGCGTGAGCCGCGCCATCGCCAAGAACGCCAAGCTCGGCCTGCCCACCGGCTACAGCGACATCTCCATGCCCAACGAGACACGCTACTACGTGCCCAAGCTGCAGGCGGTGAAGAACATCGTGGCCCACCCCGAGGCCTTCAACGCCGAGCTGCCGCTGATCGAAGACCACCCCTACTTCCAGTCGGTGGAGATCACGCGCGACATCGACGTGGCACTCATCGCCAAGCTGGCCGATGTGGATTTGAAAGACTTCAAGGAGCTGAACCCCTCGGTGCACCAGCCAGTGATCTTTGCCTCTGGCACGCCACAGATCCTGCTGCCCTGGGACAACGCCGCCGTGTTCCGCCGCAACCTGGACGCCTATGCCGACGGCCAATACGCCAGTTGGACGGCCTGGACCGCGCCCAGCACCATGACCGTGGCCGCAGCCGCAGAGCGCTTTGGCATGTCGGTGGCCGACCTGCGCCAGCTCAACAATATTCCGCCACGTATGCTGATCAAGGCCGGCTCGGCGCTGGTGGTGCCACGCTCGGCCAAGGTGCAGCAAGACGTGGCGGTCGAAGTGGCCGACAACGGGCGCCTGGCGCTGGCGCCCGAGATCGTCACCCGCCGCACCATGGTGAAGGCCCGCAAGCGCGATACGGTCACGACCGTGGCACAGCGCTATCGCGTCACCCCCGCCGACGTCGCGACCTGGAACGAAGTCAAGTCCAGCACCACCTTCCGCTCGGGCGAGCAACTGGTGGTCTACCTGCCGGTGTCCGTCGGCAAGAAGGCGTCGGCCGCGCCGGCGGCGCGCCGCACGGGCCACGCTGCAACCGCCAAGAAAACCGCCGCCAGCAGCCCGCGCCCCGCCGCCAAGGCCACCACCAAGCCCGCGCCCAAGAAGCACCGCTGATGCGGGCCTTGTGCCCCGCAAAAGCCAAACGCTGACATTGCCTGTCGGATAAGGCGCACAGCCTTATCGCCGCTCCTGTCCCTACGATGGCCGTGGTTTCTCGCTGCCATAACAGACGGTCCCACGCCGTCGACAAGGAACGGCCATGCCCCACGACAACGCCCGGCGCGGTTTCCTGCGCCATTCGATTGCCATCGTGCCCGTCGCAGCCCTGAGCGGTGCCGCCTGCACACAAGAGACACCGCCGGCCTCCGCCGCACCGCCACCTGCCGGCGCGTCGGCCGTGCCTTCCGCCGCTTATTCCCCCGCCTTCTTTCACGCGCCTGAATGGGCCTTCATCCAGGCTGCGGTGGCAAGGCTGATCCCGGCCGACGACACCGGGCCCGGCGCCATCGAGGCCGGCGTGCCGGAGTTCATAGACCGCCAGATGGATGCCAGCTTCGGCCACGCCGCGATCTGGTACATGCAGGGTCCTTTCGTCGATTCACCGCCCGAGTTTGGCTACCAGGGCAAGCTGCCGCCGCGCGATGTGTACCGCGCCGGCATCGAGGCCTGCGACGCCTACTGCAAGAACACTTTCAGCGGCAAGACCTTCGCCCAGCTCGATGCCAGCCAGCAGGACCAGGTGCTGAAGGGCCTGGAGTCCGGCGAGGTGAAGTTCGACAACCTCTCAGCCAAGACCTTCTTCGGCTTTCTGCTGCAGAACACCAAGGAGGGCTACCTGAGCGACCCGATCCATGGCGGCAACAAGAATGCCGGCTCGTGGAAGATGATCGGCTTCCCCGGTGCCCGCGCCGACTTTGCCGACTGGGTCGGCCGCCCCGGCGTGCGCTACCCGCTGCCGCCCGTCAGCATCAACGGGCCGCAAGGCTGAGGAGCGCGGCATGGCAACGCAAAAGAAGCCCGCCGTCGATGCGGTACTGGTCGGCTTTGGCTGGACCGGCGCCATCATGGGCATGGAACTCACCGCCGCCGGCCTGAAGGTGCTGGCCCTGGAGCGCGGCGAGATGCGCGACACCAACCCCGACTTTGCCTACCCGCGCATCACCGATGAGCTGTCTTACGGCATCCGCGGCAAGCTGTTCCAGAACCTGGCCAAAGAGACGGTCACGGTGCGCCACACGCCGGCCGAGGTCGCCGTGCCGTACCGGCAGTTGGGCTCATTTCTGCCGGGCGATGGCGTGGGCGGTGCCGGCGTGCACTGGAACGGCCACCACTGGCGCCCGCTGCCGGACGACCTGCGCATCCGCAGCCGCTACGAAGAGTGCTACGGCAAGAAGTTCATCCCCGGGGGCATGCACCTGCAGGACTGGGGCGTGGGCTACGACGAGCTTGAGCCCTTCTTCGACCAGTTCGAGAAGGTCTGCGGCATCTCCGGCAAGGCCGGCAACCTGCTGGGCAAGATCCAGCCCGGCGGCAACCCGTTCGAGGGGGCGCGCAGCAGCGAATTCCCGCTGCCGCCGCTGGCCACCATCAACAGCGCCCTGCTGTTCGAGAAGGCCACGAGGGAACTGGGCTACCACCCGTTTCCGCAGGCTGCCGCCAATGCCTCGCGCGCCTATACCAACCCGCATGGCGCGCAGCTCGGGCCCTGCAACTTCTGCGGCTTTTGTGAGCGCTTTGGCTGCTACATGTATTCCAAGGCCTCGCCGCAGACCACGCTGCTGCCAACGCTGATGCACCGGCCCAACTTCGAGCTGCGCACCCGCTCGCACGTGATCCGCGTGAACATGGCGGCCGACGGCAAGCGCGCCACCGGCGTGACCTACATCGACGCCCAAGGCAACGAGGTGGAGCAGCCGGCCGATCTGGTGATCCTGTGCGCCTACCAGTTCCACAACGTGCGCCTGCTGCTGCTCTCCGACATCGGCCAGAAGTACGACCCGGCCACCGGCCAGGGCGTGGTCGGCCGCAACTACGCCTACCAGCTCAACGGCGGCGCCTCGCTGTTCTTCAACCAGGACCAGCCGATGAACCCCTTCGTCGGCGCCGGTGCCAGCGGCAGCGTGATCGACGACTTCGACGGCGACAACTTCGACCACGGCCCGCTCGGCTTCATCGGTGGTGCCAGCATCAACTGCATCACCACCGGCGGCCGGCCGATCCAGCAGATGAGCGTGCCCGCCGGCACCCCCGCCTGGGGCGCGGGCTGGAAGCGCGCCATCAAGGACAACTACCTCTACACCACCGGCGTGGGCAGCCAGGGCTCGGTCATGTCCTACCGCGACAACTACCTGGACCTGGACCCGACCTACAAGGACGTCTACGGCCAGCCATTGCTGCGCATGACCTTCGACTGGAAGGCTAACGACATCGCCATGACGCAGTTCATCGGCAGCAAGGTCGAGGGCATTGCCAAGGCCATGGGGCCGCGCCAGTACCAGCTCAGTTTCAAGAAGCCCGGCGACCACTACGACCTGCGCGTCTACCAGTCCACCCACAACACCGGCGGCGCGCCCATGGGCACCGACCGCAGCACCAGCGCCGTCAACCGCTACCTGCAGGTGTGGGACGTGCCCAATGTCTTCGTCATGGGCGCCAGCGCCTTCCCGCAAAACTTTGGCTACAACCCGACCGGCATGGTTGGCGCCCTCGCCTACTGGGCGGCCAAGGCGATACGCGAGCAGTACCTGAAGAACCCCGGCGCCCTGGCGTAAAGGAGACGACGATGAACATCTCGCTTCCCTTGCTGGCCGCTGTGGCTTTTGCTGCGACCCCTGCGCTGGCCCAGAATGCCGCGCCCGCCAACCCACAGGTGATACGCGGCGAATACCTGGCCCGCGCCGGCGACTGCATCAGCTGCCACACGCGACCGCAGGGCGCACCCTTTGCCGGCGGCCTGCCCATGGCCACGCCCTTTGGCACCATCGTCTCGACCAACATCACGCCTGACACCGAGCAAGGCATAGGCAGCTACACGCAAGAAGACTTCACCCGCGTGCTGCGCGAAGGCCGGGCCAAGGATGGGCATCGCCTGTACCCGGCCATGCCCTACACCAACTTCGCGCGGCTCAATGACGAAGACATGCAGGCGCTCTATGCCTACTTCATGAAGGGCGTGCAGCCGGCCAGGCAGGACAACGCCAAGACCGCGCTGCGCTGGCCCTTCAGCATGCGCGGCCTGATGGCTGGCTGGAACCTGCTCTACCTCTCCGGCAAGCCCTATACGCCGGACGCCGCGCAAAGCGCCGAGTGGAACCGCGGCGCCTACCTGGTGCAGGGCCTGGGCCACTGCAGCGCCTGCCACACGCCGCGCGGCGCCACCGGGGCCGAGAAGGCCTCTACCGACAAGGACGGTGACGCGTTTCTGTCAGGCGCCGTGATCGACGGCTGGTACGCCCAGCCGCTGCGCAATACCGCCGAGCCCGGCCTGGCGACCTGGTCGCCGCAAGACATCGTCGAGTACCTGAAAACCGGCCGCACCGGCCACACCGCAGCCTTCGGGCCGATGGCGCAGGTGGTCACCAACAGCACGCAGTACATGACGCGGGAAGACCTGGGCGCAATCGCCATCTACCTCAAGTCGCTGGGTGGCAGCGGCGCGGCGCCTGCAGCCGCGGTGGCCCCGGCAGCAGACCCCACGGCCATGGCTCTGCGCGACGGCAAGGTCGAGCAGCGTGGTGCGCTGGTCTACCTCAACAACTGCAGCGCCTGCCACCGCTCCGACGGCCAGGGCGCGCAGCGCACCTTCCCCACGCTGGCGCGCAACAGCGCCGTGGCGGCAAAAGACCCCACCTCGCTGATCCGGCTGGTACTGCAGGGCTCGGCCATGCCCTACACCACCGAGGCGCCGTCCGAGCTGGGCATGCCCGGCTTTGGCTGGCGCCTGACCGACGACAACGTCGCCGACCTGCTGAGCTTCGTGCGCAGCAGCTGGGGCAACAAGGCCGCCGCCGTCACGCCGCAAGAGGTGGCCAAGGTGCGCAGCGCGGTGGCCAAGACCACCCCGACCGCCTCGCGCTAGCGCGTGCCGAAGAGCCCGAGCAGGCCCATGATGATCAGGTACAGCGCCACGATGTAATTCAGCAGGCGCGGCATGACCAGGATGAGGATGCCGGCGATCAAAGAGACCACCGGGCCGATGCTGAAACCTAAAACCATGGCAAGTCCTTGCAGTGAGTGCGCCGCAGGCGTGCGGCATAACACGACACCTTAGGGCGCGGCCGCCCGGGCCATGTAACCGGGCACTGCCGGTGCCCGGAAAATATTGGTAAAAAGTGCCTCTAGCCCAGGCGGGACCTGGGCATATAGCTATAAATATTGCAGCAGTCGCGGGGCGGCAGGTGCGGCTCAGGCCTGGAAGCGCATCTTGGCCCGCCGCGCAAAGTCGTTGGTGAAGAGCCTGGCGAGGTCGATCTTGCTGCGTTGCACCGCCGGGTCGAAGCTCGCCAGCGCACGCACCGCAGTGGCCGGCCCCTGCTCGGGCACCAGGCCGTCGGGCGAGATGGCCTCGCGCATCTTGCCAAAGGCAGCAAGGTAGAGCGCACGGTCGCCCAGCCAGTAGCTCTCAGGTACCGCCTTGAGGATGTCGCTGGGCCCGGCGGTCTGTATCCACTTCAGGGCATGCACGATGGCGCTGGTCAGCGCCTGTGCGGTGTTGGGGCAGCGGCCCAGGAACTCTGTGGGCGCATACAGGCAGGCGCCGAGCATCGGGCCGCCAAACACCTCTTGCGCGCCCCTGAGCGTGCGCGTGTCGCTGATCACGCGGATGTCGCCCCTTTGCTCCAGCATGGTGATGACCGGATCGACATTGCTGATGGCATCGATCTGGCCCGAGCGCAGTGCCTCCAGCGCCTCCCCCGCAGCGCCAACGCCGACAAAAGTCACATCAGACGGCTTCAAGCCCGCCTGCGTCAGCAGCAGGTTGATCGCCATGTTGGTGGACGAACCGGGCGAGGTCACGCCGATCCTCTTGCCCTTCAGATCGGCCAGGGTCTTGTACTGCGCCATGGTCTTGTGCGATACGCCCACCACGATCTGCGGCGCGCGCCCCATCAGCACAAAGCAGCGGAAGAACTGCTGCTTGCTCTGCAGGCTGACGGTGTGCTCGAACGCGCCGCAGCAGACGTCGGCCACGCCATCGACCACGGCCTGCAATGAGCGCGAGCCGCCGGCGAAATCGCCGATATCCACCTGCAAGCCCTCTGCCTTGAAAAAGCCCAGTTGATCAGCAACCGTCAACGGCAGGTAGTAGAAGCTGCCCTTGCCCCCCACGGCGATCACCACGCGCGACTTCTCCAGCGTTGGCCGCTGTGCATGCAACAGGCTCGGCACGGCCAGTGTGGCGGCGGCCAGCGATGCGGCCATGCCAAAGCCGCGGCGACTCAAGAGGGGAAAGCGAGGGGGTTTCATCAGCACCGCCAGCTTAGCGGCGCAGCTTTTGCTGCCGCATCGGGACCATCCCCCAGCGGGTAAGCACGTACCGGGTAAGAGGGAACTTCCGCCGCTCAGCGATAGCCCGCAAACAGAATCGCCACGTTGAGCAGCAGGCCCACCGTGTACGCCGCGCTGCGCAGCGAGGGGCGGTTGGCGATGTAGAGCAGGCTGTAGACGATGCGCGTCAGCACCCACGCCACGGCCAGCAGATCAACGCGGCCCTGCGGCGCGCCCAACTGGTGGGCGATCACCACCGCGCCAATGAAGAAAGGCAGGTTCTCGAAGCCGTTGCCTTGCGCCGCAGCGGCCCGGGCGCGCCAACCATCCAGCCGCGACAGCCACTCGCGCGGCGCGTGGTTGTCGAAGTCCTTGCGCCCGCGCTTGGCCGCGGCAGAACAAAAAACCGGCAGCAGCGCGGCAGCCAGCACGCACCAGTAGGCAACGGTGAAATGGGGCATTTCAGCTTTCCTTGGTGCTGCAACTCAGAAGGCCGCGGAGCAGGCCAAGCACAGACATCCGCAGAACCGGCTTTGCCGGGCCGCAGGATGTGCCCCCTTGAGCGGGCTGGCGAAGACGCGAAGCGCGCAGCCTGGGGGTGTTCATCGCCTATCGGCCAGCGCATGGGCGATGGTGCCCAGGTCCACAAACTCCAGTTCGCTGCCCACCGGCACGCCGCGCGACAGGCGCGTCACGCGCAGCCCGCGCGCGCGCAGGCCTTCGGTGATGACGTGGGCCGTGGCCTCGCCTTCGGCGGTGAAGTTGGTGGCCAGGATCACCTCTTGCACCGTGCCGTCGGTGGCGCGGTCAAACAGCTTTTGCAGGCCGATCTCTTTCGGGCCTATGCCGTCGAGCGGCGAGAGCCGGCCCATCAGCACGAAGTAGCGGCCCTGGAACGCGCCGGTGCGTTCCATCGCGGCCTGGTCAGCCGGGGTCTCGACCACGCAGAGCTTGCTGAAGTCGCGCTCGGGGTCGCTGCAGACCTCGCAGATTTCGGTCTCGGTGAAGGTATGGCACAGCGCGCAGTGCCGCACATGGGCCACGGCCTGGTGCAGCGCCTGCGACAGCTGCTCGGCGCCCGGCCGGTCGTTTTGCAGCAAATGAAAGGCCATGCGCTGGGCCGATTTGGCGCCGACGCCGGGCAGGCGCCGCAGCGCCTGTACCAGCACGTCAAGGGAATCAGAAGTGACCGCCATAGCTTCAGCGCGCAGGCGCTGCCTGTATCTGGCTGCGGTAGAGCGTGGGCCAGTCGCCGGGCGAGCCCGCGCAGCGCCGCTGCTCATCACGCGAGGCGGCCTGGAAGGCCTTGCCATCAAACACCCAGCCCAGCGCCACACCACAGTCGCCAATGCCGCGCCCCTTGGCAAAGCTGCTGAGCGTGGCGGTGGCCGGGTCGTAGACGGGCTCGGTCAGCACGCCAGCGTCTTTGTCGTCTGGCTGGCCGGGCAGGCCGCCCGGCACCGCCGGCAACAGCAGCGGGCGCGCACGCTCCGGCGCATTGCGCGGCACGCGCAGCACCAGAGCACTGGATTGGTAGGGCCCGCGCCAGCACTGCAGCAGCACCAGCGCATCGTCGGCCGTCAGCGGCTGCGCCTCGTCGATGGCGGGCTCGGCGCCGGGCGCATCGCAGCGCTTTGCCAGCAGTGCGGACTGGCGCTCGCGCACCGTGCGCACAAACTTGTCGGCATCGGCCAGCGGCGCGGGCTCGGGCGCCGCGCGCAGCACCGGCAGCACGCCTTCGGCCGGCACCTGCGTGGCCGGTGCGCGGCCTGGCTTGACCAGGGCCGACACGTTGCCGACGCGGCCCTGCACGTCATCCATGAACAGTGCGGCGGCGGCCAGTCCATCGAGCGAGAGCTGCTGCGGCTGTGGTGTGGTCGCGGTATCGACGCTGAATGCCTGGGCCAGCAAAAGGCTGCGGGCCAGCCGCAGCGCCGCCGCGTCCTCTATCAGGCGGTAGCCGCCTTCGCCATCGGCCATCCAGATGCTGCCCGCGCCGGCCGGCTGGTCGGCGCTGTCGAGCAGGCGCTGGTCCAGCCGCACCGCAGCGGCAGGCAGCGGCTTCTCGCCAGCCAGGTAAATCTCTACCGCGCCCCCTGGCCCGGCCGACCGCGCCAGCGCCAGCCGCAGCTCGACCTCATCGCCAGAGGCCGGTGCCAGCCGCGCCTCGCAGCGCCGCAGGTTGTCGCAAGCGACGATCCAGTCGCGGAACTCGCGGTAAGCCGGCACAGCAGGTGCCGCCTGAACGGCAGCAGCCCCCAACGCCAACAAAACGCCCCCAAAACCGCGCACGCCCCTCCCAAGCCAAGAACGCCGCGGATCCGGCTCCGCCGGTCCGCTGGCGTTGCCCCCCTTCGACAAGCTCAGGGCAGGCTCTGCAAGGGGGTTGGCGTAGCGACACGCAGTGCGCGCAGCCTGGGGGTGTTTCATCTAGAACGGGAACTTCATCCCGCCGGGCAGCCCGGGCATGCCGGCGGTGATCTTGCCCATCTTTTCCTGGCTGGTGTCCTCGGCCTTGCGCACGGCGGCATTGAAGGCGGCGGCGACCAGGTCTTCGAGCATGTCCTTGTCTTCGGCCAGCAGGCTCGGGTCGATGGTGATGCGCTTGACGTCGTGCTTGCAGGTCATCAGCACCTTGACCAGGCCGGCGCCGGACTCGCCTTCGACCTCGATCGTGGCGAGTTCGTCTTGCGCCTTCTTGAGGTTGTCTTGCATGGCCTGGGCCTGCTTCATCAAACCGGAGAGTTGGCCTTTGTTGAACATGGAATTCCTTGTAATTGCGATGAAGAGATGTAGCTCAAGCGCCCTGCAGGGGCAGTGGCTTGATGCTTCCGGGGACGATTTTCGCGCCAAAGTCGCGCACCATCTGCTGCACGAAGGGATCGCTCTCGATGATCTCTTCGGCGCGGCGCTGGCGTTCGGCGGCGGCCACCGCATTGCGGCGCGCCGGGCTGTCGATGACCACGCCCACTTCCACGCCCAGGGCATCGGCATGGCCGGCCTGGGCCAGCGCGGCGCGCAGGCGCTCGCGGCTGGTGGGTTGGTTGAGCGATTCGCGCTCGACGCGCAGCATCCAGTGCTTGCCGTCACGCGCGACCAGTTGCGACTGCAGGGCCAGCTCACGCACCAGCGCGCTAATGGCCTCGGCCGCGATCAGCTCGCGCACCACGGCGTACCAGACCTCGCCCTCTTCCGTGGGCGTGAAGCTGGCCGCCACCGGCCGGCCGGGCACGAAGGGCTCGCGCGCCTGGGTGCGCGGGCCGGGCTCGGGCTGTATGCGCACCGGGATTGCTACAACTTCAGTAGCTATATGCCCAGGCGCAGCCTGGGCTAGAGGCATATTTTGTTCATATTCCCGCTCGTCCTCCTGCTCCCAGGGCGGGCCGTCGGAGTCGAGCGGCGGCGGCATGGGCGCATCGCCGTAAGAGTCACTGGGCGCGGGCTCTGCCACCACAGGGGCTGGCGCGGCTGCGGCGGGTGGCTCTACGCGGGCCACGGGAGCTGGGGGCGCTGGAGGAACCGGGGCCGGAGCGACGGCAACGGCGACGGGTGCTGGAGCGGGTACCGGCGCAGGCTTAGCAATCGGTGCAGGCGCCGCGACCGGTGCCTGCACTGGCCGCTCAGCCGTTTTCAGTGTTTTTTTTTCCGCCGCGGCGGCTGCCGCCCCGGGCTTGAAGGCCAACAGGCGCAGCAGCACCATGGTCAGGCCGGCGTATTCGTCGGGCGCCAGGCCCAGCTCGGTGCGGCCGTGCAGGCACAGGCTGTAGAGCAACTGGGTTTCGTCAGCCGGCATGGCCTCTGCCAGGGCGGCTATCGCGACCGCCTCGGTATCGGTCGCATCGACTGCCGCAGCCATCTGGGGCACGGCTTGCAGCACCGCCATGCGTTGCAGCACCACGCTCATTTCTTCCAGCGTGGAGGCGGCCGACAAGCCATGCGTGCGCAGCGTCTCGGCGGTATCCACCACCGCACGGCCGTCGCCTTCGGCCAGGGCGCCGATCAGGTTGAACACGTGCGAGCGGTCCACGCTGCCGAGCATGCGGCGCACCGACTCTTCTTCCAGCCGGCCATTGCCGAAGGCGATCGCCTGGTCGGTCAGCGACAGCGCATCGCGCATGGAGCCACGCGCCGCGCGCGACAACAGGCGCAGCGCCTGCGGATCGGCCGGCACGTTCTCGGTCTGCAGCACGGATACCAGATGCTGCTGCACCGTCTCGGGCGCCATCGGCCGCAGGTTGAACTGCAGGCAGCGCGACAGCACAGTGACCGGCACCTTCTGCGGATCGGTCGTGGCCAGCACGAACTTCAGGTACTCGGGCGGCTCCTCCAGCGTCTTCAGCATGGCGTTGAAGGCGGTGTTGGTGAGCATGTGCACTTCGTCGATCATGAAGACCTTGAAGCGGCCCGCGACCGGCTTGTAGACCGCCTGCTCCAGCAGCGACTGGACTTCGTCCACGCCACGGTTGGAGGCGGCGTCCAGCTCGGTGTAGTCAACAAAGCGGCCGGCGTCGATGTCCCGGCAGGCCTGGCACACGCCGCAGGGCTGGTCGGTAATGCCGCCCTGGCCATCCGGCCCGATGCAGTTGAGCGACTTGGCCAGGATGCGCGATACGGTGGTCTTGCCGACGCCCCGGGTGCCGGTGAAAAGATAGGCGTGGTGCAGCCGCTGCGTCTGCAGGGCATTGGAGAGCGCCTGCACGACGTGCTCCTGGCCGACCATCTCCGTGAAGTTTCTGGGACGGTATTTACGGGCAAGCACGAGGTAGGACATGCGCCAGGATTCTACGGGGCGCGCGGGCCGATTCCGGTGCGTGGACAGTGCCCGAGGCGCGCCGCGGCACGCGGTATAATTGCGGCTGACGGGCCTCCCTGCATGGGGAAGCGGCCAACCGGGTCAGGTGGGGAACCAAGCAGCCCTAACTGCCTAGCCAGTGCCAGGATCAGGCTCGTCAACCTCCCCCCTTTTTTACTTCCGCATCGGCTTTGCGCTCGATCGTGGCTTTGCCGTGGCCGCGCGCAAAAAAGCCCGGCCTCCCTTGCGGGAGCCGGGCTTTTGCTTGCCGGGAACGCTTACAGCGTCACGCCTTCGCTGGCCTTGGCCGGGCGCGGCTTGGTGTCGGCGGCGCCGGCAGCGGCGGCCGGGGTCGGGCCCAGGTCGATGCGCGGCGGCGGGGCCAGTTGCAGCACCTCGCTGGTGGCGCGCCACTCTTCGTACACCTTGGCCGGATCGTCGTTGAGCTTGGTGCCGTAGCTCGGCACGATCTCACGCAGACGGGCCTGCCAGGCCGGTGTGGCGACCTTGTCCTTGAACACGGTCTGGAGCAGGTCGAACATGATCGGCGCGGCCGTCGATGCGCCAGGCGATGCGCCCAGCAGGCCGGCGATGCTGCGGTCTTGCGAGCTGACGATTTCGGTGCCGAGCTTGAGCACGCCGCCCTTGTCGGCATCGCGCTTGATGATCTGCACGCGCTGGCCGGCCTGCCACAGGCGCCAGTCTTCTTTCTTGGCCTGCGGGAAGTATTCCTTCAGCGCCTTGTAGCGGTCATCGTCGGACAGCATCAGTTGGCCAGCGAGGTATTCGACCAGCGGGTACTCGTCCACGCCCACGCGCAGCATCGGGCCGATGTTGTGCGGGCGCACGGTCGAGAACAGATCCAGCAAGGAGCCTTCCTTCAGGAACTTGGTCGAGAAGGTAGCGAAGGGGCCAAACAACAGCACCGTCTTGCCGTCAAGCACGCGGGTGTCCAGGTGCGGCACCGACATCGGCGGCGAGCCGACGGATGCCTTGCCATAGGCCTTGGCCAGGTGGCGGCTGGTGATCTCGGGCTTGTCGGTAACGAGGAAGGAGCCGCCAACCGGGAAGGCCGCGTAGTCCTTGGCCTCCGGGATGCCCGAGGCCTGCAGCAGCTTGAGCGCGCCGCCGCCGGCACCGATGAAGACGAACTTGGCGTCCACCTCTTGCTTGGGGCCGCCCGACTTGAGGTTGACGTAGGAGACACGCCAGGTGCCGTCGGCATTGCGGTCGATGCCGCGCACTTCGCTGGAGAGCTGCAGCGAGAACTGCGGCTGGGTCTGCAGGTGGCTGACGAGCTGGCGGGTGATCTCGCCAAAGTTCACGTCGGTGCCGACCGGCATCCAGGTGGCGGCGAGCTTCTGCTTGGGATCGCGCCCTTCCATCATCAGCGGCACCCATTGGCGGATCTGCGCCGGGTCTTCCGAGTACTGCATG
Organism: Xylophilus sp. GW821-FHT01B05; assembly: GCA_038961845.1. Lineage (NCBI taxonomy): Bacteria > Pseudomonadati > Pseudomonadota > Betaproteobacteria > Burkholderiales > Xylophilus > Xylophilus sp. GW821-FHT01B05. The sequence continues at coordinate 3,691,355 of CP152408.1, forward strand.
CCACGGAACAAGGGGCTGGCCTGCAGCGCCTCGTAGCGCTTCTTGAGGTAGGCCACGTTCTCGTCACCCCACACAAAGCTCATGTGCGGCGTGGAGTTGATGAAGGAGCGCGGGTTCTTCAGCACGCCGCGCTGGACCTGCGAGGCCCAGAACTGGCGCGAGATCTGGAAGGCCTCGTTGATCTCGATGGCCTTGCCGATGCTGACCTTGCCGTCGCTGGTCTCGGGCGTGTAGTTCAGCTCGGCCAGGCCGGAATGGCCGGTGCCGGCGTTGTTCCAGCCGTTGGAGCTTTCCTGGGCCACGCTGTCGAGGCGCTCGACCATCGTGATCGACCACTGCGGCTCCAGCTCATGCAGCAGCACGCCCAGGGTCGAACTCATGATGCCGCCGCCTACCAGCAGCACATCCACCTTCTTCGTCTGTGCCTGGGCGGACACCGCCGCCACCGACACCATCAAGCCCAGCCATACCAGGCGTACTGTTTTCAACACCATATTTATCCCGTCCGGATGTTCTTTGGCCCCGGATCAAACACCGGGGGCGCGGCGGGATTGTAGAAGCTTGGCTGGATGCCACAGGGTTTACCCTGCTGTCAACCTCGCTGCTGGCCTGGATTCAATCCGGCGCACGCTTGCCAAGGAAGGCCGCCACACCCTCTGCGGCGGCGACCCCGCTGGCCATGCAGGCGGTCAGCAGGTAGCCGCCGGTGGGCGCCTCCCAGTCCAGCATTTCGCCGGCGCAGAACACGCCGGGCAGCGCGGCCAGCATCAGGCGGGCGTCCATCGCCTCGAAGGGCACGCCGCCGGCCGTGCTGATGGCCTCGTCCAGCGGGCGCGCGGCGGTCACGGTGATGGGCAGCGCCTTGATGGCGGCGGCCAGCACTTCGGGCTGGGCCATGGCGTCTTTGTCCAGCAGCTCGTGCAGCAGGCCAGCCTTGATGCCGTCCAGGCCAAGCCGGCTCTTCAAGTGGCTGGAGAGCGAACGCGCGCCGCGCGGGTGGCGCACATCGGCCAGCACGCGCTCGGGCGTGCGGTCGGGCAACAGGTCGAGCTGGAAGGTGGCCGAGCCATGCGCCGCGATCTCGTCGCGCAGCAGGGCCGAGACGGCGTAGACCAGGCTGCCCTCGACACCGCCGGCGGTGGCGACGAACTCGCCGCGCCGCGCAAAGCTGCGCCCATCGCTGCCGGTGAAGGCAATGGCCACTGACTTGAAAGGCTGGCCGGCAAAACGCTCGGCGAAATGCGGCGTCCAGCCGGTGGTGGGCGCCGGGCCGCGACCGACCAGTTCCTTCAGGAAATCACGCCGGCTCTCGGCTGCCTCGCCCGCGCTGCGGCCGGCCACATCAAAGCCGCAATTGGCCGGCTGCAAAGGCAGGATCGGCACGCCGCGCGACTCCAGCAGCGGCACCCAGGCGCCGTCGGAACCCAGCCGCGCCCAACTGCCGCCGCCCAGCGCCAGCACGGTGGCGGCCGGCTGCGCCGTGGCTTCGCCGGTGGGCGTGTCGAAGACCAGGGTGCCCTCGCCCTGCCAGCCGCGCCAGCGGTGGCGCATGTGGAACTGCACGCCAGCGCTGCGCAGCCGGTGCAGCCAGGCGCGCAGCAAGGGCGCCGCCTTCATGTCGGTCGGGAACACGCGGCCAGAGGTGCCGATGAAGGTGCTGATGCCCAGGCCTTCAGCCCAGGCGCGTACGGCGTCAGAGCCAAAGCGCGCCAGCCAGGGCGCAACGGCGGCCTGTTGCGCGCCGTAGCGCTCGGCAAACAGCGCGGCCGGCTCGGAATGCGTGAGGTTGAGGCCACCACGGCCGGCCAGCAGGAACTTGCGGCCCACCGAGGGCATGGCGTCGTAGACATGCACGGCCAGGCCGGCGGCGGACAGCTGCTCAGCGGCCATCAGGCCGGCCGGGCCGGCGCCGATGACGGCGACAAAAGAAGAAAGGGAATCAGGCATGCAGCTCAATCGGAAAAAAGATCGCCTTGTGGAGACAAAGGCGGGGCTGGAGTGTCGCGCATAGGCGCAGGCCGCTCTTGCGCGGCCGGCTCTGGCGCATCCAGCGGCAGCAGTGCGCCCTGGCCTGACAAGAAAGCGGCACGCACCGGCTCGCCCGGGAAGGCGGCTTGCACCGCCGCGCGATAGGCACGCAGCTGGGCCAGCAAGGCGGGTTGGCGTTCAGGCGCGGCGGCGGATTTGTAGTCCAGCACCCACCATTCGCCGGTATCGCGGCGGCGCACCAGGCGGTCTATGCGCAGCGGCTGGCCGGCGTGGGTGATGGGGACTTCGCTGCCCTGCCAATCCAGCAGCGCGTCGTCCCAGGCCCAGCGGCCTTCGCCATTGCGCACCTGCAGCGCCAGCATGGCGGCCCGCGCGGCCTGCGTGGCGTCCAGGCCCCATTCGCGCGCGGCGGCGCTGCGCTGGGCTTCGGTGAAGCCGGTGCTGCCGGCGCTGGACCATTCCAGCAAACGGTGCATGGCCTGGCCCACGGCGGATTCGGTGCTGCTGGCTTCGGGCTGCGGTGCCTCTTCAATTTCTATAGCAATGAGCCCTAGTCCAGCCTTGTTTTCAGGCAGAAATGGCATAGAAAACTCGGTTTCTGCCAGTTGCTGCGGGGCGGTGATTGCAGGGCCGTCAAAGGCATCTTCCGGTGTTGCCAGGCCTTCCAAACGGCGCCACCAACTGCTGGGGTTCACGCGATGCGGCTCGACGCTGGACAGCACCAGCCGGCGCCGCGCGCGGGTGGTGGCCACATAGAGGCCATTCAGCTCTTCGCGCCGGCGCTCGGCCTGCTCGGCGGCTATTGCTGCGGCGGCGCCGGGCGGCGGCCGGCTTTCGCTGGCAAAGAACAGCAGCGACTGCGGCACCGGCGCCTCGCCCGGCCAATCGACCAGCACGCCCATGGTTTCGCCGCGCGCCGGGGCGGCATCGGTATCCAGCAGCAGCACCAGTTCGGCCTCCAGGCCCTTGGCGCCGTGCACCGTCAGCAGCCGCACCGCGTCGGCGTCAGCCCGCACCGGCGCCTTGACGCCGCCGGCCTTGAGCTTGCGCACAAAGCCGTAGGCGGTGACGAAGCGGCCGGCATCTATCTGCAGCGCCGCGCCCGGCACGGCGCGCAGCCGCGCCAGCACGGTGCTGCGCAACGCGGCCGGTGCGGCAGCGGCAAAGCGCGCCAAAAAATCACCGTCGTGGTAGATGGCGTCGATGGCGTCGTGCGGCGGCAGGCGGTCCAGCCAGTTGCGCCAGCGCAGCAAGGTCTGGCCGGTGGTGGTGAACTTTTCTTTCAGCTCGGCCGGCAGTGCGTCGTCTGGCTCGCGCAGCACGCCCCACCAGGCCTGGTCTGCGGCGCCGGCTGCGCGCAGGCGTTGACGGGCCAGCGCCATCTGCACCAGGTCGTCGTCGCTGAAGCCAAAGATGGGCGACTTCAGCGCGCGCGCCAAAGACAGGTCGTGGCCGTTGGAGACCAGCGCATCCAGCAGCGCGACCACGTCCTGTACCTCGGGGGCATCGCGCAGGTCGGTCTTCTCGGGTTGCTGCGCGGGCACATGCACCTGGCGCAGCGCGTCCTGCATGGCCGACAGCGCCACGCGGCGGCGCGCCAGCACCATCACGTCGCGCGGGTGCAGGCCGCGCTCGGCCATCTGCGCCACCAGCCAGGCGGCGGCCTGGCGGCATTCGCGGTGGCGCAGCGTGTCTTCAGGCAGCACGCGCGGCTCGGTCAGGCTGTCGCGCCAGGCCGGGGCGGCGGCCTGCTGCTCGGCCTTGTCTTCACGCAGCACGGCCGGCAGGCGCAGCACCATGCCGGCCGCATCAGATTCGGTGGTGTGCGGGCGAAAGCCTTCGTACTCGCCCGCCTCTTGCGCCGCGCCCATGACCGCGTTGACGGCATCAATCACGGCCGGCGCGTTGCGCCGCGTGTGGTCGCAGGCCAGCCGGTCGCCGCCCAGCCCTTCGACCACAAAGCGCTGCGCGGCACGGAACACCTGCGGCTCGGCGCGGCGAAAGCGGTAGATGCTTTGCTTGGGGTCGCCCACCAAAAACACGCTGGGCGCATCGCCCGCGCCGGCGCCGACATAACCCGACAGCCAGGCCTGCAGCGCCTGCCATTGCAGCGGGTTGGTGTCCTGGAACTCATCGACCAGCAGGTGCCGCACACGGGCATCGAGCCGCTGCTGCACCCAGCCGGCCAGCACCGGATCAGACAGCATGGCCTGGGCCGCGCGTTCGACGTCATTCATGTCGACCCAGCCGCGCTCGCGCTTCAGCGCCGCGTACTCGGCCACCAGCACCCGCACCAGCCGCGCCATGCGCTGGTGGTGCAGCCAGGCGGCGTGCTGGGCCTGGGCCTCGGCACAGCGCCGGACCAGTTCCTGCGCGGCGCGGATGTCGTCTATGCCTTCGAGCTTGTCGCCAAACTTGCGCGGCTCGCCGGCCTGGGTCAGCAGCGCGGCCAGCACGCCGGCGGCATCGCTTGCAGTGACGGCCTGCTCCAGTTCCACGCCCTTGGCGGCAAAGGTCTTGGCACTGGCGCGGCCGAGCGCGCGCGAGGCGGCATAGAGCGCATCGCGCTGGGCCAGCAGCCAGTCAGCGGGGGAATCGCCCGCGCCGGCCATGTCGGGCCAGAGCGCATCCCAGCGTTCCATGGCGCCGTCCACCGATCCGGCAGCATCGGCCAGGGTGAATTCCACGCGCCGCTGCAGCGCGGACTCCAGCGCCTTGTGCGTCTGCGAGCGCCCATGCACCGCTACCAGCGCGTCGAAATCCGCATGCAGCGCGGCGTCGTCCAGCACCGCCGCATAAAAGCGCCGCCAGACGCGCGCGACCGCATCGCTGTCGTCTTCCAGCAGGTCGTAGCTGGTGGGCAGGCCCAACTGCTCCAGCACCGCCAGCGGCGCGGTGCGCAGCAGCGCGGCAAACCAGCTGTGGAAGGTGCGCACCTGCACCGGGCGGCCAGCAGCAAACACGTCTTGCTGCAATTTTGATAGCTTATAGCCCAGTCTGGACCTGGGCTCAAGGCCAATTTCCTTATGAATATCGGATTCCGGCACGCCACGCGCTCGCAGCTCGGCCAGCAGCCGTTCGGGCGGCATCGCGGCGAAATCGGCCAGCCATTCCTGCAGCCGCTCGCGCATCTCGCCCGCCGCCTTCTTGGTGAAGGTGATGGCCAGGATCTCATGCGGCGCGCAGCCATCCAGCAAGGCCCGCACGATGCGCGACACCAGCATCCAGGTCTTGCCCGCACCAGCGCAGGCCTCGACCGCCACGCTGCGGCGCGGGTCGCAGGCGATGGCGTAGAAGCGGTCGCGGGGGACGCGGTGGCCGTTGTGTTCGTAGGCCAGGTTGGTGGGGTCTGTCACGGCTTGGCACCTTGTGCTGCCTTGCTGGCGGCGGGTGCCGGGATATGCGCCCGGCGGCGCAGTAACTTTCTCTTGTCTCGCCAAGAGGAAGTCACCAAAGAGAAGGCGACCCCACTGTGGCGGTCCGGCTTTGCCGGACTGCTCTGCGGTGCTCGGTGTGGGCAGGCGGCTGCGGAACTCGCCTTCGGCTCAGACAGTCCTCGCCGTCCCTCCGCTTCGCTGCGGGCAACCTGCCCCCACCTCCGCTCCTCGACGCCACAGAGGGGACCCGGGACTGCCAGTCGGGCCATCGCTGCGCTCGGCACCTTGCGCCCCCACCCCTGCCCTCCCCCAGAGGGGGAGGGAGTTAGGAAGTTGGGCCATTCGGTATTGCTCCCTCCCCCACTAGGGGAGGGTTGGGGTGGGGGCCGGCTGTTCAGCTGCCCCCCGCCGTTGGCAGCGCAGGGAAGTCCGAAGGGCCCCTGGCTCCGGCTCGCCTTCTCTTTGCCTACTTTCTCTTGGGCGTTCGCCAAGAGAAAGTAGGTCGGCCGCCGGGCCGAGACCCGGCACCCGCCGTCAGCAAGACAAGCACAGCTCAAATCAAAAAAACCCCTCACGCGACACTCCAAAAATCCTTACGACACAAGCCCCGAGCCGAGCAGTATTCGCAAACAACCCCCTCCCCCAACGCCGGCATCCCCGCCCCCTCCGCAATCCGCGAAAGGTCCTCCAGAATGCCCTCGACCAGCAGGTCGCGCGCCGCCACCACGTCGTCTTGTTCGACAAAGGTGGTCGGCCCCTTCTCCCCCACGTTGAGGTAGGCCGCGCGCAACGCATCGTCTTCCAGCAGAGCTGCGTAAAAGGCAAGCTGCGTGTCTTCACCAGGGCGCTTGAGGCGCTCGCGCGTGGTCTGCAGGCCTTCGGTCTTGTAGTCCAACACCAGTGAGGTGGTGGCCTCGCCGTGGCCGGTGTGGTCCAGGCGATCGATCTGACCGACCAGCATCACCCGCCCCAGCGGCTGCTCGCGCCAAGCCTCGGCCCAGGCAAAGCGCGCGCCGCCGGCCTCGTGTTCGGCCAGCCAGGCCAGATAGCCGTCGCGCGCCTGCGGCCAAGTGGCGGCGAAGGGCAGGAACTCTTCGGGCGCCAGGCGGCGTGCGCGGGTAGCGGCTTCTGCGGCGGCGTCGAGCATGGAGGTGCGTTCTTCGGCGACGTCCGTTGGCGTTTCAGCCAGCGCCTCATGGAAGAGTTTGAGCGTCTCATGCAGCCACAAACCAAAGTCGCGTTTATCGACCTCGGCATCCAGCTCATCGGCCTCTTTCAGGCCCAGCTGCCGCAGCGAGAAGAAGCGGTACGGGCACTTGCGCAGGTCTTCATAGGCGCTGGCCGAGAGCTGCGCCACCGGCAGTGCGTCGCCCTGCGGCAACGGCGGCGCGGTGGGCGTGCACAGCACATGGCGCAGCGCGCGTGGGTCGTCGGCAGCCAGCGTGGCGCCGGGCTCGGCCTGCAGCGCCTGCACCAGCGGGCTGGGCAACAGCGGCTCGCCGCCTTCGTCGCCGCTGCGCCAGAGGATGTCGACCTGCGGCGCGCGCAGTACCTCTTGCCAGGCAGCGGCAGTGGCGGCCTGCTGCGCCTCGCGGGTAGTCAGACCCAAGGCCGTGCGCTGCGTGGCAGACCAATTGCCAGGCGGCTCGGGCGCGGCCGGCAGGCGCAGTTCGTCGCAGCCGGGCATGACCACCGCGCCAAAGGGCCGCGCCAGCAATTGCGCCATGGGCAGCACGACGACCTCGGCCTCGGTCGTCTGCCAGCGCGCCTCGGGCAGGAAGCTGGCGGCCTCCAGCGCCTGCCGCGCCCAACTGGTGAAGGCCGCCAGGCCAATGCGCCGCTCGGCCCAGGGCGATGCCTCCAGCGATTGCGCAAAGGCCGCCTGCGCGGCTTCGTCCAGCCGCAGCACGGTGATGAGCTTTTGCCCGGCCAAGTCGGCCTCCAGCCCGGTCCACTGGCCGCCGGCCTGCAGCAGTGCGCGCAGCGCGGCCAACCATTGCGCCAGCGGGCGCGCGCGCTGCATGGCCTCGCGCAGCGGGGTGATGTCGTCGGCGATGGCGCGCAACAGCGCTGCGGCTGGCGCATCGCCGGGCGGCGCCTGCCAACCGATCCAGTCGCGCACGCCTTCGCGGCGCAGCGCGGATTCCAGCGCGCGCAGCCGGCCGCCCTGGAAGCTGGGCGCCTGCTTGAGCCAGTCCAGTACCTCATCGGCCGTGGCGTGGCGCGCGCAGGCGCGCAAGCTTGCAGCCACCTGGGCCGCGGCGCGGGTGGTGGAAAGCTTCCAGCCGCTCTCGTCGCGCAGCGCCAAGCCCTGGGCGCGCAGCATGGCGCCGATGCGGCGGGTCAAAGCGCGGTCTTGCGCCACCAGCGCCACCGGCACCGCGCCTTCGCGCACCCGGGCCAGTACGCAGGCAGCGGCGCGCTCGGCCTCGTCTTCAGCATCCGGGGCGGCATGCAGGCGCAGCGGAGCCGCGCGTTGTGGCAGCAAGGCCAGCGGGATGCGCACCACGGGATCGCCGGATTGCTGCCAGCGCGTGCACAGCGCCTCCACCAGCGGCTCAGGCTGCAAGCCATCCAGCACCACCAGGCAACGCACACCACCGGCGCGCGCCTGCGGGCCAAACAACACGTCGGTCGCGCAGGAAGACGCCAGCGCCCAGGCCAGTGCGACATGCGCAGTGGCGGCCTCCAGTTGCAGCACCGCGGCGTCGGTGCCCAGGCCCACATCGGCGGCGGCCGTCTCGCCCCAGGCGGCGCGCGCCTCGGGCGGCACGGCGGCCATGGCGCGCAGCAACTGGGCGCCGGCTTCCATCAAGGCCTCGGCCAGGGTGTCTCCGTAGGGACGCAGAGTGGGCACCTGCTCCAGCAGCGCGCGCGCCTGCAGCACGTCGCGCGCGGCATCGCCGGTGATGCCGCCGGGCTCGGGCGCCTCGCCACCATCCAGGGCACGCGCCCAATTGGTGGTGGTCTCAAATCGCGGAGCAAAGCCCTCGGGCCGCGCCAGGGCCCAGTAATGGCGGGCTACCGGCATCAATTGGGCATAGGGCAGCAGCACCACGGCGTGCGCCGGATGCACGGCATGTGCCGCCAGCGCCTCGGCGATGCGCGCCACAACGCCGCTGCCGGGTGCCAGCCACAAGGCATCCGCGGGGCATGTGGCAGGACCTTTGCCTGCCTCGTCTGCATGGGTTTTTTCTATGTCAGCCATAGGCGCTCCATGCCCGTCCCTACACTTGGTATCTGTCACAATTGCCGCCACTTTAGCGGCTCCCCATCCAATACAAGGAAGACTCCATGGCCAGCGACCTCATCAAACATATCTCGGATGCGTCCTTTGAAGCCGACGTGCTGCAGGCCGACAAGCCGGTGCTGGTGGACTACTGGGCCGAGTGGTGCGGCCCCTGCAAGATGATTGCACCCATCCTCGACGAAGTGTCCGCAAGCTACAAAGACAAGCTGCAGATCGCCAAGATGAACGTGGACGAAAACCGCGACATCCCGGCCAAGTTCGGCATCCGTGGCATCCCCACGCTGATGCTGTTCAAAAGCGGCCAGTTGGCAGCCACCAAGGTCGGTGCACTGAGCAAGGCCCAGCTCACCGCGTTCCTGGACCAACAGCTCGCCTGACCGCGCCGCATGGCCCCCAAGGCGCCGCAGAGGCGCCGGGCCGGGCGGAACGCGCAAAGCGTTCCTGAGACAAGCCCCCAAATACTGTCATAATCCAACGCATTCGCCCGGCTGCACACCCATGCAGCCCGGTTCGACTCCCCGGCTCGCGAGACAGACTCGCTCCTGCCGACACACCCCCCGATTTGCCCTGAACTCCGCTACGGAGTAATCCCAATGCACCTTAACGAACTCAAGGCACTGCATGTGTCGGAAGTCCTCAAGCAGGCTGAAGAGCTGGAGATCGAAAACACCGGCCGCATGCGCAAGCAGGAGTTGATGTTCGCGATCATCAAGAAACGCGCAAAAGCCGGCGAGCAAGTCTTCGCCGATGGCGTTCTTGAAATCCTGCCCGATGGCTTTGGCTTTCTGCGCAGCCCGGACACCAGCTTCACCGCCAGCACGGACGACATCTACATCTCGCCCAGCCAGGTGCGCCGCTTCAACCTGCACACCGGCGACATGATCGAAGGCGAAGTGCGCACGCCCAAGGATGGCGAGCGCTACTTTGCACTGACCAAGCTCGACGCGGTCAACGGCGGCCCGGCCGAACAGAATCGCCACAAGGTGATGTTCGAAAACCTGACGCCGCTGTTCCCCAAGGAGCAGATGAAGCTCGAGCGCGACATCAAGGGCGAAGAAAACATCACCGGCCGCATCGTCGACATCATTGCCCCCATCGGCCGCGGCCAGCGCGCGCTGATCGTCGCACCGCCCAAGAGCGGCAAGACGGTGATGATGCAGCACATCGCCCACGCCATCACGGCCAACAATCCGGACGTGCACCTGATGGTGCTGCTGGTGGACGAGCGCCCTGAAGAAGTCACCGAAATGCAGCGCACGGTCAAGGGCGAGATCATTGCCTCGACCTTCGACGAACCCGCCGCGCGCCACGTGCACGTGGCCGAGATGGTGATCGAGCGCGCCAAGCGCCTGGTCGAGCTGAAGAAGGACGTGGTGATCCTGCTGGACTCGATCACGCGTCTGGCCCGCGCCTACAACAACGTTGTGCCCTCCTCCGGCAAGGTGCTGTCGGGCGGCGTCGATTCCAACGCCCTGCAACGCCCCAAGCGCTTCTTCGGCGCGGCGCGCAAGGTGGAAGAAGGCGGCTCGCTGACCATCATCGCCACGGCCCTGGTCGATACCGGCAGCCGCATGGACGAAGTGATCTTTGAAGAATTCAAGGGCACCGGCAACTGCGAAATCCACCTGAACCGCCGCCTCTACGAGAAGCGCGTGTTCCCGGCCATCGAGCTCAACAAGAGCGGCACGCGCCGCGAAGAGTTGCTGCTGGCACCCGAGATCCTGCAGAAGACCCGCATCCTGCGCCAGTTCATGTACAACATGGACGAGATCGAGTCCATGGAGCTCATGATCAAGAACATGAAGGCGACCAAGAGCAATGTCGAATTTTTCGACATGATGAGGAGAGGTGGCTAACCCCCAGGCTACGCGCTTCGCGTCTTCGCCAACCCCCTTGCAGGGGGCAACACCTGCGGCCTGGCAAAGCCAGTTCCGCGGTGTTCTTGGCTATTCGGATACATCAACGCCCTGCTTTTGCGGGGCGTTTTTGTTGGTGGCTGTGGGTTACCAGTTGGGCGTGGATGAACCCAGCAGCGGCGCGGGGAGTGGCCAGTGCATGGGCGCGCCTTGCACGGCCAGTGGCGCGCGCACGCGCCGGGCCGGGCCCCAGCCGCTGGCCTCTATGCCGGGCGACAGGTCTGCGGGGGTTTCTGGGGCCAGCGGCGCGCCTTGTTCGCCCGGGAACTGCGCCAGCAGATGGGCGGTGCGGGCGAGCGAGGCGCGCACCTCGCAGCCTTCGCCAGTGCTCACGCGCTGCACCAGTCCACGCACGGCTACTGCGGCCAGCAGGTAGCCGGTGGCGTGGTCTATGGCCTGCAGCGGCAAGGGCGTGGGGCGGTCCCGGCCCAGGCGGCGCATGCCGGCGTCTGCGATGCCGGTGCTCATCTGGATCAGGCTGTCAAAGCCCCGGCGCCCCTGCCAGGGGCCGGACCAGCCATAGGCGTCGAGCGATACATCGACCAACCCCGGGTTGAGCGCGCGCCGGCGCTGCGCATCCAGCCCCAAGCGCGCCAAGGCCTCTGGCCGGTAGCCGTGCACCAGCACATCGGCCTGTTGCAGCAGGCCCTCCAGCGCGGCCAGGCCGGCGGGAGTCTTCAGGTCCAGCCGGGCGCAGCGCTTGCCCAGCACCACCTCGGGCACGGTGCCGGGCTCTTCCCAGCCGGGCGGATCGATGCGCAGCACGTCGGCACCAAAGCCGGCCAGGAAGCGCGTGGCCGTCGGGCCGGCCAGGATGCGGGTCAGGTCCAGCACGCGGATGCCTTGCAGCGGGCGCTCCGGTGCGATACGCCAGGCGGGCCTGGCTGCAGCGGTGGCCTGGGCCACGTGCAGCAGGGGCTCTGCATTGACTGCCCTGCCCTGCGGGTGCTCGGCCCAGGCCTCCAGGCTGCGCATAGCCGCAGCGCAGCCGCCTTGCTCGACGATCGCGGCCTCCAGCGCGCTGGCCTCCCAGCGGGCCACGGCCTGGGCTACCGCTTCTTTATCAACCGGCGTGCCCAGCACAGCGAGCGCTGCGGCACGGTGGTGCGGCGCATTGGTGTGCAGGCGTATCCAGCCATCGGCCGTGGGGTAGTCGCCAGCCACGGCATCCCATACCGGCGGCATCTCCCAACCCTGCGGCCGCAACGATGTGCCAAACCAGAACGAGGCCAGGCGCCGGTCGACTTGCACCTGCGGCAGCGCGCCGCCGGCCAGCGCCACCAGCTCCGCTACCGCCAGGCCCGCCGCGCCGACCGTGGCGGCAGCCAGGTCCGTGACCGGGAATACCGAGGGCAGCTCGCCCTCCCCCGTGAAGGACAACTGGGCCAGATGCTCCGGGGCACCGTTGACGGTGCGCCAGATTTCTTGCAGGTAGTGGGAAGCAGACATGACGAGGTCGTGGATGAGTGGCTCTCCAGAATAGGCAGCCGGCATTAATTGTCAATATTGATTTATATTGTCAACATATAAATTCCCGGACTGCACCATGCCCCGCTACTTCGGCGCGCAGGAAGCCGCCACGCACCTGGGCGTCTCACGCCAGACGCTCTATGCCTATGTCAGCCGCGGCCTGTTGCATGCCCACCCGGGTGACAGCACGCGCGAAAGCCGCTACCTGCAGAAGGACGTGGAGCAACTGGCCCAGCAGCGCACGCGCGGCCGCAAACCCAAGGAAGTGGCCAAGGCCACGCTGAGCTGGGGGCTGCCGGTGCTGGAGTCGTCCATCACGCTGATTGAGGACGGCCAGCTTTACTACCGGGGCGAAAGCGCCATGGCGCTGGCACGCTCAGCCACGGTGGAAGACCTGGCCGCACTGCTCTGGCAATGCCCGGTGGAAGCCGCTTTCGGTACGCAGGCCGCGCCCAAGGCGGCGGCCCTGCCGGCCATGCAAGCGCACCTGGCTGGGCGCCGCGCCGAAGAAACCCTGCTGCCCCTGTTCACCATCGCCAGCGAAGACGCCCCGACAGCGCAGTGGCAAAGCTCGCCCACGCGCCTAGCTGAAGGCTGCGGTGCACTGGTGCGCCTGCTCGCGGCCTGCCTGTTGGGCACTGCGCCTGGCACCGCCCCCATTCACCAGCAGTGCGCCCAGGCCTGGCAGCTTGATGCAGAGGGCGCAGGGCTGGTGCGCATGGCGCTGGTGCTGTGCGCGGACCATGAACTCAATGCATCGAGCTTTACCGCGCGCTGCGTGGCCTCCACCGGCGCCAGCCTGCGCGCCGCCGTGGTTGGCGGGCTGGCCGCACTGACCGGCGGCAAGCACGGCGGCACCACGGCGCGGGCCGAGGCCTTGTGGGACGAGCTTGGCGACGCAGCACCGGCCGCCAAGCTGCGCCAGCGGCTGGCGCGCGGCGAAGACCTGCCCGGCTTTGGCCACCACCTATACCCGCAGGGCGACGTCAGGGCCGCCCTGCTGCTGGAGCGGCTGCTGCCGCTGCATCCCGAATGGCGGGCGCTGATAGCAGAGGCCCACGAACTCACCGGGCAACAGCCATCGCTCGACTTCGCGCTGGTGGCCGTGCGCCGGCACCTGGCGCTGCCGCCGGGTGCAGCCTTTGGCCTGTTCGCGCTGGGCCGCTGCGTTGGCTGGCTGGCGCATGCGCTGGAGCAGCGCGGCAACGACAACCTGATCCGCCCGCGTGCAGCCTATACCGGCCCGCGACCGGCTCAACCAGCGGACACCGTCAGCCCGCTATAGCCCAGGCCCACGCCCTTCTGCACCCGGATCTGCACCGGGATGCGCTCTTTCAGCGCCTCCACGTGGCTGATGATGCCTATGGTCTTGCCGCTGGCGTTGAGGCTGTCGAGCGCATCGAGCGCGACCTCCAGCGTCTCGCCATCCAGCGTGCCAAAGCCCTCGTCCAGGAACAGCGAATCAATGCTGGTCTTGTGGCTCACCAGGTCAGACAAAGCCAGCGCCAAAGCGAGGCTGACCAGAAAGCTTTCGCCACCAGACAAGGTGCGCGTATCACGCGCCGCGTCGGCCTGCCAGGTGTCGACCACTTCCAGCTCCAGCTCGCCCACGGACTTGCGCGCCAATTGGTAGCGGCCGTGCAGCCGCGCCAGTTGCCGATTCGCCAGATGCACCAGGTGGTCCAGCGTCAGGCCCTGGGCAAACTTGCGGTACTTGGCGCCGTCAGCCGAGCCAACCAGGCCATTGAGGTGCTGCCACAGCTCGCACACGCCTTCGTGCTCTTGTATCTGCGTGAACAGCGCCTGCAGGCCGGCGCGACGCGACTGGTCATCGCGCAACTGCGCGGCTATCTCGCCCTGGCGTTGCGCCAGCGCCGTGTGCTGGGCATGCAATTGCCGCAGTTGCTCATCAAGCTGCTCGGCGCTGTGCTCGGTTTGCGGCGCCTGCTGCCACTGCGCCAGGGCCTCGCGTGCCGATGCGTGCAAGGCACGGGCCTCGGTCAGCGCCTTGTCCAGGCGCAGTTGCAGCGCCTGCAGGCGGGTGCGCTCGGCCTCGCTCAGCAGCGCGGCGTGGAAGGCCGCTGCATCGGCAAAGGGGCTGTCTGCCAGCGCTTGGGCCCAGGCCTGTGCTGCTGCCGTGGTGGCGGTGTGCTCTTGCGCCTGCTGCAGCTCCAGCGCCTGTAGCGTGCCCTGCCATTCGGCAGTGCGGCGCTGGGCGGCTTGCAGCGCATCTTCAGCCTGGAGCAACGTGACGGCGGGCTCGTCCAGCGCTTGCTGCGGCCCTGCATCGCCCCCGCGCTGCGCCCACTGTTGTGCCAGCGCCTGCGCTGTGTCTGCGGCGTACTGCAGGCCGCCCTCTTGATCCAGCAAGCCCTGGCGCTGCGCCTGGGCCGCCTGCCAGGCGCGAAACTCCTGCTCGCGCGCCTGCAGCCACGCCGGCCCGTCTGCCGGCAGAGCGTGGCCCAACTCGGCCACAAGATCGGCCTCGGCCTGGGTGTGAAGTGCCTGCAGCTTCTGCAACTGCCCCGCCAGCAGCGCAGTCTGCTGCGTGGTGGCCTGCTGGTCTTTCAGTGCCAGCGCCAACTGCTGCTGGGCCTCGGCTTCTGCCTGTTGCGCGTGTTGCAGTGCGCGGCGGGCGGCGTCCCAGGCCGACTTGGCCTGCTCCAGGGCCGCGAGCTGCTGCTGCACTGTGTGCAAGGCCGCTGCGTGGTTCGCGTCTGCGGCGGCCAGTGCGGGTAGATCTGCGTCGGGCAGACCTAGTGCCTCGCAATGCTGCTGCCATGCGACCTGCAATTGCGCCTGCTGCGCGCGGCCTTCTGCCAGTTGCGCAGTCAGTTGCGCGATCTGCGCCTCCAGCGCCGCCGCCTCGCTGCGCAATTGCTGGCCCTGCTGCGTCAGGGCGTCGAGCTGCGCGCGGGCGGCGTCCAGCGCCTGCTGCGTGGCGGAAACGTCCAGCGCCTGGTAGGCCTGGATGGCGGGATGTTCAGTAGCGCCGCACAGCGGGCAGGCTTCGCCCGGCTGCAACTGCGCGCGATGGGCTTCGAGCGCCTGTATGCGCTGCTCTTGCGCCAGCAGCTTTTCCTTGTCCAGCACCTGCTGGCGCAGCTCGACAAAGCGCTGGCGCAGGGCCGCGACTTCACCGCTGCGCGTGGTCAGCAGGCCTTGTTTGCCGGCCTGCTCTGCCTCCAATCGAAGTTGACGCTCTTGCCCTTGCTGGCGCTGCTGCAGGCATTGGCGCAGCTGCACCAGGGCATGGCCGCGCGCCAGCAGGCGCAATTGCTCGTCGCGCCAGTGCTGCTCGGGCTGGCCTGCCAGCAAGATCTGCAGGCGGCCTTGGGTGTCGGCCTCTGCCGTGCCGGCCTGGGTTAGCGCCTGCCGCGCTGCCTGCAGCGCCTGTTCACGGGCCTGCACCTGGGCCTGCTGCGCTTGCTGCTCAAGCGCAAGTTGCCCTTGCCGGGCTTGGGCATCCGTGATGTCAGCCAAGCGCTGGGCATGCGCGGCGAACTGGCCGCGCCAGCCGCTCAGGCGCTCGCCCAGTTGGGCATGCTGCGGCTGCTCGGCCAGGGCTTGGTCGATGCGCTGCCGTGCCTGCACCACCTGCTGCCAGGCGGCCTGGGCTTGCAGCGCAAGCTGCCGGCTACCGGCTTGGGCCTGCCGCAAGGCACGGCTGGCGGCGGCGTCGGCCTGCTGCCGCTCCGCCTGGGCTTGCGCCAGGCGCTGCCCGGTTTGCTGCTGCGCCTGCTGCGCGGCCTGCCAAGCCGCGTGGACCGGCTGCAGACGCAGCGCGGGCTGGCTGGCGGCCAGGCGCTGCAGCTCTGGTGCGGCGGCATCCAGCGCCTGCTGCGCCTGGGCTTCTGACTCGGCCGCGCTTGTCTGCTGGGCCTGCGCCCGCGCGACATTGGCCAGCCATGCGCGCTGCTGTTCTGCGGCCTGGCGTTGTTGCTGCAGATCGGACTGCTGCGCGCTCAGGCTTGTGGCTTCTGCGGCCAGGGTTGTGCGCTGCTCGTCGTTGAGCAATTCCACGCCCTGGGCACGGGCGCGCAGTTGCTCCAGCGCGGTGCGGGCGTCGCGCGTGCGCTCGAACACGCGCTGGGAGATCTGGCCGTAGATGTCGGTGCCGGTCAGCTCCTCCAGCAGCTCGGCGCGCTTGCCGGCGCTGGCCTCCAGGAAGGCCGCAAAGCCGCCCTGGGCCAGCAGCATGGACTTGGTGAAGCGCTCGAAGTTGAGGCCGGTCAGGCTCTCGGTCTGCTTCAGCTTGTCGTGGATCTTGTCTGTGAGGATGCGGCCGTCGCCCGCGGCCAGCTCTACCTTGGGCGCCTGCAGCGCACCGTCGACCTTGTCGCGCGAGCGGCGCTGGCTCCAGAAGGCGCGGTAGCGCGCGCCCTTGACCTCGAATTCGACCTCGGCCAGGCAGTCTGCCGTGTGCCGGCTCATGAGCTCGTTGGCGCTGGCCGATACCGTGCTCATGCGCGGCGTCTGGTGGTAGAGCGCCAGGCACAGCGCATCCAGCAGCGTGGTCTTGCCGGCGCCAGTGGGGCCGGTGATGGCGAACAGGCCGTTGCCAGCAAAAGGTGCGGCGGTGAAGTCGATCTTCCATTCGCCCTTGAGCGAATTGAGGTTCTTCAGGCGCAGGCTGAGGATTCTCATGCCTCGCCCTCCTGCAGTTGCGCCACGACTTCGCGGTGCAGGGCGCGCAGCCGGGTTTGCAGGTCTTCGTCCAGGGTTTCGGCCGCCAGCCGCCGCTCGAACACGTCAGCGGGGCTGAGCTCGTCCAGCGTCTCGCCGGCCGGGGCCTGCAGGCTGGGCACGGCATTGCCGCGCGCGCGGCGCACACGCAACAGGTCCAGCGGCAGGCCCTCGACGAGCGCGGCGATGCGGGGTTGCAGGTCGGCCAGGTAGTCGTCGGTGGCAACCTCCACATCCAGCCAGACCGGGCAATCCGCCGTGCCGGCACGCGCCGCCTCGGCCAATGCGGCGGGCAGCTCGGCCAGGCGGCCGCGCACGGTGGCCAGGGGCTGGAAGCAGGGCACGGGCAGCGCCGTCACGGCCTGCAGGCCGGTGTGGTCCAGGTCCACCAGCAGCACTTCCTTGGCCTGCCGGGCTTCGTCAAAGCCCAGGGCGATGGGCGAGCCGCAATAGCGGATGTGCTCCAGGCCGCCGACCTTCTGCGGCCGGTGAATGTGGCCCAGCGCGATGTAGTCGGCCGGCGGAAAGGCGCTGGTGGGGAAGGCCTCGAGCGCGCCGACATAGATCTCGCGCACCGACTCGCTGGCGCTGGCGCCAACGGTGGTGAGGTGGCCGGTGGCAACGATGGGCAGGCCGCCCAGCTCGGCGCTGCGCTCCTGGGCCAGCGTGTGCAGGGCCTGGTAGTGGGCGCAGATGGCTTCCTGCAGCGCCAGTTGCTTGTCGGCGGCACTTTGGCCGGCCTGGCTCAGCAGCAGGTCGCGCGAGCGCAGAAAGGGCACGGCGCACAGCACGGCGCCGGGCGCGCCGGCGCGGGTTTTGAGCACCAGAACCTGGTCTTCCAGTCGCGCCGCCATGCCCGGCAGCACGCGGGTGTTGAGTTGGGCCAGCAGAGTGCGGCTCTCGCCCAGCATGGCCACGGAATCATGGTTGCCGCCCAGCACGATCAGCTCGGCGCCGCTGTCGCGCAGGGCGACGATGCAGTGGTTATACAGTTCGCGCGCGTAGCTGGGCGGGGCGCCGGTGTCGAAAATATCCCCGGCCACCAGCACGGCATCGACCGCCTGCAGCCGCACCTGCCCGGCCAGCCAGGCGATGAAGGCCTGGTGCTCGGCTTGGCGGGTCTTGCCCATGAAATGCTGGCCCAGGTGCCAGTCGGAGGTATGCAGAATGCGCACGGTGCTTGGTTTTCTCTAGGGATGTCCTGCAAAACACGATTTGCAATGTGACATCCCCTACGCGTGATCTCAATCGTGGATTCCAGGGGCGCATGCCCCTCTCAGAAGGGTCTGCCGCCTGCTTTCCGGTGCATCCAGGGCCTTTTTGACCCTCCCCCGCACCACACAGGCGCACCGATCCCCTCAATCCTTCACCCCATCAGCCGGTAGCGCGCCATCCACAGGTTGGACAGGGCGAACAGCGTGTGCAACTGCTGCGTGTTTTTCTTCAGCCCCCGGTAGCGCACCTTGGTGTAGGCGAACTGGCGCTTGATGACCCGGAACGGGTGTTCCACCTTGGCGCGGATGCCGGCCTTGAGCTTTTCGAGCTGGTGGACCAGTACATCGGATACCTTGTCTTTGCTCAGCTTCTTGCGCTTGCCTGGCTTCATGGCGATGTGCCAGGTGACGCTGTCCTTGGCATCCGGGCGCTTGCCGATCCCCTGGTAGCCAGCGTCCCCGAAGGCGTCTGTTTCCTGTCCGTGCAGCAGGCTGTTGCCTTCGGTGACGTCGCCCACGTGGCCGGAGCTGCCGCGCACGGTGTGGACCAGGCCAGAGTCTGCATCTACCCCGATGTGGGCCTTCATACCGAAGTGCCACTGATTTCCCTTCTTGCTCGAGTGCATCTCGGGGTCGCGTGCTTTGTCTTTGTTCTTGGTGGAGCTGGGGGCTGGGATCAGCGTGGCGTCGACGGCCGTGCCTTCCTTGAGCAACAGGCCTTTGCTCTCCAGCAGGGTGTTGACGGTGATCAGGATCTGTTCGGCCAGCTTGTGGCGCTCCAGCCGGTGGCGAAAGCGCAGGATGGTGCTTTCATCGGGCAGGCGACCATGGGCGTCCAGGCCCGCGAACTCTCGGTACAGGGGGATATCGAAGAGGGCCTCTTCCATCGCCTGGTCCGACAGGCTGAACCATTGCTGGATGAAGTGCAGCCGCAGCATGGTCTCCAAGGCAAAGGGCGGGCGGCCTGTGCGTCCTTCGCTGTAGTACGGGGCGATGAGATCGACCAAGGACGCCCACGGCACCACCTGGTCCATCTCCTGCAGGAACACCTGCTTGCGGGTCTTCTTCGTGCTCAGGTTCAGGTCCAGGCCGGCTTGCTTCATGGGCGCCGAGCATGCCTGAACAAACGGGCGCATCCAGATGCGCGGGGGAGTTTTGCAGGATGTCCCTAGAGAGGGCTGCAATTTCAGCCCGTGTGCGATAATCGCAGGCTTTTCCGCGGAAAGTGCGTCGCAATGGGTGCGGCGTGGCTACCGCAGCAGATCTATTTAAAGGACCGTGCCATGAAAGAAGGCATTCACCCCAATTACCGCGAAGTGCTCTTCGTGGACTTGTCCAACGGCTTCAAGTTCGTGACCCGCTCCTGCGTGAACACGAAGGAAACCGCCAAGGCTGACGACGGCCGCGAGCTGCCGCTGTACAAGCTGGACACCTCCAGCGAATCGCACCCGTTCTATACCGGCACGCAAAAGTCGGTGGACAACATGGGTGGCCGCGTCGAGCGCTTCCGCAACCGCTTCGGCAAGACCGCAGCCAAGTAATCGACTCGCGCTCTTGGCCTTGCCTCCGTGGCAGGGCTCAGGCAGTAAAAAGGCAGCCCGGGTCTCCGCGCTGCCTTTTTTGTTTCCCCCGTCCAGCCGCTGCGCTACGCTCCACCTCCGTGACCACTCCGCCGACCCCCGCCATCGTGGCCCAGAGTGCCGTGCGCCGCCTGCCGCGCTGGGCCTTGCTGCTGTTTTGCGTGGCCTATGTGCTGCCGGGCTTCATCGGCCGTGGCCCGTGGAAGAACGTGGACATCGCCTCGTTCGGCTACATGCTGGAGCTGGCCAATGGCCACACCAGTTGGTGGCAGCCCCTGCTGGGCGGCATGGCGCCGGAAACCGATGGCCTGCTGCCCTACTGGCTGGGTGCCTGGGCGATACAGCTGGCGCCGGCCTGGATGGCGCCAGACCTGGCGGCGCGCTTTCCCTTTGCCGGGCTGCTGGCGCTGACGCTGATCGCCACCTGGTATGGCGTTTATTGCCTGGCGCTGGGGCCGCGCGCGCAGCCGGTGGCCTTTGCCTTTGGCGGCGAGGCGCGCCCCAAGGACTATGCCCGTGCGGTGGCCGACGGCGGCCTGCTGGCGCTGATCGCCTGCCTGGGACTGGCGCAGCTGTCACACGAGGTCACGGCCTATTTGACCCAGCTGGCCTTTGGCGCCCTCGCCTTCTTTGCCATTGCCGCGTCGCCCTATCACCCAAAGCAGGCCTGCGCCGGCCTGCTCCTTGGCCTGGCCGGCCTGGTGCTGTCGGGCGCGCCGGCGCTGGCCGTGCTGTTTGGCGCGGGCGGCGCGCTGCTAGCCGTGCTGGAAGCCCGGCAGGACCCGGAGGCGCGCGCCGCCTTGCTGCGCTGGGCCGCCCTCGCCGCGCTGGTCACCGTGGCGGCAGCGCTGCTGGGCTGGTGGACGGATGTCTGGGCCTGGCGCCTGAGCGCGCCGGCCTTTGACCGCAGTTGGGCCAGCCTGGGCCGGCTGCTGTTCTGGTTTACCTGGCCGACCTGGCCGCTGGCGCTGTGGACGCTGTGGCGCTGGCGCCGGCAGTTGGCGGCGCTGGAGGTGCACCGCCACCTGGCGCTGCCGGCCTGGTTCGCGGCGATTGCGCTGTTTGCCACCCTGAGCACCGAGCCCGCCGACCGCGCGCTGCTGCTGGGCCTGCCGGCGCTGGCGGCGCTGGCGGCGTTTGCGCTGCCCACGCTCAGCCGCAGCGTGGCCGCGCTGGTGGATTGGTTCACCCTGCTGTTCTTCACCGGCTCGGCCATCACCATCTGGGTGATCTGGGTTGCCATGCAGACCGGCTTCCCGCGCCAGCCAGCAGCCAATGTGGCCAAGCTGGCGCCGGGCTTTGTGGCCAGCTTCTCGTGGCTGGCGCTGCTGCTGGCGCTGGCGGCCACGCTGGCCTGGGCCTGGCTGGTGCGCTGGCGCATCGGGCGCCACCAGTCGGCGCTGTGGAAGAGCGTGGTGCTGCCGGCCGGTGGCGCGGCGCTGTGCTGGCTGCTGCTGATGACGCTGTGGCTGCCGCTGCTGGACTACGCGCGCAGCTACGGTGCGCAGGTGCAGCAGGCCAGCGCGGTGCTGGGGCCGACCAAATGCCTGTCCTTTGACGGCTTCAGCCGGGCCCAGGTCGCCGCCTTCCAGTACCACGGCAAGCTGCGGCTCTATCCGGCGTCTGACACGCAGCGCTGCGAATGGCTGGCGGTGTACCCGGAGCCCGAGCCGGTAGACGCGCTGGCCAACGTGGCCGCGCCCACAGACTGGACGCTGGTGGCGACCATTCCGCGCCCGGCCGATCGCCGCGAAACCGTTCAGCTCTATCGGCGTAGGTTTTGAGTAACACCCCCAGGCTTCGCGCACTGCGTGTCGCTACGCCAACCCCCTTGCAGGGGGCACATCCTGCGGCCCGGCAGAGCCGGTTCCGCGGATGTCCTGGCATGGCCTGCTCCGCGGCCTTTGGTTCCCTTGGCTGCGGCTAACACGGTGCCAGCCACCCAACCCACGACAAGCCGCCCCCACAACGAGCTGCCCGCCATTGCGCGCCATGCGCTGACGGTGCTGGCGGGCCAGTTGGCGGTGATGGCCTTTGGGGTGACCGACACCGTGGTGGCGGGCCGCCATTCCGAGGTCTCGCTGGCGGCCTTGTCGGTGGGCTCGGCGGTGTTCATCAGCGTCTACGTGGCGCTGATGGGCGTGCTGCAATCGCTGCTGCCGGTCTGGGCCGGGCTGCATGGCGCGCGGCGCTTCGAGGACCTGGGCCGCTCGGTGCGCCAGGCGCTCTACATCTGCGCCATCGCCTGCGTGCTGGGCATGGCGCTGCTGCTGGCGCCGGCGCCGCTGCTGCGCTGGGCCGAGGTGCCGCCGGCCTTGCAGGGCGAGGTGCTGCGCTACCTGGGCGTGCTGGCGCTGGGCCTGCCGCCGGCCATGCTGTTTCGCATCTACAGCACGCTCAACCAAAGCCTGGGGCGGCCGCTGCTGGTGACCTGGCTGCAACTGGGTTCGCTTGCGGTCAAGCTGCCACTGACGGTCTGGTTCGCGCTGGGTGGCGCCGGGCTGCCGGCCATGGGCGCCGTGGGCTGCGCCTGGGCCACGGTGCTGGTCAATTACCTGATGCTGGCGATTGCGCTGTGGATGCTGCGCACGCAGCCGCTCTATGTGCCCTACCGCCTGTGGCGCCGGCCCGAGGCGCCCGACCTGCGCCAACTGGGCCTGTTCGCCCGCCTGGGCGTGCCGGCGGGCTTGTCGATCATGGTGGAGGTGACCTCCTTCACCCTGATGGCGCTGTTCATCGCGCGCCAGGGCACGGTGGCCGCCGCCGCGCACCAGGTGGCGGCCAGCATGGCGGCGGTGCTCTACATGGCGCCGCTGTCGATTGCCATTGCCACCAGCGCGCGCGTGGGCTATTGGCTGGGCGCGGGCGACGCGCGCCAGGCCCGGCACGCGGTCGGCGTGGGCCTGGCGCTGGCAGGCTTGGCGGCACTGGTTCTGGGTGGCACGGTGCTCGTGGCGCGCGACAGCATCGCCGCGCTGTACTCGCGCCAGCCGGCCGTGGTGGCCATGGCCGGCATGCTGCTGGGCTGGGTCGCGCTCTACCACCTGGCCGATGCGCTGCAGTGCGTGTGCGTGTTCGTGCTGCGCTGCTACCGCATCACGGTGTCGGCGCTGCTGGCCTATTGCCTGCTGTTGTGGGGCGTGGGCCTGGGCGGCGGCTACTGGCTGGCCTACCACGGCGGCTACGGCATGGGGCGGTGGACCTCGCCCGCAGCCTTCTGGACGGCCAGCGCCGGGGCGCTGGTGCTGACCGCCTGCACCTTTCTGCTGATGGTGCGACGCGCGGTGCGGCGCTCTGTCGCCACCAACCAGAAACTATAAAAATAATAGCTAATAGCCCAGGCCACGCCTGGGCTAGAGGCCTATTTGGCTGATATTCCTGGAACCCGCAGCCGCTCGGCCGGCAGCACCAGGGTGAAGGTCGATCCCGCGCCCTGCTGGCTGTCTATGCGCAGGCGGCCGCCGTGGCGCTGCAGCACGTGCTTGACGATGGCCAGGCCCAGGCCGGTGCCGCCGCTTTCGCGTGAGCGGCTGCGGTCGACGCGGTAGAAGCGCTCGGTCAGCCGCGGGACGTGCTCGGGCGCGATGCCGGGGCCGGTGTCCTGCACCGCAAATTCGCCCTCGCCCGCCGCGCCGCGCGCGGGTTCGCGGCCGTCCAGCACGGTCCAGCGCACGGTCACCGTGCCGCCGGCGGGCGTGTAGCGCACGGCGTTGGCGACCAGGTTGGACATGGCGCTTTGCAACTCGTGCGGCGCGCCGGCCACGTCGCCCTGCACGCCCTCGGGAAAATGCAGCGTATGGCCACGGCCCAGCAGTGCGGACAGCGCTTCGGCCTCTTGCTGGCAGTGCGCGATCAAGGCCTGCAGCGGCACGCGCTCGGCCAGGCCCGGCAAGGGGCTGCCTTCCAGCCGCGACAGGGTCAGCAGGTCGCTCACCACCGACTGCATGCGCGCGGCCTGCTGGGACATCAGCCCCAGGTAGTGGGCACGCTCGCCCGCCTCCAGCGGCAGGGTCTGCAGGGTTTCGACGAAACCGGTCAGCACGGTGAGCGGCGTGCGGATCTCGTGCGATACGTTGGCGACGAAGTCGCGCCGCATGGCCTCGGCCTGCTCCACTGCGGTGACGTCGCGCGACAGCAGCATGGTGCGGCCTTCGCCATAGGGGTGCAGCTGCACCGACAGGCGCACCGGCCGCCCGGGCGTGCTGCGCCGGCCGGGGATGACCACTTCCGAGTCGAACTTGCCGGCAGCGCAATAGGCGCTGAAGGCCGGGTCGCGTACCAGGTTGCCCAGCGACTGCAGCAGATCGCGCGTGGCCTCGATGCCAAAGTGCTCGGCCGCGGTCTGGTTGCACCACTCGATGCACATGCGCGCATCGAGCAGCACCACGCCATTGGGCGAAGCCTGCAGCGCGGACAGGATTTCATGCAGGCGCCCGGCGCTCTCGGCCATGCCGCGCTCGGCCTCGCGGGTGCGGCGGCGCATGCGGTCTGCGGCCTCGCCCCACAGGCCGCCCAGGGCTGGTGCCGTGGCGGCGACGGCGTCGCTGCGCAGCCAGCGCAGCAGGCGCCCGGCGCGCCAGGCGTCGAACAGCGTGGCGCTCCAGCTGGCCAGCACAAAGCCCACCAGCGCGCCGCCCAGGCACCAGGCCTGCCATGCGGCGCGTGCGGTGGCCGGATCGGCACCGCCGAGCTTGCCAGCCAGCCAGCCCAGGGCCAGCGCACAGAACAATTGCCAGAGCGCGAGCGCAATCACCCGCTGCAGGATCATGCCGGCCAGCATTCAGTGGGGAGGCGTGGCCGCCGTCAGTGCCACCTGCGCCGTGGCGCGGTAGCCAGCGCCGCGCACCGTCTCGACCATGGCGCCGGCCGTGCCCAGCGACTCGCGCAGGCGCTTGACGTGCACGTCGACCGTGCGCTCTTCAATGAAGACGTGGTCGCCCCAGACCTTGTCCAGCAGTTGCGCACGGCTGTGCACGCGCTCGGCATGGCGCATGAGGTAGTGCAGCAGCTTGAATTCGGTCGGGCCGACCTTCAACGGCTGGCCCTGGAAGCTCACGCGGTGCGTGCCAGCGTCCAGCAGCAGCTCGCCCAGTTGCACCGTCTCGGCCAACTGCTCGGGCGCGCGGCGGCGCAGCACGGCGCGGATGCGCGCCAGCAGCTCCTGGGTGGAGAAAGGCTTGGTGATGTAGTCGTCGGCGCCCGCGTCCAGGCCGGCCACCTTGTCGGGCTCGTCGCCGCGCGCGGTCAGCATCAGGATCGGTACGGCCTTGGTCCGCGCATCGGCGCGCCACTTGCGCGCCAGCGCCAGGCCGCTGGTGCCGGGCAGCATCCAGTCGAGCAGGATCACGTCGGGCAGCACCGCGTCCAGCTCACGCTGGGCAGAGGCGCCATCCTCGGACCACACCGGCTGGAAACCGTTGTGGCGCAGGTTGACGGCGATCAGCTCGGCAATCGCTGGCTCGTCTTCAACGATCAGGACCTGGGGGAGTTTTCTCATCTCAAATTTCCAATGCGCTACGCATCACTCGCACCGCACGCAGCCGTCCAGCACAAATGGCCGCGGAGCAGGCCAAGCGCAAACATCCGCGGAACTGGCTTTGCCAGGCCGCAGGATGTGCCCCCCTTCGCGCAGCAGAAGGGGGGTTGGCGAAGCACGAAGTGCGCAGCCTGGGGGGATGTCATCTCAATGCGGATTCGATTTCGTCCATCGACGCATGCCGCACGTCGGTTCCCTTGACGATGTAGATGATGAACTCGGCGATGTTCTTGGCGTGGTCGCCAATGCGCTCGATCGCCTTGGCGACGAACAGCAGGTCCAGGCTGGCAGAGATGGTGCGCGGGTCTTCCATCATGTAGGTGATGAGCTTGCGCACGAAGCCGTCGAACTCGCGGTCGATCTGGTCGTCTTCCTTCAGGATGGCCAGCGCGGCGCTGGTGTCCAGCCGCGCGAACGCATCCAGCGCACGGCGCATCAGGCCCGAGGCCAGGTCGGCTGCCACGCGCAGGTCGGACGACGGCAGGCTGCGCCCGGCGCCGCTGGCGACGATGGACTTGACCATGCGCGCGATCTTGTTGGCCTCGTCGCCCACGCGCTCGAGGTTGGCGGTGGTTTTGGAGATGGCGATCAGCAGCCGCAGGTCGCGCGCCGTGGGCTGGCGCCGCGCGATGATGGACGACAGATCGCGGTCGATCTCCATCTCCATCGCGTTCACGCGCGGCTCGGCCTGCGTGACGCTGTCGGCCACTTCGGTGCTGAACTGCGACAGCGCATAGATCGCCTGGCGGATCTGCGATTCGACCAGGCCGCCGAGCTCCATCACACGGGAGGAGACGCCGTTGAGTTCGCTGTCGAACTGGGTGGACAAGTGCTTGTCGGACATTGCCGTTTCCTTCTCACTGATCGCAAGACTGCGAATGATGCATGGCCGAACACAAATCACGGCCCAAGCGCGGGACACCGTGGAACCGGCTTTGCCGGGCCACTGGCGTCGCCCCCTCGAAGGGGGTTGGCGCAGCGACACGAAGTGCGCGAAGACTGGGGGTGGTGGGCTGGTTCATCCGAAGCGGCCGGTGATGTAGTCTTCTGTTTCTTTGCGTTGGGGCTTGAAGAACATCTGCTCTGTCTCGCCAAACTCCACCAAGTCGCCCAGGTACATGTAGGCGGTGTAGTCGCTGCAGCGCGCGGCCTGCTGCATGTTGTGGGTGACGATGACCACGGTGTAGTCGTTCTTCAGCTCGGCGATCAGCTCTTCCACCTTGGCGGTGGAGATCGGGTCGAGTGCCGAACAGGGTTCGTCCAGCAGCAGCACCTCGGGCTTGATGGCAATGCCGCGCGCGATGCACAGGCGCTGCTGCTGCCCACCAGAGAGGCTGGCGCCGCCCTGCTGCAGTTTGTCCTTCACCTCAGGCCACAGCGCGGCCTTGCGCAGTGCCCATTCCACGCGCTCGTCCATGTCGGTGGCGTTCAGGCGCTCGAACAGCTTCACGCCGAAGGCGATGTTGTCGTAGATCGACATCGGGAAAGGCGTGGGCTTCTGGAACACCATGCCGATCTTGGCGCGGATCAGGGCCACGTCTTGCTTGGAGGTGAGCAGGTTCTCGTTGTCGAGAATGATCTCGCCCTCGGCGCGCTGCTCGGGGTAGAGCTCGAACATGCGGTTGAAGGTGCGCAGCAAGGTGGACTTGCCGCAGCCCGACGGGCCGATGAAGGCCGTCACCTTGTTCTCCGGGATTTCCAGGTTGATGCCCTTCAGGGCGTGGAACTTGCCGTAGTAGAAATTGAGGTTCTTGACCGCGATCTTGGAGCGGTTGGGTGCATGCGCGAGGGGTGCCATGGAGACGGTTCCTTCTTCGGGATTCAGTTGCGCCGCGCAAGCACGCGCGCCAGGATATTGAGGAGCAACACCGCCGTGGTGATCAGGAAGACGCCGGCCCAGGCCAGCTTCTGCCAGTTTTCATAGGGGCTCATGGCGAACTTGAAGATCGTCACCGGCAGGCTCGCCATCGGCTTGGACAGGTCGCCATTCCAGAACTGGTTGTTGAGCGCGGTAAACAGCAGCGGTGCGGTCTCGCCCGCGATACGCGCCACCGCCAGCAGCACGCCGGTGATGACACCCGCGCGCGCCGCGCGCAGCGTGATCAGCAGGATCACCTTCCACTTGGGCGTGCCCAGTGCGTAGGCGGCCTCGCGCAGGCCGGGCGCCACCAGCAGCAGCATGTTCTCGGTGGTGCGGATCACCACCGGGATCACGATCAGCGCCAGCGCCACGATGCCGGCGTAGCCCGAGTAGCTGCGGAAACGCGCCACCACCACGGTGTAGACAAACAGGCCGATGACGATGGAAGGCGCCGACAGCAGGATGTCGTTGACCAGCCGCGTGACCGACGCGAGCCAGCCAGTGCGGTCGTACTCGGCCAGGTAGACGCCGGCCATGATGCCGATGGGCGTGCCGACGAAGGTGGACAGCGCCACCATCACCAGCGAGCCATAGATGGCGTTGGCCAGGCCGCCCTCGTCGTTTGGCGGCGGCGTCATCTCGGTGAACAGCGCCAGGCTCAGGCCGCCCACGCCCAGGCGCAGCGTTTCCCAAAGAATCCACACCAGCCAGAACACGCCAAAGGCCATGGCCGCCAGCGACAGCGCCAGCGCGATGCGGTTGACGCGGTTGCGCGCGGCAAAGCGCACCTGGCGCTCCACCGCCAGGTCTGCTGCGGAAATCAGCTGCTCGGAAGTCGTCATGTGCGGGTTCCCTCGTTTTTCTGCAGGCGCAGCAGCAGCAGCTTGGACAGCATCAGCACCACGAAGGTGATGAAGAACAGCACCAGGCCCAGGTAGATCAGCGACGCCTGGTGCAGGCCTTCGCCAGCCTCGGCAAACTCGTTGGCCAGCGCCGAGGTGATGCTGTTGGCCGCCTGGAACAGCGACAGCGAGCTGAGCTGGTTCATGTTGCCGATGACGAAGGTCACGGCCATGGTCTCGCCCAGCGCCCGGCCCAGGCCGAGCATGATGCCGCCCAGCACGCCGGTGCGGGTATAGGGCAGCACCACCTTGGACACGACTTCCCAGGTGGTCGAGCCCAGGCCGTAGGCGGACTCCTTCAGCAGCGGCGGCGTGACCTCGAACACGTCACGCATCACCGAGGCGATGAAGGGGATCACCATGATCGCCAAAATAATGCCGGCCGACAGAATGCCGATGCCCACCGGCGGGCCGGCCACCAGCGCGCCCAGGTAGGGCACGCCCTTGAACAGCGCCTGCAGCGGCTGCTGCACATAGGTGGCGAGGATGGGGCCGAACACCATCAGCCCCCACATGCCATAGACGATGGAGGGCACGGCAGCCAGCAGCTCGATGGCCGTGCCCAGCGGGCGCTTGAGCCAGGCGGGCGACAGTTCGGTAAGAAACAGCGCGATGCCGAAGCTCACCGGCACCGCGATCAGCAGCGCAATGATCGACGTGGCCAGCGTGCCGTAGATCATCACCAGGCCGCCGTAGTCGTTCTTGGCCGGGTCCCACACGCTGCGGGTGAGAAAGCTCAGCCCGTATTTTTCGATGGCAGGCCAGGCGCCGGCAATCAGCGATGCCAGGATGCCCAGCAGCAGGGCCAGCGTCAGCAGCGCCGCGCCCTTGGCCAGCCAGCCAAACAGCCGGTCGGCCATGGTGCCGGAGAGTCCCGGCCGTTTCACAGGTGGTGGATTCATGGTGGCGCCCCGCCCGGCCGCAGTCGGCGGCGCGGGGGGCAGCGGCAGTGTAGAGGACACGGCGCGGGTTGTGGCTTCAGGCTGCTGTGCTTAGCGCAGGGCGATGGCCTTGCCCGACGTGTCCTTGATGTCGCCCCAGGACTTGTAGATCGTGGCCTTCACGCTGTCGGGCATGGGCACGTAGTCCAGGTCGGCGGCGGTCTTGTCGCCTTCCTTGTAGGCCCACTCGAAGAACTTCAGCGTGGTGGCGGCCTGGGCTGGCTTGTCTTGCGACTTGTGCACCAGGATGAAGGTAGCGCCGGTGATGGGCCACGAATCCTTGCCAGGCTGGTTGGTCAGGATTTGGTAGAAGCTCTTGCTCCAGTCAGCGCCGGCAGCGGCGGCCTTGAAGGCGCTGTCGTCCGGTGCGACCGCGTTGCCTGCGGCGTTCAGCAGTTGGGCGTAGGCCATCTTGTTCTGCTTGACGTAGGCGTACTCGACGTAGCCGATCGAGTTGGGCAGGCGGCCGACGAAGGCGGCAACGCCTTCATTGCCCTTGCCGCCGGCGCCGGTGGGCCAGTTCACTGCCGTGCCTTCGCCGACCTTGGACTTCCACTCGGGGTTCACCTTGCTCAGGTAGTTGGTGAAGATGAAGCTGGTGCCAGAGCCGTCGGCGCGGCGCACCGGGGCGATTTCTGCATCAGGCAGTGCCAAGCCGGGGTTCAGCGCCTTGATGGCGGGATCGTTCCAGTTGGCGATCTTGCCCAGGTAGATGTCACCCAGCACGGCGCCGCTCAGCTTCAGCTGGCCCGGGCCGATGCCCTTGATGTTGACCACCGGCACCACGCCACCGATCACGGTGGGGAACTGCACCAGGCCCTTGGCCTGCAGCTCGTCGTCCTTCAGCGGCGCGTCAGAGGCGCCAAAGTCCACCGTCTTGGCATCGATCTGCTTGATGCCGGCGCCAGAACCCACCGATTGGTAGTTGATCTTGACGCCCGTGCTCTTGTTGTAGTCAGCGGCCCACTTGGCATACAGCGGTGCGGGGAAGCTCGCGCCTGCGCCAGTGGCTTCGTTCTGGGCCCAGGCCATGGAAGTTGCAGCGCACAGGCCGGCAACGGCAAACACGCGAATCATCGAAGTCTTCATATGCGTTCCTCTGGAAGTACAGGTGGCAGGAGAGTGATGAAACGGAATGTAGGGGCGCTATATGACAGTGACGTGACATATTGATCACCCGCAGGGGCATGAGCCGCAGCAGTCAGGCACTGTCACGTGTCTGTCACAACAATGCCGCACCCTGCGACACTCCTGCCTTGTTTCCCTTACCGGTCCCCTGCCCCCATGGATGACGGAACCCTTCTCGCAGCCCTAGACCTGGGCTCCAACAGCTTTCGACTGGAAATCGGCCGGCTCGACCATGGTCGCGTATTGCGTACCGAATACCTGAAAGAAACCGTACGCCAGGGCGGCGGCCTGACGCCCGACGGCAGCCTGACGCAAGAAGCCCTGCAGCGCGGCTGGGACTGCCTGGCCCGCTTTGGCGAGCGCCTGGCGGGCTTCAAGGCCGGCCAGGTGCGCGCCGTGGCCACGCAAACCCTGCGAGAGGCGCGCAACCGCGAAGAATTCCTGTCGCGCGGCGCCGAAGTGCTGGGCTTCCCGATCGACGTCGTCTCCGGCCCCGAAGAAGCGCGCCTGATCTACGCCGGCGTGGCCCGGCTGCTGCCGCCCTCCTCCGAGCGCCGGCTGGTGGTCGACGTGGGCGGCCGCTCTACCGAGCTGGTGCTGGGCCAGGCGCTGCAGTCCAGGGTGCTGGCATCCTGCCCCATTGGCAGCGTGGCGGCCTCGCTCATCCACTTCCCGGACGGCCGCTACACCGTGGCGGCCTTTGCCGCGGCCCAGGCCGCCGCCGAGGCGGCCCTGGAAGACGAAGCCGCCCGCTTCCCGCGCAGCGACTGGGACGTGGCCTATGGCGCCTCGGGCACCGTGGGCGCGATTGGCGACCTGCTGGCCGGCCTGGGCGAGCCGCCCGGGCTGATCACGCGCGCCGCCCTGCACGGCCTGCGCGACCGCCTGCTGCAGGCCCAGCACGCAGACCGCTTGCGCCTGATCGGGCTGAAGGAAGACCGGCGCCCGGTGATTGCCGGCGGCGTGAGCGTGCTGTGCGCAGTGTTTGCCCAGTTGGGCATAGAGCGCATGCAGATCGCCCAGGGCGCGCTGCGCCAGGGCGTGCTCTATGACCTGCTGCAGCGCGAAGCGCCGGCCACCGACATACGCACCGCTACGGTGCAGGCGCTGGCCCTGCGCTTTGGCGTGGACGCCGAGCAGGCCGAGCGCGTGGACCGCACCGCGCGCGCGCTGTTCGCCCAGCTCTGCCCCGGCGCCCCTGAAGACGCGGTGCGCAGCCTGCACTGGGCCGCGCGCCTGCACGAGATCGGCAACAGCATCGCCCATGGCGAGCACCCACGCCACGGCGCCTACATCCTGGAGAACGCCGACGCGCCCGGCTTTGGCGAGCAGGAACAGCGCCAGTTGGCGCGCCTGGTACTGGGCCAGCGCGGCAAGCTGCGCAAGCTGCCGCTGGTGCTGGACGACGCCGGCTTTGCCATGCAGTTGCTCAGCCTGCGCCTGGCCGTGCTGCTGTGCCACGCGCGCCGCAACCCGGCCACGCCGCTGCCCCGCATCGAGCGCGAAGCCGGCGGCTTCTGCATCACCATGCCGGCGCGCTGGGTGGAAGACTTTCCGCAGTCGGCGCACCTGCTGCGCGAAGAGCTGGAGGCCTGGCGCAAAACGCCCTGGGCGCTGGGAATGGCCTACGGCGCCTGAACACAGGACTATCAAATAAATAGCTGCATGCCGGCGTATACCCTGAATTTCAGTTAGTTTTGTACCTGAAGCGCAGGATACACGCCGGCTTCCAGCTATTAATTTAGAAGCAGGCGCTACAGCACTTCAGGCGACTGCACGGTGACGATGACGGTCTCTGACCCTTCGGCGCGCTGGCGTTGGCGCAGCCACCAGACCGCGCCCTTGCGGATCGCGCATTCGCTGGCAGCCAAGCCAATCAGCTGGGCCACGGTCTGCCCCAGCATGGGCTGGTGGCCTACCACCAGCACGGCGCCCTTGGCGCGCGGCCATTGCACCAGCTCCAGCAGTTCGTTGGGCGAGCCGTCGGGCAGCAGCTCGGCGCGCAGCTTGTAGCGGCGGCCCAGCGCGGCGGCCGTCTGGTCGGTGCGGCGTGCCGGGCTGGCCAGCACGCGCAGGCCTTCGGGCAGCTGGCGATCAAGCCAGGCGGCCATGCGGGCGGCCTGCTTCTCGCCGCGCGGCGTCAGGCCGCGCTCCAGCTCGGGCAGGTCCTCGCGCCGGTCTTCGGCTTCTGCGTGGCGCCACAGGATCAGGTCCATCACACATGTCCTCCTGCCAGCGGCAGCGAAGGTGCGGGGTAGCGCTGCATCAGCGCCACCTGGGCGCTGTGGCCGCCCGCCTGGGCCGGCACTGCGCGGCGGTAGCGACCGTCGGCGCCCAGCAGCCAGGCGTCGCAGTCGTCATGCAAGTAGGCCACCAGGCATTCGTCGATGATGCGCTGGCGCAGCTTGTGGTCGGTCACCGGCCAGGCCAGTTCGACCCGGCGCAGCATGTTGCGGCTCATCCAGTCGGCGCTGGAGAGGTACAGGTCCTCGTCCTTGCCGCTGCGGAAGTAGAAGACGCGCGAATGCTCCAGGAAGCGTCCGATGATGGAGCGCACCCGGATGTTGCCGGTCTGCCCCGGCACGCTGGCTGGCAGGATGCAGGCGCCGCGCACGATCAGGTCGATCTGCACGCCGGCGCGGCCGGCATCCATCAGCGCATGCACCAGGCGCTCGTCGGTCAGCGCGTTCATCTTCAGCACGATGCGCCCCTCTTGCCCCTGGCGCGCGGCCTCTGCGGTGGCGGCGATGCGCTCGACCAGCCGGTCCTGCAGGTGAAACGGCGCAAGCCACAGGCGCTTCAGCTTGGGCAGCCGGTTCTGGCTGGCCAGGTGGGCAAAGACGGCGTCCATCTCGGCCGTCAGCGCCGGGTCGGCGGTGAGGTAGCTCAGGTCGGTGTAGAGCCGCGCGGTGCGCGGGTTGTAGTTGCCGGTGGACAGGTGGCCATAGCGCTGCAGGTGCCGGCCTTCGCGCCGCGTCACCAGCAGCATCTTGGCGTGCGTCTTCAGCCCGACCACGCCGTAGACCACCTGCGCGCCAATGGATTCCAGCGCCTCGGCCCAGTTGATGTTGGCTTCTTCGTCGAAGCGCGCCTTCAGCTCGACCACGGCCGTTACTTCCTTGCCGCGCCGCACCGCCTCGCGCAGCAGCTCCATCAGCTCGGAGTCGGCACCGGTGCGGTAGATGGTCTGCTTGATGGCCAGCACGTCCGGGTCGTGCACGGCCTCGCGCAGGAAGGCCAGCACGCCGTCGAAGCTCTCAAACGGCTGGTGGATCAGCAGGTCGCGCCGGCGCAGTTGCTGCAGGATCGGCAGGCCGCTGCGCAGGCCCACGGCGCGCGCCGGCTTCCACTGCGGGAACAGCAGGCGGGGGTCGTCGACCAGGTCGATCAGCTGCGACAGCCGCACCAGGTTGACCGGCCCGTGCACCCGGTACAGCGCGCCGGCCGGCAGGCCGAACTGCTGCAGCAAGAAGTCCGACAGATGCTGCGAGCAGCCAGAGGACACCTCCAGCCGCACCGCCTGGCCGTAGTGGCGCAATTGCAGGCCCTGGCGCAGCGCGGTGCGCAGGTTGCTGACCTCGTCCTCGTCCACCGCCAGATCAGAGTGGCGGGTGGCGCGGAACTGCGAGAACTCGGTGACTTCCCGCCCCGGGAACAGATCGGCCAGGTGCGCCCGCACCACGCTGGAGAGGCTGACCACGGCCACGCCCTGCGGCGCCACCGTCTGCGGCAGGCGGATGAGGCGCGGCAGCACGCGCGGCACCTTGACGATGGCGATCTCGTTGTCGCGGCCAAAGGCGTCGCGGCCCTTCAGGCGCACGATGAAATTGAGCGATTTGTTGGCCACCTGCGGAAACGGGTGGGCCGGGTCCAGCCCCACCGGCACCAGCAGCGGAGACACCTCGCGCCGGAAGTAGTCGCGCACCCAGCGCCGCTGAGCGCTGTTGCGCTCGCCATGCGAGACGATGCGGATGCCGCGCCTGGCAAAAGCCGGCGTCAGTGCGTCGTTGTAGAGCGCGTACTGGCGCGCCACCAGGTCGTGCGCAATGGCCGATATCGCCTCGAAGCTGGTGCGGGTATAGAGCCCCTGCAGGTCGCCGGCCAGCGCGGCGGCCACGTGCGGCGCCATGCGCACCTCGAAGAATTCATCGAGGTTGGACGAGACGATGCACATGTAGCGCAGCCGCTCCAGCAGCGGCACGTCCTCGCGGCAGGCCCAGTCAAAGACACGTTCGTTGAAGGCCAGGATGCTGTGGTCGCGGTCCAGCAGCGGCGGCGAAGGCGCGGCGGCGGGCGGCAGCACCGCCGCCTCGATGGCCTCCGGCACCGGCGTGGTGGCCACGGTGATCGCGCGTGGCTGCGGCCCCGCCGCCTCCGGCAGCGCAAGGCCGGGAGTGCCGTTGGCGGCCGGCGGTGGCAGCGGTGCCGCATCGCCCTGCGGCGGCAACGGGAGATCGGGGGAACTGTGTGCGGACATTGCCAACAGAGTGTCCGCCTGAAACATGACTGCAATGTGACAGTTCTATGTCACGCGCCCGCCAGCAGGTGGCGGCGGTAGCGCGCTGGCATGTCGGCCAGGCGCATCAGCATCGGCAGGTCGGCGGTGTTGAAGTCCGGGTCCCAGGCGGGCGCCCCCAGAATGCGCGCGCCCAGGCGCAGGTAGGCCATGATCAGCGGCGGCGGCTCGACCGGCGGCAGGTCGGTGCGGGAGCCTTCCAGGTCTTCCCACTCGTCCACCGGCAGCGCCAGCCGCGGCCACACCTGCAGCTCGGGCGGGGCCAGGTGGGTGCGGCGCAGCCGGTGCCAGATGCCGGCGGCCAGCTGCGGGCTGGGCACGCCGTGCTGCAGCATCGGGATGCTGGCGCAGCCCAGCATGATGTCGAGCCGGTTGCGCATCATGAATTGCGCCAGCGCGCCCCACAGCGCCAGGATGACGCCGCCGTGACGGTGCTCCGGGTGCACGCAGCTGCGGCCCAGCTCCACCATGTTCTCGCGCATGCTGCGCAGGCGCACCAAGTCAAATTCCGTGTCGCTGTAGGTGCTGCCAATGCGCCGTGCCTGCGCTGGCGTCAGCACGCGGTAGGTGCCAATGACCGGGCCGCCTTCGCCGTCGCGCACCAGCAGGTGCTCGCAATACGGGTCGAACAGGTCGATGTCATGGCCGGCCAGCTTCGGGTCGGCCGGCACCGGCAGGCGCGCGCCCATCTCGCCGGCAAAAACGGCGTAGCGCAGCCGCTGCGCCTCGCGCACCTCGTCCAGGTGCTGGGCCCAGGCGACATGCAGCTCGCCGCGCTGCGGTGCCATGTCTGCCACGGGCTGCGGCAAGCGCGGCAGCAGCGCTTCACGGGTAGGCGGGACGCCGCGCAGGCTGGCGGCAAAGGCGCGCAGCGGCTGCGGCGACCAGGCGGCAACGGGCGACAAGGGCAGTGTCGGGACCGGCAGTTCGGGCATCTCGCATCTCCTTCTCGAATGATGCGAGCAGTCTGCTGGCCGCGCATGACGACGCCATGGCAAGACGATGACAGTTTTTTGAAGAAAAGTGCCTGAAGCCGTTATGAATCCAGGGCTATAAGCTATCTATTAGATAGCAAAATGCCCGCATGAGCGGGCATTGGAACGGGCATTGGCATTCACATGCGCGGCTGAAGCCAGGGCCTGGCCCCAGCCGCTCATGGGTGGATCAGGGCGTAAAGCTATCGCCCAGCACGATGCCTTCACGCCGTGGGTCGGTGCCGCCTGCGTAGGCCGCCGTGCCGTTCACCTGCACCCGCATGATGGTGTTGACGCCGCTGGCCTGGGCCGCGGTAGAGACCGTGTGGCCCAGCGCCCGCAGGCCGGTGATCAGCGCGTCGTTGGCGCCGTTGTTGCTCAGGTCGACGTTCGGGTGCTCGCCGCCCACGGTGGTGGTCGGGCTGTTGCTGGCGCCGAAGTCGATCAGGTTGGACGACTGCTGCGCGTCCAGGCCCCAATCAAGCGCGCCCACCAGCGTCTTCACCACGTACTGCGGAATCGTGCCGCCGCCGGGCGAACCGGTGCCCATCAGGAAATCGCCCATGCTGCTGCCGTCGACCGCCATCTTGAACACCAGGGTCGGTGCCATCGAGCTGCGCGGCCGCTTGCCCGGCGCCAGGCGGTTGGCCACCAACGCGCCGGTGGAATCGGTCGGCGCGGCCGAGAAGTCGGTCAGCTGGTTGTTCAGCAAGAAGCCGTTGGTCATGTGGAACGAGCCCATGCTGGACTCGACCGTGGTCGTGGCCGTCAGCACGTTGCCATCGCCATCGACGATGGTGAAGTGGTTGGTGCCGTGCTCGATCAACTGGTTGTCCACCCCCAGCGGTATCGCACCCAGGTTGCCGGGCTGGGCCGTGCCCATGCTCTTGGTGGTGTCGATCAGCGCGGCGCGGCTCTTCAGGTAGGGCTTGTTGAGCATCGTGTCCCAGGTGCCGCCGGGCAAGGGCACGAAGTCGGTGTCGGCGATGTACTTGTCGCGGTCGGCATAGGCCAGGCGCTCGGCTTCGGTGACCAGGTGCACGGCAGCCGCAGTGGGCTTGCCGCCTTCCAGGTCGATCGAGGCCGGCTTCATCGCGCCCAGGTTGTAGTTCTCCAGAATGCCCAGCGCCGACGCCACGGCGATGCCGCCCGAGCTTGGCGGCGGCATGCCGCAGACCCAGTAGGTATTGCGGTAGGTGGTGCAGACCGACTCGCGGCGCTTGACCTGGTAGCCCGCCAGGTCGGCCAGCGTGGTCTTGCCCGGCGTGATCACCGAGCCGTCGTCGGCGGCCTTCGTGATGGCCACCTTGGCGACGATGTCGCTGGCGATCTGGCCGGTATAGATGGCGTCGGCGCCATTGGCGGCCAGGTTGGTCAGCGTGCGGGCGTAGGCCGGGTTGGTCAGCACGGTGCCCAAGGCCTTGGGCGTGCCGTCGGCATTGAAGAAGTAGGCTGCGGCTTCGGCGTCGTGCTTCAGGGCTGCGGCATTGGACGAGATCGCGGCGGCCAGGCGCCCACCGATCTTGAAGCCATTGGTGGCCAGCGTGATGGCGTCGCCAAACAGGTCCT
Source organism: Xylophilus sp. GW821-FHT01B05 (assembly GCA_038961845.1). Taxonomy (NCBI): domain Bacteria; kingdom Pseudomonadati; phylum Pseudomonadota; class Betaproteobacteria; order Burkholderiales; genus Xylophilus; species Xylophilus sp. GW821-FHT01B05. The sequence continues at coordinate 3,728,264 of CP152408.1, forward strand.
TCCAGGCGAGCTTGCCGTGGTCCTTTTGCACCGCCTCGATCAGGCGCGGCACGCCGATGGTGCCGATCGAGCGGCCGCTGGCACGCGCGCTGGGCTTGGGCAGGGTCTGGTCGCTGGCGTCGTCGACATAGCGCAGGTAGTTGGCGGTGGCTGCGGCCGGCGCCGTCTCGCGCCCGTCATAGGCCTGCACGGTCTTCTTGTTAGCGTCGTAATACAGCATGAAGCCGCCGGAACCCAGGCCCGTGGCCTCAGGCACCGTCAGGCCGAGCACGGCCTGGACCGCAACCGCAGCATCGGCGGCGCTGCCGCCATTCTTCAGGACCGTGCAGCCGGCCACGCTGGCCAGCGAGTTGGCGGTGGTCACCATGAAGCGCTTGGTATAGACCGCCTTCAGGCCGGAGCGATAGCCCGAGGCGGCCTCGGGCAACGAAGGGTCGCCCGGCAGGTTGGAGCCAACGACGACGGTGCTGCCATCGCTTGCGACGGCCTGGCAACTGGTCTCGGCCACGGGGACGGATGAGTCGCCACTGCCACCGCAAGCGGTGAGGGCGAGCAATGCAACGAGCGCGGTACTCGTGTAACGCACGCAGGATTCTGTTTTCATTTAATTGATTTTTCCAAGGCGGGCTGGGATGCGGCTAGCTACTGACAGGGCACGCCCGCTGGCATCAACGCAGTTGGGTGCTGCGGACGCGGTGCGCGGGCCATGCGCTCAAACGGTCGATGCGGTGGATCGACCCGGCCCTCCCATCTCCCCCGGCAGGCGCGCAAGACCGCCTTGCTGCAATGCAGCGTGGTCGTGGCGCGAACGGGGGTTTATGTGCCGAAAGGCTGGCAGCGATGTCGGCCGGTAACCGAGGGGTAAAAGTGTTCCGGACATCGCAAAAGTGGGCGGCATGCAAAGCCAGGAATGTAGCAAGCAGCATGCCCAACCGAGTACAAATGTATCAACAAGTGCGCATCGAGATACACTAATTTCCGTTCGTATACACGGGCGGCACGGCCGGTGCCGCGCCGCGTCAGACTACGGTCGCCGCCAGGCGCTGCGCCGCCTGTTGCGCCACCTGGGCTTCGCGGGCTTCCACCATCACGCGCAGCAGCGGCTCGGTGCCGCTGGCCCGTATCAGCACCCGGCCGTCCTCGCCCAGCTCACCTTCCACTGCGGCGATCTCCGACACCAGGCGCGCATTGCTGCGCCAGTCGCTGCGGGCGGTCATTGGCACATTGATCAGCACCTGCGGGTAGAGCACCACGCCCTGCAGCAGTTGCGGCAGCGTCTGGCCGCTGCGCACGCAGGCCTGCAGCACCTGCAGTGCGCTGACCAGGCCGTCGCCGGTGGTATGCCGGTCCAGTGCCAGCAGGTGGCCAGAGCCCTCGCCGCCCAGCAGCCAACCGCGGCGCTCCAGCTCTTCCAGCACATAGCGGTCACCAACCTTGGCGCGCGCAAAGGAAATGCCCTTTTCTTTCAGCGCCCGCTCCACCGCCATATTGGTCATGAGCGTGCCGACCGCACCCGCCACCGCATCGCCGCGCGCCAGCCGGTCACAGACCATCAGGTACAGCAGCTCGTCGCCGTTGTAGCGCCGACCCGCGCCATCGACCACCTGCAGGCGGTCGGCGTCACCATCCAGCGCAACGCCGAAGTCCGCCCGCTGCGCCAGCACCTCGCGCACCAGCGCCTCCGGGTGGGTGGCGCCAAAGCCCTGGTTGATGTTCAGGCCGTCCGGCGCGCAGCCTATGGCCACCACCTCGGCGCCCAGTTCATGGAACACCTTGGGGGCGATCTGGTAGGCCGCGCCATGTGCGGCATCAACGACGATCTTCATGCCACGCAGCGTGAGGTCGCTGCCAAAGGTGCTCTTGCAGAATTCGATGTAGCGGCCGGCCGCATCGTCCAGCCGGCGCGCCTTGCCCACGTCGGCGGCGGCCACCCAGGCCGGAGGCTCTTCCAACGCGGCCTCTACGGCGCTCTCCCAGGCATCGTCGAGCTTGGTGCCCAGCGCGCCGAAGAACTTGATGCCGTTGTCCTCGAACGGGTTATGGCTGGCGCTGATGACCACGCCCAGGTTGGCGCGCAGCGCACGCGTGAGATAGGCCACGCCCGGCGTAGGCAGCGGGCCCAGCAGCACCACGTCCACTCCGGCGGAATTGAAGCCCGACTCCAGCGCGCTCTCCAACATGTAGCCAGAGATGCGCGTGTCCTTGCCAATCAGCACCCGTGGCCGCGCAGTGGTGCGCCGCAACACACGGCCCACCGCGTGCGCCAGCTTCAGGACGAAGTCCGGCGTGATCGGCGCTGTGCCCACTTTGCCGCGAATGCCGTCGGTGCCGAAATAGGTACGTGTCATGTAATAGGGTCTCCCTCGAATGGTTCTTTGTTTGCAGCCTGCATGGCGCGCCAAACGGCCAGTGCCTCGACTGTCTCACGCACATCGTGCACACGCACAACATGCGCGCCGCGCTCCACCGCCAGCACCGCCGCGGTGACACTGGGCAGCATGCGCGCATCCACCTCGCGGCCGGTCACCGCGCCCAGCGACGACTTGCGCGACCAGCCCGCCAGAATCGGATAGCCCGCCGGCACCGCCTCGCGCTGGCGCGCCAGCAACCGAAAATTCTGCGCCACCGTCTTGCCAAAGCCAACACCCGGGTCCAGCGCAATGCGCTCCTGCTGCACGCCCAGGGCCAACAGGGCATCGGCCTCGGCCTGCAGGAAGCCGCGCACCACCGGCGCCGGGTCGCCCGCCATGGGCGTGGCCTGCATGGTCTGGGGATCGCGGTGCATGTGCATCAGGCACACGCCGCAGGACGGATGCGCGGCCACCACCGCGCGCGCGCCCGGCCGGCGCAGCGCCCAGATGTCATTGATGATGTCGGCGCCTGCATCCAGCGCGGCCTGCATCACCTCTGGCTTGTAGGTATCGATCGAGATCGGTACGCCCAGCCGAGCCGCCTCGCGCAGCAGTGGCTGCACGCGCGCCAGCTCTTCGGCCAGCGGCACCGCCGGGCTGCCCGGCCGGGTCGATTCGCCGCCAATGTCGAGGATGTCTGCGCCCTGCTTCAGCAATGCCTCGCAGTGCTTCAGCGCGGCACTGCTGGACGCATGCGCGCCACCATCAGAGAAGGAATCGGGCGTGACGTTGACAATGCCCATGACCTGGGGCCGCGCCAGGTCGATGCGAAAGCGGGAGGTCTGCCAGAACATGTTCAGCTCCGGGCTTGCGGCACGACAGCGCCGGCACGAGGTTCGCGGTAGACAGCAGACATAAGGCTACGAAATGAAAAACGGGGCACGAGGCCCCGTTCTTATCATGGAAATAAAGACGATCAGGCCGCGGTAGGCGCCGGATCCGTCGCGACCGCCGTGCCACCATCACCCGGCTTGTCGCCGCCAGTGGGCGGGATGCGAGGCGTCCAGTCCTTGGGCGGACGCGGCTCGCGGCCGGCCATGATGTCGTCGATCTGCTCGGCGTCGATGGTTTCCCAGTCGAGCAGCGCCTTGGCCATGGCGTGCATCTTGTCGCTGTTCTGCTCGATCAGGCCACGCGCCAGGGCGTACTGCTCGTCGATGATGCGGCGCACTTCGCCGTCGACCTTTTCCATGGTCTGCTCGCTCATGCTGGTGGTCTTGGTGACCGAGCGGCCAAGGAACACTTCGCCCTCGTTCTCGGCATAGACCATCGGGCCCAGCGCGTCGGTCATGCCGTAGCGCGTGACCATGTCGCGGGCGATGGAAGTCGCGCGCTCGAAGTCGTTGCTGGCGCCGGTAGTCATCTGGTTCATGAACACTTCTTCGGCGATACGGCCACCGAACAGCATGCTGATCTGGTTCAGCATGTAATCGCGGTCGTAGCTGTAGCGGTCCTGGGCTGGAAGGCTCATGGTCACGCCGAGGGCGCGGCCACGCGGAATGATCGTGACCTTGTGCACCGGATCACACTTGGGCAGCAGCTTGCCGATCAGCGCATGGCCGGACTCGTGGTAGGCCGTGTTGCGGCGCTCTTCCTCGGGCATGACCATGCTCTTGCGCTCGGGGCCCATGAAGATCTTGTCCTTGGCCTTCTCGAAATCCTGCATCTCGACGGTACGCGCATTGCGGCGCGCGGCCATCAGTGCGGCCTCGTTGCACAGGTTGGCCAGATCGGCGCCGGACATGCCAGGCGTGCCGCGTGCGATAACGCTCGCGTTCACGTCCTGGCCCAGCGGGACCTTGCGCATGTGAACACCCAGGATTTGTTCGCGGCCGCGAATGTCGGGCAGCGTGACATACACCTGACGGTCGAAACGACCCGGGCGCAGCAGTGCGGCGTCCAGGATGTCGGGGCGGTTGGTGGCAGCCACCACGATCACGCCCAGGTTGGTCTCAAAACCGTCCATCTCGACCAGCATCTGGTTCAAGGTTTGCTCGCGCTCGTCGTTGCCACCGCCCAGGCCAGCGCCACGCTGGCGGCCGACCGCGTCGATTTCGTCGATGAAGATGATGCAGGGCGCATTCTTCTTGGCGTTCTCGAACATGTCACGCACGCGGGCAGCGCCCACGCCGACGAACATTTCCACGAAGTCGGAACCCGAGATCGAGAAGAAAGGCACCTTGGCCTCGCCAGCGATCGACTTGGCCAGCAAGGTCTTGCCGGTGCCCGGAGGGCCGACCAGCAGCAGCCCGCGCGGAATGCGGCCACCCAGCTTCTGGAAGCGCTGCGGGTCTTTCAGGAAGTCGACAACCTCACGGACTTCTTCCTTGGCCTCGTCGCAACCTGCGACGTCGGCGAAGGTAACCGTGTTGTTGTTCTCGTCCATCATGCGGGCCTTGCTCTTGCCGAAGCTGAACGCACCGCCCTTGCCCCCGCCCTGCATCTGCCGCATGAAGTACACCCACACGCCAATCAGCAGCAGCATCGGGCCCCAGCTCACCAGCAGCGTCATCAGCAGCGAACCCTCTTCGCGCGGCTTGACGTCGAACTTCACGTTGTTGTTGATCAGGTCGCCGATCAGGCCACGGTCAAGGTAAGTGGCCGTCGTGCGGATCTTGCGATCATCGGTGGTGGTTGCCACGATCTCGGTGGCACCGCCCTGGCCATCCTGGATGGTCGCGCTCTTGATGCGATTGCCACGCACCTGTTCGAGGAAGTCGGAGTAGGCGATAGGGCCTGCGCCAGCCGTGCCACGCGAATCAAATTGTTTGAACACCGTGAACAGCACCATGGCGATCACGAGCCATACGGCAATTTTTGAAAACCACTGATTGTTCAAGCGAAGCTCCGGTGGGGAAAGACGTAAGGGTTCATCAAGACCCAGATGTGACGCATTTTAGGTGTTTCAAGTTCTGCCTCCCCCGTTATTCACGGGAGCGGCCACAGGCCTTGCACGGGCTTTGCCGTGTTTTCAGGCCGATTCGGACGGCTTTTTCAGCCCAATGCCGACGATGAAGGTCTCCGACGATTTGTCACGCGAAGACTTGGGTTTGATTGGCTTGACGGTACGAAAAGTCTCTTTGAAGAGTTTCACCAGCGGGCTGTATGCACCGCCGTGAAACACCTTCACGACCAGGGCGCCCTCAGGCTTCAGGTGCTGCAATGCAAAATCCACCGCCAATTCGACCAGATGCGAAATGCGCGCGGCGTCTGCAGATTCAATGCCGGAGAGATTGGGTGCCATGTCGGAAACCACCACATCGGCAAGCCGGCCATTCATTTCCTGCTCCAATTTTTGAAGCACTTCCGGCTCACGAAAATCGCCTTGCAGGAAGGTGACCCCCTCGATGGGCGCCATCGGCAACAGGTCCAGCGCCACGATCACCCCGTCCAGCGCCCCAACCGCGGCCCCTTCCGGGGACAAGCGCCGCCGCACATACTGGCTCCAGGCGCCCGGCGTCGAACCCAGGTCCACCACGAAATGCCCCGGCTTGATCAAGCCCAGCGCCTCGTCAATTTCCTTCAATTTGTAAGCAGCACGGGCGCGATAACCCTCTCGCGCCGCCAGTTTCACGTAGGGGTCGTTCACATGGTCGTTGAGCCACGCCTTGTTGACCTTCTTGCTTTTTGTTTTGACCTTCATGCTCGGTAGGGAATGTGCCGCCGTGGAGAAGGCGAGTAAAAGAGGGCCACGGGGCCTGCCGACCCTGTTGCTGCGCGACTACGCAGCCGCCATGCGCCTATGGAAGGCGCGCACCCTCGATAATACGGGTATGCCCCAAATCCAACTCACACCCGCCCAGCGCCGCGAGCGCCGCGCCGAGGCCCACCATCTCGACCCCGTGGTCATCATCGGCAACGACGGTCTCACGCCTGCCGTGCAAAAAGAGATCGACGGCGCCCTCGCTGCCCACGGCCTGATCAAGGTCCGCGTGGTGTCGGACGACCGCACTGCGCGCGAGCAGACCTACCAGGCCCTGGCCGATGCCCTGGATGCCGCCCCGGTACAGCACATCGGCAAGTTGCTGGTGCTCTGGCGTCCGCAGGCCGAAAAAGCCAAGACCGTGGACGAAGACCGCATGCCCGGCCCGCGCGACATCAAGCTCCTCAAGCACAGCAAGCGCGGCGGCCAGCGCCCGGAAGTGCGCATCCTGCGCGTGCTGGGCAATCAGCGCCTGACGGCAGGCGGCCAGATCAAGCGCGCCAAGCCCAAGCAGAAATCCATCAAGAAGCGCCAAGCTGACTGAGGGGAGCAAGCAGCATGACGACTGCGCGCCATGTGCTGTGCATGAAATGGGGTAGTAAGTACGGCCCCGAATATGTGAACCGGCTCTACGCCATGGTGCGGCGCAGGCTGGCCGGCGATTTCAATTTCGTCTGCCTGACCGACGATGGCAAGGGCATTCGGCCCGAGGTGCAGTGCCTGCCCATTCCGCCCCTGGCTCTGGAATTGGCGCCAGGGCAGCGCGATGGCGCCTGGAAAAAGCTCACCACCTTCACGGCTGACCTGCATGGCCTGCGCGGCACCGCGCTGTTCCTGGACCTGGACGTGGTGGTGGTTGGGCCGCTGGATGACTTCTTCACCCGGCCTGGCGAATTTCTGATCATCCGCGACTACTCCAGGCCCTGGCGCAGCGAGCGCATCACTGGCAACTCGTCCGTCTACCGCTTCGAGCTGGGCGCGCATGCCGATGTGCTGGAGCATTTCCGCAGCCACATGGATGCGGTGCAGGCCCAGTTCCGCAACGAGCAAGCCTATCTGTCGGATTTTCTGCATCGCCAAGGCAAGCTGGGCTACTGGCCGCAGGCCTGGTGCCCGAGCTTTAAATACCACGGCATTCCGCGCTGGCCCTGCAATTACTGGCAGGAACCCGCAGTGCCTTCAGACGCCCGGGTGATGGTGTTCCACGGTGAGTGCAATCCGCCGGATGCGCTGGCGGGCCGACGCAACCGGCGCTTTCGCTATATCCGCCCAGCCCGCTGGGTGGCCGAGCACTGGAGGGAGTAACTCGCCCCCAGGCTGCGCACTTCGTGTCTTCGCCAACCCCCTTCCGGGGGCAACACCAGCGGCCTGGCAGAGCCAGTTCCGCGGTGTTCTTGGTAAGAGGTGCGCCGCGCGTCTAGCGCGGTCCAGTGGTGCGCCACAGCACCACGGCCGCGCACAGCCACTGCAGCAGGTACATGCCGCTGCCTACGCTGTGCCACAGGCGCAGGTTCTCGCGCGCGACGATGCGCGGTGCGACGGCAAATTCAGATAACAGGGCCAGCAACAGCCCTGCCAGCACAAAACCCAACAAGGGAGCAGCCCAAGGCGCCATGGCGCTGCTGCCCCGCTGGCGCGAGGCCACCAGCAGCAGCACACCGCAGGCCACCGACACCCAGGTCTGCGCCGTAAAAAGCCGCGCCGCCATGGTCCCGGCCATGGCCGGCGTGGGCAGGTGCATGAACAGCAGCGGCACGACCAAAAAACCTATGACGGTCAGGCTGCCCCACCACAACGCAGCAACCAGGGCGGGAAAGCGGTATGGCATGGCCCGAGGGTCAGATGTACTTGACCGCGACGATCTCGTAGCGCTTGACGCCACCGGGCGCCTGCACTTCAGCGGTATCGCCCTCTTCCTTGCCGATCAGCGCGCGCGCGATCGGGCTGGAGACATTCACCCGCCCGTGCTTCAAATCGGCTTCATCCTCGCCCACGATCTGGTAGACGACGGTATCGCCCGCGTCTTCGTCTTCCAGCTCGACCGTGGCACCAAACACCACCCGGCCACCGGCATCCAGCACGGACGGATCGATCACCTGGGCGGCCGACAGCTTGCCTTCGACCTCCTGGATACGGCCTTCGATGAAGCCCTGGCGGTCCTTGGCGGCTTCGTACTCGGCGTTTTCGCTCAGGTCGCCCTGCGCACGCGCTTCTGCAATCGCGTTGATAACCCAAGGACGATCCACCGTTTTCAGGCGGTGCAGTTCTTCCTTCAGCTTCTCTGCTCCACGCTTGGTAATCGGGATGGTCGCCATGTTCTTTTATCTCCAAAAAGAAAAAGCCGGACGGAACCGTCCGGCGGTGCTTCTGAGGAATGCCGCTTCAGTTATTTAAACGAGCGGGTGTCCAGCCAGCCGTGTGAGTATGGCCAGCGGGCTTGCTTCCTGATTGTATTGCCTGTCCGGCGGCAGATGCAGGGTCTGCTCCAGCATGTACTGGCCGGCCATCACCGCATGCGGCGTCTGGTCTGAGAAGCAGATCCAGGCCGAACCCGCCGCAAACGGCATGGTGACCTGGGGCGCGTTCTGCTGGTAGGCCAGATCCGACTTCATGCCATCGTGCAGCTGCAGCATCAGATGGTCGTACTCGCTGCGCCGGGACTTGGTCACACCCAGAGCATTCAACAGGCGTGCCTGCAGCGCTGAATACGGCTTGGACTGGGGCAGAAAACGCCGCGCAACATCCTCAAACGGCTCACCCACGCGCCAGGTGCGCGGTGCGCCGTCGGGATTGATGTTGGCAAATACGCGCAAGATGCGCTCGCCATAGTTGGGACGAGACGGGAATGCATCCACATGCAGCCGTCGGTCATCCGCGCGCCAGGACTGCGCCCGCGTCTCGACCTGGGTTGGGCGAAAGCTGGTCGGTGCCAAGCGCAGGTGGGGCGTGTAGTCAGGTAGCAGGCTGTGGATCAGGCCTATCGCCTGTTGGCGAAAGCGGCCCACCATGGCCGCTACTCTGGCCTGTAGCGCGGCGTCACCGGCCACGCCTTTCACCCGCCCTTCCCCATCCAGGCTGATGTTGCGCACCTTGGGGTCGAGCAGTTCCGGGCGCAGCAGTGTCTTTTCCTCAGGCTGCAGCGCAAAGGCCAGTTTGGGGAAATACAGCACCTTGCCGGCCTCGACCGCAGCAATGGCGGCGGCGTCTGGTACGGCGGCGGCCCAGTCGGACAGCGCCAGGGGAACGATTTGGTCTTGCATGGGGAAATTGTGCCCGCAGTGCAAACCGGCAATCGCCCAAGGGCGATTGCCGGTGCCACGCATCAGGCGGAAGCGAGCTGCGCGTGCAGTTCTTGCACTGAGTACACGTCCAGGTCGTTCATGTACTTCATGCCTTCGACAGCGGCTTCAGCACCAGCGATGGTGGTGAAGGTCGTGACCCGCGCCAGCAAGGACGAGGTGCGGATGGCGCGCGAATCGGTGATGGCGTTGCGGCGCTCTTCCACCGTATTGACGACCAGCACGATCTCGTTGTTCTTGATCATGTCCACCACGTGCGGCCGGCCTTCGGTGACCTTATTGACCACCTCGCAGGCAATGCCGGCAGCAGTGACGGCAGCAGCCGTACCCTTGGTCGCCACGATGCTGAAGCCCTGCTCCACCAGTTGGCGGGCAACCTCGACCGCGCGCGGCTTGTCGCTGTTCTTCACCGTCAGGAAGGCCTTGCCGCTGCTCGGCAGCTTGGTGCCGGCACCGAGTTGCGACTTGACGAAGGCTTCGCCAAAGGTCTTGCCCACGCCCATCACTTCGCCAGTCGATTTCATTTCCGGGCCGAGGATGGTGTCCACGCCCGGGAACTTCACGAACGGGAACACCGCTTCCTTCACGCTGAAATACGGCGGCGTCACTTCCTTGGTGATGCCTTGCGAGGCCAGCGTCTGGCCTGCCATGCAACGCGCAGCCACCTTGGCCAACTGGATGCCGGTCGCCTTGCTGACGAAGGGCACAGTGCGCGATGCGCGCGGGTTGACTTCCAGCACGTAGATCACGTCCTGGCCATCCACCTGCTGGATCGCGAACTGCACGTTCATCAGGCCGACCACATTCAACGCACCGGCCATCGCAGCCGACTGGCGCTTCAGCTCGTCCACCGTCGCGGCCGACAGGTAGTAGGGCGGCAGCGAACAGGCAGAGTCACCCGAGTGCACGCCGGCTTGCTCGATGTGTTCCATCACGCCACCGATGAAGGTGGCGCCCGCGGCGTCGCGTATGCAATCCACATCGCACTCGATGGCGTCGTTCAGGAAGCGGTCCAGCAGCACCGGCGAGTCGTGGCTGACCTTGACGGCTTCGCGCATGTAGCGCTCAAGGTCGCGCTGCTCGTGCACGATTTCCATCGCGCGGCCGCCCAGCACGTAGCTCGGGCGCACCACCAGCGGGTAGCCCAACGCGGATGCCTTCTCCAGCGCTTCCGGCTCGGTACGGGCCGTGGCGTTGGGCGGCTGGCGCAGGCCCAACTCGTGCAGCAGCTTCTGGAAGCGCTCGCGGTCTTCGGCCGCATCGATCATGTCCGGGCTGGTGCCAATGATCGGCACGCCGTTGGCCTCAAGGTCGAGCGCGAGCTTCAAGGGCGTCTGGCCACCGTACTGCACGATCACGCCCAGCGGCTTTTCCTTGTCGACGATCTCGAGCACGTCTTCGAGCGTGAGCGGCTCGAAGTAGAGACGGTCGGACGTGTCGTAGTCGGTCGAGACGGTCTCGGGGTTGCAGTTGACCATGATGGTCTCGTAGCCGTCTTCGCGCATGGCGAGCGCGGCATGCACGCAGCAGTAGTCGAACTCGATGCCCTGGCCGATACGGTTCGGGCCACCGCCCAGCACCATGATCTTCTTCTTGTCCGTCGGATCGGCCTCGCACTCGTCCTCGTAGGTCGAGTACATGTAGGCGGTGTCAGTGGCAAATTCTGCCGCGCAGGTGTCCACCCGCTTGTAGACCGGGCGCACGTTCAGCGCGATGCGCTTTTCGCGGATCGCCTTGTCGGTGGTCTTGAGCTGCTTGGCAAGACGGCGATCCGAGAAGCCCTTCTTCTTCAGCGCAAGCAGGGTGTCGCGGTCGATGTCGTCCAGCGACTTGGTTTCCAGCTCAAGTTCGATCTTCACGATCTCTTCGATCTGCACCAGGAACCAGGGGTCGATCTTGGTCAGCGCAAACACTTCATCCACGCTCAGGCCCATGGCGAAGGCATCGCCCACGTACCAGATGCGCTCAGGGCCAGGCTCGCCCAGTTCCTTCTCGAGCACTTCGCGGTCTTGCGTCTTTTCGTTCAGGCCGTCCACGCCCACTTCCAGGCCGCGCAGCGCCTTCTGGAAGGATTCCTGGAAGGTGCGGCCCATGGCCATGACCTCGCCCACCGACTTCATCTGCGTCGTGAGGCGGCTGTCGGCCGTCGGGAACTTCTCGAAGGCAAAACGCGGGATCTTGGTGACCACGTAGTCGATGCTGGGCTCGAAGCTCGCCGGGGTCGCGCCGCCGGTGATCTCGTTGCGCAGCTCGTCCAGCGTGTAGCCCACGGCCAGCTTGGCTGCGACCTTGGCAATTGGGAAGCCCGTGGCCTTGGAGGCCAATGCCGAGGAGCGCGACACGCGCGGGTTCATTTCGATCACGACCATGCGGCCGTCCTTCGGGTTGATCGAGAACTGCACGTTCGAGCCGCCGGTGTCCACGCCGATCTCGCGCAACACGGCCAGCGAGGCATTGCGCAGGATCTGGTATTCCTTGTCGGTCAGGGTCTGCGCCGGTGCCACGGTGATGGAGTCGCCGGTGTGCACGCCCATCGGGTCCAGGTTCTCGATGGAGCAGACGATGATGCAGTTGTCCGCCTTGTCGCGGACCACTTCCATCTCGTATTCCTTCCAGCCGAGCAGCGACTCTTCGATCAGCAGCTCGTTGGTAGGCGAGGCTTCCAGGCCGCGCTTGCAGATGGTCTCGAACTCTTCCGGGTTGTAGGCGATGCCGCCGCCGGTGCCACCCAGCGTGAAGCTGGGGCGGATCACGGTCGGGAAACCCAGGCCCTTTTGCACGGCCCAGGCTTCGTCCATGCTGTGCGCGATGCCGGAGCGCGCCGAGCCCAGGCCGATCTTGGTCATCGCGTCCTTGAACTTCAGGCGGTCCTCGGCCTTGTCGATGGCTTCGGGCGTGGCGCCGATCAGTTCAACCTTGTACTTCTCGAGCACGCCGTGGTGCCACAGGTCCAGCGCGCAGTTGAGCGCGGTCTGGCCGCCCATGGTCGGCAGGATGGCATCAGGGCGCTCCTTGGCGATGATCTTCTCGACCGTCTGCCAGGTGATCGGCTCGATGTAGGTGACGTCGGCCGTGGCCGGGTCGGTCATGATCGTGGCGGGGTTGCTGTTGATCAGGATGACCTTGTAACCCTCTTCGCGCAGCGCCTTGCAGGCCTGCACGCCAGAGTAGTCGAACTCACAGGCCTGGCCGATGATGATCGGGCCTGCGCCAATGATGAGGATGCTCTTGAGGTCTGTGCGCTTAGGCATTTTTGTGTTTCTCCATCAATGCCGTGAAGCGATCGAACAGGTAAGAGATGTCGTGCGGGCCGGGCGAGGCTTCCGGGTGGCCCTGGAAGCAGAACGCCGGCTTGTCGGTGCGCGCCAGGCCTTGCAGCGTGCCGTCGAACAGGCTGATGTGCGTGGGGCGCAGGTTGGCCGGCAGGCTCTTCTCGTCCACCGCGAAGCCGTGGTTCTGGCTGGTGATGCTCACACGGCCGTTGTCCAGGTCTTTGACTGGATGGTTGGCACCGTGGTGGCCGAACTTCATCTTGAAGGTCTTGGCGCCGCTGGCCAGGGCCATGATCTGGTGGCCCAGGCAGATGCCGAAGGTCGGGATGCCGGTTTCGATCAGCTCGCGCGCGGCGGCAATGGCGTAGTCGCAAGGCTCCGGGTCGCCCGGGCCGTTGGCCAGGAAGATGCCATCGGGTGCGAGCTTGAGCACTTCGGCGGCCGAGGTCTGCGCCGGCACCACGGTGATCTGCGCGCCGCGTTCGGCCATCATGCGCAGGATGTTCTTCTTCACGCCGAAGTCGAAGGCGACGACGTGGAACCTGGGTGCGATCTGCAGGCCATAGCCCTCGCCCAGCGTCCACTCGCGCTGCGTCCATTCGTAGGGCGCCTTGACCGACACCACCTGGGCCAGGTCCAGGCCGGCCATGCTGGGTGCGCCCTTGGCCTGGGCAATGGCCTTGTCGATCAGCGCCTGCGACACCGCCTCGCCGGGCGCCAGGCCCAGGATGCAGCCGTTTTGCGCGCCCTTGGAGCGCAGGTGGCGCGTGAGCTTGCGGGTGTCGATGTTGGCGATGGCAACGGTCTTCTCGCGCACCAGGTATTCCGACAAGGTGACAGTCTTGCGGAAGTTGGATGCGACGAGGGGCAGGTCCTTGATGATGAGGCCTGCGGCATGGACCTTGTCAGCTTCGATGTCTTCCTCGTTGACGCCGTAGTTGCCGATGTGCGGATACGTCAGGGTGACGATCTGCTGGCAGTAGCTCGGGTCGGTGAGGATTTCCTGGTAGCCGGTCATGGCGGTGTTGAACACCACCTCACCGACGGTGGAGCCAGCGGCTCCGATCGAATGGCCGAGAAAGACCGTGCCGTCTGCGAGCGCCAGGATGGCGGGAGGGAAGGTTCCCTGTAGAGACAAGAGCACTGGGTTCTCCGGATGGTTACGGTCGCCCGATGCCGTCCGGACACGGGGCCGGAAGGCTGCTTATTTTGGGGGAGTTGCTTTGGCTGCGGTCGGGCGACGCTATTGCGAGAAAAGCCCCCGATTATACCCAGCCCCGCTGGGGCTCCTGGCCGCAGCTAGGTATTTTCCCGCAGCCTGGAGGGCCGGTCAGGCTTGGCCTGCAGCGCTTGCGTGCAGGCAGATGGCCGCCGCCGCCGCTACGTTGAGTGATTCCTCGCCGCCCGGCTGGGTGATGCGGATGCGCTGCGCGGCCAAGGCCTCCAGCGCCGGCGAAACGCCCTGCCCTTCATGGCCCATGACCCAGGCGCAGGGCCAGGGCAAGGTGGCGCGGTGCAGCAGTTCACCCTGGTGCGAGCTGGTGACCAGCAGCGGCACACGCAGCACATCCAGCGCCGGCAGCTCTACACCTTCCACCAGGCGCAGCCCGAAGTGCGCGCCCATGCCAGCGCGCAGCACCTTGGGTGCCCACAGCGCCGCCGTGCCCTTCAAGGCCACCACCTGCGCAAAACCAAAGGCCGCAGCGCTGCGCAGGATGGAGCCGACATTGCCGGCGTCCTGCACCCGGTCCAGCAGCACCGTCGCCACGCCGGCCTGGACGCCGCCAGCAGGCGGCAGATCCAGCACAAAGCCCATGGGCGCGGGCGATTCGAGGCCGCTCAGCTCAGCCCACAGCGCCTCGGCCACTACTATGTTTTTTATAGCTGCATGCCTAGACCAGTCCTGGGCTAGAGGCCAAAAAGACTCAGAAAACACTGCCAAGGCCGGTGTGCGGCCACGCGCCAGTGCCGCGCGGCACAGGTGGTCGCCCTCCAACCAGACGCGGCCCAGCTTGCGATAAGCGCCGTTGTCCTGCGCCAGGCGGCGCAGTTCCTTCAGCAGCGGGTTGTCGCGCGAGCTCAGGTGAACGGTGTCAGACACGCTCATGCCGCCTTCCCCACACTGCGCGGCCGCCGGCGCGCCTTGGGCGGCACCACCGGCTGCAGGGTTGGCGCCGGCTCGGCCCGCACCAGCGCGGACTCGGGCACCGGCAGCGGCGCGACCGAGGCGATACGCGCCTTGGCCACTGGCGCAAACGAGCGGCGGTGGTGCAGGCAGGCGCCATGCGCCTGCAATGCGGCCAGGTGCTCGGCCGTGCCGTAGCCCTTGTGCTGCGCAAAGCCGTACTGCGGAAACTCCAGATGCAGCCGCTCGCAGAGACGGTCGCGGTGCACCTTGGCCAGGATCGACGCGGCCGAGATCGCCTTGACCAGCGAGTCACCCTTGACGATGGCCTCAGCCAGCACGTCGAGCGGCGGCAGGCGGTTGCCATCGACCAGCACCTTCACCGGCTTGAGCCGCAGGCCTTCGACCGCGCGGCGCATGGCCAGCATGGTGGCCTGCAGGATGTTGAGCGTATCGATCTCTTCGACCGAAGCCTCGGCCACCGAGCAGCACAGCGCCTTGTCGCGGATCTGGTCGTACAGGCGCTCGCGCTGCAGCGCCGTGAGCTTCTTGGAATCGGCCAGGCCGGGGATCGGCCGGCTGTCGTCCAGGATCACGGCCGCAGCCACCACCGGCCCGGCGAGCGGGCCGCGCCCGGCCTCGTCCACGCCAGCCACCAGACCGGGCAGGTCCCAGACGAGCAAAGCCTGTTTAGGCACGGAGGAGGTTCTGGATCGCATCGGCAGCAAGAGTGGGGGTATCGCGCAGCAGCTCGTGGTGCAGCGCGGTGAAACGGGATTGCAGGGCAGCGATTTTCTCCGGCGCCTCGAACCAGGCCAGGGCCGCATCGGCCAGCGCCTGCGGCGTGGCAGCGTCCTGCAGCAGCTCAGGCACAACAAAATCGCGGCACAGAATATTGGGCAGGCCGACCCAGGGCTGCAGGCGCTTGGGCGCCATCAAACGCCACGACAGCCACTGCATGTTGTAGGCGATCACCATCGGCCGCTTGAACAGCGCCGCCTCCAGCGTGGCCGTGCCGCTGGCGATCAGCGTGGCATCGCAGGCGGCCAGCACCGTGTGCGACTGCCCGGACACCACCTGCACCTGGCCCGCCATCCCGGTCGCGGCCACCGCCGCCTCGATGCGGCTGCGCAGCGCGGGCAAAGCCGGAACTATGAATTTCATAGCGCCATGCCGGCACCGAATAAGGGCTGCAGCCTCAAAGAAGCGTGAAGCCAGATAGGCCACCTCGGAGTTGCGGCTGCCCGGCAAGATGGCCAGCACCGCATCGTCGGGCGCCAGGCCCAGCGCTGCGCGCGCGGCGGCCCGATCCGGCTCCATGGGGATCACATTGGCCAGCGGATGGCCGACATAGCTCGCGGCAATGCCATGCTGCGCCAGCAGCTCAGGCTCAAACGGAAAAATGCACAGCACATGGTCCGTGCTGCGCCGGATCTTTTCTATGCGGTGCGCACGCCAGGCCCAGATCGACGGGCAGACAAAGTGCACGGTCTTCACGCCCGCAGCGCGCAAGCCGGCTTCGAGGTCAAGGTTGAAGTCCGGCGCATCCACGCCAATGAACACGCTTGGCGGCTCGGCCAGCAAACGCTCGCGCAGGCGGGCGCGGATGCCGACGATCTCGCGGTAGCGGCGCAGTACTTCCAGGCTGTAGCCGTGCACCGCCAGCTTGTCGCTGGGCCACCAGGCGTCAAAGCCGCGCCGCGCCATCTGCGGGCCGCCGATGCCGTGCGCCGCCAGGCCAGGCCAGCGCGCTTGCAGGCCATCCAGCAACAGGCCGGCCAGCAGGTCGCCCGAGGCTTCGCCGGCGACCATGGCCACCTGCGGTACGGAAGAAGGAATAAGCGCAGCGCCGGCGACCGAAGCACCGACAGGTAACGCGGTCGGCGCATTCGTCATGAACGCCGTCCTACCGCAGGATGCCGCGCTGCGGCGTCGCCCCGGCGAGGAAGCCGAGCATCATCTCGACATCGGGCCGCGCCTCCGGGAAGCGTTCGACCAAGGTGCCGATCTGCGCCTGCGCCTGCTCCAGCGTGAGCCCGTCGCGGTACAACGCCTTGTGCATGGCCTTGACCGCCGCAATGCGCTCGGCCGAGAAACCACGCCGGCGCAGGCCCTCGAAATTCATCGAGCGCGCGCCAGCCGGCTGGCCCTGGCTCATCACGAAAGGCGGCTGGTCTGCAAACAGCAAGGCGCACATGGCCGTCATGCCGTGCGCGCCGATGCGCACAAACTGGTGCACCACCGTGAAGCCGCCCAGGATCACCCAGTCATCCACTTGCACATGACCGGCGAGCTGCGAGTTGTTGGCAAAAATGGTGTGGTTGCCCACGATCACGTCATGCGCCAGGTGCACGTAGGCCATGATCCAGTTGTCGTCACCCACGCGGGTCACGCCGCCACCACCGGGCGAGCCGATGTTGAAGGTACAGAACTCGCGGATGGTGTTGCGGTCGCCGATCACCAGCTCGCAGGGCTCGCCCGCGTATTTCTTGTCCTGCGGGACCGCACCCAAGGAGTTGAACTGGAAGATGCGGTTGTCGCGGCCAATGCTGGTGTGGCCCTCGATCACGCAATGCGCACCGACCGTGGTGCCCGCACCAATCTTCACGTGCGGGCCGATCACGGCGTAGGGGCCGACGCTGACCGAGCCGTCGAGCTCGGCCGCCGGGTCGATGATGGCGGTGGAATGGATGCCGGTCACGGTCTCGAAAATCTCAGGCCGTGGCTGTCAGGCAATCGTTCGCATGGTGCACATCAGCTCGGCCTCACAGGCCAGCTCTTCGCCCACGCGGGCGGTGCCCTTGAACTTGAATATGCCTGCCTTCATGCGCTCCAGCGTCACGTCCATGATGAGCTGGTCGCCCGGCTCCACCGGCCGCTTGAAGCGCGCGCCATCGATGCCGGCGAAGTAGTACACCGTCTTGTCGTCAGGCGTGACGCCCAGCGTGTCAAAGGCCAGCAGCGCCGCAGCCTGGGCCATGGCCTCCAGCATCAGCACGCCCGGCATGACCGGGCGATGGGGAAAATGGCCGGTGAAGAAAGGCTCGTTGATCGTGACGTTCTTCAGCGCGCGAATGCTCTTGCCCTTTTCAAGCGCCAGCACACGGTCGACCAGCAGGATCGGATAACGGTGCGGCAGTTGCTTGAGGATCTGGTGAATGTCCAACATGTGTCAGCGGGTGTTCGGTGATTCTTTGTTCTCGAGCGCCTTGAGGCGTTCGCGCAACCCATGAAGTTGCTTGAGGGAGGCGGCGTTCTTCTCCCACTTCGCATTTTCGTCGATGGGAAACAGGCCAGTGTACTGGCCCGGCTTGCTGATCGAGCGCATGACCACCGACGCAGCGGATACATGCACATGATCGGCCAGCGTCAGGTGCCCCAGCACCACGGCGCCACCGCCCACCGTGCAATGCGCGCCAATCACCGCACTGCCCGCCACGCCAGCACAGCCGGCCATGGCCGTGTGCCGGCCGACCCGCACGTTGTGGCCGATCTGCACCAGGTTATCGAGCTTCACGCCGTCTTCGATCACGGTATCGCCGAGCGCGCCACGGTCAATGCAGGTATTGGCGCCAATCTCCACGTCGTCGCCGATCTGCACCGCTCCCAATTGCTCGATCTTTTCCCAGCGCCCTTCGTGCGGTGCAAAACCAAAGCCGTCGGCGCCAATCACCACACCGGAATGCAGGATGCAGCGTGCGCCGATACGGCAGTCCTCGCCCACCGTGACGCGCGACGCCAGCACGGTGCCCGCACCAATTCGCGCACCGCGCTCCACGACGCAGAGCGGGCCGATGGAAGCGCTGGGATCGACTTGCGCCTCGGAATCGACCACGGCCGATGCATGGATGCCGATGCGCGGCGCACGCCCCAGGTGACGCTTCCAAAGCTGGGTCAGGCGGGCAAAGTAGTGGTAGGGCGCATCGGCCACGATGCAGGCGCCACGCGCCAGCGCAGCGTCGCGCAGGGCGGGCGCCACGATGACGCAAGCAGCCTGCGATCTTGCAAGCTGTTGCACATAGCGCGGATGACTCAGAAAGGCGAGCTGGTCAGGCCGGGCCGCCTCCAGCGGCGCCAGGCCCTCGATGAGCAGTTCCCCATCGCCATGCAACTCACCGCCGAGCGCGGCGACGATGGCATGGAGGGATAGCGCCACGGGCGGACGAAGGCCGGCCGGCGCTTACTTGCCGGTGCCGGTGCTGGCCGCAGCGGCGTTGAGCGCCTTGATCACCTTGTCGGTGATGTCGTACTTGGGGTTGATGTAGACGGCTTCCTGGAGGATCACGTCGTACTTCTCGGCTTCGGCGACCTGCTTGACCACGCGGTTGGCGCGCTCGAGCACCTGCTGCAGCTCCTCGTTCTTGCGGGAGTTGAGGTCTTCCTGGAACTCGCGGCGCTTGCGCTGGAAGTCACGGTCCTGGTCCACCAATTGGCGCTGGCGCGCCGTACGCTGGCTCTCGGCCACCGTGGGTGCCTCACGCTCGAACTTGTCAGAGGCGGCCTTCAGGGCGTCGCCCTGGTCGATCAGGTCCTTCTCGCGCCTGGAGAATTCCTGCTCAAGCTTGGCCTGGGCGGCCTTGGCCGTGGTGGCCTCGCGGAAGATGCGGTCCGTGTTCACGAAACCGGCGCGAAATCCCTCGGATTGCGCGGATGCAGTCGCCGCCAGGGTGCCCAGCAAAAGGCCAACGGCGCAATGACGGATGAAAGAGTTCATTAGAAAGACGTTCCGATCTGGAATTGCAATTTCTGGATTCTATCGCCGGCCATTTTCCGCACCGGTTGTGCAAATGCAAGCCGCAGTGGGCCGACAGGGGATATCCAGCTCAGGCCGACGCCGGCGGAGGCGCGCAGGTCGCTGGCACGCATCGGCTGATCCTCACCGTACACGTTGCCGACGTCCACGAAGGTGAACAGGCGCAGCGTGCGGTCATTGCCGGCACCTGGGAAGGGCACGGTCAACTCGGTATTGAGCGTGACTTTCTTGGCGCCGCCGATGGAGGCGCCAGTGACGTCGCGCGGGCCCAGGGTACCCTGGTCGAAGCCCCGCACCGAACCCAGGCCGCCGGAATAGAAGTTCTTGAAAATCGGGAAAGGCCGGCCGCTCAGCCCCTTGCCCGCGCCCAGCTCGGCGTTGAAGGAGAGCGTGAACTTCTTGTTCAGCGGCACGTACTGCTGGAACTGGTAGTTGCCGCGCACGTAGCGCGCATCGCCCGCCACGCCCAGCTCGGAATTGAAGCGCTGGTAGCGGCCACGGTTGGGGACCAATGCGCTGTCGCGACTGTCGCGCGACCAGCCGATGGTCAGTGGCAACGAATAGCTGACGTAGCCGACCTCTTCGGCGTACTTCAGGTAGGAGCCCGGGATGTTGGTACCCGGCTTGATCTCGGTGCGTTCTGCGCCGGCACCAAAGAAGATGGTGTCGGTTTCGCTGAAGGGCACGCCAAAGCGCATGCTGGCGCCGGAGGTAAGCAAGCGGTAGTCGCCACCCTGGTCCTGGTAAGGACGCGTGGAGCGGTGGTACACGTCGATGGTGCGCGAGATGCCGTCCTGCGTGAAGTAGGGGTTGGTCGTGCTCAGCACGATGGCCCGGTTGTACTTGCTGGTGTTGACGTCCAGGCCCAGGTAGTTGCCTGACCCGAACACGTTCTCTTGCTTGATGCCGAAGGTCAATGCCACCTTTTCCGCGCTGGAGAAGCCCGCGCCCACCTGCAGGCTACCGGTGGGCTTTTCAGCCACGTTGATGACCAGGTCGACCTGATCGGGCGAGCCCGGCACGTCTTGCGTGTCGATGCTCACGTCACTGAAATAGCCCAGGCGGTCCACCCGGTCGCGCGAGAGCTTGATCTTGTCGCCGTCGTACCAGGACGACTCGAACTGGCGGAATTCGCGGCGGATGACCTCGTCGCGCGTACGGTTGTTGCCGCTCACCAGGATGCGGCGCACATAGGCGCGGCGGGCCGGATCGGCCTGCAGCACGAAGGCCACGCGGTTGTTGACACGATCCACCTCGGGCACGGCCTCGACGCGGGCAAAGGCAAAGCCGAAATTACTGAAGTAGTCGGTGAAGGCCTTGGTGGTCTCGGCGACCTGGTCGGCGTTGTAGGGCTCGCCGGGCTGGATCTTCACCAGCGACTTGAACTCGTCATCGCGGCCGAGGTAGTTGCCTTCGAGCTTCACGCCCGAAACCACGTAGCGCTGGCCTTCGGTGACATTGATGGTGATGGTGATGTCTTCCTTGTTCGGAGAGATCGCCACCTGGGTGGAGTCGACGCGGAACTCAAGGTAGCCGCGTGTCAGATAGTAGGAGCGCAGTGTTTCCAGGTCGGCATTGAGCTTGGCGCGCGCGTAGCGGTCGGACTTGGTGTACCAGCTGAGCCAGCCGCCGGTGTCCAGGTCGAACAGGCCCTTGAGCGTCGATTCGCTGAAGGCGCTGCTGCCGACGATGCGGATGTCCTTGATCTTGGCCGGCTCGCCTTCGGTGACCGTGAAGGTGAGGTTGACGCGATTGCGCTCGATCGGCGTGACCGTGGTGACCACCTCGGCGCCATAGAGGCTGCGGTTGATGTACTGGCGCTTCAGTTCCTGCTCGGCACGATCGGCCAAGGCCTTGTCAAAAGGCCGACCTTCGGTCAGACCGACGTCACGCATGGCCTTCTTGAGCGTGTCCTTGTCGAATTCCTTGGTGCCGGCGAAATCGACGTCGGCCACTGTCGGCCGCTCTTCCACGATGACGGTCAGCACGTCATTGGTGACTTCCAGACGCACGTCCTTGAACAGGCCCAGGGCGAACAGCGAGCGGATCGCACCCGAACCCTTTTCGTCGTTGTAGGAGTCGCCAATGCGGAACGGCAGCGACGCGAAGACGGTGCCCGGCTCCACGCGTTGCAACCCCTCAACACGGATGTCGCGCACCGTGAACGGATCGACCGCCCAGGCGCTATGGGCCGCAAAGAGCAGCGCGGCTACGGCCGAGACGGAACGCAGGCGGAAACGGGTGATGTGTTGCTTCATGGATCAGATCTCTGGCGGACACCGGCCCGGCACCAGGGAGGTGCCGGAACCCGCCGCATTATGACGGACGCAGGTCAACCGAAAAGGCGCGCGACGTCGTTGAACAGTGCAATGGAGGTCATCAGCAGCAGCACCGCGACCCCGCCACGCTGAAGGCGCTCCAGCCAGCGCTCGGAAACGCCTCGGCCGGTCACTGCCTCCCACAGGTAATACATCAGGTGGCCGCCGTCGAGCACCGGCAGCGGCAGCAGGTTCAGCACGCCCAGACTCACGCTGATCAGCGCCAGGAAGGTCAGGTACTGTGTCAGGCCCAGGCTGGCCGACTTGCCCGCATAGTCGGCAATGGTCAGGGGACCGCTCAGGTTCTTGATAGAGGCCTGCCCGATGACCATGCGCCCCATCATGCGCAGCGTGAGCGAGGAAACCTCCCAGGTCTTCTTCAGCCCTTGCGCCAGCCCATCCAGCGGGCCGTAGCGTACGGTCTGCATGGCCGGCGGCCCACCGACATAGGCGTTGATGCGGCCAAAGCTCGCGCCGCTGTCCGTTACCACTACCGGCGTCACCGGCAGCGACAGCACAACGCCGGCGCGCTCGACCTGCCAGGTCTGGGTGTGCGATTGGCCTCCCTGCACCGAGGCGCGGATGGCCTCGCGCAGTTGCAGACCGTCGGTGATGGGCGCGCTGCCGATGCGCCGCACCAGGTCGCCTTGCTGCAGGCCGGCCGCCTCTGCGGCGCCGCCAGGCTTCACCTCGCCCAGCACGGGCGGTGTCCAAGGGCCGATGATGCCGATCTTGCGAAACAGCTGCAGGTCGGCATCGCGCGCATCGAGGCGGTCCAGCGGCAGGACCACGCTGCGCTCCGTTGCCGGGTTTTCAGCCGTCGTGTAGACGATGGCCAGGTCGCGACCGTCGAGCGCACCGCGGGTCAGCATCCAGCGCAGGTCCTCGAAAGAGGCGAGCGCGCGCGGCGTATCGCCGGCAAAGCCCGCGCGCAGTACCCGCTCACCACCCTGCAACCCGGCGTCGGCGGCGATGGAGCTCGCCACCGGCGCCGGCAGGACCGGCTGCGGCTCTTGCACGCCAACCCAATTGACCGCCGCATACAGCAGCACCGCCAGCAGCAGGTTGGCGATCGGGCCCGCCGCCACGACCACTGCGCGCTGGGCCAGCGGGCGGTTGTTGAAGGCACGGTGGCGCTCTTCGGGCGCGACCGGCGCCTCGCGCTCGTCCAGCATCCGGACATAGCCGCCAAAGGGCAACAGGCCGACCACGAACTCGGTCGGCGACCCTTTGGGCTGCCAGCGCAGGATGGGTTTGCCAAAGCCGATCGAAAAACGCAGCACCTTCACGCCGCAGGCCACTGCCATGCGGTAGTGCCCATATTCATGGACGGCGATGAGCAGCGCCAGCGCCACGATGAAAGCCACGATGGTCATCAGCATGGAGTCCCCTTCTGCTTCTGAGTTGTCAGGCCGCGAAACGGGCGACGCCGCGCTCGGCCGCCTCGCGCGCAAGGGCATCAAGCGCCAACAGGGCGTCGAGCGAATCGAGCTGCGATGGCACCACGGCTTCGAGCGTCGCCAGGTTCAGTTGGTGGATCTGGTCGAAGCGGATGCGCCGCGCCAGAAAGGCTGCCACCGCCACTTCGTTGGCGGCATTCAGCACGGCCGTGGTGCCCGGCGCAGCGCGCAAGGCCTGCCAGGACAGGTGCAGGCCGGGAAAGCGCGTGGCATCTGCCTCTTCGAAGGTCAGTGCAGACAAGGCCTGGAAGTCGAGCCGCGGCGTACCGCTCTCGATGCGCTCGGGCCAGGACAGGCCGCAGGCAATGGGCACGCGCATGTCGGGCGTGCCCAACTGGGCCAGCACAGAGGCGTCGGAGAACTGCACCATCGAGTGGATGATCTGCTGCGGATGGATCACCACCCGGATCTGCTCCGGCGCCAGATCGAACAGCCAGCGCGCCTCGATCACCTCCAGCGCCTTGTTCATCATGGTGGCCGAATCGACCGAAATCTTGCGCCCCATCGAGAAGTTGGGATGGGCGCAGGCCTGCTCGGGCGTGACATCACGCAGCGTGTGCGGATCGCGGGTGCGGAACGGGCCGCCGGAGGCCGTCAGCACGATGTGGTCGACGCGGCGGCTCCAGGTCGACGGGTCTTCCGGCAGGCACTGGAAGATGGCGGAATGCTCGCTGTCGATCGGCAGCAGCTGCGCGCCGCCGGCACGCACCGCGTCCATGAACCAGCCACCGCCCACCACCAACGCCTCTTTGTTGGCCAGCAGCAGGCGCTTGCCAGCGCGCGCAGCCGCCAGGCATGGCGCCAGGCCGGCGGCGCCGACGATGGCGGCCATCACCATATCGACTTCTGGATCAGCCGCTATCAATTCAAGAGCATCATGCCGGCGCAGCACCTGGGTTTCAAGCCCATTTGACTCAATTTTTTGCTGCAACTCAGCGGCAGCAGCGTCATGGGCCATCACCGCGTAGCGCGGACGAAAGCGCGCGCACTGCTGCAGCATGGCCTCCACCTGGGTTGCGGCACTCAGGGCGAACACCTCGAAGCGCTCCGGGTGCCGGGCCAGCACGTCCAGCGTGCTGACGCCGATGGAGCCGGTGGAGCCAAGTACCGTGATGCGGCGGCGGGGGGATTCGTTCATGGAGTGGTTCACGCCCTCAACAGGGTCGACAACATCATCGCCAATGGCAGCGTGGGCAGCAGCGCGTCCACCCGGTCCAGCACGCCACCGTGGCCCGGCAGCAGCTGGCTGCTGTCCTTGGCGCCGGCACTGCGTTTGACGAGCGACTCGATCAGGTCACCCGCCACGCTCATGGCAGCCAAAAAGACCACGGCCAGCACCAGCAGCCACCAGCCATGCGATGCCAGCTCGCTATAGAAACTCGGCACCGAGGCCTGCAGATACGTATCGGCGGCCACCCAGGCCAGCGCCAGCACCAGCACGCCGACCATGCCGCCCCAGACGCCTTCCCAGCTCTTGCCCGGGCTGATGGAAGGCGCAAGCTTGGCGCGGGTAAAGCGCAGGCCAAAGGCGCGGCCGGCGAAATAGGCGCCGATATCGGCCACCCAGACCAGCACCAGCACCGACAGAAGAAAGTTTGGCCCGATCACGCGCGCCTGCGCCACAGCCAGCCACGCCAGCCACAGCGCCAGCACGCCTGCAACCAGGCGCAGCGCCCGCGGTAGCCGTGGCCAGCCTGCCACGCCAGCGCGCAGCAGCGCGGCACCTGCCAGTACCCAGAGCGCACCGCCCACGGTCCAGACCAGCGGCAACGGCCGGCCGAGCGCTCCCAGCGCCCATGAGCCTGCGCACAGCACCACGCAAGCCAGCGCCAGGCCAACGGCGCCTGCGCCGCTGCAGCCATTGAGCCGCCCCCATTCCCATGCGCCCGCGGCCATCATCACCAAGGCAATGGCACAAAAAGGCAAGGGTGAGGGGTAGAACAGCGCCGGCAGCAGGATGGCCAACAGAACGATGGCAGTGAGGATGCGCTGCTTGAGCATGAACGGCCTTTCAGACCTGAGGGACGGATGTCGCGGCCAGGGCTGGTGGCGGGGCAATGGTGGTCGCAACCTGGGCGGAGGTCTGGCCAAAGCGCCGCTCACGGCGCGCAAAGCATGCCAACGCATCGTCCAGCGCGGCGGCATCGAAATCCGGCCAGAGCCGGTCACTGAAATAAAGCTCGGAATAGGCTGCCTGCCAGAGCAGGAAGTTGCTGATGCGCTGCTCGCCGCCGGTGCGGATCAGCAGGTCCGGGTCCGGCACATGGGCCAGCGCCATCGCGCGGTCCAGCGCTTCTTCGGTGATGGGCTCGCCGCGTGCTGCCAGGGCTTGCGCAGCCTGGGCAATATCCCAGCGGCCGCCGTAGTTGAAGCAGACGTTGAGCACCAGCCGCTGGTTACCGGCCGTGATCCGCTCAGCCTCGTCCAGCCCCTGGCGCACCTTGTCGGACAGGCCGCGCCGCTCGCCCGCGAAATGCAGGCGCACGCCATCGGCGTGCAACTGCGGCACTTCGCGCGCAAGCGCCTTGGCCAGCAGTTCCATCAGGCCCGACACCTCTTCGACGGGACGGTTCCAGTTTTCAGAGGAAAAGGCAAAGACGGTCAGTACCGCTACGCCGCGCTCGACGCACAGGCGCACGCAGCGCCGCAGCGACTCCACCCCTTGCCGGTGCCCGGCGATACGTGGCAGGAATCGGCGGGAAGCCCAGCGGCCGTTGCCATCCATGACGATGGCGACGTGGTACGGAACCACAGCCTTGGCAGTCATGATCGACCGCTCAGACCGCCATGATTTCTTGTTCCTTGGCCGCGACGAGTCGATCGATCTCGGTGATATGCCGGTCGGTCACTTTCTGCACATCGGCTTCGGAACGTTTCTGGTCATCTTCGGAGGCTTGCTTGTCCTTGACCAGCTTCTTCACGCCTTCGTTGGCATCGCGGCGCAGGTTGCGCACGGCGATCTTGGCGCTCTCGCCCTCGTTGCGCACCAGCTTGGTCATTTCCTTGCGGCGCTCTTCGCTCATGGGCGGCATCGGCACGCGGATCAGGTCGCCCATGGAGGCCGGGTTCAGGCCCAGGTCGCTCTCGCGGATGGCCTTCTCGATCTTGGCGCCCATGCCCTTTTCCCAGGGCTGGACACTGATGGTGCGCGAATCCAGCAGCGACACATTGGCCACCTGGCTGATAGGCACTGGCGAGCCGTAGTAGTCGACCTGCACCGTATCCAGCAATGCCGGGTTGGCGCGGCCCGTGCGAATCTTGGTGAGGTTGTGCTTGAAGGCATTGATGGACTGGTCCATCCTGGCTTCGGTATTCGTTTTGATGTCTGCAATGCTCATGTCGATTCTCCTGGGATGCTCAAGCAGGGATGGCCCACGCGCTCACGCGTAGACCAGCGTGCCTTCGTCTTCGCCCATCACCACGCGCTTGAGCGCACCGTGCTTGAAGATGGAGAAGACCTTGAGCGGCAGCTTCTGGTCACGACACAGCGCAAAGGCGGTGGCGTCCATGATGCCGAGATTTTGCGCCATCGCGTCGTCGAAGCTGATGCGCGCATAACGGGTGGCCGTCGGATCCAGCTTGGGATCGGCCGAGTAGACGCCGTCGACCTTGGTGGCCTTGAGCACTAGTTCGGCACCGATCTCGGCACCGCGCAGCGCAGCGGCCGTATCCGTGGTGAAGAAGGGGTTGCCAGTACCGGCCGCGAAGACCACGACCTTGCCCTCTTCCAGATACTGCAGGGCTTTCGGGCGCACATAGGGCTCGACCACCTGCTCGATCGCGATGGCCGACATCACGCGGGCCACCAGGCCCTGCTTGTCCATGGCATCGGCCAGCGCCAATGCGTTCATCACGGTGGCCAGCATGCCCATGTAGTCAGCCGTGGCACGGTCCATGCCGACGGCACCACCCGCGACGCCGCGGAAGATGTTGCCGCCGCCGATCACCACCGCGACCTCCACGCCCATGTGCGTGACATCAGCGATCTCGCTGACCATGCGCACGATGGTGGCGCGGTTGATGCCAAAGGCATCGTCCCCCATCAGCGCCTCCCCGGACAGCTTGAGCAAGATACGCTTATAGGCTGGCTTGTCGGCGGACATGGGGAACTCCTTGAAGTGGGATGCGATGGTGTTGTTCTGGGTACGGGAGGCAGCGAAACACGCTGCGGCAGCCTGGCAAATTAGCAAAGGCGCCGCAGCGGGCCGGGCATCAGGCGGCGTTCTTGGCGGCAGCGACCTGCGCAGCCACTTCGGCCGCGAAGTCGTCAACCTTCTTCTCGATGCCTTCGCCGACGACGTACATCGTGAAGCCCGAGACGGTCGTGCCGACAGCCTTGAGCATTTGCTCGACGGTCTGCTTGTCGTTCTTCACGAAGGGCTGGTTGAACAGCGAGACTTCCTTCAGGTACTTCTGCACGCCGCCTTCGACGCGCTTGGCCACGATCTCGTCGGATTGCGCCGGCTTGCCTGCTGCTTCGGCAGCCTTCTTGTCTTCTTCGGCCTTGCCGACAGCAACCGCGCGCTCCTTGGCGATCAGCTCGGCCGGCACATCAGCGCTGGTCAAGGCCACGGGCTTCATGGCGGCGATGTGCATGGCCACGTCCTTGGCTGCAGCTTCTTCGCCACTGAACTCGACCACCACGCCGATGCGCGTGCCGTGCAAGTAGGAAGCGAGCTTGGCGCCAGAGGCAAAGCGCTTGAAGCGGCGGAAGGACATGTTCTCGCCGATCTTGCCGATCAGGCCCTTGCGCACGTCTTCCAGGGTCGGGCCGAAACCGTCTTGCTCGTAGGGCAGCGCGCCCAGGGCGGCAACGTCGGCCGGGCCGTGCTTGGCCACCAGTTCCGCAGCGGCCTTGGCCAGCGCGAGGAAGCTGTCGTTCTTGCTGACGAAGTCGGTTTCGCTATTGACTTCGATCAGGGCGCCAGTGGTGCCGTCGATATAGCTCGCGACCACGCCTTCGGCGGTGATGCGGGCAGCAGCCTTGCCGGCCTTGTTGCCCAGCTTGACGCGCAGCAGCTCCTCGGCCTTGTCCATGTTGCCGTCAGCCTCGGTCAGGGCCTTCTTGCATTCCATCATGGGGGCGTCGGTCTTGGCGCGCAGTTCGGCGACCAAGCTTGCGGTGATTGCAGCCATCAGTTTTTCTCCGTCTTCAGTTCAATACATCGTTATCAATACGCCGCCGGCTAAAAAAAAGGGGCGAACAACGCCCCTTCCTTGGCGGCAGGAAGCGCAAATCAGGCGGCAGCGCCCTCTTCCACTTCCACGAACTCGTCACCGCTCTCGCTGGCCACGGCCTTGACCACGTCGTTGACCGCATTGGAGCGGCCTTCGATCACGGCGTCAGCGATGCCACGGGCGTACAGCGCCACGGCCTTGGCCGAGTCGTCGTTGCCGGGGATCACGTAGTCGATACCTTCGGGCGAGTGGTTGGAGTCGACCACGCCGATCAGCGGGATGCCCAGCTTCTTGGCTTCGGCAACGGCGATCTTGTGGAAGCCGACGTCGATCACGAAGATGGCGTCAGGCAGAGCAGCCATGTCCTGGATGCCGCCGATGTCCTTTTCGAGCTTGGCGATCTCGCGGGAGAACGTCAGTTGCTCTTTCTTGGACAGGCCTTCCAGGCCGCTTTCCTGCTGGGCCTTGAGGTCCTTCAGGCGCTTGATCGAGGTCTTGACCGTCTTGAAGTTGGTCAGCATGCCGCCGAGCCAGCGCTGGTCGACGTAAGGCACGCCTGCGCGCTGCGCTTCACCGGCCACGATTTCACGGGCCTGGCGCTTGGTGCCGACGAAAAGAACGGTGCCGCGATTGGCGGAGAGCTGCTTGGCGAACTTGGCAGCGTCCTGGAACATCGGCAACGACTTTTCCAGGTTGATGATGTGGATCTTGTTGCGGTGACCGAAGATGAACGGGGCCATCTTGGGGTTCCAGAAACGGGTTTGGTGACCGAAGTGGACACCGGCTTCCAGCATTTCGCGCATAGTGGCGGACATATTGAGCTCCAAAGGTTGGGTCTGAAATCCAGTCCTCATTTGCACGCAGTGCGCCTGCCTGAGCAGAACAACACCATGCGCAACACCTTGAGGTGGACTGGTTTGCGATTTGCTCCACCAAGCCACCCAATGCGGCCTGGCGAAACCCAAAGAGTATAGCATGCAGGGTTTTCCCGAGCACCCGTCCAGCGACGCCGCGCAAAGGGCGTGCGAAACCCAGCGGACAATACAGAATTCATAGCAACAGGTCATGACTACGCCAGGGGCCAGGGCGGTTTTGACTTGCAAACAGACCATCCATGAAGATAGCCATCGTCGGTGCCGGAATTGCCGGCATCGCCACCGCCTGTGAACTGGCGTCCGACGGCCATGCCGTCACCGTTTTCGAGCGCCGCGGCGCAGCCGCCGAAGAGGCCAGTTTCGGCCATGCCGGCCTGGTTGCCCCGGCCTGCATGTTCGGCCACCTGGGCAGCGAAGCCCTGCCCGAGCGCGGCTGGGAGGCCTCGCCCAGCGCCTGGGCCTGGAGCCGCCAGCAGCGCGCCGCACGCCAGACGAGGGCTGCCGAGACTGACGCCCGCCTGGCGCTGGCGCGCTTCAGCCAGGAACGGCTGCGCCTGATGGCCGGCGCGCTTGAGCTGCACTACCAGCGCTCCGACGGCGTGCTGGTGCTGATGCGCAGCGCCAAGGAGCGCCGCCGGCTCGCGCCGCTCTGGGATGCCCTGCGCGAAGCAGGCCTGGCGGCCAACGAGGCCGGCCCGGCCGCCATCCGCACGCTGGAGCCCGGGCTCAACGCCGATACGGCACTGGCCGGCGCCATGCACCTGCCCGGCGACGAGGTCGGCAACTGCCGCCAGTTCGCACTGCTGCTCAAGTCCGAAGCTGAGCGCCACGGGGTGGAGTTTCACTTCGGCACCGTGGTCGAGCGCGTGGACGGCGGTGCCACACCCACCCTGCGCCTGCAGGGCCAGCCCGCGCCCTGGTCTTGCGACGCGGTCGTACTCTGCGCCGGCACCGGTGCGCCGGCGCTGCTGCGGCCGCTTGGGCTGAATGTGCCCTTCGCCACCTTGCGCAGCTACTCGGTCAGCGCCCCGATCCGCGAACCGCTGCACGCCCCCGGCAGCGCCGTGGTCGACGCCAGCAGCGGCGCCACCATCGTGCGCCTGGGCGATCGGCTACGCGTGGCCGGTGCCGCGCATTTCGGTGCCGCCTCCGAGGCCCAGCGCAAGGCGGCCCTGCAATCCCTCTATATAGCGCTGCACACCTGGTTCCCGGGCGCGGCACGCCTGGTGGGCGGGCTGGTGCAAGAGTGGCACGACGAGCGCCTGGCCCTGCCAGACGGCCGGCCGATACTCGGGGCCTCGGGCACGCCCGGCATCTGGCTCCACCTGGCCCACGGCGGCCACGGCTGGACCAACGCCTGCGGCGCGGCAAGGCTGGTGGCCGATGCCATTGCGGGAGAAGAGTCCGCCGTGCCGCTGGAAGCCTTCGGCGCACACCGCTTCCGCTGAGCGCGTCCGGGCGCACAATGCTCGGCGCCCATGAAACGCATCACCCCCGATCGCCCCCACGCGCTGCACGACATCGCCACCACGCGGCGCATTGAGCAACGCCTGCAACAAAGCCTGCCGCCGCACACGCTGATGCAGCGCGCAGGC
Organism: Xylophilus sp. GW821-FHT01B05; assembly: GCA_038961845.1. Lineage (NCBI taxonomy): Bacteria > Pseudomonadati > Pseudomonadota > Betaproteobacteria > Burkholderiales > Xylophilus > Xylophilus sp. GW821-FHT01B05. Next base: position 3,759,253 of record CP152408.1, read on the forward strand.
CGCGCCAGCGCGCGACTGGCGCAGGCACTGGCACCGCATGCACGCACCATCTGGATTGCCTGCGGGCCGGGCAACAACGGCGGCGACGGGCTGGAAGCCGCTGCGCTGCTGCAGCAGGCCGGCCGGCCGGTCTGGGCCACGCACCATGCAGACCCAGTACGCCTGCCCGAAGACGCGCGTGCCGCACTGCAGCGCGCCCGCGACGCAGGCGTGCGCTTTGGGCCGCCACCTGCCCCGGGCTCGTTGACAGCACAAGACCTGGCCATCGACGCCCTGCTGGGCATAGGCGCCGCGCCCGATCGGGCCGATGCATGGCTGCAGCAGTCGCTCGCTGCGCTGGCCGCTTGCGGCGCGCCAGTACTGGCCCTGGATATTCCGTCCGGCCTGCAGGCCGACGCTGGCACGCTCAATTCAAAATTAATAGCGAATATCCCAGGCCACACATGGGCTAGAGGCATATTTCATGCACAAAACACCCTCAGCCTGCTGACCCTGAAACCGGGCCTGTTCACAGCCCAGGGGCGCGATATGGCCGGCGCGGTCTGGTTCGACGATCTGGGCAGCAGCGCACAGCACGAGCTGCCCACGGCCTGGCTGGCAGGCCCGGCAACGCCAGAACAGCGCCTGCATGCTTCGCACAAGGGCAGCTACGGCGACGTGGCCGTGATCGGCGGCGAAGGCCTGGCGCGGGCCGGGCGCGGCATGAGCGGCGCGGCGCTGCTGGCCGCCACCGCCGCGCTGCATGCAGGCGCCGGCCGGGTCATGCTGACACTGCTGAATGGCAACGCCGGCTTCTCTATCGATACTGCGCAGCCCGAACTGATGCTGCGCCACGCCGATGCACTGGACCTGCGCCACGGCGCCGTGGTCTGCGGCTGCGGTGGCGGCGACGCGGTACGCAGCGTGCTGCCGCGCGTGCTGGCCGAGGCGGCCCGGCTGGTGCTGGATGCCGACGCGCTCAATGCCATCGCGGCCGACGCACAACTGCGCCGGCAGCTCGTCCGCCGTGCCGCAGCAGGCCTGCCCACGGTGCTGACGCCGCACCCGCTCGAGGCCGCGCGCCTGCTGGGCCAGACGACGGCCGAGGTACAGGCCGACCGCCTGGCCGCCGCGCGCCGGCTGGCGCAAGACTGCGGCTGCACCGTCTTACTGAAAGGCTCTGGCAGCATCGTGGCCGCGCCGCAGCAACTGCCCTCGATCAACCCGACCGGCAATGCACGGCTGGCCACCGCCGGCACCGGCGATGTGTTGGCCGGCATGGTCGGCGCCTGCCTGGCGCGGGGCGACGAGGCCTTTGCGGCGGCCGTGGCGGCCAGCTACCGGCACGGCGCATTGGCCGACCACTGGCCGGCCGATGTGCCATTGACCGCCGGCGCGCTGGCGCGCCGCTAGCCTCAGCCGCGCCCGGCGAAAGGCATCTTGGTCGCCATCACGGTGTGGAACATGACGTTGGCCTCCAACGGCAGATTGGCCATGTAGCGCACCGATTCGCCGACGATGCGCACATCCATCAAAGGCTCGGCCGCGGTTTCGCCATTGGCCTGCAGCACGCCGCGCGCCATGCGCTCGGCCATGCCGGTCAGCGCGTTGCCGACATCGATCTGCCCCACGGCGATGTCGAACGCGCGGCCGTCCAGCGATGCGGTCTTGGTCAGGCCCGACACGCCGTGCTTGGTGGCGGTATAGGCAATCGACTGCGGCCGCGGCGTGGTCGCCGAGATCGAGCCGTTGTTGATGATGCGGCCGCCCCGCGGCGTCTGCACCTTCATCACGCGGAAGGCCTCGCGCAGGCACAGGAACATGCCGGTGAGGTTGACGTCGACCACCGCCTGCCAGCGCTCCAGGCTCAGCTCGTCGATCGGGCTGGTGGCGCTGGTGCCGGCGTTGTTGAACAGCAGGTCGACCCGGCCGAATGCCTGCACGGCCGCCTGGAACAGCGCCGCGACGGAGGCCTCGCTGGCCACGTCAGTCGGCACCGCGCGCACGCGCGCTGCATCAGGCGCCTGCGCCGCGACCTCTTCCAGTGGTGCCGCACGGCGCCCTGCGAGCACCACGCGCCAGCCGTCTTCAAGCAAGGCCAGCGCGGCGGCGCGGCCAATGCCCGAACCCGCACCGGTGACGATGGCCACGCCCCGCGCCTGTTGTGTATCTGCTGCCATGAATAGTCTCTCCGTTCTTTATGGGTCAATGCTGCGCCCGGCGGCGCTCAGCGGCCGCCAGACAGTGCGATGAAAGATGTCAGCGCCGGGATTTGCGCGACTTGCTCTTGGCCACGGCCTTCTTGACCGAGGCCTTGAGCGCCTGCAGAGGCGAGCGCGGCGGCAGGCGTTGCTCGCCGGCATCACTCTCTGCGCCCTGCTCCTTGCGCTGCCGCGCCACACGCTTTTCAGTGGCGCTCGCCGGTGCGCCGTCGGGTTCGCGCACGCCCTTGTCGCGCATGGCACGCGGCACCAGGTCTTCGCCCTCGCGCACCAGCCGGAAATCGATCTTGCGGCCATCTAGATCGACACGGCTCACCTGTACCCGCAGGCGCGAGCCCACCGCATAGCGGATGCCGGTGCGCTCTCCGCGCAGCTCCTGGCGCGCCTCGTCGAAGCGGAAATACTCGCCGCCCAACTCGGTGATGTGCACCAGCCCCTCGACGTACATGGCATCGAGCGTGACGAAGATGCCGAAGGTGGTGCAGGCCGTGACCACGCCGCCGTATTCCTCACCCAGGTGCTCGCGCATGTACTTGCACTTGAGCCAGGCCTCGACATCGCGGCTGGCCTCGTCGGCGCGGCGCTCGTTGGCGCTGCAATGCAGGCCGGCGGCTTCCCAGGCCTGCATTTCCTTGGGACTGGCCGCGAGCTTGACCACCTGCTGCGTCGGCGGCTTGACGCGCTGCGCCAGGCGCTTGGCCAGCTTGGCATGCGCCTCGCCCGGCGTCGGCAGCGAGGGCAATTGGTACTTGGTCTTGCTGAGGATGGCCTTGATGACCCGGTGCACCAGCAGATCCGGATAGCGCCGGATCGGGCTGGTGAAGTGGGTGTAGGCCTCATAGGCCAGACCAAAGTGGCCGCTATTGATAGGTGTGTAGATCGCCTGCTGCATGGAGCGCAGCAGCATGGTGTGGATCTGCTGCGCGTCGGGGCGGTCCTTGGTGGCTTTCGCGATGGCCTGGAATTCGCCGGGCACCGGATCGTCACTGATCGACATGCCCACGCCCATGGCCTTGAGGTAGCTGCGCAGGATGTCCTTCTTCTCCGGCGTCGGGCCCTCGTGCACCCGATAGAGGCCGGGCTGGCCGCCTTGCAGGATGAAGTCCGCACTGCAGACATTGGCTGCCAGCATCGCCTCTTCAATAAGGCGGTGCGCCTCGGTGCGGGTACGCGGCACGATCTTCTCGATGCGGCCGTTTTCATCGCAGACGATCTGTGTCTCGGTGGTCTCGAAATCCACCGCACCGCGCACGCTGCGCGCGGCCAGCAAGGCACGGTAGACGTCGTGCAGGTTCAGCAGGTCCGGCACGCGCTCCTTGCGCTTGGCCGCCTCCGGGCCGCGCGTGTTCGAGAGGATGGCCGCCACCTCTGTATAGGTAAAGCGCGCGTGGCTGAACATCACCGCCGGATAGAACTGGTAGGCATGGACGTCGCCCTTGGCGGTGACCAGCATGTCGCAGACCATGCACAGACGCTCAACCTCGGGGTTGAGCGAGCACAGGCCGTTGGAGAGCTTCTCCGGCAGCATCGGGATCACCCGACGCGGGAAGTACACGCTGGTGGCGCGGTCGTAGGCGTCGATGTCGATGGCATTGCCGGTGTGCACGTAGTTGCTCACGTCGGCAATCGCCACCAGCAGGCGCCAGCCCTTGGTGCGGCCAACCTTGGCCGGCTCGCAATAGACCGCGTCATCGAAGTCGCGCGCGTCTTCGCCGTCGATAGTGACCAGCGGGATGTCGCGCAGGTCGACACGATCGCGGCGATCTTGCGGGCGCACCTTGTCGGGCAGCGCCTTGGCCAGCGACAGGCACTCGTCAGAGAACTCATGCGGCACGCCATATTTGCGCACCGCGATCTCGATCTCCATGCCCGGGTCATCGACTTCGCCAAGCACCTCGACGACGCGGCCCACCGGCTGCCCATACAGCGCAGGAGGTTCGGTGAGTTCCACCACTACCACCTGGCCCGTCTTGGCCACACCGATGCCGCCCTTTGGGATCAGCACGTCCTGGCCATAGCGCTTGTCTTCCGGGGCCACCAGCCAGACGCCGCTTTCCTGCAGCAGCCGGCCAATGATGGGCTGCGGCGGGCGCTCGACGATTTCGAGCACGCGCCCTTCAGGTCGACCCTTGCGATCGTGGCGCACGATGCGCGCTTTCACACGATCCTTGTGCAGCACCGCGCGCATCTCGTTGGCGGGCAAATAGACGTCGGATTCGCCGTCATCACGGAGGAGAAAACCATGGCCATCACGGTGGCCTTGCACTGTTCCAACAAATTCTTCGAGCATGCTGCTGTGTTTCGTCATTTCTGTGTATATAATCGTGTTTTCCCTGAAATGCCCAGGTGGCGGAATTGGTAGACGCACTAGTTTCAGGTACTAGCGAGTAACATCGTGGAGGTTCGAGTCCTCTCCTGGGCACCAAGATTCTTGGTTTTAAAACCCCGCAAATCTAAGATTTGCGGGGTTTTTTCTTTGTTGGCCACGATGTGGCAGATTGCATATCCTGCATCGCCAGGATTCAGCGCCGCCGAGAACTGCGCCACCCCGCGATCACTGCGCAATCGAGGGATAGAGCGGGGAACTGTCATCGAGGCGCACCCGGACGCCGCAGCGTCAAAGACCGACTCGGAAAAGTGGAACAGCTTGTGTCTCCAGAAGTGGCAGAAGAGCGAGGCCACCCACCGGCGCCTCGCCCCCATTGTGACGCATGCCATTGGCAGCAGACACGCAGGAACACCCAAGAAAGCCCATAAGCGCCGCCATCCTGGGCGCAGGGCTCGTCCGACCAACGCCAGCCGCACCCCTCAGATGCAGCCAGCGCTCCGGCGCAACCGATCGTTACGCCTGCAGAGCACACCCGGCAGGACCATGCAGCAGAGGAGTGCACTACCCAGGCAAGGACGAATCTCCAACAAGCTGGGCCTTTTTCAATCGACCAAGGAACAGACCATGAGCAAGCAGACCTACACCATTTCCGACAACGCCCTATCGGAATTGCGTCGCCGCAACGAAGAGCGCTCCCGCGTCGCCGCGGCCGCCCTGGGCTGCAAATACCTGATCCACCCCGCCAACCGCATCCAGCGTCAGCCGCAGCAATCGCTGCTCCGGCCGCCGGAACTCACCCTGCTGTGATGCGTAAGAACGTGTTTACGATCTCTATGGGGTCGCGCAAGAGTCTTTGCGGGATGGGATGCAGGCGCGGTGCGCAGCCAATAGCACCGCTATTGGCAAGCGCCGCAACGCCGCAGACCGCCCGCAAAGACACTTGCCCTTCGGGTTGGAGTGAAATCGGGCGATTGAGCGCCCCGGCCCCTTGCATGGGCATTAGCCCATGCGGCGGGATCCGGGCCACCCACTCATCCCGATTGCACTCCAACTCGATCCCCATACAGATCGTAAACACGTTCTTAGAGGGCGCCGCAGCTACGCGCAGGCTGCGGCCAGACCCCAAGAACTTAGATGGGCAGCGCCACCAAGTCGTGACCGTCAGTACCGACGATGCGCGCACGCGTGAATTCGCCCACCTTCAAAGTCTTGCTCAACTTCTCGGGCGGCAGCAGCTTCACGGTGCCGTCGATCTCCGGTGCATCGGCGTAGCTGCGGCCGATACCGCCCTTGCGCCCCATCCCCGGCGCGGAGTCCACCAGCACCTGCATCGTTGCGCCAACGCGTTTTTGCAATTTGGCAGCAGAGACCTCTTCCGCCACAGCCATGAACCGCGCACGACGCGCTTCGCGCTCTTCCAGCGGCAACATGCCGGGAATTTCGTTGGCCGCAGCGCCATCCACCGCGCTATAGGCAAAGCAGCCCGCGCGATCGATCTGCGCCTCGCGCACGAAATCGAGCAGGTGCTGAAACTCTTCTTCGGTTTCACCCGGGAAACCCGCAATGAAGGTGCTGCGGATCACGATCTCCGGGCAGGCCTCGCGCCAGCGCAGGATGCGCTCCAGATTCTTCTCGCCGCTGGCCGGACGCTTCATACGCCGCAGCACATCCGGGTGGCTATGCTGGAACGGCACGTCGAGGTAGGGCAAGGCCAGGCCTTGCGCCATCAGCGGCACCACCTCGTCCACACTCGGGTAGGGATACACATAGTGCAGCCGCACCCAGGCGCCATAAGGCTCAGCCATTTCGCCAAGCGCCTGTACCAGCTCCAGCATGCGCGTCTTCACCGGGCGGCCGTCGAAGAAGCCGGTGCGGTATTTCACATCCACGCCATAGGCCGAAGTGTCCTGGCTGATCACCAGCAACTCCTTGACCCCGCCTTCGAACAGCGCGCGCGCCTCTTTCAGCACGTCACCGATCGGCCGCGACACCAGGTCACCGCGCATGGACGGAATGATGCAGAAGGTGCAGCGGTGATTGCAGCCTTCACTGATCTTGAGATAGGCGTAGTGCTTGGGCGTGAGCTTGATGCCAGCCTCACCCATGGCATTGGGCACCAGATCCAGGAAGGGATCATGCGGCTTGGGCAGGTTCAGGTGCACGGCATCCATGACCTCTTGCGTCGCATGCGGGCCGGTGACTGCCAGCACGCTGGGATGCATCTGGCGCACCAGATTGCCACCGCCCTCCCCGCTGCGTGCGCCCAGGCAGCCGGTGACGATGACCTTGCCGTTTTCCGCCAACGCCTCGCCAATGGTGTCCAGACTCTCCCTGACCGCGTCGTCAATGAATCCGCAGGTATTGACGATGACGAGATCAGCCCCCTCGAAGGTCTTGGAGGTCTGATAGCCCTCAGCGCTGAGCTGGGTCAGGATCAACTCAGAATCCGTCAATGCCTTTGGGCAGCCAAGGCTGACGAAACCGACGCGGGGCGCGGTGGAGGCGGTATTTTTTGTGGGGGAGAGAACTTCACTCATCCCCGTATTGTCCCCGTTCCGCAGGCCCTGCGGCAGAACGAGGGCCAATTCAGCGCTTCAGGCCGAAGGCGTCGAACATCTGTTCGGTCTGTTTCTGCAGTTGCTCCTGCATCTGCAAAAAGGTATTTTTGGACTGTTCCACGTAGTTGCCCATCATGCCCTGCACGAGCGGCGACTGCATATTCATGAATTGGGCCCACATCTCAGGGGTCAGCCCCTTGGACTGCTCTGCCAGCTTGGCCTGGATGTCTGTGAAGGCCTGCACATTCTTTTCAAGATAGGCCCCCATGAAGCCCTGCATGGAGTGGCCATAGAAGCGAATGATGTTGGCCAGCACCGCCTCGCTGAACATAGGTGCGCCGCCCGCCTCTTCTTCCAGGATGATCTGCAGCAGGATGCTGCGGGTCAGGTCCTCATTGGATTTGGCATCGCGCACCACAAAGGATTCGCTTGCCATGACCAGTTGCCGGACCTCGGTCAGCGTGATGTAGGCCGATGTCGCCGTATCGTAGAGCCGCCGATTCGGGTACTTCTTGATGATGCGCTGCGCAGGGACGCTGCCGACGGTCTTGGGGTGTTGCACTGGAAACTCCTCTGCCCGGCGCCTCTGGACTTTTTGCACCGCAACACATTCTAGGAAGGGGCGTCCCCTGGTTGCCGCAGGATAACCCTGAGAGCCCGGCATCCCACAGGAAATGCCGAGCCCCACACCGACTCAACCGCCCTTGTGAGGGCGCTTGCCGGGGTTCTTCTTACTGCGCGTGGCCGAGCCGCGCTCCAGGCTGCGGCGCTGGCCGCGGCCGGAAGGGGCCAGCGAGGTGCCCGCGAGCGGCACAGGTGCTGGTGCGCGTTTGCGGTCGGCTTCGGTCACGATCTTGTTGCCCATATGGATGCTCCTTGCAAGTGAAAAACAGAACTCTCGATTAGGCCACACATCGCAGGCTGCTTTGGCGCCCACAGATGCATGCTCAGCGCCCAGACACCATCAGCGCGAGCGACGGAACCTTGGCCTCGGAACGTTGCATGCGCACAGCACCGCTCCCTTGGTCAGCGCTTTCGCCGTCACTCTCATCATCGGCATCCAACCCATCGACGCGGACCAATGGGATCTGCGCACGGCGGGCTTCCTGCGCCTCGCCCGAAAGCCCGCTGAGTTCAGCAAGCGTCACAGGACGAACGCGGTGCAGTTCGTAGGCCACCAGTGCCAGCAGGCAGGTGATCGCGGTCAGGAGAATATTGGTGTATTTCATCCAGGCAGACAGGCTATGGACGGGGCCCGATAACGCAAAAGCCGCTTCAAGTTCCCCGGAGGTTCCCTGAAGCGGCTTTCTGTATTGGTAGGCGCGATTGGACTCGAACCAACGACCCCCACCATGTCAAGGTGGTGCTCTAACCAGCTGAGCTACGCGCCTAAGTCGTCGAAAGATGAAATTATAGCAGGAGAAATAAGCGCTTCTGCCTTCACGCAGTGAAAGAGCGCAATATCTTCACCTGCGCCGCGCCCATCGCACCCCCGATACCGCCGCCACGATGGCCAGCACCTTCTGCAGCCGGCCTGAGTCCGCGACCTCCACCGTGAAGGTCATCCACGCAGTGCCCTTGATTGATTGGGTCTGCACTCCCACTACATTGGTCTTCTCGCGTGCAAACACGTCCGAGATGTCGCGCAACAGGCCTTGGCGATCGCTGGCCTCAACAGTGACATCAACTGGATAGACCTCCCCCGACTCCTTCTTGGGCAGGCCCCACTCGACCTCAATCACGCGCTCGGCGCCGCGCGCCGCCATCTCGCGGAAGTTGCTGCAGTCGGCGCGGTGGACGCTGACGCCCTTGCCGCGCGTAATAAAGCCGCGGATGTCATCCGGCGGCGCAGGCTTGCAGCACTTGGCCAACTGGGTCAGCAACGAATCAAGCCCCACCACCAGCACCCCGCCCTTGGGCGTGTTGTCACCGCTGCGGGATTTCTTCAACAGCAGGTAGTCGTCAGGCTCCAGCACGGGCTCTGGCGGGCGCAACAAGGTCTCTATGTTGCGTAGCGAGTACTCATCCTTGCCGACGGCCTCAAAGAGGTCGTCCGATGCCTTGAAGCCCAGCCGCTCGGCCAAGTCGTCCAGCTTCATGGCCGTGCGGCCTTCGCGCTGCAGCAGCTTTTCGACCGATTCGCGGCCACGCGCGACGTTCTCGTGGGCGATCTGCGCATTGAACCAGGCCCGCACTTTGGCCTTGGCACGGTGGCTGGTCAGGTAGCCCAGGCCAGCATTGAGCCAGTCGCGCGACGGGCCGCCCTCCTTGGCCACGGTGATCTCGACCGTCTGGCCGTTCTGCAACACGGTATTGAGCGGCACCATGACGCCATCCAGGCGCGCGCCGCGACAGCGGTGACCAACGCTGGTGTGCACCGTATAGGCAAAGTCAATCGGCGTCGCGCCCTGGGGCAGCTCCACGACAGCGGCATCGGGTGTCAGCACATAAATGCAGTCCTGGAACAAACCTTTGCCCTGCTGACCGCCCGCCAGATCGCGCTCCCATGCCAGCAATTGCCGCAACACGGCGATCTTGGCGTCGTAGTCGCTGCTGGCAGAAACCCCTGCATAGCCCTTCTGGCCCGCTTCCTTGTAGGCCCAGTGCGCGGCCACGCCATGCTCGGCATGGTCGTGCATGGCCTGGGTGCGAACCTGGATCTCGATCGGCCGCCCGGCGTCATCACGAACCACGGTATGCAACGACTGATAGCCATTGGGCTTGGGCTTGGCTATGTAGTCATCGAACTCCTCCACGATGGGCTGGAAGCGCTCATGCACCCAGCTCAAGGCCGCATAGCAGTCCTTCACCGTAGGCACGATGACGCGCAGGGCGCGGATATCGAACACCTGGTCGAAGCCGAGCGACTTGCCCCGCATCTTGCGCACGATGCTGTAGATATGTTTGGGCCGCCCCTGCACGGTGGCGCCAATGCTGCGTTGGCGCAATTCGGCCTCCAGGCCACCACGCAGTTGCTCCATGGAAAGCTCGCGTTCCGCGCGCTTCTCGTCCAGCAGGCGCGCGACTTCGCGATAGGTGTCAGGCTCCAGGAAGCGAAAGGCGAGGTCTTCCATTTCCCACTTGATCTGCCAGATGCCCAGGCGATTGGCCAGCGGGGCAAAGACATGCAGCGACTCGCGCGCCAAGCTGGGCAGCATGGGCACTCTGGTCGCTGCGCAATAACGCAGGGTTTCCAGACGCGATGCCAGACGCAGCAGCACCACGCGCAGATCACGCGAGAAGGCGAGCAGCATCTTGCGCACGTTCTCGGTCTGCAGGGCCGGATCATCGACCAATTGCGCGGAGGATGCCGCCCCGCGCGCCTGGCGCTGGACATGGATCAGGCGGTTGGTCTCCATCGCCAATGCCGCGTACTCATCGCCGAAAGCACGCGCGATGGTTTCCTGCGGACGCGCCAGGTGCTCGCAGGCATGCACCAGGTAGTTGGCGGCGCGCATCGCCTCGGAGCCGCCAATGCCCAGCAAGATGTCGGAGACGTTGTCAGCGTGGGCCAGCGTGTTCTGGCCCGAATCCAGCGTTTCGCTTGCCAGGAAAGGCTCGGCAAAGGCGCGCGCCCGCGCCAGGGCCTGCTTCTGCTCGGGCAATGCATTCGCCGTTGCCACAATGAGATCGGACACCGCCTCTGCAGCAGCGCCTGCCGGAGGGCCAAGCAGGCTCTTCATACGGAGCGCAGCAGGAAGTCTGTGACCGCCTGCACCTGCGGTGCCGCCACCAGGGTCGGGGCATGGCCGACGCCTGCAAACTCCACCAGGCGCGCCTGCGGCCCCCGGCCGGTCATGGCCTGCGCCGTAGCCGCCGCGAGCAGGTCCGAATCGGCGCCGCGCAAGAGCAAGGTTTCGGCGCGGATATGGTCATAGAGCGCCCACAGCACCGCTTCGGACTGCACGGCGCTTTCTTGCGTCATGCCGCGAAAAGGCACCGCAATGGCGGGGTCGTAGTGCAGCATCAGCCCGGCAGACGGATCTGCCGCGTCCGCTGGCACCACCATGGGCCGCGACAGCGCCAGCCACTCTTCCGTACTGTGCGGACCAAAGCTCAGCGACAGCAAGCGCAGCGCCTCAGCCGCCTGCTCCAGGGTGCCAAAACGAACCGGCTGACCCAGGTACTGGCCAATGCGCTGCAAAGCCTGCCACTGGATCACAGGACCGACGTCATTGAGTACCAGCCTGCGCACCGGCAAGGGTAGCGGCAGGCCAGGTTGCCCGCACAACGCCATGCCGATCAGACCACCCATGCTGGTTCCCACCCAATCCAAGGTCTCGACCGGCGACTGCGCATGCAACTGCGCGAGCAGCGCCAGCATGTCGGCGGCATACAGCGGCACGGCGTAACCCTCAGGGTCTTGCAGCCAATCGCTGCGCCCGCGGCCCACCACATCAGGACACACCACGCGCATGTACGGCGCCAAAGCGCGTGCCAGCACGTCGAAATCCCGGCCTTGCCGCGACAGCCCATGTACGCACACCACGACGTGTGGATGCCGGGGATTGCCAGTCGCATTCCATTCCCAGTAGGCCATGCGGTGGCTGCCGTCGTGCGGCGTGGCGCCACGAGGCGCCCCTGCGGCACTGGGGCACGAGACGAATTTCAGCTGAGGTTCAAAGGTATGCATCGCGGATCAAGAGACGGCCGCCCCTGCTGCGACGCCGCAGCGAGCAGGACCTGCGTGGCATCCTAATTCATCCAGCAAAACACCCACGCCCCACAAAAGAAAGCCGCGGGTCATGCCTATGACCCGCGGCCTCGGAGCCAGACTGCTGCAACGGCAGGCAGCCGGGGACTACTGCAGTTGGATCGAACCCGAGACGTTGACGGTCACCGTGCTCTTGCCTGCTTCGACCGGCACCGCCGAGTCAGCCTCCATGGACTTGGCGGCCATGGCCATCATGCGCGGGCGCGGCATCGGAGAAGAGTCGCTTGAATTCACCGACACTTCGCGCAGCGTGTAGTTGCCAAAGCCGAAGCCCCGCGCCAACGTGGTCGCCTTCGCCTTGAAGTTCTCTATGGCACGCATCTGCACTTCGGACTCGGCCTTCACCCGCTGCTCGCGGCTCAGGCCAAAACCGACACGGCCCAGCGTCAGGGTATTGATGCGCCCTGCGGTTGAAGTGATGCGGTCGAAATCCCGCCCTTCCAGCACCAGCTCAGCCGTACCCTGCCAGCTTGCAATGCGCCCCTCCTTGCCGTAACGCGGGCTCAGGCTGAAGTTGCCGGTCTGCACATCCATCTGCCCCGGACGTGCCTCGCTGCGTGCCAGCCCCAGCGCGGCATCCAGGGCGGTCTTGAGCTGCGCCTGCACGGCCGCAGGATTGGCCCCCTCCTTGGTGGTCGAAAGCACCATGCTGAGCATGTCCTGCTGCACTTCGGCCTGTGCGTCGGCGCTCAGTTGCACAACATTCTGTGGCGGCGGCAGCGTCTGGGAGAACGCGTAGGAAGAGCAAGCCAGTAGGGCTGCCAGGGCAGTCAATCGACGGATAGTGATCATTGAAACTCCGGTTTGGATGGACAAAAAGCGTGTCAAGGCCGTCTTTGGGACGATATTGCCGGGCGCACCGCAACTTCTTGCGCCACGCCGCAAGACTTGTAACATTGGGTCAAAAAAAGCCCCTTGGTCCGGTTTTACGGCCACAAAATGGCCGCTGTTACAAATTCCTGGAATGCCCATGACCCAAGCTGCAGCCCGTACCGACAAGATTCTGGTGGTCGACGACGACGCGCGCATCCGTGACCTGCTGCGCCGCTACCTCACCCAAGAAGGCTTCGAAGTCATGGTCGCGGAAGATGGCAAGGCGCTCAACCGCATCCTGCTGCGCGACACCGTTGACCTGATCGTGCTCGATCTGATGATGCCCGGTGAGGATGGCCTGTCCATCTGCCGGCGGCTGCGTGCGGCCAACGACCGTACGCCCATCATCATGCTCACCGCCAAGGGCGAGGACGTGGACCGCATCGTCGGCCTGGAAGTCGGTGCCGACGACTACCTCGGCAAGCCCTTCAACCCGCGCGAACTGCTGGCCCGTATCCACGCCGTACTGCGCCGCCGTCCGCCGCAAGAGGCGCCAGGCGCCCCTTCGGGCGACAACGAGGTGGTGAACTTCGGCCCCTTCACCTTCGACCTGGGCACGCGCGCGCTGCAAAAGAGTGGCGAAGAGCTGCCCCTGACCACTGGCGAGTTCGCCATGCTCAAGGCCTTGGTGCGCCATCCGCGCCAGCCACTGTCGCGTGAGAAGCTGGCCCTGCTGGCGCGTGGCCGTGAGTTCGAGCCCTTTGACCGCAGCCTGGACGTGCAGGTGTCGCGCCTACGCAAACTCGTGGAGATCGATGCCGCTGCGCCGCGCTACATCCAGACCGTGTGGGGCGTGGGCTATGTCTTCGTACCGGACGGAGCGGGCTGATAGAGGAACTGCGGCCTTGATCGCCGCGCCGCCCTGCTGCTGCCATTCCCTGCCGCCTTTAGGATGCAGGGTATTTGCGCCATGGCAGTGATCCCCACCGATCTGTCCCAGACCAAGGAGCTCCTGCCGCGCGATGCGGACGGCGCGCCGGAAGAGGCACGGCCGCCGCGGCTGGGACTGAACCTGTTCTGGCGCACCTTCTTCCTGCTGGCCATCTTGCTTGTCGGCAGCATCCTGGCTTGGCTGCAAACCCTGCGCGCGTTGGAGTTCGAGCCGCGTGCGCTGCACACGGCGCAGCAGATCGCATCCCTGGTCAACCTGAGCCGCGCCGCGTTGATCCACGCCGATGCCATCGCGCGCGTATCGCTGATCAAGACCATGGCCGACCAGGAAGGCGTGCGCATCCTGCCGCGCGAACCTGGCGACACCTTCGAACCACTGGAGAACAGCGCCCTTGGCCGTCGCATGACGGACGAGCTGGTGGAGCGCCTGGGCCGGGGCACGGTTATTGCCAAGTCGGTCAACGGCGAGGAAGGCCTGTGGGTCGGCTTTGCCATCAACGGCGACTCCAACTGGTTGCTGCTGGACCGCGCACGCTTCAGCCCTGCAGGCGGCAAGACCTGGCTGATCTGGCTGGTGACCGCTGCCGCGCTGTCGCTGGCGGGTGCTGCCGCCATTGCACGGCTGATCAACCGGCCTCTCAAACAGCTGTCGCTGGCGGCCAACCGTGTGCGCGAAGGCGACTTCGCTGGCAGCCACCTGGACGAGCAAGCCGTGACCAGCGAGATCCGCGAGGTCAACCTGGGCTTCAACCGCATGGCGCGGCGGCTGGCGCAGCTGGAACAGGATCGTGCCGTGATGCTGGCCGGCATTTCGCACGACCTGCGCACACCGCTGGCACGGCTGCGGCTGGAGACCGAGCTGAGCGTGGCCGACGAGGATGCGCGTGACCACATGGTCGCGGACATGGCGCAGCTCGACGCCATCATCGACAAGTTCCTGGACTACGCCCGCCCCGACCATGTCAACCTGCGGCCAGTCGTGCTGGCCGATGTGGTGGCCTCTTGCGTCTACGCGGTGGAAGACCACGACGAGCTGCAGATCCGGGTCGATGTACCCGACAGCCTGCGGGTGATGGCCGATGGCACCGAGCTGGCCCGGGTGGTATCCAACCTGATCGAGAATGCGCGCCGCTACGGCAAATCTCCGGGCCTGGACGTGGCCGAGGTCGACATAGAGGCCCATGCCCGCGAGGAATCCGTGGTGCTGACGGTGCGCGACCATGGCCATGGCGTGCCGCCCGAAATCCTCTCGAGCCTGACCAAGCCCTTCTTCCGAGGCGATACCGCGCGCACCTCGGCCACCGGCGCTGGCCTGGGGCTGTCTATCGTCGACAAGACGGTACGGCGCATGGGCGGCGCCTTCACACTGAGCAATGCGCCCACCGGCGGGCTCAATGCGCGCATCGTCCTCACACGCGCCACGGCAGATGGCACGCCGGCCCAGCCTCATCCGACGGAAAAGCGCTCGTGGCGCCCGTCCGTAGCCCGCAAGCCGCTATCTAAACAATAGCACCACTGCGCGTGCTTCCATGCTGCGGCCCTCGCCCACGGGGCCCAGCTTCTCGGCCGTCTTGGCCTTGACGTTGACCTGACCAACCTCCAGCGCCAGCACCTGCGCAATGCGGGCGCGGATGGCCGGCATGTGGGGCATCAGCTTGGGCGCCTGGGCGATCACCGTGCTGTCGATGTTGCCGATCTGCCAGCCCTCGGCACCCACGCGGCGCGCGGCCTCGGCCAATAACACGGTGGAGTCGGCACCGCGAAAGCGCTCGTCGGTGTCGGGGAAGTGCGTGCCGATGTCGCCCAGCGCGGCCGCACCCAAGAGCGCGTCGGTGATGGCGTGCAACAACACGTCGGCGTCTGAATGGCCGAGCAGGCCCAGGCTGTGCGGGATCTCGACGCCGCCGAGTATGAGTTTGCGGCCGGCGGCCAGGGCGTGCACGTCCCAGCCTTCGCCAATGCGGATGTTCATGGAGTTCATTTCAGAAATGGGTTTTGGCGGGCAACGCAGATGCCTCGCCGCGCGGGCCGCCAAAGCGCGCCACCGTGTCGGCATGCCGCCGGCTGGCCAGCACGGCCTCGGCCAGGGCGAAATCCTCGGGCCAGGTGACCTTGAAGTTCTGCGCGCTGCCCGGCACCAGGCGCGGCTGCAGGCCCATGGCCTCGACTGCGCTTGATTCGTCGGTAACTTGGGCACCTGCATGCTGCAGCGCCTGCGACAGCAGGCCGATGCGGAACATCTGCGGCGTCTGCGCCAGCCACTTGCCGCGGCGGTCCACCGTGGCCTCGACCCGATCGGTGCTGGAGGTCTTGAGGGTGTCGGCCAGCGGCTGTGCCAGCAGGCCGCCCACCGGGTCGGTGGCGCAGGTGTCGATCAGTGCATCGATCAGCGGCGCCGTCACCAGGCAGCGCGCAGCGTCATGCACCAGCACCCAGTCATGCGCTGCGGCGCCCTGCCCTGCCAAAGCCTGCAGGCCGTTGACCACGCTTGCGGCCCGCGTCGCGCCACCACACGGCTGCACCTGCCAGCCACTATTCAGCGGCGCCTGGGCATCAAAAAAATGATCTTCCGGGGCCACCACCACCACGCCGCCGGCCAACCGGCGCACGGCGGCAAAAGCCGCGAGCGTATGCAGTACCAAGGGCTGACCAGCCAGCGACCGGTACTGCTTGGGGCCTTCGCCGCCCGCACGCGCGCCAACGCCGGCGCAGGGGATCAGCGCCCAGAAACGTACGGGGGCAGCGGCGTGCGCCAAGGAATCGGGCAAGGGCATGGATAAAGCGCGGAGGCCAGCAGGAATGAGGGGCACATTCTAGAATCGACCCTCTACCCCCCGTCCTCGCGCCGGGGGGTGTTCCTATTTGCACGACGCTCTTGCCTACCTCCCGGCACCTTCCCATGGACCTCCCGCGCATCGCCCCCGGAAAACGCTTCTCGGTGCCGCGCCCGCCCGGCTCGGCCGATGCGCTGCTGCTGGCCCAGTTGGGGCTGCGCGAGAAGGCCGCAGGCCAGCGCACGGCCATCGTCACGGCGGATGCCACGGATGCCCAGCGCCTGATTGATGAGCTGGCCTTTTTTGCGCCAGAGCTGCGCTGCGCGCTGTTCCCTGACTGGGAGACGCTGCCCTACGACACCTTCTCGCCGCACCAGGACCTGATCAGCGAGCGCCTGGCCACGCTCTGGCGCATTAGCCAGGGCGAGGCCGATCTGGTGATCGTGCCGGCCACCACGGCGCTATACCGATTGGCGCCGCCGGCCTTTCTGGCGGGCTACACCTTTCACTTCAAGGTCAAGCAGCGGCTGGATGAAGCACGGCTCAAGGCCCAGCTCACGCTGGCCGGCTACAGCCATGTGACGCAGGTGGTGAGCCCGGGCGAATACGCGGTGCGCGGCGGGCTGATTGATCTGTTCCCGATGGGCTCGCTGGTGCCCTACCGGGTGGATTTGTTCGACGACGAGATCGACTCGATCCGCACCTTCGACCCCGACACCCAGCGCAGCCTGTACCCGGTGCCGGAAGTGCGCCTGCTGCCGGGCCGCGAGTTCCCGATGGACGAGGATGCGCGTGCCAAGTTCCGCCACCGCTGGCGCGAGCTGCTGGAGGGCGACCCGACCAAGAGCCGCATCTACAAGGACATGGGCGCGGGCGTGGCCACGGCAGGTATCGAGTACTACCTGCCGCTGTTCTTCGATGACACCGCCACCGTGTTCGACTACCTGGGCGACAGCGCCACGGTGGTGCTGCATGGCGACCTGGAGCCGGCCTTCCACCGCTTCTGGCAGGACACCAAGGACCGCTACCGCCTGGTGCAGGGCGATGCGGAACGGCCAGTGCTGCCGCCCGAGGCACTGTTCTTGTCCAGCGAACAGTTCCACGTTCGCGCCAACGCGCACGCACAGCTGTCGATCCGCCCGGGCGTGGAAGACGTGGGCGACAACCCCTACTTCCAGAAGCTGGGCGAGCTGTCTGTGCTGCGCGGTGCGGAAGACCCGCTGGCGCGGTTGAAGGCCCATATTCGCGACACGCCCCAGCGCGTGCTGCTGCTGGCCGAGAGCGATGGCCGGCGTGAAAGCCTGCTCGACTTCCTGCGTGCCAGCAATGTCAGCCCGCCGGCCTTTGACTCGCTGGCCGAGTTCGAGGCGATGGGAGAAGAAAAGCTCGGCATCGCCACCGCCGCGCTGGTCACCGGCTTTGCCTGGATAAAAGGCGGCATCGACTTTGTCACCGAGACCGAGCTGTTCGCCGCCGGCCCGACCACGCGCCGGCGCCGCCGGCAAGAGCAGGTCAGTGATGTCGAGGCGCTGATCAAGGACCTGGCCGAGCTCAACGTGGGCGACCCGGTGGTGCACACCGCGCACGGCATTGGCCGCTACCGCGGGCTGGTCAACATGGACCTGGGCCAGGGCACCAATGCCGACGGCACGCCGGCCATGCAGGAGTTCTTGCACCTGGAGTACGCCGACAAGGCCACGCTCTACGTGCCGGTGAGCCAGTTGCACCAGATCAGCCGCTACACCGGCGTGAGCGCCGACGAGGCGCCGCTGCACAAGCTGGGCAGCGGCCAGTGGGACAAGGCCAAGCGCAAGGCGGCCGAGCAGGTGCGCGACTCTGCGGCCGAGCTGCTCAACATCTACGCCCGCCGCGCGGCACGCGAGGGCCATGCCTTCCGTTACGCCGCAGCCGACTACGAGATCTTTGCCAACGACTTCGGCTTTGACGAAACCGCTGACCAGCGCGCCGCCATCCACGCCGTGATCCAGGACATGATCAGCCCGCAGCCGATGGACCGGCTGGTCTGCGGCGACGTGGGCTTTGGCAAGACCGAGGTGGCGCTGCGCGCGGCCTTTATCGCCATCACCGGTGGCAAGCAGGTGGCCTTTCTTGCGCCCACCACGCTGCTGGCCGAGCAGCACTACCAGACGCTGGTGGACCGCTTTGGCAAATGGCCGGTGAAGGTGGCCGAGATGAGCCGCTTCCGCTCCACCAAGGAGATCAACGCCGCCGCCAAGGGCCTGGCCGATGGCAGCGTGGACATCGTCGTGGGCACGCACAAGCTGCTCAGCGAATCGGTCAAGTTCAAGGACCTGGGCCTGCTCATCATTGACGAGGAGCACCGCTTCGGTGTGCGCCACAAGGAGCAGATGAAGGCCATGCGCGCCGAAGTCGACGTGCTGACGCTCACCGCCACCCCCATCCCACGCACGCTGGGCATGGCGCTGGAAGGCCTGCGCGACCTGAGCGTGATCGCCACCGCGCCGCAGCGCCGGCTGGCGATCAAGACCTTTGTGCGCAACGAGGGCACGGGCGTGATCCGCGAGGCCGTGCTGCGCGAGCTGAAACGCGGCGGGCAGGTCTACTTCCTGCACAACGAGGTCGAGACCATCGAGAACCGGCGCCAGAAGCTCGAAGAGATATTGCCCGAGGCCCGCATTGCCGTGGCCCACGGCCAGATGCCCGAGCGCGAGCTGGAGCGCGTGATGCGCGACTTCGTGGCGCAGCGCTACAACCTGCTGCTGTGCTCGACCATCATCGAGACCGGCATCGACGTGCCGACCGCCAACACCATCGTCATGAGCCGCGCCGACAAGTTTGGCCTGGCGCAATTGCACCAACTGCGCGGCCGCGTCGGCCGCAGCCACCACCAAGCCTATGCCTACCTGATGGTGCCCGACACCGAGGGCCTGACCAAGCAGGCGCAGCAGCGGCTGGACGCCATCCAGCAGATGGAAGAGCTGGGCTCGGGCTTCTACCTGGCCATGCACGACCTAGAGATCCGCGGCACCGGCGAGGTGCTGGGCGAGAACCAGAGCGGCAACATGATGGAGATCGGCTTCCAGCTCTACAACGAGATGCTGGGCGAAGCGGTAAAGGCCCTCAAGGCCGGCCGCGAGCCCGATCTGCTGGCGCCGCTGTCGGTCACGACCGAGATCAACCTGCACGCGCCCGCCCTGCTGCCCGACGACTACTGCGGCGACGTGCACCTGCGCCTGTCCTTCTACAAAAAGCTGGCCACGGCCAAAACCACGGATCAGATCGACGGGCTACTGGAAGAAATCGTCGACCGCTTTGGCAAGCTGCCCGCCCAGGCGCAGACCCTCATCGACGTGCACCGCCTGCGCGTGCTGGCCAAGCCCTACGGCGTGGTCAAGGTCGATGCCGCGCCGGGCGTGACCCACATCACCTTCAAGCCCAACCCGCCGATAGACCCGATGCGCATCATTGCGCTGATCCAGAAGAACAAGCACATCAAGCTCGCCGGCAACGAGAAGCTGCGCATAGAGCGCGACCTGCCCGAGCCCAAGGAGCGGGCGCAGATGGTGCGGGATATCTTGCGGGCGCTGGGGCAGCCTGTGGCAGAGGTGGCGGCCTCCGTATAATTGCGCATGTAATTGCCACCGCCACAGGAGGCTACCGCCATGTCGCAAGTCACCATCTATCTCGAAGAAGACACCCTCGCCGCCGCCAAGGCTGCGGCGGCGCGCGCGCAAATGTCGGTGAGCAAGTGGTTCGCGCAGTTTGCGGAGGCGGAGAAGGCCAAGGCCCGGCCCGGAAGCCTGGCCGAAGCGCTGGCAGACATCGATCGCCAGTACGGCCCGCCGGGCGACGAACTGGACTTCCTGCTCGACCCGAAGACGCGCTACGCCGGCCTGGGCGAAGACGCACCGCGCGAGCCGTTCGAGTGATGCCGCGCTACCTGCTCGATACCAACACGCTGATCTATGCACGCAAGCGCCAGGGCCTGTGCCTGGCGCGCCTCGACAGCCATGCGGCCGAGACGCTGGCCTGGAGCGTGATCTCGCTGCAGGAACTGCACCTGGGCGCGGCCAAGTCCACGGCTCCGGGCGGCATGCTGGCGTACATCGACTCCCTGCGGCAACGCTATGCGCTGATGGACTATGGCGCCACAAGCGCGCAGCGGGCCGGCGAACTGCAAGCCGCGCTGCAACGCCAGGGCACGCCGATCGGCGGCAATGACCTGCAGATCGCCGCGATTGCCCTCGCCCACGACCTCACCGTTGTCACCCACAACACCCGCGAGTTCGCCCGCGTCCCCGGCCTGCGGGTCGAGGACTGGTACGCCTGAGCGCGGCTTTCACTTCTTTTTCCTTTTTCCACCGCATCCATGTCCTCGCCCACCGAAACCTCCCCCGGCCTCGTCGTGCAAGGCCTGCAATCCCCGCTGCGCCTGGCCGACTTCAAGCTGATCGCCTTCGACATGGATTCGACGCTGATCACCATCGAATGCATCGACGAGATCGCCGACGCCGTTGGCAAGAAGGCCGAAGTCGCCGCCATCACCGAGGCCACCATGCGCGGCGAGATCGCCGACTTCAAAGAGAGCCTGCGCCGCCGCGTGGCGCTGCTGGAAGGCGTGCCGACCGCCTCGCTGCAGCAGGTCTATGACGAGCGCCTGCGCTTCTCGCCTGGCGCGGCCGAATTGGTGAGCGCCTGCAAGGCGGCGGGCCTGAAGGTGCTGCTGGTGAGCGGTGGCTTTACCTTCTTTGCCGACCGGGTGAAGGCGCAGTTGGGCATCGACTTTGCGCGCTCCAACCTGCTGGAGGAAGCCGGCGGCGTGCTCACCGGCCGCATCACGGAGCAAAGCTGGGGCGACGTCTGCGATGGCGCCGAGAAGCGCCGCACGCTGCTGGAAGTGGCCTCGCTGCTGGGCATTGCGCCGGCCCAGGCGATTGCCGTGGGCGACGGCGCCAACGACCTGCCGATGATGGGCGCGGCCGGCCTGTCAGTGGCCTTTCATGCCAAGCCCAAGGTGCGCGAGCAAGCCATGGTGGCCATCAATGACGGCGGGCTGGATCGCCTGCTGGAAGTGCTGCAGTAGCCCTACTACTATTTTTATAGCTACTAGCCCAGGCCACACAAGGGCTAGAGGCACTTTTTACCAAAAAACCGTATTCAAGCGCTGCGGCGTGGCGTCCCGTGTTCCGCTGGGCGCATGGCCTGCGCAATCAGTTCGCGGGCGCTCAGTTCTGCGGCCAGCGACGCATCCAGCGGGGAGCGGCACAGGCCCGCGTGCTGGTAGTTCAGGTTCTCGTAGATCTCGGCGGCCACGGGCGCAGCCGCCAGCAGCTCGTCCAGCGCGGCGCCAGGCGCCACGTCGGTCAGTTCGCTGGTGAGCCGGGCCACCACGTCGCGGTACTGCCCGGCGTCGGCGCCGCCACGGCTTTCCAGCCGCTGCAGCAACCCGGCCAGCACCAGGGCGTTTTGGGAAAGAGCATGGGTGGTATTCATGCCCGAAAGCTGGGGGTGGCGGCAGCGCTTGCAAGAGGGCCTGCGAGGGTGCCGCACATGAATCCGGCCGCCGTGGCACGATCCGCCCTCCATCCCGTCCGCCCCAAGAACCCGCCATGAAATCCACTCTTTCCGCCCTTGCCCTTTGCCTGGCCACCAGTTGGGCCGTGGCGCAGCCCGCAGGCACGCCCACTGTGCGGCTGCGCGGTACGGTGCAGGCCGTGACGCCCACCACCCTGACCGTCAAGGCGCGCAACGGCGACACCGTGGCACTGGCGCTGCCCGGCACCCTGGCGGTGCAAGAGGTCTTCCCCATCAACCTGGCCGATATCCAGGCCGGCAGCTTCATCGGCACCGCCGCCCTGCCACAGCCCGACGGCACCCAGCGCGCCATCGCCGTCACCGTATTCCCCGAATCCGCGCGCGGCACCGGCGAAGGCTTTCACCCCTTCGACCTGCAGCCCGAAAGCACCATGACCAACGCCACCGTCGCCGACGTGGCCGCTGCCCCGTCCGGCCGCAAGCTGCAGCTGAAGTACAAGGGCGGCGAGCAAACCCTGGTCATCCCGCCCGGCACGCCCATCGTCACCTTCCGCCCCGGCGACCGCAGCCTGCTGGTGCCCGGCGCCAGTGTGTCGATCACGGCGCAGGAGATTGCCGGGCAAGCCACGGCGACCCGCGTCAACGCCGGTCGCGATGGCTTTGCCTTGCCGTATTGAGATCACCCCCAGGCTACGCACTTCGTGTCTTCGCCAACCCCCTCCAGGGGGCACATCCTGCGGCCCGGCGGAGCCGGTTCCGCGGATGTCTGCGCTTGGCCTGCTCCGCGGCCCTCGGTGCCAGTATTCAGTCCAGCCACCGCGTTTACGCCACGGGCTTGACGGGTCAGGGACAATCGGGGGCTCGATACACAACAGGGGAATCCATGGCGCGAGCCAATGAATGGGCCGGCAAGGTGCTGGCATTGGTCAAAGGTGGCAACTCAGCTGCAGCCATTGCGCAGATCAAAGTCGCACCCAGCGTGAAAGACCTGCGCGCCCTGCAGACCGCCCTGGCCGCCCTGCAACCCGCCGGGCGCTGGCGCGACGTGGATGTGGCTGTCAGCGACAACATCGACGCCCTGGCCGCACCGCGGCTGCATCGCTCGCCCTAACTCTCTTCTCTGGCCGATTAGCCCCTCATGCCCTTTCTCTCACTCGGCCTTTCTCCCGCGCTGGTCCACGCTGCCGGCAAGCTCGGCTTTCTCACGCCCACGCCGATCCAGGCCGCTGCGATTCCCGCCGTGTTGCAAGGCGCCGACGTGCTTGGCTCGGCACAGACCGGCTCCGGCAAGACGGCAGCCTTTGCCCTGCCGCTGCTGCAACGGCTGCAGGAAGGCCCCCAGCACACGCCACGGCGGGTACGCGCGCTGATCCTGGTGCCCACGCGCGAGCTGGCGGCACAGGTCGGCGAAGTGCTGCGCAGCCTGGCCCAGGACCTGCCGCAGCCGCCCAAGGTGGCGGTGGTGTTTGGCGGTGTCTCGATCAATCCGCAGATGATGGGCCTGCGCGGCGGCGCCGATGTGGTGGTGGCCACGCCCGGCCGCCTGCTCGATCTGGTGGAGCACAACGCGCTCAGGCTCTCGTCCGTGGGCCTGCTGGTGCTGGACGAGGCCGACCGCCTGCTGGACCTGGGCTTTTCCGAGGAACTGAACCGCGTGCTGGCCTTGCTGCCGCAGCAGCGCCAGAACCTGTTCTTCTCTGCCACCTTCCCGCCTGCGGTCGAGGCACTGGCTGCCGGCCTGCTGCGCCAGCCAGTGCGTGTAGAGGTCGTGGCCACGCCGGGGAATGAGCCCGCCATCCTGCAACGCGTGATCCAGGTCGATGCCAGCCGGCGCACCGAGCTGTTGCGCCACCTGCTGGAGGAAAGCGGTTGGGGCCGGGCGCTGGTGTTTGTGGCCACCCAGTACGCCACCGAGCACGTGGCCTGGAAGCTCTACAAGAACGGCATCTTCGCCACGCCCTTCCACGGCGGGCTGAGCCAGGGCGCGCGCAAGCAGGTACTGGAAGAGTTCAAGGCCGGCCGTTGGGATGTGCTGGTGACGACCGATCTGGCCTCGCGCGGCATTGATATTTCGCAGTTGCCAGTGGTGGTGAACTACGACCTGCCGCGCTCGGCCGTGGACTATGTGCACCGCATTGGCCGCACCGGCCGCGCGGGCGAAAGCGGCCTGGCGGTGAGCTTCACCAGCGCCGACACGGAGGCGCATTTCCGCCTGATCGAAAAACGCCAGAACCTGAGCCTGCCGCGCGAGCAGATCGCGGGCTTCGAGCCGGTTGAGGTGGAATCAAAAGAAAAAGCCGCCGAGGCACCAGGCACCGGCGGCATCAAGGGCAAGCGCCCTAGCAAGAAAGACAAGTTGCGCGCCGCCGCAGCGGCAGCACGCGGCGATTAGTCGAGGTCGGAGGCCTCGGCCTCCGGTGCCGGCCGGGCCTTGCGCACGCCGTGCGCAGCCAGGATCTCCACATAGAACTGGCCGGCCGCTTCAGCGGCGGCGGCGTCGATCGACTCCGTGAGATTGGCCAGATGCACATGTTCGGCCGCCTGCTCCGTCAGGCCGAACTTGCAATTGAAGTCCCAGTAGTCCACGCCTGGCGGGAGTTCACGACGGCGTTCGCGCTTGATGTACTTGCGGATTTCGTGCTTTACGGCTTCCAGAACCCGGTCGCGGTTCTTGCCTTCGATATTGAGCTGAAAAGTTTTCTTCATGGGTGATCGTACCGTGCCGGCGGGTGCCCTCTATTGCGGCACGCGCTGCGGAGCCCCAGAGATCGACTCCAGCGATGGGGAGCGCACCGGCGACACCACGACGGCCGGCTCGGCCACGGGTGCCGGCCCGATCGTGCCCACATCGACCGGCGTAGCCGTCTGCGCGTCCGGCGGCACGGCCGCCTGAAACTCAGGCAAGGCGACGGGCTCTGGTGGTGGCGGAGGCGGCGGCAGGCGCGGCGCATCAAACGCGGCGCTGGCGTCCAGCACCTTGGCGCGCAAGGACGCCTGCATGAAGTCACCGACGATGGGCAGCGCACTGCGGGCGCCCTGCCCCCAGCTATCGCCCATGGTCACGCGGCTGTCGTTAAAGCCCACCCAGGCACCCGCCACCAGTTGCGGGTGCATCAGGATGAACCAGCCGTCGGTGTTGTCCTGGGTGGTGCCGGTCTTGCCCGCCACATCGCCCTGGATGCCAAAGCGCGCGCGAATGCCGGCGCCCGTGCCCTTGTCGACCACGCCGCGCATGGCGTCGAGCAGCGTCTGCGCGGCCGCGTGGTCCAGTGCCGGCTCGGGTGCGGCTACCTGGAACTGCTCCAGCACCTCGCCCTTGCGGTTCTCGATGCGGGTGACCAGCACCGGCGCGATGTAGTTGCCGCCGTTGGCAATGCTGCTGTAGGCCGTGACCATTTCCTTCAGCGTGACCGGGCTGGTGCCCAGGGCCAGCGAGGGCACCTCGTCCAGCTTGCTCTGGCGCACGCCCATGGCGCGGGCTAGCCCGGCCACCTTGGCCGGGCCGACCTGCTGCATCAGCTGGGCAGTGATGGTGTTGCGCGAGAACGCCAGGCCGTCGCGCAGCGTCATGGGTTGGAAGCTGGATTCATTGCCGTCGGTGGGCCGCCAGACCTGACCGTTGCCCAGCGCGATAGCGACCGGCCCGTCGACAAAGGTCTCGTTCGGGTCTATGCCCTGCGCAAATGCGGCACCGTACACAAAGGGCTTGAAGGTGGAGCCCGGTTGCCGGCGCGCCTGCTGCACGTGGTCGAACTGGTCTTCGGCAAAGCCGCGGCTGCCGACCCAGGCGCGGACCTGGCCGTTGCGCGGGTCAACCGCCAGGAAGCCGGCCTGCAGGCGGGTTTTGTCGTCGCGCAGCGCCTGCATGGCGTCGGCGTCGGCCAGCACCTGCTTGATCGCCTTGGCGTCGTCCAGGCCGGCGTCACGCGCGGTCTTGTAGGCCGCGGTTTCGCGCAGCAGCGCCTGCACCACGGGCCGCTGCGCCGTCCAGGCGCGCGGGCCCCACTGGGCGCTGGCGGCCTTCTGCAACTGGTCGGCCTGCCGCTGCACGGCACGGTTGGCCAGGTCTTGCAGGCGCGAGTCGATGGTGGTTTGCACGCGCAGGCCGTCGGAGTAGATGTCGTAGCCGTTGCGGTCGGCCCAGTCGATCAGCCAGCGGCGCAGCTGGCGCGCCACGTGCGGCGCGGGGCCCACGGCGTCGTCCTGGCGCTCGAAGTCCACCTTCAGCGGCTTTTTCTGCAACGCGGCCAGTTGCCCGGCGGGCAGGCCGTCGCGCAGGGCCATCTGCGCCAGCACGGTGTTGCGGCGCTCTTGTGCGCGCTCGGGGTTGTTTACCGGGTTGTAGTAGCTGGTGCCCTTCAACATGCCGATCAGGGTGGCGCTTTGCAGCACGTCGAGCTTGTCGGCCGAGGTGTCGAAATAGGTGCGCGCCGCCATCTCGATGCCATAGGCGTTGTAGAGGAAGGGCACGGTGTTGAGGTAGGTCTCCAGGATCTCGTCCTTGGAATAGGCCGCCTCCAGCTTCAGGGCAGTGATGGCCTCCTTGGCCTTGCGCGTGACGCTGACCGAGCGGCCGATCTGCTCCGGGTACAGGTTGCGCGCGAGCTGCTGCGTGATGGTGGAGCCGCCCTGGCGGTCACCACGCACCGTATTGAGCACCGCCGCCAGCGTGCGCTTGAAGTCGATGCCGTGGTGCTTGTAGAAGCGCCGGTCCTCGGTCGACAGCAAGGCGGTGATGACATGCGGCGAGATATCGGCCAGCTTGACCCACTGGCGGTTGGTGCGCCGGAATTCCGCCAGCACCTTGCCGTCGGCCGACAGCACCACGGCGGGCCGCTCGTCACTGGCATGGCGGATGTCGCCAACGCCGGGCGTGAAGGGAATCAGCAGCAGCACATACAGCAGTACCAAAGCCGGCAGCGCTGCAAGCACCCGCCAGGGATGCGCGCGCGCAGCGCCCCAGGTACGGCGGGTTTGTTGGGCTAGAAAAGTGGGGGCACGGGCCAGGACGGAAGCAATCACGGGCGCATCTTAGGGGGCGTATGCAACAGGTTTGTAAAACTGGGACAAGTGCGCTGTGGTAGGGCGGGTGGGCTGAAAAACATCAAGCAAGCACTTGCAACAGCCGTGCCCGAAGGGGCGCCGCGGCAGATGTAACAGAACCAGCTTTGGGCGTATCAAGCCGCAACCGCCTTCGCCATGGCGAACAACACCGGTGTGGCCGTGCATCATTCCCCACCATCCAAGCAACGGCCGCCGAGACTCCATGAAGAGACGCCAATTCACCCACGCCCTGGGCCTGTTTACAGCCGCATCCGCCAGCAGCGCATGCACCCAGAAATGGCTGGTCACGCCCCAAGACCACTTCCAGCAAAAGGCCCGCCAGATCGAAGCCGACAGCGGCGGCCGGCTGGGCGTGGCGGTGCTCGATAGCCATACCGGCGCCCTGCACAGCTACCGCGGCGATGAGCGCTTTCCCATGTGCAGCACCTTCAAGCTGCTGGCGGCGGCGCTGGTGCTGGCGCGGGTCGACCAGGGCCGCGAGCGGCTGGACCGGCGCGTGAGCGTGCGGGCAGAAGACATTCTTGAGTACGCGCCCGTAACGCAAGCACGGGTGGGTGGCGCCCCCATGTCGATGGCGGAGCTGTGCGAGGCCGCCGTCACGCTCAGCGACAACACGGCCGCCAACCTGATGCTGGCCAGCTTTGGCGGCCCCGAGGGCCTGACCGCCTATGTGCGCACACTGGGGGACGACAAAACCCGGCTCGACCGCATCGAGCCACACCTGAATGAGGCCACGCCGGGCGACCCGCGCGACACCACCACGCCTGCGGCCATGGCGGGCACGCTGCGCAAGATCGTGCTGGGCGATGCCCTCTCCCCCCGCTCGAAAGAGCAGATGAACCAATGGCTGCTGGCCAACAAGACCGGCGACAAGTGCCTGCGCGCCCAACTGCCCACAGGCTGGCGCGTGGGCGACAAGACCGGTTCCGGCGACCACGGAACCCGCAATGACATCGGCGTGCTCTGGCCACCGGGCGGGCGCGCACCGCTGCTGGTGTGTGGCTACCTCACCAGCAGCACGGCCGACGCGGCGGCACGGGACCGCGCGCTGGCGCGGGTGGGCAGCCTCGCAGCATCGCTGGTCTGACTACAGCGCCTTCTTCAAGCGCTGAATGCCCTCTTCGATCTTGGCCACGTCAGCCGTGGCAAAGCTCAGGCGCAGCGCCGACGTGTCGGGCGCTGCAGCAAAGAAAGGCGCGCCCGGCACGAATGCCACGCCTTGCTCGATGGCGCGCTTGGCGAATTCGCCTGCGTCCTTCACCTTGCCGCCGGCACCGGTGAGGCGAGCCCAGAAGAACAGGCCGCCTTCGGGTTGGGTGAAGGCGATGGCGTCGCCCAGTTCGCGCTTGAGCGCTGCGCCCATGGCGGCTGCGCGCTCACCGTAGACCTTGCGCACATGGGCCAGCGTGCCGGGCATGCGGCCGGCCTTCAGGTAATTGGCGGCGGTGGCCTGGGCGAAGGTGCTGGTGTGGGCGTCGCTGAACTGCTTGCACATGGTGGCGTTGGCCAGCAAGGCCGGCGGGGCGATGAGCCAGCCCACGCGCAGGCCAGGGCTCAGCACCTTGCTCAGGCTGCCGCAGTGGGCGATCCAGTCACGGCTGCCGGGCACGCTGGCGCTCAGGGCCAGGATGCTGGGCGGCGGTGCGTCGTTGAAGTACAGGTCGCCATACGGGTCGTCTTCCACCACCAGCGTCTGGTACTTCACGGCCAGCTCCAGCACCTTCTTGCGGCGCTCCAGCGGCAGCAGCGCGCCACTGGGGTTGCCAAAGGTGGGGATCAGGTAGACGAACTTGGGCTTGTGCTCGGCAATCAAGGCTTCGAGCTTGTCGGTCTGCACGCCGTGGGCGTCGATGGGCGCGCTGATCACCTCGGCGCCGTACAGGCGAAAGCACTGGATGGTGGCGAGGAAGGTCGGGCCCTCGACGATCACCTTGTCGCCCGGGTTGATCAGGGTCTTGCCAAGCAGGTCCAGCGCCTGCTGGCTGCCGGTGGTGACGATCAGGCCTTCGGGCGTGGCGCCTTGCACGCCCTTGCTCTGCATGAAGGCGGCCAGTTGCTCGCGCAGCGGGTTGTAGCCTTCGGTGGCGCCGTACTGCAGCGCGCCGGGCTCTTCGGCCAGGGCCTTGTTGGCGGCCTCGGTGATGCCCTGCACATCGAACATCGCACTGTCCGGAAAGCCCCCGGCAAAGCTGATGATGCCGGGCTTGCCCAGCAGCTTGAAGAGTTCGCGGATGGCGGAGGTTTCTACTTTCTGGAGACGGTCGGCGAATTGCATGGAATGGGGTCTCTGTTGCGATGAAGGGAAGCGCTGCGGCGTATTGTCGCGCGGCGCTGGCGCAACCACCCGTCGGGCGCGCGTGGCCCGCAGCAATTCACCGCTACCATGGCCGCTACGTTTTCGCTTCCGGCGCTCCGCAATCCGTATGCTCTCCCCGCCAGACCTGCTCCATGCGTTGCCCAGCGCGGTGATGGTGATATCCGAAGGCCTCATCGTCTACGTGAATGCCGCCTGCGTCGCCGTGCTGGAGGCCGACGGCCCCGAGTCCCTGCTGGGCCGCCCGCCAGAGGCATTCATCCATCCCCTGGACCAGGCCCGCGCGGCGCTGCGGCTGAGCCGGCTGGGCTCCGATGCCACACCCAATGCACCGGCCCACCTGCGCATCCAGACCTGCCGTGGCGCATCGCGCGTGCTGCTGCTGACCAGCGCCGCCGCCCGCCATGCCGGCAAGGACACCATCGTGGTCAATGGCCTGGACATGACCGGCCACAGCCAGACCGAGCAGCAGTTGCGCGCCAGCGAGCGCAGCTACCGCGAGATGTTCGAGAACATGCAGGACGTCTACTACCGCACCGATGCCGAGGGCGTGGTGACCAACGTCGGCCCGGCCGTGCGGCGCGTGCTGGGCCACGACCCGCAGGAGATCATTGGCCGCAAGGCCGAGGCCTGGTACCCGAACACGGCCGACCGCGACGCCTTCACGCACGCCATCCAGGTCTATGGCGAGGTGACCGACTTCCCCGGGCAGATGGTGCGCAAGGACGGCCGCGTCATCGACATCTCCATCAGCAGCCGCGCGCTGCGCGATGCCGCTGGCGCCTTCGCCGGCGTGGAAGGGCTGTGGCGCGACGTTACGCAGCGCAAGAACCTGGAGCGCGAGCTGCAGCACATGGCGCGCACCGACATGCTCACCGGCATTGCCAACCGGCGCTCCTTCCTGGAACAGGCCGAGGCGCGGCTGCTGCGCTTCCGGCAGGGCGGCGGCTGGTTTGCGCTGCTGGTGCTGGACCTGGACCACTTCAAGGCCATCAACGACCGCTACGGCCACCAGGAGGGCGACCGGGCGCTGGTGCGCTTTACCGAAACGGTGGAGGCCCATATCGGCGCTGGCGACCTGCTCGGGCGCCTGGGCGGTGAAGAATTTGGCCTGCTGCTGGCGCGCCCCACGGCCGAGGCGGCAACCGAAGTGGCCGAGCAACTGGTGCGCCGCGTTGCCCAACTGCAGTTGCCGCCGCACGATGGCGAGGCCCGCACGCTGACGGCCAGCATCGGCATGACCGGCGTGCGCGCCACCGATGCGCAGCTAAGCGATCTGCTGGAGCGAGCCGACCGCGCGCTCTACCAGGCCAAGCGCAGCGGGCGCAACCAGTTGGTTTGCGCGGATTGAGCGCCCGCCCGCAGAATTTCAAAAACCATAGCTAGAAGCCCAGGCTGCACCTGGGCTTCAGCCACTTTTCTTCAAAATCAGGCCGGGCGGCTGTTGCGCCGGCGCGTGATGCGGCGCTCTACGCCCTCGACCGCGCGGCCCAACGAGAAGCACAGCACAAAGTAGGTCACGGCCAGCAGCGCATAGACCTGGAACGGCTTGGTCAGCAACTGGCTGTTGATCTGGTAGGCGGCGTTGGTGAGCTCGTCCACGCCGATCACATAGGCCAGCGAGGTGTTCTTCACCACCACCACGAACTGGTTGAGCATGCTCGGGATCATGTTGTAGAGCGCCTGCGGCAGGATCACCGTGCGCAGCGCGGTGAGGTGGCCCATGCCCAGCGCGCGGGCGGCCTGGTACTGGCCGCTTGGCAGCGCGCTGATGCCGGCGCGCACGATCTCGCCCAGGTAGGCGCTCTCATAAATCACCAAGGCCATCAGCATCATCAACGTGGCGCTGACCTGGCCACCGGTCAGGTAGGGCACGGCAAAGTAAGACCAGAACACCACCAGCAGCAGCGGCAGGCCACGGATCGAGTTGGCATAGAGCGCCGTGGCCCAGGCCAGCGGCTTGACCGGCGAGGTGCGGGCCACGCCCACCAGCACCGCCAGCGGGAAGGAGATGAGCAGCGCCAGCAGCGCCAGGATCAGCGTCATCGCCAGCCCGCCCAGCGGGCCTTGCGGGTACTGGCCGATGAGCAGGATCAGGCCGTAATCACGCAGGATGTCGATCATCGCCCGCCCCTGGCCGCCGCCGCGCGTTGCTGTGCCAAGGCGCCCACGCCCATGATGAACCAGGAGCCGACCAGGTAGCAGGCCGAGGCGATCATGAACACCTCGAAGGTGCGGTAGGTTTCGTTCTCGATCTGGCGCGCGGCGTGCATCAAATCGGCCACGCCCACCGTCATGGCCAGGCTGGTGGCCTTGAACAGCGCCAGCGTCTGGTTTACCAGCGGCGGCAACGCGGCGCGCAGCGCCTGCGGCAGCAGGATGTGGCGCAGTGTCTGGAAGTAGTTCATGCCCAGCGAGCGCGCCGCCTCGGCTTGCCCGCGCGGCAATGAGCGCAGGCCGCTGCGCAGGTCTTCGCTCATGTAGGCCGCAGCGTACAGGGTGAGCGCGATGCACGACAGCATGAACTCGCCATCGTGGTGGTTGATCCAGCGCTGCATGCCGCTGGGCAGCAACTGCGGCACGCCGAAGTACCAGACAAAGATCTGCACCAGGCCGGGCACGTTGCGGTGGTATTCAACAAACCACTTGACCACACCCTGCAGCCCGCGCGACTGCGTGCTGCGCGCGGCCATCAAGACAGACGCCAGCAGCATGGCCAGCACCCAGCTCAGCGCGAACAACTGCGCGGTGACGAGCAGGCCGTGCAGCAACAGCGCGACGTTGTCCGGGTTGGACAGCAGGAAATCCTTCATGGGTACGCTGGCGCTGCCCGTGGCTTACTGCTCGAAGGCCGAGATGGGCGTGAGCTTCTTCTCGCGCTTGAAGGCAAAGCGCGTGTCGGGGCCGTACCAGCGGTTCCAGATGGAGTCGATCTCGCCGGCCTTCTCCATGTCTTCCAACACCTTGTTGACGGCTGCCAGCAGCGCCGGCTCATCCTTCTTCACGCCGAGTGCGGTTGGCTCCCAGGCCAGGCTGTCGTCGATGAAGACCGCCTCGCCCTTGGATTCGGCCAGGTAGCGCAGGCCGGCGGTGTGCGAGGTAGAGAAGCCATCGACCTTGTCCTGCATCAGCGCCAGGAAGGCCGAGGGGCCGTCCTGGTAGCTGATGATGGCGGTCTTGGGCAGGCCACGGCGCGCGAAGATCTCGGTGGTGGCGCTCTTGACCGCGCTCACGCGCTTGTCGGCCAGTTGCGCAAAGCTGGTGACGCCGGCGTCTTTCTTGACCATGACGCGGATCGGCACCTGGTAGTGCGCCGCCGTAAAGGCCACCTGCTGCGCGCGCTCCTTGGTGTAGCCGAGCGCGGCCGACACCAGGTCGACCCGGCCGGTGGACAGCTCTGGAATGCGCTGCTCGATCGACAGGCCACGGTGCTCCAGCTTCAGGCCCATGCGCTTGGCAATGGCCGCGCACATGTCGACATCAAAGCCGACGATCTGGCGCGTCTTGGGGTCTTGGAAACCCAGCGGCTCGGTGCTGGTGAGCGTGCCGCAGACCAGGGTGCCGCGCGCCTTGATGTCGGCGAGCTGGTCGGCGTGGGCAGCCATCGTGGCAAACAGCGCGAGCGCGGCGAACGCGACACGGCGGGTGGTGGCAGGCAGGTTCATCGTGGCTCCTGTTGAGGGGGAAGGGAAACCGGTGCGGCAGTGGGCGCCGCAACGCTCATGCCATGGAAGTCGCGGGCCTGGGCAAAGGCCGCGGCCAGCGCGGGCGCATCGCCCTGCGCCAGGTGCTGGCGGATCAGGCCCAGCGCATCGCCCAGGCGGTCGATCTCCGCGATCAGCGGCTGCGTGTTGTGGATGGCGATATCGGCCCACAGCGCCGCATCCGAGCCGCCCAGGCGCGTGAAGCCCTGGAAGCCGCTGCCCTGGTAGGCCAGCCAGTCGCGCGTGCCTTCGCGCTGCGCCAGGCTGTGCAGATAGGCATAGCTCAGCAGTTGCGGCAGATGGCTCAGCGCGGCGTAGACCTGGTCGTGCTGCGCGGCCGGCATCTGGGTGACCTGCGCGCCCAGCAGCGCCCAGAAGGCCTCTGCGCAGGCCAGCGCTGGCGCGGCGGTGCGGGCATCGGGCGTGAGCACGCAGCGCTTGCCGGCAAACAGATCGGCATCGCCCGCGGCCCAGCCGTGCCGCGCCTTGCCGGCGATGGGGTGGCTGGGCACAAAGCGCGCCACCGCCGCTTCGCCGCCGGCGCGCAGGGCAGCCAGCACCGGCGCCTTGACGCTTGCCACGTCTATGCCCACGGCACGGCCACGGCCGATGTCGGCCGCGTGCTGCTCGATGAAGGCGCACAGCACGCCCACCGGTTGGCACAGCAGCACCAGGTCGTGCTCGGCAAAGAGCGTGGCGGGCGGCTCGGCGATGGCATTTATCCAGCCTTCGAGCAGCAGTTGCCGCAGCAGCGCCGCATCCACGTCGTGGCCGGTGATGTGGCCCTGGAAGCCGCGCGCACGCAGCGCCCGCACGACCGAGCCACCGATCAGGCCCAGGCCGCAGACGGCAATGCGGCCGTTCTTCAGCGCATCGGGGATAGAGGGAAATGCCATGGCGCGCAGTGTCGGGCGCTAACGCCCCGCACGGCAAATGCCAAAATAGGCCAACTCCATAACACCGTGTTAAGCCCATGAACCTGCGCCAGATCGAAGTGTTTCGCGCCGTCATGCAGGCCGGCTCGATCTCTGGTGCGGCGGCCGCCCTGCATGTGTCGCAGCCTGCCGTCAGCCGGCTGGTGCGCTACCTGGAGGTGAAGCTGGGCGTGGCGCTGTTCGAACGCACCGGCAGCCGCCTGCATCCCACGCCCGAGGCGCACGCGCTCAAGCGCGAGGTCGACAGCGCCTACCGCAGCATCGACCGCGTGCGCAGCTACGCCGAGCAATTGCGCCACGGCGTGGCCGATACGCTGCGCATCAGCTCCAACCTCAGCACCGGGCTGGAGCTGGTGCCGCGCGCCATCGCCGCGCTCAAGACCGCCATGCCGCGCCTGCACCTGACGGTAGAGATCGCCACCCATGCACAGATCACCGACCAGTTGCTGGGCGGCGAATGCGACATCGGCGTGGTGTCCTTCGTGCAAACGCACCACCCGGCCATCAACCTGCACCCGATAGGCGAAGGCGATGTGCTGTGCGCCATGGCGCCCGGCCACCCGCTGGCCGCGCATGCGCGCATCACGCCAGAGATGCTGCGGCGGCCCGACGTGGTGTCTTTTGGCCACGAGACACCGCACGGCCGGCTGGTGGGCGAACTGGTCGGCGCACGCGACGAGCCGGTCACGCCCACGGTAGACGTGCGCTACGCCTATGTCGCCTGCAGCATCGCTGCCAGCGGCTGGGGCGTGGCCGTGGTGGACGACATGACCGCGCGCCACCGCGAGAACGCCGGCCTGGTGCTGCGTCCCTTAGCCCCGCCCCGGCGCTACAGTGCCTATGCCATGAGCAGCGCAGAACGCCCGCTCTCCAGCGCCGGCCGCGAGATGGTGCGGCTGCTGGCGCTGCACTGGGACGCGGCACGGCGCGGCAAGCCCGCACCACGCAGCGCCCGTGTTCGCAAGACAAGCAAAACAGCCCCATGAAAAAAGCCGACATCACCCCGTTCTTTGCCACCCTGCAAGCCGCCAACCCCGAGCCGGAAACCGAGCTGGAATACACCACACCCTTCGAGCTGCTGGCCTCTGTGCTGCTGAGCGCCCAGGCCACCGATGTGGGCGTGAACAAAGCCACGCGCCGGCTCTACCCGGTGGCCAACACGCCGCAGGCCTTGCTGGACCTGGGCCTGGAAGGGCTGGAGGGCTACATCAAGACCATTGGCCTGTACCGCACCAAGGCCAAGAACCTGCTGGCCACCTGCCGCATATTGGTAGACCAACACGGCGGCGAAGTGCCGCGCACGCGCGAGGCGCTGGAAGCGCTGCCCGGCGTTGGCCGCAAGACCGCCAACGTGGTGCTCAACGTGGCCTTTGGCGAGCCCACCATGGCGGTGGACACGCACATCTTCCGCCTGGGCAACCGCACCGGCCTGGCGCCGGGCAAGACGCCGCTGGAAGTGGAGCAAAAACTGCTCAAGCGCATACCGCCGCAGTTCATGCTGCACGCCCACCACTGGCTGATCCTGCACGGCCGCTATGTGTGCGTGGCGCGCAAGCCGCAGTGCTGGCATTGCAGCGTGGCGCCGTATTGCAGCTTCAAGCCGAAGACGGCGGCGCCGAACTGAACGGCCTTGGCGCCGGGGGCGGCGCGCGAGCTACTTGCGCTCGATCATCTGCCCGCGCAGCTCGCCACCGGGGAAGTTGGCGGTGTGCACGTTGGCGTACCACTTGCCTGCCAGCAGATCGGCCGCCTGCGCCGGCGTGAGCGTGGCGCGGCCGTCGTAGGCGGCGGTGATCGGCACCCGGAAGGTGATCACCGGTCCAGCGTTGGCGCCAATGGCCGCCGGGCCATGGAAATGCGCCATGGTGGGCGGGCCGCTCAGGTTGCTGTACGACATCTTCCAGCGGAGCAGCAGCGTGTTCTTGTCCAGCACGGCATCGACCGTGCCCGTGCCCGTGCTGCCGTTGGGCGGCACCTCGTTGGTGCCCGCCAGCCGCGTGGTGAAAGTGGCCAGGTGGGCGTTGGGGTCTGGCGGCTGCAACACCGAACAGCCAGCCAGCGCCGCCACAGCGGCAATGCCCGCCGACAACAGCAGGCGGCGGGGAGAAGCGGGAAAAACTTTCATGCGGAGAACTCCTTGGACGGTGGGCCATTCTTCCATGAGTGGCTGAATGTCATCAGCCACGACACTCCGCATCGCACGCGGCCAACAAAGTCAAAAGGCCGCGGAGCAGGCCAAGCCAAAACATCCGCGGAACTGGCTTTGCCAGGCCGCAGGATGTGCCCCCTTGAGGGGGAAGGCGAAGACACGAAGTGCGTAGCCTGGGGGTGTTCCAAAGTCACGGATGCCAGGTAGAGACCACCTTCGGCGTCTGCGTCGAGCGGTCGCCTGCCAGGCTGTAGGACAGGCGGTTGGCTGCGGCGATCACGGTCTGCGCCAGGGCATTGAGCTTGTCTTCCGGCAGGCGCGAGGCCGGCCCCGAGATGCATACCGAGCCCAGCAAGCGCCAATGCAGCCCGAACACCGGCGCTGAGACGGTCGCCACGTCCTTCTCGCGCTCGCCAATGGACAGGTGGTAGCCACGCTGGCGGATCGCCTCATACACCGCGCCGGGTTCGCCGGAGAAGGCCAGGATCACGCGGCCCGGCGAGCCCCTGTCCAGCGGCAGCGCCTCGCCCATGCGGGCGTGGTGGCGCAGCGGCTGCGGGCCTTCCACGCGGACCAAGCAGGTGCGGAAATCGCCCTCGCGCACGTAGAAGGCAGCGCTTTCACCCGTGGCTTTGGATAGCTCGCGCAGCATGGGCTCGACCACGTTCTGCACGTCAAAGCCTGACTGGTAGCGCGCGCCCAGCCAGCCCGCCGCCGGGCCCAGGCGCCACTCGCCGTCATCGCGCTGGACCAGGTAGCCAGCCATGGCCAGCGTGCGCGCAATGCGCAGCACCGTGGTCTTGTGCATGGTGCAGCGGCGGCTCAGTTCGGCCAGCGGCAACTGCGATTCGCCCAGCGCGAACGCACCCAGCAGTTGCATCGCCCGGGTCACGGCCACCACGCTGCCGGTGCTGGGCTCGTCCGCAGCGCCGGCCCGTGCGCGGGACGCAGAAGTGGAGGCGTTTCGCATACCGGCCTTTATTTCGACAGTCGAAATGACATTGTATCTATCGAACCCCCTCTCTAAAGTCCAACCCCGACGCACAGCACCCGGCTGCGCGCCCCAAGGAGACAAAGACATGCAGATCCGATCCGGAATCAGCCGCCGCATGGCCGTAGCAGCAAGCGCCATCGTGGGCCTAGCACTCGCCGGCACCACCGCCGGCAACCTCGCCTGGGCCCAGGCGCCCTACCCCAACAAGCCGATCAAGCTGATCGTGCCCTTCCCGCCCGGCGGCGGCACCGACCTGCTGGCGCGCACCGTGGCGCAGAAGCTGTCGGACACGCTGAAGTGGACGGTCATCATCGACAACCGCCCCGGCGCCGGCGGCAATATCGGCGTCGACGCCACGGCCAAGGCCGCACCCGACGGCTACACCCTGGTGATGGGCCAGACCAGCAACCTCGCGGTCAACCCCACGCTCTATCCCAAGCTGCCCTATGACCCGCTGAAGGACCTGGTGCCGGTGGTGCTGGTGGCGTCTTCGCCGATCGCCATCGTGGTGACGCCGCAGTCTCGCTACAAGAGCTTTGCCGACATCGTGGCCGCCGCCAAGGCCACGCCGGATGCGCTGACGCTGGGCTTCTCGGGCAATGGCACGGTGGCCCATCTGTCGGGCGAGCAGGTGAAGAAAGCCGCCGGCATCCGGATGCAGAACGTGCCCTACAAGGGCGCGGCCCAGGCCATGACCGACGTGATGAGCGGCCAGGTCGACATCTACATGTCTTCCGTGCCCACGCTGCTGGGCCACGTCAACAACGGCAAGCTACGCGCGATTGCCGTGACCTCGGCCACACGCTCCAGCGAGCTGCCGCAGACGCCAACGCTGGCGGAGTCTGGCTACCCGGGCTTTGATGCCTCGACCTGGTTCGGCATCCTGGCACCGGCCGGCACGCCCGCGGCCATCGTGAAGACGCTCAACACCGAGATCAACAAGGTGCTGAAGCAGCCCGACGTGGCCGCCAAGCTCAAATCCGAAGGCGGCGACGTGCTGGGCGGCAGCGCCGAGCAGTTCGGCGCCTTGCTCAAGACCGACATCGTGCGTTGGGGGCAGATCGTGCGGGATTCTGGCGCGCGCATTGACTAACCCCCAGGCTACGCACTTCGTGTCTTCGCCAACCCCCTTGCAGGGGGCAGCACCAGCGGCCCGGCAAAGCCGGTTCCGCGGTGCTTTTGGGATGGGGAGCAGAGCTGTCCTATGTTGTTGAATCAACCCAACACGTCGTCCGCTGTGCCATTCTCGGCCGGCACTGAGCGGCCGCTGACGGCGCTGCCGATTGATGCTTGCGACTGCCATATGCATGTCTATGACAGTCGCTATCCGACGGCAGCGGGCGCCATGTTGCTGCCGCCGGATGCTTCGGCGGCTGACTACCGGTTGCTGCAGCGGCGCATTGGCACTTCGCGCACGGTGCTGGTCACGCCTTCCACCTACGGCAGTGACAACCGCTGCATGTTGGATGGGCTCGCGGCACTAGGCATGCAGGCGCGTGGTGTGGCGGTGATTGACGGCCGCGAGAGCAATGCGGAGCTGCGCCGGCTCGATGCGTTGGGCGTGCGCGGCATTCGCTGCAACCTGTCGCTGGGCGTGGCGAATACGGTCGACATGCTGCTGCCGCTGGCGCAGCGCATTGCCGAGCTGGGCTGGCATCTGCAACTGCTGATGGCGCCCGAGCTGCTGGCCAGCCTGGGCGCCACGCTGCGGCGCCTGCCGGTGCCGTTGGTGTTCGACCACCTGGGCCGCATCGCGCCATCACAGGCCGGGCGCCACCCGGCCCACGCGCTGCTGCTGGATCTGCTGGGGCAGGGCCGCGCCTGGGTCAAGCTGTCTGGCGGCTACATCGTGAGCAGCACGCATTCGGTCGAAGACCCTGCCCTGGATGCCCTGGCCCGCAGCTATCTGAACGTGGCCCCCGAGCGCGTGCTGTGGGGCAGCGACTGGCCCCACGCCACGGCCTCTGCCGGCGTGCAGCCCCTGCCTGACGACGCGCGGCAGATCGACCGGCTCGCGCAGTGGGCCGGCAGCAGTGCCGTGCTGCAACGCGTGCTGGTGGACAACCCGCAGGCGCTCTACGGCTTCCCTTCCGCCGCGTCCTCCCCTTCATCAGAGACATCACCATGAGCACACCTCCCTCCCCGCTGCGCCGCCGCCTGCTGGCGGGCGCCTGCGGCCTGCTGGCCACTGGCTCCGCGCTGGCGCAGAGCGACTGGCCCGACGGCCGCGTCATCACCTGGGTCGTGCCCTACCCGCCGGGCGGCAGCACCGACGTGCTGGGCCGTAACGTGGCGCAGCGCATTGGCATGGCGCTGGGCACCAATGTCATCGTCGACAACCGGGCCGGCGCCACTGGCACCATAGGCGCGGCCTACGTCGCCAAATCCGCATCGGACGGCTTCACGCTGCTGGGCACCTCCATCGGTCCGCAGGCCATTGCGCCGCACCTGATGGGCAAGCTGCCGTATGACCCGATCGCGGGCTTCGAGCCGGTGATCACCATCGGCACCATTCCGCACATCCTGGTGGTGGGCGCCAGGCAGCCCTACCGCACGGTGGCCGACCTGATCGCCGCCGCCCAGGCCGCGCCCGGCACGCTGGCTTTTGCCTCGGGCGGCAACGGCACCATCCTGCAGATGCAGGGCGAGCTGCTCAAGCAGCAGACCGGCACCCAGTTCATCCACGTGCCCTACAAGGGCGACACGCCGGCGCTGCAAGACACGCTGGCCGAGCAGGTCAACTTCATGTTCGCGCCCGCCGCTGCGGCGCTGCCGCATGTGCAGGCCGGCAAGCTGCGTGCGCTGGCCGTGACCTCGGCCGCGCGCCTGAAGGCGCTGCCCGACGTGCCCACCATGGGCGAGGCCGGCATGAAGGACTTCGTGGTCGAGCAATGGCAGGCCGTGTTCGCGCCCGCCAAGACGCCCGCTCCCATCGTGCAGCGGCTGAACGCGGAAATCGCCAAGTCGCTGAAAGACCCCGCCATCGTGGCCCTGGCCGACAAGCTCGGCGTGACCCTGGTCGGCGGCACGCCGCGCCAGTTGGGCGACCTGCAAAAGGCCGACTCGGTCAAGTGGGCCCAGGTCATCCGCGACGGAAACATCAAGGCCGAGTGATTCCGCCCTCCCTTCCCTGCAACTACCCACTCACCACAGACACCATGAGCACTCTTCCCGACATCATCCGTGACATCGAACGCGTCTCCGCCGACGTCGTTGCCAAGGCCGGCACCTTCCAGGCCGCCATCCTGGCCGACGTGGCCGGCCGCCGCGGCACCATGCACGCCCGCGTGGCGCCGGTACACCACAGCATGCAGCTGGCGGGCCCGGCCTTCACCGTGGAAGTGCGCCCCGGCGACAACCTGATGATCCACGCCGCCATCGCGCTGGCCCAGCCCGGCGACGTGCTGGTGATTGACGGCAAGGGCGACCAGACCGCTGCGCTGATGGGCACACTGATGCTCAGCGCCTGCAAGAAGCTGGGCATTGCCGGCGTGGTGGTCGATGCTGCCATCCGCGACCGCATCGAGCTGCTGGAGCTGGGCCTGCCGGTGTTCAGCGCCGGCTTCAACCCGGCCGGCCCGACCAAGTTCGTGCCCGGCCGCATCAACCACCCGATCTCTGCCGGCGGCACCGTGG
Organism: Xylophilus sp. GW821-FHT01B05; assembly: GCA_038961845.1. Classification (NCBI taxonomy): domain Bacteria; kingdom Pseudomonadati; phylum Pseudomonadota; class Betaproteobacteria; order Burkholderiales; genus Xylophilus; species Xylophilus sp. GW821-FHT01B05. Next base: position 3,799,906 of record CP152408.1, read on the forward strand.
TGAACCCCGGCGACCTGATCGTGGCCGACGCCGACGGCGTGGTGGTGATCGAGCGCGAGAAGGCCCCCGCCATGCTGGCGCTGGCCGACAAGAAGGTGGCCGACGAAGCCGCCCGCCTGGACGCCATTGCACGCGGCGACACCGCCTCCAAGTGGCTGCCCGCCGCCCTGCGCGCCGCCGGCGTGCTGAAGGAAGGCGAGACGCTATGAGCTGCATCATCGTCACGGGCGCCGACCTGGCGCAGCCGGCGCTGGACCTGCTGCAGGACTACGAAATCGTCTACGCCGGCAAGACGCCGACAGAAGCCGATCTGGTGGCACTGTGCAGCGCACATGACCCGGTGGCCATCATCGTGCGCTACGGCAAGGTGGGCGGCACGGTGATGGACGCCGCGCCCTCGCTGCGCGTGATCTCCAAGCACGGCAGCGGCACCGACACCATCGACAAGGCCGCGGCCCAGGCGCGCGGCATCGAGGTGGTGGCCGCCGTCGGCGCCAATGCCGCGGCCGTGGCCGAGCAGGCGATGGCGCTGCTGCTGGCCTGCGCCAAATCGGTGGTGCCGCTGGATGCGCGCATGCACGCCGGCCACTGGGACAAGGCCACGCACAAGAGCCTGGAGCTGGGCGGCCGCACCATCGGCCTGGTGGGCCTGGGCGCCATCGGCCAGCGCTTTGCGCGCATGGCGGATGCGCTGGGCATGCACGTGATCGGCTTCGACCCCTTCGCAAAAGACCTGCCCGCCTATATCAAGAGCGTGAGCCTGGAGACGATCTGGCGCGAGTCCGACGCCATCTCGCTGCACTGCCCGCTGACCGACGACAACCGCGGCATGCTGGGCGCGCAGACGCTGGCGCAGTGCAAGCGCGGCGTGGTCGTGGTCAACACCGCGCGCGGCGGCCTGGTCGACGAGGCGGCGCTGCTGGCCGCCGTGCGCTCGGGCCAAGTCATGGCTGCGGGCCTGGACAGCTTCGCGGTGGAGCCGATGGCGGCCGGCCACCCGTTCCAGGGCGAGCCGAACTTTGTGCTGAGCCCGCACATCGGCGGCGTTACCAGCGATGCCTACGTGAACATGGGCGTGGGCTCCGCGAAGAACCTGCTGGCCGTGCTGGCACGCCAGCCGGCCACCGCCAGCGCCTGAACGCAGCACAGGAGCCATGACAACGCAACGCTGGAAGCACGCGCCCGCTGGTAGCCACTGGGGCGAGTTCGGCCCCGACGACCAGCGCGGCCGCATGAACCTGGTGGACCGCGCCAAGGTACTGCAGGGCGTGGCCGAGGTGCGCGAGGGGCTCACCTTCTGCCTCTCGCTGCCGCTGGACGTGCCCGGCGGCATGGCGCTCAATCCGCGCCGGCTGCCGCCGCAGCGCTTCTCTACCCTGCGCGACGGCAAAAGCGCCGGCCAGCAGGGCTTCTGCTGGTCCTATGCCAGCGAGGACGAGGCACGCACCGACGTGGTCTGCGACGACGTGCTGCTGATGAACACCCAGTACTCGACCCAGTGGGACAGCTTTGCCCACATGGGCAGCCGCTTCGACGCCGATGGCGACGGCGTGGCCGAGGCGGTGTTCTACAACGGCTTTCGCGCCGGCGAAGAAATCCACGGCGCCACCGAAGACCCGCAAGCGGTGGCCGACTGGGCGCGCTTCCCCGGCCCCAATGCGGGCGCGCTGGGCATCGAGCATTTGGCCGAACACGGCGCCCAAGGCCGCGGCGTGCTGATTGATCTAGAGCAGCACGTCGGCCGCCAACGCGAGGCCATTGGCTACGAGCGCCTGATGCGCATCCTGGAGGCCGACCGCGTGCAGATCGAGGCCGGCGACATGGTCTGCCTGCACACCGGCTTTGGCGACATGCTGATGGCCATGAACCGCCAGCCCGACGTGCAGCTGCTGCACGCCTCGGGCAGCGGCCTGGACGGCAATGACCAGAAGCTGCTGGACTGGATCGTCGATGTGCGGCTGGCCTGCCTGATCTCGGACAACCCCGCCGTCGAACTGGTGCAGCCGCCCAGGCTCGGCCAGGGCGGCACGCCCATCCGCGGCCCGCGCCTGCCGCTGCATGAGCACTGCCTGTTCAAGAACGGCATCCACCTGGGCGAGCTGTGGTGGCTCACGCCGCTGGCGCGCTGGCTGCGCACCCATGGCCGCAGCCGCTTCCTGCTGACGGCGCCGCCGCTGCGATTGCCGGGGGCTGCAGGCTCACCCGCCACGCCCATCGCCACGGTCTAGAGCGCCCCAAAAAACGAGAGACAAACATGATTGAGAAATTCAAGACAAATCACCACCTATCCCTTGCTGCACCTGGGCTAATAGCTATTTTTTTTGGTAGCAAGCAATGCCTTCGCCCAGGCGCCCTACCCCACCAAACCGGTGCGCCTGGTGGTGGGCTTTTCCGCCGGTGGCCCCACCGACGTGGTGGCGCGCGCCTTTGCCGACTACGCCACCCGCGCGCTCGGCCAGTCCTTCATCGTCGACAACAAGCCCGGCGCCAACACCATCCTGGCCGCCGAGGCAGTGGCCGGCGCGCCGGCCGACGGCTACACGCTGCTGCTGGGCGCCACCAACCACACCATGATCCCGGCGCTCTACAGCGCACGGGTGCGCTTCGATGCGCTGCGCTCCTTCGCGCCGGTGTGCACGCTGGCGGTCAGCCCCACGGTACTGGTGGTCGGGCCATCCATGCCCGCCCGCACGCTGGCGGATTTCCTCCAGCAGGTGCGGGCCCAGCCGGGCAAGCGCACCTATGCCACGCCGGGCACCGGCAGCTCCGGGCACTTCGCCAGCGAGCAGTTCACCCGCCTCACCGGCACGGCCATGAACCACATCCCCTACAAGGGCGCGGCGCAAGCGGTGACGGACCTGATGGGCGGCCAGGTCGATAGCTCTTTTGCCACGCTGGGCTCGGTGCTGCCGCAGGTGCGGTCCGGCAAGCTCACGGCCCTGGCCGTGGCAGCGCCGCAGCGCTCGGCCCTGCTGCCCGAGGTGCCCACCTTCGCCGAGGCCGGCGTGCAAGGCTATGCCGCCGATGCCTGGTACGGCCTGCTGGCCCCGGCCGGCACGCCGCCCGCCATCGTCGCCACGCTGACCCGGGTCGCCACCGATTTCGCCCGCGCCCCCGCCACCGTGGAGAAGCTGCGCGGCCTGGGCATGGAGGCGCAACACGTTTGCGGCAGCGCCTTTGGCACGCAGCTCGACAGCGAAATACGCAGCTATACGCAGATGGCGCGTACCTTGGACCTCAAGGCCGAATAGGCTCGGCATTTCAAAGAACAGAGACACATATGACTGCACTTGCTCCCTCCTTCCGCCGCACCGCCCTTGCAAGCAGCACCATGGCCCTGCTGCTGGCCGCCTGCGGTGGCACGGCCCTGGCGCAAGCCGCGTGGCCGACCAAGCCAGTAAAGATCGTCGTGCCCTACGCCCCCGGCGGCGCGGTGGACGTGGTCACGCGCAAGATGGCGCAGAAGCTCACCGAGCAAACCGGCCAGAGCTTCATCATCGACAACAAGCCCGGCGCCACCGGCACCATAGGCGTGGCCCAGGTCGCGCGCGCCGAGCCAGACGGCTACACCCTGGTGGCCAACGACACCACCTATTCGCTGCTGCCCTACATCTTCAAGAAGCTGCCCTTCGACTACGCCCATGACCTGGTGCCGGTGGCCGCCTATGTGTTCGCCCCGATGGCGCTGGTGGTGAACGCTGGCGGCCCCTACAAGACGCTGGCCGATCTATTGGCTGATGCCAAGGCGCACCCCGGCAAGATCACCTACGGCACCGGCGGCGCCGGCACCACACCGCACTTCGCGGCCGAGGCGCTGGGCGTGGCCACCGGGGTGAAGTTCATGCACGTGCCCTTCAAGGGCGCGGGCGAGGCCACGCAGGCCATCCTCACCAACACCATCGACATGCAGTTCGCCTCCACCACCGGCGTGATGGGCAACGTCAAGGGCGGCAAGCTGCGCCTGCTGGCCATCAGCGGCGACAAGCGCCTGGCCGTGCTGCCCGATGTGCCCACCTTTGCCCAGGCCGGCGTGCAGAACTTCGGCGTGGTCAACTGGACCGGCCTGTGGGCGCCCCAAGGCACGCCGCCGGCCGTGCTGGAGCGACTGCAGAAAGAAATCGCCACCGCCATGGCCGCGCCCGACATGAAGAGCTTTGCCGAAGGCATGGGCGCCGACCCGCGCCATGTCGATGCCACAGGCTTTGCCCAGCAGCTGCAAGAGAGCAACACCATGTGGGGCAAGATCGCGGCCAGGACATCGTTCGACAAGCAATAGACCATGTTCCTGCTGCAAGCCCCCCAGGTCCGCGAGCTGGACCTTTTCACCACCATGCCCGAGCACTTCCGGCGCAAACAACGCAGCGCCTGGGCCGACGCCAACCGCGGCGGCGTGGTGACCGATTCCTTCCTCGAAGGCCCGGTGTTCGATGACGCCGGCAACCTCTACGTCACCGACATCCCCTGGGGCCGCGTCTTCCGCATCAACCCGGCCGGTGACTGGTCGCTGGTGGCCGAGTACGACGGCGAGCCCAACGGCATGAAGCTGCTGGACGCCGGCACGCTGCTCATCACCGACTACAAGCACGGCCTGCTGCGGCTGGACATAGCCAGCGGCACAACCACGCCCTACCTGGAGCGCCGCAACAGCGAGCGCTTCAAGGGCGTGAACGACCTGGTGTTCGACGCCGCCGGCAACCTGTACTTCACCGACCAGGGCCAGACCGGCCTGCACGACCCCAGCGGCCGCCTCTACCGCCTGCGCCCCAATGGCCAGCTGGACCTGCTGCTGGCCAACGTGCCCAGCCCCAATGGCGTGGCGCTGTCGCCCGACGGCCGGGTGCTGTACCTGGCGGTCACGCGCGGCAACTGCGTCTGGCGCGTGCCGCTGCTGCCCGATGGCAGCGTGGCCAAGGTCGGGCAGTTCTTCACCTCCTACGGCCCGAGCGGGCCGGACGGCCTGGCGGTGGATGCACAAGGCCAGTTGCTGGTCGCCAACCCGGGGCTGGGCTATGTCTGGCTGCTCAACGCCCGGGCCGAGCCGGTGCTGGTGCTGCGCGGCGCCGCTGGCGCATCCACCACCAACCTCGCCTTCGGCGGGCCCGATCGCCGCACGCTCTACGTGACCGACTCCACCCACGGCCAGGTGCTGCGCGCCACGCTGGAGGTGCCTGGGCTGGAACTGGCGCGCGCAACGGGCTGAAGCGGGCTGATATCCCTGCGGCATGGGCCGCCTGCTGGTTTTGATAATAATTCCTATTTAGAATGGTCGGCGTTTTTCTTCCACGCCACCATGACCACCGCATCCACCAGCCTGGTTTCCGATCCGCAGACGCTGTACAGCCACCACCACGGCTGGCTGCGCGCCTGGCTGCAGCGGCGGCTGGGGTGTTCACACCAGGCGGCGGACCTGGCGCAGGACACCTTCCTGCGGGTGCTGTTGCGGCCCCAGGCGCTCACGGGCTTGCGCGAGCCCCGCGCCTACCTCACCACCATTGCCAAAGGGCTGGTGACCGACCACTGGCGCCGCCAGGCGCTGGAGCGCGCCTACCTGGAGACGCTGGCCAACCTGCCCGAGCCGCTGGCGCCATCGCCCGAGGAGCGGCTGGCCCTGCTGGAGGCGCTGCACGCCATCGACACCATGCTCGACGGGCTGGCACACAAGGCGCGCGAGGCCTTCTTGCTATCGCAGCTTGAGGGGCTGACCTATGCCGAGATTGCGGAACGTCTGGTTGTGAGCGAGCGCACCGTGAAGCGCTACATGGCCCAGGGCTTCGAGGCCTGCCTGATGGCAATGGCGTGACGGCACAGACCAAGCCCGTCGCACCGCCGCCCGCGCCCGAGGTGCTGCGCGAGGCCGCCCGCTGGCTGGTGCGCCTGCATTCAGGCACGGCGCAGCCGGCCGACTGGCAGGCACTGGAGCGCTGGCGCGCGCAAGACACGGCGCACGAAGCCGCCTGGCAGCGGGCCGAGCGCATGGCGCAGACCTTTGGCGCAGTGCCCGCGCATGTCGGCCTACCGGTGCTGGCGCACCGGCGGCGCCTCAACCACCGCGCGGCGCTGCGCGTGCTGGGGCTGTTCGCAGCCGCCCCGGCGGTGGCCTGGCTGGCCTGGCAATCCCCCACGCTGCAACTGCTGGCGGCCGCGCACCATACAGCCACCGGCGAGCGGCGCGACGTGCTGCTGGCCGACGGCAGCCGCGTACTGCTCAACACTGCGAGCGCATTCGACCTGGCCTTCGACGCACGGCAGCGCCTGCTGCGGCTACGCGCTGGCGAGATCCTCGTCAGCACCGCGCCCGACGCGGCGCGCAGCTTCCTGGTGGAAACACCGCAGGGGCGGCTGCGCGCGCTGGGCACCCGCTTCTGCGTGCGGCTGATGGGTGACGAAACCCGTGTGGCTGTGATCGAAGGCGCGGTGGAGGTAGTGCCGCGGCACGGCGCCGCCCAGGTGCTGCGCGCCGGCGAGCAGACGCGGCTGACCACCGCGCGTGCCGAACCACCCGCCGCGCTCGCCAGCCACGCACTGGCCTGGACGCAGGGCGTGCTCTATGCCGACGGCATGCGGCTGGATGACTTCCTGGCGGAACTGTCGCGCTACCGCCCCGGCATCCTGCGCTGCGACCCGGCGGTGGCCGGGCTGCGCATCTCCGGCGCGTTCCAGTTGCAGGACACGGAATACGTGCTGGCCATGCTGCGCGAGACCCTGCCGGTGGAGCTGCTGCTGCGCACCCGCTGGTGGGTGACCGTCGTGCCCGCCTAAAAAAAACAGGGATCGCCTGTCCCTTTTCGCATCGCCGTCCGGCAAGGGTTGGAAAGCACCGTCCAACCCGACACCCGACCCGAGGAGAACGCGCATGGCGCACGCATCGCGCAGCAGGCTGCTGCCCCTTCTTCAACCCGCCCCGCTGGCGCAGGCCACGCGGGCGCTGTGCGCGGGCCTGCTGCTCGCCACCGCCGGCCTGGCCGCGCTGCCCGCGCATGCACAGGCGCCCACCGCCCAGGAACGCCGCAGCTACGACATTCCGGCCGGCCCGCTGGGGCCCGTGCTGTCCAGCTTTGCGGGCACAGCGGGCGTGACCTTGTCGTTCACGCCGGCCCTGGCGGAGGGCTTGCGCAGCCCCGGCCTGCAGGGCAGCGCAACGCTGGCCGAAGGCTTTGCCCGCCTGCTGGCCGGCAGCGGCCTGGAAGCCGTGCCGCGTAGCGGCGGCGGCTATACGCTGCGCCGCGCAAGCACGCCCGCTACGGATGCCGCGGCGGCTAGCACCACGCAGCTGGCCACCGTGCACGTGACAGCCGAGCGCGAGACCGCCTGGAGCGCGCCTGATGGCTACCGCGCCATGCGCAGCGCCAGCGCCAGCAAGATGGACATCCCGGTGCTGGAGACTCCGCAGCAGGTCTCCACCATCGGCGAGCAGCAGATCCGCGACCAGGCTATCTCCAGCGTGGCCGAGGCGGTGCGCTACACCGCCGGCGTGCGCCCGCTCGATTACGGCGTGACCGACGACGACGTCTCCGTGCGCGGCTTCTATCTCACCGGCACCGGTCTCTACCGCGACGGCATGCGCCTCATCCATAACGGCTTCATGACCAACCTCGAACCCTACGGCCTGGAGCGGCTGGAGGTGGTGCACGGCCCGGCTTCGGTGCTGTACGGCCAGTCCGCCCCCGGCGGGCTGCTCAACGCCGTGACCAAGCGCCCGCGCCTGGGCATGAAGAACGAGGTAGGCGTGGAGCTGGGCAGCCACAACCGCCGCCAGCTCACCGCCGATCTCGGCGGCCAGCTCAACGAGTCGGGCACGCTGCTGGGCCGGCTCACCGTGCTCAAGCGCGAGGCCGGCACGCAGTGGCATGAGCTGCGCGCCGACCGCACCTACGTCGCCCCGGCCCTGACGCTGCAGGGCGACCGCACCACGCTCACGCTGCTGGCGCAATTCCAGGAGGACAAGACCGGCTTCGTCATCCCCTACTACCGCGACACGCCCTTTGGCACGGCGCGGGACGACATCAATGTCAACGGCCCCGGCTCTGGCCACCACAAGCGCAGCCACTCGCTGGGCTACCTGCTGGAGCACCATTTCAACGACCAGTTGACCCTGCGCCACAACCTGCGCTACCTGGACGGCAGCAACCACCGGCTGGAGATGCGCAACCGCGGCCTGTTGGCCGACCAGCGCAGCATGGCGCGCCTGGCCATGGTGCGGCCCGACGCCGAGAAGACCTGGGTGATCGACACCCACCTGGAGAACCGCTTCACCACCGGCGCCGTGTCGCACCAGATGCTGGTCGGGCTGGACTACTACCGCTCCACGCTGGACTGGCGCATCCTCTCGCTCAACGGCGCGGTCGCGCCGCTGGACATCGTGAACCCGGTCTACGTGCAACCCGACTGGAACGACAACTTCCTGAGTGACCACGCACAGGCGCGCAACACGCAGATAGGCCTGTACCTACAGGACCAGATCAAGTTCGGTGAACGCTGGGTACTGAGCCTGGGCGCACGCCACGACAGCGCGCACATCGACACCGGCTACGACGCGCGCGCCAGCGCCACCGCGCCCTTCACCACCACCCGGGTGGACCGGCGCGACAACGCCACCACCGGCCGCGCCGGCCTGATCTATCTCGCGCCAAGCGGCTGGGCACCCTATGTGAGCGTGAACACGGCCTTCCAGCCGCCGCTGACCACGGTGACCGCGACCGATGCCAACGGCCACCCCTACGAGCCCGAGACGGCCCGCCAGGTAGAGGCCGGCGTGCGCTATGCGCCGCCGCAGGCCGGCTACCTGCTGAGCGCCGCCGTGTTCGATCTGCGCAAGCGCAATGTGCGCACGCCCTCCACCATAGACCCACGCTTTGACGTGCAGACCGGCGAGGTACGCAGCCGCGGGCTGGAGCTGCAGGCCTCGGGCGACGTCGGGCACGGCTTCTCCGTCATCGGCGCCTACACCTACCTCGACGCCAAGGTGATGCGCAGCAACACCGCGCTGGAGGTGGGCGAGCGGCCGGGCAACATGCCCGAGCACGTGGCCTCAGCCTGGGGCAAGTACCAGCGCGGTCCCCTGCAGTTGGGGCTGGGCGTGCGCCACATCAGCGCCACCAACGGCGAGTTGCGCTGGGCTTCCGGCGCGCTGCCCATGAACGACGGCTACACCCTGCTCGACGCCATGGCCGCATATGAACTGGGCGCGTGGCGCCTGTCGCTCAATGTCAGCAACCTCGGCAACAAGCAGTACCGCACCCAGTGCAACACCTTCCGCGGCGGCGCACAGTTCTGCGCGCTCGGCTACGGGCGCGACGTGCGCATGGCTGCCACTTACCGCTTCTGAAGTTGCTCTTCAGCCGGCGCGCTGGCGCCGCGCCAGCCATGCGCAAGACCTTTCTGCTGCTGCACCGCTGGGCCGGCCTGTTCATGGCCGTGTTCCTGGCCATCGCTGGCCTCACCGGCGCGGCCATCGCCTGGGAGCACGAGCTGGACCGCTGGCTCAACCCGCAGCTGTTCACACCGCAGTCGCAAGGCCTGCCTGCGCTGCCTGCGGCGGAGATCGCGCGCCGCCTGGAGGCGGCCAACCCGCGCCTGCAAGTCAGCCTGCTGCCACTGGCCGCGCCACCGGGCGAAACGCTATTGCTGGGCGTGGAGCCACGCCTGGACCCAGCCACCGGACGCGCGCACGCGCTGGGCTTCGACCAGATGATGGTGGACCCCGCCACGGCGCAGGTGCAGGGCACGCGCACCTGGGGCACGCCTTCTCTGGCGCCTGAGAATCTCGTGCCTTTCCTGTACCGGCTGCACCACACGCTCTGCTTGCCGCATCTTGCGGGCGTGGACTGGGCGGTGTGGTTCATGGGCCTTGTCGCCATGGTCTGGACGCTGGACTGCCTCATTGCACTGTGGCTTTCGTTTCCACGCTGGCGCAACTGGCGCAAGTCGCTCGCGTTCCGCTTCTCGCGCGGTGGCCAGGTGCTCAACTTCGACCTGCACCGCTCCGGCGGTGTCTGGACCTGGGCGGCCCTGCTGGTGCTGGCCGTCACCTCGGTTGCCATGAACCTGTACGACGAGGTGATGGAGCCCGTGGTGTCGGTGTTCTCGCCCACCAGCCCCAGCCCTTTCGACCAGCGCCCGCGCCGCGCACCGGCCGAGCGCAGGCCGCCGGCGGTAAGCGTCGATGCCGTCACCAGCCTGGCCCATGCCGAAGGCCTGCGGCGCGGCTTCGCGGACCCGCCCGGCATGCTCTCGCACCGTGCCGCGTTCGGCCTGTACGCGGTGGACTTCTACGTGCCCGGCAGCGCCCGCCCCGGCCTGGGCCCGCCGCGCCTGTACTTTGACAGCGCCACCGGCGCCTTGGTGGGCGACCGTGTTCCCGGCCAAGGCAGCGCGGGCGACTACTTCATGCGCCTGCAGTTCCCTCTGCATTCCGGCCGCATCGCCGGCGTGCCCGGGCGCATCCTGGTCACGCTGCTGGGCCTGGCGGTGGCGGCGCTGAGCACCACCGGTGTGCTGCTGTGGGCCATGCGCCGACGCGCTGCTGCTGCAGCGGCGCCGCGCCGGCCCGCAGGCGGAGCGTGAAGGCCGGGGGGTGTCACCCGCGCTGCGTATGATGCGCGTCCCATGTCCCTGCGCCGGCCCCTGAACGTCTTGCTGCTGCTGATTGCGTTGTTCAACGCAATCGCTGGCGTGCCCCTGCACGAGGCGCGCCACCTGCAGCAAGACCTGGCGCGCCTGGTGCAGGTGGCGGCGGACGACGGCCGCAGCGAAGACCCCGCGCCGGCCGATAGCAAGGGCGAGGCGGGCGACCTGTGCGCCTGGTGCCTGAGCCATGCGCTGGACCCGGCCCTGGCCGCGCCCGGCGCCATGCCGGCGGCGCTGCCGGCCATGGCTGCGGCCCCGCCGTCGCCTGGGGCCACTGGCTTCGTCCCCGCGCCCGACCGCTGGCGGTTTGCCGCGCGCGATCCCCCCGCAGTCTCCGGCTGAGCCCCGCGCCTTCTCTGGCGCGCTCTCTTTCGCCACGCCGGCATGCGCCGGCGCGGTGAAAACCCGCGTCCGACGCCGCCTTGCCTCTGCCCGCAGAGCAGGCGGCGCCGGGCCTGCCTTCGACTGCCTGATCCATGAAACCCTCTCTCTTTTCCCGCGCGCCCGTGCGCGCCCCGCTGGCCCTGGCCGTGGCGGCCTTCTTCAGCTCTCCGGCCCTGGTGCTGGCCGCAGACGACGCACCGGCGGCCGAGGCCGCTTCGCTCGCCACCATCGACGTGGTCGGCCGCAGCGCCTCGGGCACCTACCATGCCGACGAAGCCGCCGGCGCCAAGACTGACTTGCCGCTGCGCGAGCTGCCGCAGTCGGTACGCAGCGTGACGCGCCAGGCCATTGACGACCTGGGCGCGACCAGGCTCGACGACGTGCTCGACTACGTGGGCGGCGTCTCGCGCCAGAACAATTTCGGCGGCCTGTGGGACAACGTTGCCATCCGCGGCCTGCCCGGCAACGAGAACACCGGCATGGCAACGCTGCTCAATGGCTTCTCGTCCAACCGCGGCTTCAACGCGCCGCGCGACCTGGCCGGCGTGGAGCGCATCGAGTTCCTCAAGGGCCCGGCGGCCGCGCTCTACGGCAGCAGCGAGCCCGGCGGCACGCTCAACATCGTGACCAAGAAACCGCTCTGGAATGCCGCCCATTCGGCCGAGGCCTATGGCGGCAGCTACGGCATGAAACGCGCGGCCTTCGACAGCACCGGCCCGATCGGGCCCAACTTTGCCTACCGCCTGAACGTGGCCGCCGAAGACCGCGACAGCTTCCGCGACCATGTCAGCGCCCAGCGCCGCGTGGTGGCCCCGGCCTTCACCTGGAAGCTCGGGCGCGACACGGTGCTGGACTACAGCGGCGAGTTCCTGCGCCACTCCACGCCGCTGGACCGCGGCGTGCTTGCCATCAACAACCAGCTCGGGGCCATTCCCCGCAGCCGCTTCCTGGGTGAGCCGGCCGACGGCAACATGACGGTAGAGAACCAGACCCACCAGTTGGTGCTGTCGCACGAATGGAACCCCACCTGGCGCAGCCGCCTGGGCCTGTCCTACCGCGAGACCAGCCTGCAGGGCTTCTCTACCGAGGCCAGCGCCCTGGGCGCCGACAACAGCACGCTGCGGCGCCAGCGCCGCTGGCGCGACTTCCAGTCAGACGACCTGGCGCTGCAGGCCGAGCTGCAGGGCACCTTGCAGGCCGGCGGCATGGAGCACGAGCTGCTGCTGGGCATCGAGAGCTTTCGCTTCCACATGGATTCGCTGATGCTGCGCGCCAACCCGAGCGCAGCGGCGCCGTATGCGATAGATATCTACAACCCGGTCTACGGCCAGGCCCAGCCCACGCCACAGCCCAATACCAACACCTACGAGCAGCAGCGCAACACCGCCTTCTACTTCCAGGACGCGATCAGGCTCGCGCCCGACTGGCGGCTGGTGGCCGGCGTGCGGGTGGACGACTACCGGCAGTCGCTGCAGAACCGCCTTACCGGCAGCACCACCCGCCAGACGCCTTCGGCGACATCGCCGCGCCTGGGCCTGAGCTGGCTGCCCAGCGCGCAGTGGACGGTCTATGCCAACGCCGGCCGCTCGTTCCGGCCCAACGCTGGCGCGGACGCCCAGGCCCAGGCCTTCGCACCCGAGAGCGGGCGCTCCATGGAGCTGGGCACCAAGTGGGAGAGCCAGGACCGGCGCCTGGGCGCCACCGCCGCCCTGTTCGACATCCGCAAGCGCAATGCGCTCACCGCCGACCCGGTCAACAGCGGCTATTCGGTGGCGGCGGGCGAGGTACGCAGCCGCGGCCTGGAGTTTGACCTGGCGGGCCAGGTGAGCCGGCAGTGGCGCGTCAATGCCAGCCTGGTGCTCAACGATGTCGAGATCACGCGCGACAACAGCCTGGAGGTTGGCGGGCGCCTGCTCAACGTGCCCCGGCTCAACGGCAGCGTGCTGGCGGTGTACGAGGACGCCTTCGCCAACGGCCAGCGCTACGGCATGGGCGGCGGCGTCACCCACGTGGGCAAGCGCCTGGGCGAAGCCCGCACCCAGGCCCAGGCCAATGCCGGCACGCCGGCCTTCGACCTGCCCGCCTACACCACGGCCAAGCTGGTGGCCTACTGGCGCCTGGACGCGCGCCTGCGCCTTACGCTGGACGTGGACAACCTGTTCGACACCACCTACTACACCAGTTCCTACAGCCGCCTGTGGGTGGCGCCCGGCACCGCGCGCACGGTAACGCTGGGGCTGCAGGCACGTTTCTGACCCGAGGGGGCCGCTGTCGGCTCTGCGCGACAGCGGCCGGCACGGCTCCCACTACCATCACACCCGCATGAAAAGAATCAGCGACGCCCTTCTGTCCACCGTCCTGGACCTGCTGCTTGACGCCATCTGCGTGGTGGATGCGCAAGGCTGCTTCGTCTACGTCAGCGCGGCGGGCGAGCGCATCTTTGGCTACCCACCGGAAGAAATGGTGGGCCAGCCCATGCTCAACTACGTGTTCATAGAAGACCGCGCCCGCACGCTGCAGGCCGTCGACGAGATCCTGGCCGACACGCACAAGCCCCATTTCGAGAACCGCTACCTGCGCAAGGACGGCCGCATCGCCCACATCATGTGGTCGGCGCACTGGTCGGAGGCCAGGCAGCTGCGCGTGGCCGTGGGGCGCGACGTCACCCAGCGCAAGCGCGACGAATCCATGCAGACCGCGCTGTACGCCATATCCGAGGCGGCCCACTCCGCCGAAGACCTGCTGGCGCTGTTCGAGCGCATCCACCACATCATCGGCCGCCTGCTGCCCACGGCCAACTTCTTCATCGCCCTGCATGACCCGCACACGGACGAGCTGACCGTGCCCTACCGCGCCCATTGCGGCGACACGCAGCCCACCCCGCAGAAGCTGCAGGCCGACACGCTGAGCGCGCAGGTGATCCGCAGCGGGCAGGCGCTGCTGCTGACGCCCGGCGGCATCACCGCGCCGGCGCAGCAGATGCAAGCCGAGGCCGACGACGACCTGCCCGACTGGCTGGGCGTGCCGCTCAAGGGGCAGCAGCGCACCATCGGCGCGCTGGTGGTGCAAGGCTATTCGGGCACGGCGCGCTACACCGACAAGGACGTGGAGCTGCTGCAGTTCGTCTCGACCCAGGTGGCTGCCGCCATCGAGCGCAAGCAGTGGGAGGCGCGGCTGCAGCACGCCGCCCGGCACGACTCCCTGACCAACCTGCCCAACCGCGGCCTGCTGCACGAGCGCCTGCAGACCGCGCTGGCGCGGGCGCGGCAGGACGGCTCGCGGCTGTCCCTGCTCTACCTCGACCTGGACAAGTTCAAGCCCGTCAATGACCGCCTGGGCCACGCCGCCGGCGACCTGCTGCTGCAAGAGGCCGCGCGCCGCCTGCAGCGCTGCCTGCGCGAGTCCGACACGGTCGGCCGCATCGGCGGCGATGAATTCCTGGTGCTGCTGGCCCGCCTGCACCAGCCAGACCATGCCGCCCTGGTGGCCGAGAAGATCCGCGCAGCGCTGAGCGAGCCCTTCGACCTGGCCGGCGAGCCGGTGCTGATATCGCCCAGCATAGGCATCGCGCTCTACCCCGACCACGGCGCGGACGACCACCAGCTGATGCTGCAGGCCGACCAGGCCATGTACCGGGCCAAGCGGGACGGCGGCAACCGGGTGCAGTTGGCGGCCGGCGCCACGCGCAACGGCGCTATTGGTTAAATAAACTCACACACTGGGGTCGGGTGATTTCCAACTGCCCAGGTTCCGTGCGGGCTATACCTCTCAGCCCAGGAAGATAGAGTCAATTTTTCTCACATAACGGCTGCACCGCCTACGGCGTCTGCAGCGTGCCGTCGGCCAAGCGGGTCTGCGTCCAGGTCGTCACCACGTTCTCGCAGGGGTACTTGCGGGCCTCGGCCTCGTTCAGTTCCACGCCCAGGCCGGGTTTGTCGTTGGCGTAGACATGGCCATCGCGGCACTCCGGCAGGCCCGGAAACACGTCGAGCAAGGCGCCGCGCGGGCCCTTCAGTTCCTGGATCACGAAGTTGGGTGGCTCGATGCCAGACCACTCCTGCACGCCAAAGTTGCGCGCAGCCAGGTCGATGTGGATGTTGGCCGCATGCCCCACCGGCGACATGTCGCCCGGGCCGTGCCAGGCCGTCTTCACGCCGAACTGCTCGGCAAAGATCTGCAGCTTGCGCCCGGGCGTGATGCCGCCGATCTGGCTCAGGTGCACGCGGATGTAGTCGATCAACTGCTCGGTGATCAGAAACTTCCACTCCGCCGGGTTGTTGAACAGCTCGCCCTGCGCCAGCGGAATGCGGGTCTTCTGGCGCAGTTGGCGCAGCCAGTTGCCTTCTTCGAGCGGGATCGCGTCTTCTAAAAAGAACAAATCGAAGGGCTCCAGCTCGCAGGCCAGGCGGATCGCATCCACCGGCTTGAGCCGCTCATGCACGTCGTGGCACAGCTCCACGCCAAAGCCGAGCCGGCTGCGTATGCCATCGAACAGCGCGACCGTCTCGCGCATGTACTGCTTGCCGTCCAGGTAGATGCCATCGGCCGCGCCGCGCGGCGCGCTGGCCGGCGCCGGCCCGAAGCCGCCACCGCCATAGCCGCCGCTCTGGCAGCGCACGTGGGTAATGCCCTGCTCGCGGTAGCGCTGGATGTTGTCGCACAGCTCGTCCAGGCTGCGGCCGTCGGCGTGGCGGTAGATCGGCACGCCCTCGCGGCACTTGCCGCCAAACAACTGGTACAGCGGCATGCCGGCCATCTTGCCCTTGATGTCCCACAGCGCCATGTCCACGCCCGAGATGGCGTTGTTCTCCACCGGCCCGTTGCGCCAGTAGGCGTTCTGGTGCATCAACTGCCACAGCTCCTCGATGGCCGTGGCGTCACGGCCGACCAGCAGCGGCCGCAGGTACTGCTCGACCAGGCATTGCACCGCCAGGTGCCGGTAAGAGAAGGTCGCGCAGCCCAGGCCGAACAGCCCGGGCTGGTTGGTCTCGACCTTGACGACGATGAGGTTGATGCCTTCGGGCGCGGTCAGGATGACCTTGACGTCGGAGATAAGGGTTGCCATGGAAGATGGGGTTCGCTGCGGGGCCGGCTTACTTCTGGATGTGCAGGCTGCCGAGCAGGGTCTTGAAGTAGTCGGACTGGCTGTTCATGAAGGCCTGGAACTGCACGCCGTCCAGGTAGGCAGGCAGCAGGTTGGCGCGCAACAGCGCGTCGCGAAAGGCAGGGTCCTCGGCGGTCTTGCGCGTGGCCTCGCGCAGCACCTGCACCACCTCGGGCGGCGTGCCCAGCGGCACGCCCAGGCCGCGCCAGGTGCCCAGCACGAGGTCGGTGCCCTTCTCCTTGAAGGTCGGCACCTTGTCATAGGGCGCGCCCAGGCGGCGCTCGGCCATGGACACCAGCACGCGCACCTTGCCAGCCGCGACAAAAGAGCCGATCTCGGCCGGGCTCACCGTGATCGCATCCACATGGCCGCCCACCAGCGCCATGACGCTGGGCGCCGCGCCCTGGTAGGGCACGTGGTTGAACTTGACGCCGGTCTTCTCCTCGACCGCAGCGGCCGCCAGGTGCCAGATGGAGCCGGTGCCGGCGTTGCCCATGGTCACGCTGCCCGGCTGCTGGCGCGCGCGGGCCAGCAGATCGTCTATCGACTGCCAGGGCGCATCCGCGCGCACCGCGATCAGGCCCGGGTCGCCGTTGAGCCGCGCCAGCGGAATGAAGTCCGCCGTCGTGACCTTGGTCATGTTCAGGTGCGGGATGATCGCCAGCTCTGAGATCAGCACGCCGATCTTGTAGCCATCGGGCACGGCGCGCTGCACCTCGGTCATGGCGATGCCGCCGCTCGCGCCCGGCTTGTTGCTCACCACGATGGGCTGCGGCAGGTACTTCTTGGCCGTGTCGGCAAACAGCCGCGCCATCACGTCGGTGCCGCCACCGGCGGATGAGGGCACGATCATCTCGATCGGCCGGCTCGGGTAGTCGGCAGCGGCCGCCACCGTGGCAGACAGCGCCGCCATGGCGCCCAGAAGCGCGGGCAAGGCAATGCGTAGCAGTTTCATGGTTGTCTCCGTTTTTTTCTGATGGGCGTTTAGAGCACCGCCAACATGCCGCCGTCGACGTAGAGGATCTGCCCGTTGACGTAGTCCGACGCGGCCGATGCCAGGAAGATCGCCGCCCCGGCCAGCTCCTGCGGCTGGCCCCAGCGGCGTGCCGGCGTGCGCGCCTTGACCCAGCCGTCAAATGCCGGGTTCTGGATCAGCGCCGTGTTCATCTCGGTGGCCATGTAGCCCGGCCCTATCGCGTTGGCCTGGATGCCGTGCTCGGCCCATTCGGCGGTCATGGCGCGGGTCAGCATCTTGATGCCGCCCTTGGCCGCGGTATAGGGCGCCACGGTGGCGCGCGCGGCCTCGCTGGTGAGCGAGCCGATGTTGATGATCTTGCCGCCGCGCCCGCGCGCGATCATGCGGCGCGCCGCCTCGCGCCCGACCAAAAAGGCGCTGGTGAGATTGGTGCGCAGCACCTGCTCCCACTCCGCCAACGCCAGCTCGACCAACGGCTTGCGCAACTGGATGCCGGCGTTGTTGACCAGGATGTCCACCTCGATACCGGCCGCGTCCAGGCCGGCAAAGCCCTGGCACACCGCGGCCTCGTCCGCCACGTCGAAGGCGGCGGCTTCGGCCGCATGGCCCTTGGCGCGCAAGGCCTCGACCGAGCGGGCCAGGCGCTCGGGATCGACGCCGTTGAGCACCACGCGGGCACCGGCCTGCGCCAGCGCCTCGGCCATCGCATGCCCCAGGCCGCGCGAAGAACCCGTCACCAGCGCGGTGCGCCCGGAAAGATCAAAGAGAGGATGGGACATGGTGGGTGCGGCGGCCTGGATGAGAGGTTGAAGGCTTGTGTCTGCGAAAGAATACTGTGATATTTCACAATACTTCTCGGTATTAACCCTGTCGGTGCTGGCGAGAGACATGGCCTGGCATCCCCTGCAGTCGGCAACGGAAATCCAGGTTTTTGGTGGCATATCAGCCTATGCTCGGCGCCACCCGCCAGCCGCCCGGCGGGCATTGATAGCCTGGAGCAGCAGCACAGAGATGGCTTCGTCCACCCGCCCCGCCCCCCTGAAGACCAAGGCCGCCCCGGCGCCGGATGCGCCGCGCCGCCGCAGCACGGTCAACCTGTCTGACCTGGCCTATGAACGCCTGGAAGAGTTGCTGGTCAGTTGCGCGCTCAAGCCCGGCCGCTTCCTGGCCACGCATGAGCTGCAGGCCATGGTGGGCTGTGGCCGCACGCCCGTGCTGCAGGCCGTCAACCGCCTGGCGGCCGACACGCTGGTGGCCGTGACACCACGGCACGGCCTGCAGATCGTGCCGGTGAACCTCACCCGCGACCGGGTGCTGCTGCGCCTGCGGCGCGACATGGAGCGCTTCGTCATCCGCCTGGCAACCGAGCGCTCCGGTGCCTCCGAGCGCAACCAGATGCTGCACCTCAAGCGCCAGTTGAGCGAGCACCGCGCCAACATCAGCCTGGAGCAGTTCAACCTGGTGGACCGGCGCATCGACCAACTGCTATTGGCCGCAGCGGGCGAGCCTTTTGTCGAGAACACGCTCCGGCCGCTGCACACCATCTTCCGGCGCATCGGCTGGATCTATCACATGCAGACCAAGCAGGGCGTGGACCTGCACGACACGGTGGACGGCCACATCGCCGTGATCGACGCCGTCGCCAGCGGCAAGGCCGACGCGGCCATTGCCGCCTCGGACCGGCTGATGGACTTCGTCGAGGGCATGTTCGACGTGCTCGAGCGCGAGGTAGACCCGGCCCTGCTCGACTGCAGCCTTACGGAGCTGGACGGCAGCTTCCTGCGGGCGCCGTAGGCGCTGCGCGCGCCTCGCTCAGGCGCGCTTCTTGAAGTGCGCAGAGGCGCTGCTGGAGGCCGCGATCTCGCCCGCCGTCTCCAGCAGCACCGGGCCCAGTTCCAGCATGCGCTCTTCCGTCAGGCGCACCAGCGGGCCGGCGATGGTGACGACGCCGATGACGGATTTCTGCGGCCCCCACACCGGCGCGGCCATGGCGGTCATGGCTGGGGCGAATACCTCGCTGATCATGCTGTAGCCGCGCTTGCGGCAGGCCTTGAGGTAGGCCAGCAGCGCCTTCACCGTGGTCGGGGCGCGCGGGCCGTAGTCCTCCACCCGGCCAAAGCCCTGGCGCGCCACCAGCTCCAGCGCCTGCTCGTCGCTCATGGTGGACAGCCAGGCATGGCCGGCCGCGCTGCAAGAGAGGTTGACCGACAGGCCCATGTCCGGGTCGTAGCGCAGGCCACGGGTCGCGCCCTGCGCCTTAGCGACGAAGGTCAGCTCGTCGCCGTCGATCACCGCCAGCCGCACCAGCTCGCCCGACGCCACTGCCAGCCGGTCCAGCAGCGGCTGCGCCACATCGACGATGCCGCTGTTGCTGAGAAAGCTCAGGCCCAGGGATACCAGCTTGATGGTCAAGGTGTATTCGCCCTGCTGCCGCTCCTGCCGCACATAGCCGCAGCGGCAGAGTTCGGTCAGCAGCCGGTGCGTGGCGCTGAGCGGCATGTCCAGCTCGGTGGCCAGGGCCGACAGGCTGCAGCCGTCCGGCTCGCGGGACAGGCTTTCTAGGACCTTGAAGCTTCTCTCAAGGATGGAACTCATCGAACGTCTCCCGTGTGTCGTGTGCCCGGTCGACGGGCGGTCTATTGTAAATATCAATTCTATATGGAAAATCTTTCCACATGTTGCTATGATGCGCCAGCCCCGGCCACGAAGCCAGGGCACACGGTGCGGCCCAAGGCGCCGCAGCTCGCCCTTTCATGGAGACAACACATGAGCATTCGACTGATCTGCGCGGCCGCCCTCGGCCTGTCGCTCGCATTCCAGGCCCCGGCCTTCGCGCAGGTGCAGGAGCACACCATCCGCTTCGGCCACCTCAACAACGCCGACCACCCGGTGAGCTTTGGCGTCAAGCGCTTTGGCGAGCTGGTGGCCGCCAAGAGCGGCGGCAAGATGAAGGTGCTGGAGTTCCCGGCCTCGCAGCTCGGCAACGAGATGCAGCAGCAGTCGGCCCTGCAGGGCGGCGTGCAGCAGATGTCGGCGCCGGCCACGACCTCGCTGGCAGGCATCGTCAAGGAGTTCGGCCTGCTGGACTTTCCCTTTGCCGTGGGCAGCTTCGCGCAGGCCGACGCCCTGCTCGACGGCCCGCTGGGCCAGACGCTGATCGCCAAGCTCCCGGAAAAGGGCCTGGTCGCCCTGGGCTACTGGGACCTGGGCTTTCGCAACGTCACCAACAGCAAGCGGCCGATCACCCGGCCGGAAGATCTCGAAGGCCTGAAGATCCGCGTGATCCCCAACCCGGTGTTCCTCGACACCTTCAAGGCTTTCAAGGCCAACCCGGTACCCATGCCCTTTGCCGAGCTGTATGGCGCGCTCGAGTCCAAGGCGGTCGATGGCCAGGAAAACCCGTTCTCGGTGATCCTGTCCAACAAGTTCTTCGAGGTGCAGAAGTACCTGAGCGCCACCAACCACGTGTACGCCGCCAACATCGTGCTGGTGTCCAAGAAGTTCTGGGACCAGCTGTCGCCGGCCGAGCAAAAGATCATGAACGACGCGGCCAACGAGGCCCGCGGCTACCAGCGCCAGGTCAGCCGCGCCGCCGCCCAGAGCGCCGTGGCCGACCTGCAGGCCAAGGGCGTGCAGTTCAACGAAGTGAGCCCGGCCGAGCAGGCCCGCATGCGCCAGGTGGCCAAGCCAACGGTAGACCGCTTCGCCGCCTCCTATGACCCGGCCATCGTCAAGCTCTACAACGAAGAGCTGGCCCGCATCCGCCCGTAAACCGCCGCAGCGCCCCATGAAGATTCTTGTTCTCCACGGCCCGAACCTCAACCTGTTCGGGCGCCGCGAGCCGCACATCTACGGCACGACCACGCTGGCGCAGATCAACGACCGGCTGCAGGCACTGGCCGCCACGCTGGAGGTGCAGCTGGAAGTCATGCAGTCCAACCACGAGGGGGCGCTGGTGGACTTCCTGCACCGCTTCATCGACGAGGCGGACGGCGCACTGGTCAACCCCGCCGGGCTGACCCAGCACGGCGTGCCGCTGCACGACGCCATCAAGGCCATGCCCTTTCCCACGCTGGAAGTGCACATGTCCAACATCGCCGCGCGCGAGGCCTGGCGTGCGCACTCCATCATTTCCCCGGCGGTCAAGGGAACCATCCAGGGATTGGGGGCGCACTCCTATACCGCAGCGCTGCGCGCGCTCACCGAGCTGCTGCGCGACGCTAGGCTAGTGTCGCGTCAAGCATGATCTGCCGGTGTGCGCTTGCCCTCGCCGCGCATCGCTGCGTTGCAGCCCTTGCCCAGGCGTAAAGCCTGGCCTGCGGCCTGCGCCTTGCGCTGCACGCCGATGCCTTCGCACCCATCCGTCACCTCACGCTTGACGCGACACTAGACCGCCACGACCACAACAAGAGACAAACCCATGGACAAGTTAATGAGCGGGGTGTGCTGGGCCCTGGAACAGCTGATCGCCCTGTGCCTGGCCGTGATGGTGGTGCTGGTGCTGGGCAACGTGGTGCTGCGCTACGGATTCAATTCCGGCATCACCCTGTCGGAGGAGGTGTCGCGCTGGCTCTTCATCTGGATGACCTTCCTGGGTGCGGTGGTGGCATTGCATGAGCACGGCCACCTGGGCGTGGACATGCTGGTGCAGCGGCTGCCCGCTGCGGCCAAGCGCGCCTGCCTGGCGCTGGGCCACCTGCTGATGCTGGGCATCGTCGGGCTGATGTTCAAGGGCAGCCTGGAGCAGGCGCGCATCAACTGGGACGTGTCGGCGCCGGTGACCGGGGCCTCGATGGCCACGGTGTATGCGTCGGGCCTGGTGTTCTCCGTGCTGGCGGCGGCCATCCTGCTTGGCGACCTCTACAAGCTGGTCACGGGCCAGTTGACGGACGACGCGCTGGTGCTGGTGCAGGAGTCGGAAGAGTCGGTGCAGTTGCAGCAGATCCTGGGCGCAACCGGCAGTGCGCCGGGTGCGGCGAAGGGCGCGCCATGACCATCGCCGTCTTCGTCGGCTCGCTGCTGCTGGCCATGGCCATTGGCGTGCCCATCGCCTTCTCGCTGCTGGCCAGCGGCGTGGCGCTGATGTGGCACCTGAACCTGTTCGACGCGCAGATCCTGGCGCAGAACATCATCGGCGGCGCCGACAGCTTTCCGCTGCTGGCCGTGCCCTTCTTCATGCTGGCCGGCGAGATCATGAACGTGGGCGGCCTGTCGCGCCGCATCGTCAACCTGGCGCTGGCGCTGGTCGGGCACATCAAGGGCGGCCTGGGCTACGTGACCATCATGGCCGGCTGCCTGCTGTCGGCCTTGTCGGGCTCGGCCGTGGCCGACGCCGCCGCCCTCACCGCCCTGCTGCTGCCGATGATGGTGCGCGCGGGCCACGACAAGGCGCGCGCCGGCGGCCTGATCGCGGCCACGGGCGTGATCGGCCCGGTGATCCCGCCCAGCATCGGGCTGGTGATCTTCGGCGTGGCGGCCAATGTGTCGATCTCCAAGCTCTTCATGGCGGCCATCGTGCCCGGCCTGATGATCGGCGCGGCGCTGTGGCTCACCTGGGCCTGGCTGGTGCGCCGCGAGAAGATCGTGCCGCAGCCGCGCAAGTCGGGCCCCGAGATCGCCAAGGCCGCGCGGGAGGCCATCTGGGCGCTGGTGCTGCCCATCATCATCCTGGTCGGCCTGCGCATGGGCGTGTTCACGCCCACCGAGGCGGCGGTGGTGGCCGCCGGCTATGCGCTGGCGGTGTCCACGCTGGTGTACCGGGAACTGAACCTGTCGCAGTTGCGCGCCATCTTCATCACCGCGGCCAAGACCAGCGCCGTCGTGATGTTCCTGATCGCCTGCGCCATGGTCAGCGCCTGGCTCATCACGGTGGCAGACCTGCCCTCCAAGGTGGTGGACCTGCTGCAGCCCTTCATGGACAACAAGATCCTGCTGATGTTCGCCATCATGGTGCTGGTGATGGTGGTGGGCACGGCCATGGACATGACGCCGACCATCCTGATCCTCACGCCGGTGCTGATGCCCGTGGTGCGGGCCGCCGGCATAGACCCGGTCTACTTCGGCGTGCTGTTCATCATCAACAACTCCATCGGCCTGGTGACGCCGCCGGTGGGCACGGTGCTGAATGTGGTGGCCGGCGTCGGGCGCATGAAGATGGACGACGTCACGCGCGGCGTGGTGCCCTTCATGCTGGCGGAGTTCGCCATCATGTTCGTGATGGTGCTGTTCCCGCAGACCGTGACCTGGCCGGCCAAGTTTCTGTACGGGTGAAGGCCTGCAGCAGCCCGGCGTCGAACCACTGCCCGACCCCGCGCGCCAGGCCATCCAGCACATGCTCCAGCGTCGGCACGCCGGCGCCGAACAGCGCCTGCAGCACGGCGCCGTCTTCGAACAGGCCGTGCAGGTACACGCCCAGCACATTGCCGCGCGCGTTCTGCCAGGCCAGGCCTTGCGGCATCACGGCCTGCGCCAGGTCGCCTGCGGCGGCCATGGCCGGGTGCTGCACGGTCTGGCCGTGGTGGATCTCGTAGCCCTGCACGGCCACACCTGACAGCGCGCTCCAGGCGCCGGTGACATTGCCAAACACGGCCTGCGTATGGCGCACGGTCTTGGCGGGCTCGAACAGCGTCACCAGCGGCAGCAGGCCCAGGCCGGGCGCATTGCCGTCTATGCCGTGCGGGTCGACCAGCGCCTCGCCCAGCATCTGCAGGCCGCCGCATACGCCCAGCACGCGGCCACCAGCGGCGGCGTGGGCATTGATGGCCTGGTCCAGGCCTTGCGCGCGCAGCCAGGCCAGGTCGGCCGCCGTGGCTTTGGAGCCGGGCAGCACGATCCAGTCGGCGCCGTGCACGTCGGCCGGGCTGCGCGCCCACTGCAGGCGCACGCCGGGCATGTTCTTGAGCGGCTGGAACTCATCCAGGTTGCTGATGCGCGGGTAGGCGACGACGGCAATGCGGGTGTGGACCACGCCGCTGCCCGTGCTGCGGTCGTCGAACACACCGTCTTCTTCAGGCAGGCCGTGCTGCCATTGCATGGGGATGACGGCCACGGTGGGCACACCGGTGAGCTGCTGCAGCATCTCGGGGCCGGGCGCCAGCAGCGCCGCGTCGCCACGGAACTTGTTGAGCACAAAGCCCTTCAGGTGGGCACGCTCGTCTTCGGGCAGCAGCGCCCAGGTGCCGTACAGGTGGGCAAAGGCGCCGCCGCGATCGATGTCGGTCACCAGCAGGCAATCGGCGCCGGCGTGGCGCGCCACGCGCATGTTGACGATGTCGCTGGCGTGCAGGTTGATCTCGGCCGGAGAGCCCGCGCCTTCGATGACGACGATGTCGTTTTCTGCGCGCAGCTCGTCCAGCGCCTGGGCGATCACGGGCCAGACACGCTCGCTGCGGCCGCGCCAGGGCAGGCGCGACAGCTCATCGCTGACCTGGCCCAGCAGCACGACCTGGCTGCGGGTGTCGGCCTCGGGCTTGAGCAGCAGCGGGTTCATGCGCACATCCGGCACGGCGCGCGCGGCCAGCGCCTGGAAGTACTGCGCGCTGCCGATCTCGCCATGGACGCCACCGGGGCCGGCGACCACGCGCGCGTTGTTGCTCATGTTCTGCGCCTTGAAGGGCGCAACCTTGTAGCCCTGGTCGGCATACCAGCGGCACAGCGCGGTGGCCAGCCAGCTTTTTCCGGCACCGCTGGTGGTGCCCAGCACCATGACGCAGCGGGCCGTCATCGCAGGCGCGGTGATTCGGGCGAGGACCCACCGAGGGCCGCCGCATCGGGAGGCGACGCCGCCCAGTCGTCGTAGTACAGAAAGTTGTGGCAGCTCTTGGCCCAGTGCCGGTTGGTGGACTTGCGCGTGCCTATGCCCACCAGGCTGCGGCCAGCGGCCTTGATGCGGTGCGATACCGGCATGAAGTCGCTGTCGCCCCCCACCACGACGACGGTACCGATGTGCGCGTGGCGCTGCACGTCGTCCACCGCGTCCAGGCACAGCTGGATGTCTGCGCCGTTCTTGGCCGAGGCGCCCAGCGGGAACAGCTGCACCAGCTCCATCGAGGCCTGCAGCAGCGCGTCGCGGTAGCGGCCAAAGAACTGCCAGTTGCAGTAGGCGCGGTGGATGGCGATGGGGCCAAAGCTGGCCGCGCGATCGACCACGGCCTGCACGTCCACCAGCGGCTCCTGCAGGCGAAAGCGGCCGTCTGGCTTGCCATAGGCGCCCTCGCCGTAGCGGTCTTCGAACAGGCTGGCGTGCAGGTTCTCGAAGTCCCAGTACAGGGCTACGGAGCCGTTGTGGTCGCTGTCAGCCTTTGCCAAGTTTTTCTCCCATGCGTTGCAATCAATCCATCGTACCGCCGGCGCGCATCGCGGCCGCCAGCGCCACCTGGCTTTGCGGCGGCAGCACGCCCAGGCGCACATGGCCGGGCAGGCCAAAAGAGGCCGCGTCGCGCAGCTTGATGCCAGCCAGGCGCAGGCGCCGCAGTAGCGCCGCCAGGCCATCGCCGGGCACCTGGGCGCAGAAGAAGTTGGCCTGGCTGGGCAGGCAGGTCCAGCCAAAGCTGGCGCACAAATCCCGTTGCAGCGCCTTCCAGGCGCGCAGCGTGGGCAGGCTTTGCGCCAGCCATTGCGCCACGCCGGGCTCGCACCAGGCTTGCAGCAGGGCCACGCCGTGCGCGCCCAGCGGCCAGGAGGGCGCGAGCCGCTCCAGCGTGGCGGCCTCGTCCTGGGCGCCGTCGGGCGCAACCAGGTAGGCCGCGCGCACGCCCGTCAGGCCCAGCGCCTTGTTCGGGCTCCAGAGCTGCCAGACGCCTTCCAGCGCGGTGCCGTCCCAGGGGTCTGCGCCGTCCAGGCGCAGGGGCGCATAGGCGCGGTCGAGCACGCGCAGGCCGGCCGGCCCGGGTGGGTCGGCCTGGCCCAGCGGGCTGGAAGGGTCGCACTGCCAGCGCAATAGCGCGCCCTCCCCTTTGCCGTCATCAGGCGCCAGGCCCCAGGCCTGCGCCGCCTGCGCGTAGTCGCCATAGGCATGCGCCGGCAGCGCCACCCGGCGCAGGCCGCGCTGCGCGGCGCGGGCGGTGAGGCGAAAGATCGCCTCGCTGGCGCTGGCCGCCACCACGATGCGCGCCGGCGCCACGCCGTGGCGCGCGGCCAGGCGCTCGCGCAGCGCCTGGTAGGTCGGGTCGGGGTAGCGCGTGGCGTCTGCCGCCTGCACTGCGGCCAATGCCTGCGGGCACGGGCCGCAGGCATTGGCGTTGGTAGAGAAGTCGAACGCGGCGGCGCCGCCGGCATCGGGGCCGCCGTGTGTGCGGCGCATAGGTGCGGTTCGGTTCATAAAAATACAAAAACCATAGCTATAAGCCCAGGCAGGACAAGGGCTAGAATCACTTTTGATGCATATTTTGTAGCGCGGGCGGTATCGGCCGCTGCGGGCTCGCGCCCGCCCGGGTGCAGCACATAGACGCCCGGCTTGCCCAGGCGCACGCCCAGGCGCAGCGCCATCGCGCCCATGGGCCAGCCGCCGTTGGGCGAGGCGGTGCGGCTCGCCTCGGCCGGCAGTGCGCGCCAGGCGGCCATGGGCGCGCCCACCAGCAGCAACACGGCGGTGATGCGCGCCGGCAGCCAGGACAGCACGTCGTCCGCCCAGGCCGCCCATTTGCCGGCCCATTCCCAGCGGCCACGGTAGCCCCACATGGCGTCGGCGGTGTTGGCAAAGCGGTAGATGGCAGCGCCGGGCAGGCCCAGCAGCGCAAACCAGAACAGCGGGGCGACGACCGAGTCGTTGAGGTTCTCGGCCAGGGTTTCGATGGCGCTTTCGCGTACCTCTGCGGCCGACAACGCGCTGACGTCGCGGCTCACCAGACGTGCGAGCTGGGTGCGCCCGGCGTCGAGCGACTGCGCCAGCGCCACCTCGACCGCAGCCACCTCGTCACGCAGCATGCGCCAGGCAAGAAGCGGCTTCAGCAGCAGCGCCAGCAGCGGCACGGCAAGCCAGGCGGGCAATTGCAGCAGTCCCCACTGCAGCCACCATGAAACTATCAAAACAATAGCTCCCCCCCCATACCAGGCAAGGGCTCCAAGCGTAAAACGCCTGAAATCCCGCGCCAGCGGCAGGCTGCCCGCCGCCGGTGCAATGCGGCGCCCGGCCCAGCCCAGGTAGTGGCCCATCCACACCACCGGGTGCCAGGCGGCGCGCGGCTCGCCCAGCAGGCGGTCCACCAGCAGCGCCAGCGGCGGCACCAGGGCCAGCCACCAGTGGGCCTGCAGCAGGCTCACCGTACCGGCACCTCGGCACCGAGTGCCTGCCGCGACGGCCACGGCCATGCCGCGCGCAGCGCCCGCCAGGCCCCGACGCAGATGCCCATGCACAGCGCCATGCCCAGCAGCGACAGCCCCAGCACCAGCCCACGGCACAGCCAGGGCCGGGCCCACTGCGGCAGGGATTCCAGGCTGTGCACGCCCTGGTAGCGCCAGCGCTGCCAACTCTGCCAGCCGGCCGTGGCGTCGCTGCGCAGCAGCACGCGGGCCGATCTGGGGTCGGCATAGGCGCGGGCGCCATCGGCCCACTCGGCGCGCCACACCGGCAGGGGCCGGGCGCCCTGCGTGGCCCATGCGGTATCGCAGACGTAGTACAGGTCGTCGTAGGCGTCCAGGCGGCGCAGCAGCGGCGCGGCGGTATCTGGCCGCAGGGCGGCCAGGGCGGCGGCCACGGTGGCTTCGGGCAGTGCCGGCAAGGGTTGCAGGGCCGCGCCGTCGTCCGCGCGCAGCAGCATCTGCCGGCCGGCTTCACGCAGCCGGTACCAGGACTCGCCGGCCACTTGCAGCACGCCCAGCTCGCGCACCGCCAGGCCGCGCAGCTCGGCCTGCGCCAGTGCCACGTTGGGGTCCAGGCTGGCCTCGACCGGCGTGCTGCCGTGCGCGGCCGCGTCGGACGGACCCAGGCCCAGCGGGCCCGAGAAGATCCAGCTGAGCATGCAGACCACCACCACCAGGCCCGGCAACTGGTACCAGCGCATGCCGCTGGGGCGCGCCCGCAGCCATTGCCGCCGGTGCAGCCACCACTGGCCCAGGCCCAGCGCCAGCGCGCCCGCAGCCAGCAGCAGCCCGACCGTCACCTGGTGCCAGTGGCGCGCGGGCGAGCGGCTGGGTGTCGGGTCCAGCCAGTGCGGAACGCTGCCAATCTGGCTCCAGAAGCGCTGCGCCAGGCGCGTGTCGCGCACCACCTCGGCGGCACCGGCAGAGACATACAGCTCCAGCCCGTCATCGCCTTCGAGCGTTACCTTGACCAGCGGGCGATAGGGATCGAGCGCGGGCGACAAGGTCCAGGCGTCGCGCTGCAGCCACTCGGTCTGCAGCATGCGCCGGCCGCTGAAGGCCTCGGCCACGGTGCCGGCCTGGGACTCTGACAGCGGCGGCAGCACGGCGGCGCTGCGTGCGTCCAGCACCTCCCAGTGCGGCGCCTCTGTGCCGTCGCCGCCGGCGTCACGCGCCAGCAGGCGCCACACCGGCACGCCGCCGTACAGGCCCAGCCGGGCGTCTATCGCCAGCAGGTCGGCGCGCTGCGCGGCCTGCTGCGCGGTCAGGCAGCAGCCGGGCAGCACCTGCAGCGGCGGCAACGCAGCCAGTCGCGCGGCCGACGTGAGCGTGGGAAAGGGCACGAAGTGCAACACCAGACCGCTCGCAAACCAGGCCAGCAGCAGCAGCGCCAGCGCCACGCCCAGGCCTTGGTGCAGAAAGACGATCAGCTTTTTCATGTACGTGCCGCCAAGCAATGCGGGGGCCAGCTCAGTCCTCGATGCCCCGCTGCGCGGGGATGCCGGCCTTGAAGGCGTGCTTGACCATCTGCATCTCGGTCACGGTGTCGGCCAGCTCGATGATCTCGGGCGGGCAGCGGCGGCCGGTGAGCATGACGTGGACATCCTTGGGGCGGGCGCGCAGGGTTTCCAGCACGCCCTGCAGCGGCAGCCAGCCGTAGATCAGCGGGTAGGTGATCTCGTCCAGCACCACCAAAAAGTATTCGCCCGACAGGATGGCGGCGCGCGCCTTCTCCCAGCCGTCGCGCGCCAGTTGGGCGCTGTGCTCCAGGTCCTGGCTCTTCCAGCTGAAGCCGTCGCCCAGGCCTTCGATGGGGATACCGATCTGCTCGAACATGCGGTGCTCGCCAAAGCGCGCGCTGGGCACCTTCATGAACTGATAGATCTTCACGGCCTTGCCGCGGCCATGCGCGCGCAGCGCCAGGCCGAAGGCGGCCGTGCTCTTGCCCTTGCCGTTGCCGGTGTTGACCAGGACCAGGCCGCGGCGCTCGCCTTCAGGCTTTTCGTAGGGTTTGCTGGACGGAGGGGTTTCGATTTGCATGGAGGTCCTTCGAGGGTCAGAGGGTAACGCGGCGCGCCTGCCGGGTTTGCCAAGCGGCGCCGGCAGCGGCCACGGCCAGCATCAGCGCCCAGGCAAAGAGCTGCAGCAGGCGCGCAAGCACCGGCGTCAGGGCGGGTTCGGGATCGGGCAGGCGCTCGAGCCGCAGCGCCTGCACCGGCGCGGGCTCGACCGGCAGCGGTAGGGCCGGCGCGTCGGCCCGGGCTACGGCCAGGCCGGTGGCAACACGGGCGGCAGGCGGCGGCGGGCTGGCCGCCATGCGGTCGGCCCACTGGCGCACAGAGGGCAGCTCGACAGCCAGTGGCGCGGCGCGGGTCAGCTCGCGGTAGAGCCGGGCCAGGTCCTGCTGCGTGGCCTTGTCGGCCTGCCAATAACCCTGGCGCTGGGCCTGCACCAGGCGCTCCAGCGTCTGGGCAAAAGCTTGCGGGTGGCTGCGCAGCCAGGCGGGCAGGCCCAGGTGGTGCTTGTCCTGCACCAGCACCTCGTAGAAGCTTTGCCAGTGGTCGGAGCGGATCGCGGTCTTGTCCACTGCCTGCCAGCCCCAGGCGAACTGCACGGCTTTCAGCACCTGCAGCGTGCCGGCGTAGCCCTCGGCCTGCTGCGCCTGCAGCCAGCCGGGGTGCAGGTAGCGCGATTGCATCTCCAGCGCGATGGCGCGCTGGGCGGTTTCAGTGACCGGCTCGCCGCTGTCCTGCACCTGGTTCACGTACAGGCCCAGCGGCTCGGTGCGGCCGGCACTGCGCGCGGCAGCGGCCAGGCCGCCCAGGTACTGGAACGGGTCGTCCGAGCTGGCCATGGCATAGAGGTTGGAGCTGCGCGACATCACGGCCGCATCGGTACGGCGCAGGTGCGCGCCCAGCGCCTCGGCGGCTGCGCCAGCGGCAAGGCCTTCGACCGGGCGGCCGTCCACATAGGGCTGGCTCATGCGCTGCAAAAAGAGCTGGCCCAGGCGCGGGTCTTCGCGCTGCAGGCGCTCGTCCTGCACCGCCTCGGCAATGCCGGTGCCGTAGTCGCCTGCGGCATTGCCAAAGCTGCGGGCGCGCGCCAGCAGCGCGGCCTGCTCGGCCGGCACGCCACGGCGGCGCAGCTCGTCGGCCACCTGCTGCGTGTTGCGCGCGATGACGTTGCCGGCCGGCTCGCCCGGCTCACCCGACGCCTGCGCGGCTGCCGCCACGGCCTGGTCCAGCAAGGCCATCAGCGCCGGGAACTGGTCGCGGTAAGAGCCGGTGACGCTCAGCAGCACATCGACGCGCGGGCGCTGCAGCTCGGCCGCCGGAATCACCTGCACGCTGAGCGGGCGGCCCGATGCATCCCACATCGGCCGCACGCCCAGTGCAACAAAAGCCTGGGCCTCCAGCACGCCTTGTTGGCGCAGGGTTTCGCCGGCCCAGAGCGACAGCGCCAGGCGCTCGGGCATGCGCCCGCCGTGCGCGCCGCGCCAGTCCTTGAGCCAACCGGCGAACAGGGTTTGCGCCACCGCATAGGCCTGCTGCGTGGGCAGGCGCGCTGGGTCCAGGCCGGTGAGGTTGCGGCCGGTGGGCAGGCTGTCGGGGTTGCGGATCGGGTCGCCGCCATAGGCCGCGGGCACAAAGCGGCCATCAAGCGCGGCCAGCAAGCCGGGCATCTCGCCCTCGGTGGCCAAGAGCTTGTCGAGCTGCTGCGCGCGCTGCGCCAGTTGCAGCAGCGCGGCGCTGTCTATGGGTTTGCGCGCGGCGCGGTTGGGCACAGGGCCATCGCCTTGTGCCAAGGCCGGGCGCAGGTCCAGCACGCTGGCGGCCTGTGGGTCTTGCAGCGCCAGCTCCAGCCAGCGCGCGGGGCGGGCCGTGGCGATGCCGCTGTAGTCGATCAAAAAGGCCTCGTCTATGTCCTCGCCCAGGGCCTCTATCAGCGGCTTGCGCAACGCCTGCAGGATGGTCTGACGGCGCAGCGCGGCGTCAGGCACCACGCCAAACACCGCCAGCCCCTTGGGCTGCGAGCTTTGCGCGAGCTGGTCCAGGTAGGGGTGCAGGATCTCCAGAAACTCTTCGAAGTGCGCGGCGATGCGCTCAGCGCTCCAGCCCAGGTCGCGGTGCAGTTGGTGCTCGACAAACTGCGCCGTCAGCGAGCGCTCCAGCGCCGCGCGGGTCGGGCCGGCATCCACCGTTTCCCACTCGTGCATCAGCTCGTGCATGTGCGCCATGCGGGCATTGAAGCCGGCGGGCGAGAGCACAGGCGTCTTGTGGCTCACCAGCAGCGCGCGGCCACGGCGCTTGGCGGTGAGTGCCTCGCCCAGGTTGTCGACGATGTAGGGATAGACCACGGGCACATGGTCGGCCGCGCTGGACAAAGGCAGCAGCGCGTCGTCCCACACGTCCAGGCCGCGCGCCTTGCCCGGCGCCCACTCCTGCGTGCCGTGGGTGCCGAAGTGGATCAGCGCGTCGGCCTGGCCGGCCCACAGATAGGTGGCGAGGTAGTGGTGCGAGAGCGCAATCTTGCTGCGGTGCGTGAAAGGGTTTTGCCCGCTGCGCAGGGTTTCCTCGCGCGGGGGCTGCGGCAGCACTGTGAGCTTGCCCACCTGCAGGCGCGGGATGACAAAGACCGGCGCGCCCTGCCAGTCCAGCACATAGCGGCTGCGCTCGGGCCGGCCCCATTGCGCGGTGATGCGCTCTTGCACCGGCTGCGGCAGCGTGGCGAACCAGGCGCGGTAGCGCGCCAGCGGCAGCGCCGCAGCCTGGCCGCTGGCCAGCAGCGCGCGCAGGTCAGAGCCGGCGTAGTAAGCGCCCAGCAACGGCTGCAGGCCAGCGATCCAGTCGGCCTCTGGCACGCGGTGCGTGTCGTAGCCGGCATCGGCCAGGCCTTGCGACACGCGCTCCAGGCTGCGCGGCACGTTCAGGAAAGAGGCGCCAAAGTTGCTGGCGCCCGGCGGGTAGTTGTAGACCATGGCGACCAGTTGCTTGCGGGCCTCGGGCTTGGTCTGCAGGGCCACCAGCCGGCGCGCCTTGGCGGCCACCGCCTCGGCCTGGCGCGGGATCAGCTCGGTGCGCCGGCCGTCGTCGGCCTGGGCAGCGACCAGTATTGGGTCGATCGCGCCCGCGCCTTCGGGCTGGGCCAGGTAGAAGGGCACGTCGCCGGTGGTCAGGCCGGTGGCGTCGGCCTGCCATTGCTGCGCGTCGCCATGGCGATAAGGCTGGGTCGCCAGCAGCGGCGTGCCCCAGCGTTGCAGCAAGGCCTGCAGCTCGGCGCCGCGCGGCAGCAACTGGTGCAGCACCAGCACCCGCGCATGCGGCTGGCCGCTGCCGGGCAGCTCCAGCAAGGCCTGCAAACCCGCCGCGTCGCTGGACGCAGAAAACACCGCATAGGCCATCAGCCCCTGCGCCTGGAAGCTGCGCAGCCAGGCGTCGAGCCAGTCGGTGCCGCCATCGACGAAGTGGTAGCGGTGCACCAGCACGGCTACCGGTGGCAGATCACGCAGCGCCGGCTGGCTTTGCTGCCAGGCCGCGAGTGCTGCGGCGTTGGCAAACAGCGCGGGCGCATCGGGGTGGTACAGGCCCTGCGCCGGCCAGGGCGCGGGCGGTGGCAGCGTGGGCGGCGCTGCGCCATCGACCACGGCGCGGGCCAGCGCGACGGCCGGCGCCAGGTTGCGCTCGCTGCCGGCACGCAAATAGCCGGCCATGGGCGATTCGCCCGCCTGCGCTGCGGCAGTGACCCAGACCACGGGCCGTGGCGGCGCCGCTGCCAACGGGGCCTGCAGCAGGCCGCGCAGCCGCGCCTCGATGCTGGGGTGGCGAGCGTCGATCCAGACCATGGCGGCGCTGGCCAGCGCATCGCCAAGGGCCGTGGCATCGGCTGCGGACAGCGCGGCGCTGCCCACGATCGGGTAATCCAGATGCCGCACCACAAAACCGGCCTGCGCGCCCAGGCGCTCGACCATGGCGGTGCGGGCGGCGGGCGTGACATCGGCGGTGATCCACAGCAGCGTGCCCGCCGCCCGCGCGCCCTGCCCGGCCAGCGCCATGGCCAGCACAAGCAGCCAGCGCAGCACGGCAGAACGCTTCATCGAGCGGGGGTCTGCGCGGCTGCTTCAGGCACGTAGACCATGCTGCCGTCTTCCAGCTTGTAGGCCACGCCGGCGCGCACGCCCTGCCCCGCGCTGGCGCTGCCCGCGCCCTTGAAGCGCACGTCGCGGCCGTTCTCGCGCACGACGATTTCCATGTCGGGCTCGCCCGGCTTGTGCACCACCGTCGCACCCTCGGGCCGCTGCGTCTGGTGCTGGGCTGCCACCGCCGTGAGCAAGGCCACGACCAGCACCAAAAATACATCCACCAGGTTGACGGCCGACAGCATCGGGTCGTCGTCGTCCTCGTTCAGGATGGAGAGCGCGCCGCGCTTCATGGCGCCAGCCCCCGCTGCTTGCGCAGCGCGATCAGCTCGGCCAGCAGCCAACGCCTGCGCACCGAATACACCACCAGCCCGATCGATGCCGCCGCCAGCGCCAGCACCACGCCGGCAAAGGCGCCACTAAATACCGACAGCGCCTGCTGGCCTTCGCCCGCGGCCACGCTTTGCAGCGCCGGCCCGAGCGGCACCATGGTGGCGATCAGGCCCAGCATGGGCGCCAGGCGGCTCAGCAGGCGCACCGGCTCGATCTGGCGCAGCACGAGCATCTCCAGCTCTTCCATGGTCGCGTCGGCGCTGGCGCGCAGCGCGCGGTGGGCCGGATTGCGCCAGCGCTGCCAGGCCTCCATCAGCGCGGCGCCGCCAATCCACAGCGCATAGACAAAGGCCAGCGCCACCAGCAACAGCACCGGCCACAGCAACGCCTGCGCCACCTGGGCGAATCCGGCTTCCAACATCTGCTCTCTCCTTGTTTCTTAGGGCTTCGGCAGCGCCACCCATTGGCCCAACATGGGCTGGATGCTGATGCGGTGCTCAAAGACGCTCTCCAGCGCACGGTGCGTGGCGGCATCAGCCGTGGCGCCCGCGTGCACGATGCGGCCGGCCTGCAGCACCACCACGTCGTCGGCCTGCAGCGCAAAGCCGATTTCGTGCAGCACGCTGACCACCGTGCCGCCAGCGGCCACGCGGCTGCGTACGGCGGCCAGCCAGTCGGCCTGGTGCGGCGGGTCAAGATTAGCCAATGGTTCGTCCATCAGCAGCACCGGGGCCTCTACCGCCAGCGCGCGCGCCAGCAGCACACGCTGGCGCTCGCCGCCCGACAGCTCGCCCAATGCGCGATCGCGCCAGGCCCAGGCATGGGTGGCGCGCAAGGCGCGCTCTACTGCCGCGTGGTCGGCCGCTGCGGGCGGTGCCAGCCAGGCCCGGTGCGGCAGGCGGCCCAGCATGGCCACGTCGTAGGCCGTGAGGTCGTCCGCGCCGCCTTCGCCCTGGCCCAGCCAGGCCACCTCGCGTGCACGCGCCCGGCCCGGCCATTGCGCCAGTGGTCGGCCCTGCAACAGCACATCGCCGCCACGGCAAGGCAGCAGGCCGGCCAGCAGCTTGAGCAAGGTCGATTTGCCCGCGCCATTGGGGCCAACGATGCTGGTCCAACGGCCCTTGGGCAAGGCCAAATCAATGCCATGCAGCACCTCCGCATGACCGAGCCGCGCGTGCACGCCCCGGGCTTCAAGCACAACCGCGCTCATCTCCCCACCCCCGCCATGCTGCGCCGGTGCATCAGCCACAGCAGATAGCCGCCGCCCAGCAGCGCGGTCAGCACGCCCACCGGCAGCTCCTGCGGCGCCAGCAGCCAGCGCGCAAGCAGGTCGGCCGCCATCAGCAGCGCGCCGCCCATGCAGGCCGACAGCAGCAGCAGCGCGCCATGGGTAGAGCGCAGCAGCGGCCGCACCAGGTGCGGCGCGGCCAGGCCGACAAAAGCAATCAGCCCCGCATGCGCCACCGCCGTGCCGGTGGCCAGCGCCAGCACCGCCACCAGCGCGGCACGCAGGCGCGGCAGCGACAGGCCCAGGCTGGCGGCCGTGGCCTCGCCCAGCGTCAGGCCATCGAGCACCGGCGCCAGTGCCCAGGACACCAGCAGGCACAAGGCCAGCGCCGCGCCCATCAGCGCCACCGATTGCCAGCCCAGAAAGCTGGTGCTGCCCAAGGTAAAGCCCTGCATGGACTGCAGGATGTCCGGCGCCGACAGCGTGACCAGGTCCTTGGCCGCGCCCAGCACCACGCCGACGATCACGCCGCCCAGCAGCAGCCGCAGCGTGTGCTGCGCGCCGCGCGCCAGGGTCAGCGTGAGCATCACGGCCAGCACTGCACCCATGAAAGCCGCGCTGGTGATGCCCAACTGCAGCCACCAGCCACCGGCCATGGCCGCAGCCGGCGACAACCCGGCCGCCAGCAGCGCCAGCGCCGCCCCCAACGAGGCGCCCGAGCCGCTGCCCAGCAAATACGGATCGGCCAGCGGATTACGAAACAAGCCCTGCGCCACCGCGCCCGCCAGCCCCAGCAGCGCGCCGGTAATCCAGGCGCCCACGGTGCGTGGCAGGCGGATGTCGCGCACGATCTGCCAGGCGATCGGGTCTTCCTGCATGGCGCGCAGGCTGTCAAAACCGGTACTGCCCACCGCCGCGCCCAGCGCCAGCAGCAGTGCCGCCAGCAGCACCAAACCACTTCCCAGAAGCACGGCGCGTCGATTTACCAAGGCGCCACCTTCAACAGGCATTGCGCCATGATGCGTGCCGCCTCGGCCATGCGCGGGCCGGGGCGCACCAGCACGTCGGCGTCGTCCGGGCCGAACACGCAGATGCGCTGCTCGCGTATCGCGCGCATGCTGCCCCAGCCTGGGTAAGGCACCGCCGCCTGCATGCTGCGGCTGCCGATCATGATGACGTCCGGGTTGGCGCGCACCACGAACTCGGGGTTGAGCCGCGGAAACGGCCCGAGCGATGCCGGCACCACATTGCGCACGCCCAGGCGCGTCAGCGTCTCGCCAATGAAGGAGGATTCGCCCGCCGCATACGGCCCACGGCTCACCTCGAAGTACACGCGCAGCGGCGGCGTGCGTGCCGGCAGCGACTGCGCGGCGGCCTGCACGCTGGCGTCGATCACGCGCCACAGGCGCGCGGCGCTTTCATCAGGCACCTGCAGCAGGCGCGCCAGTTGTTGCAGCACGCGGCGCACGTCGGCATGGGTCTTGGGCTCCAGCGCCACCACCTTGATGCCCAGCGCCTCCAGCCGGTCGCTGGCGCGCGAAGACGTGGCCAGCAGCACCACATCGGGCTTGAGCGCGACGATGGCCTCGATGTTGGGATCAATGCCGCCGCCCACCACCGGCAGCCGGCGCACGCTGTCGGGCCAATTGGAATAGCGGTCTACGCCCACCAGCCGCTGGCATTGCTCCAGCGCGCAGACGCTCTCGGTCAGCGATGGCAGCAGGCTGACGATGCGCTGCGGCGTGTGCTCGAACTGCAGCGTGCGGCCACGCGCATCGGTGATCTCCAGCGCCTGGGCAGCGGCCGCGCCCAGGGCCAATGCCAGCAGCAGGCAGCGCAGAGCGGCGGAAAGAAATCTCATGCGCGCTCGTCCTTCAATGTCAGCGGCAGCCCGGCCGCCATCAGCGTCACGCGCCGGCAGGCCGCCGCCACGCGCTGGTTGGTCTGGCCCAGCGCATCGACAAAGGCGCGCACCTCGCGCCCCATGGGCACCACGCCCAGGCCGATCTCGTTGGAGACCAGCACCACCGGGCCCGGCGCCTGCTCTATTGCTACAGAAAGTAGAGCTACTAGCCCAGGCCACACCTGGGCTTCAGGCACTTTTTCTTTAAATTCATCATCTGCCGGCATCAGCAGGTTGGTGAGCCACAGCGTGAGGCAGTCCACCACCACCAGCGTGTGCGCGTTGCTGTGCGCGCCAATCACCTCGGCCACGCGCAGCGGCTCCTCAATCGTCGTCATGCGCGGCAAGCGCTCAGCGCGGTCCTGGCGGTGGCGTGCGATGCGCTGGCGCATCTCCTCGTCCCAGGGCTGCGCCGTGGCCACGAACACCGCCTGGTGCGCGGGCGATGCGGCCAGCCAGGCCTCGGCCAGTTGCTCGGCACGGCGCGACTTGCCGCTTTTCTGGCCGCCCAGCACCAGTTCGCTCACGGGCTTCATGCGGCACCGGCCCCAAACAGCGACGCAGCCGCCACCGGATCAGAGGCAAACCAGGCATGGAAATAACTCGCCCGCACTGCGCCCTGGGCATACAGCGCCTCGCCCTGCTCCGCCTTGCCGGGCCGCTGCGTGTGGCCTGCCACAGGCAGCGGCGTGGCCAGCGTCGAATAGTGAAAGGTATGGCCGCGCAGCGTGCCGGCAGGCAGCGCCAGTTGCTGCGGCCCCAGCGCGGCCAGGCGCCGGCCCATGGTGACCGTGCCCGGCAGCAGGCCCCAGGCCGGATGGGCCTGGCCTTCGGCATCAACGATGGTGTTCATGAGCGCCATCATGCCGCCGCATTCAGCCCACAGCGGTCGGCCGGCGTCGATATGCGCGCGCAAGCTTTCGCGCGTGGCATCTGCGCCGGCCAACGCCGGCAAATGCAGCTCGGGATAGCCGCCCGGCAACCAGACCGCATCGCAGCGCGGCAAGGCCTCACCGGCCAGCGGCGAGAAGAAGGCCAGCTCAGCCCCCAACGCGCGCAGGCAGTCGAGGTTGGCCGGGTAGATAAAGGCAAAGGCGGCATCGCGCGCAATGGCGATGCGCCGTCCGCGCAGCAGCGGCGCGGGCGCGGGCTGCGGCACAGCGGGAAAATCGGTGGCCCAGGCGGCCAGCGCCGCGCCGTCCATGCGGCCAAGCGGCGTTTGCACCAGGGCATCGGCGGCAGCATCCAGCCGCGCCAAGGCATCAGCCTTCGGCAGATCGGCCACCAGGCCCAGATGGCGCTCAGGCAAGGCCCAGGCCGTGCCACGCGGCAGCGCGCCCAACCAATCGGCCGGCTCGCGCAGGCCGTCTTGCAGCATCTGCGCATGCCGTGGGCTGGCCACGCGGTTGGCCAGCACGCCAGCCCAGCGCAGGCCGGGCCGGTAGTGCTGCAGGCCAAAGGCCAGCGCGCCAAAGGTGCCGGCCATGGCGCCGGCATCGACCACCGCCAGCACCGGCAAGCCAAAGTGCCGCGCCAGGTCGGCCGCGCTCGGCGTGCCATCGAACAGGCCCATGGCCCCTTCGACCAGCAGCAGGTCGGCCTCTTGCGCGGCGGCGTGCAGGCGCGCGGCGCAATCGGCCTCGCCGTTCATCCACAGGTCCAGCGCATGCACCGGCGCGCCGCTGGCCAAGGCCAGCCAGTACGGGTCCAGAAAATCCGGCCCGCACTTGAACACCCGCACGCGCCGCCCCGCCCGGCTGTGCAGCCGCGCCAGCGCAGCCACCACCGTGGTCTTGCCCTGGCCCGAGGCCGGGGCCGCCACCAGCAGCGCCGGGCAAGAGGCCATGCCCATGCTTACTGCGGCATCCACTTCACGCTGATGAAGGCCGTGCGGCCGCCGGTAGCGTAGGTGCGGGCCAGTTGGTAGTCCTTGTCGGCCAGGTTGTCGATGCGCGCCTGCAGCGTGAAGTCGCGCGACAGTCGGGTGCTGGCGTAGAGGCTCAGCAAGCCATAGCCGCCCAGCCGCTGCGTGTTGGCCGCGTCGTTGAAGCGGCTGGCAGAGAACTGCGCCTCGGCACCCACCGTCCAGCCGGCGATGCGGGTGTCTGCGCCCAGCGTGCCGTGCCGGCGCGAGCGGCGTGCCACCAGCTTGTCGGAGGCCAGGTCGCGCGGGTCCTGGAAGTCGAGCGAACCATGCAGCGCGATGTCGCCAATGCGCTGCTCGCCGGAGAAGGTCAGGCCCTTGTATTCAGCCCGCGCCACGTTGGCGTAGCAGCCGAAGCTGGACTCGCAGGCACCCGGGCCGGCAAAGGTGATGAGATTGGTCAGGCGGTTGCGGTAGGCCACCACACCAGCGCTGCTGCCGCCCTGGCTCCAGCGCAGTCCGGCTTCCACGTTGCGGCTGCTTTCCGGCTGCAGCGTCGGGATGCCGTACATGCTGAAGCGCTGGTACAGCGTCGGCGCGCGGAAGGCCGTGCCGGCCGAGGCCGTAGCGCGCCAGTTGGGCGCAAAGGCAAAGCCGTAGGCCGCGCTGCCGGTGCTTTTGCCGCCGAATTCGCTGTCCTTGTCATGCCGCACATTGAGCTGCACCGTGTGCGCGCCCTGCGTGTAGCCATAGCCCAGCGCCAGGCCATCCTGGTGGCGGCCCTGGTCGATGGGCGCGTTCTTCAGGTGGTCTTCGCGGCGCTCCAGCGCGGCCGTCACCAGGTGCGGGCCAAAGCGGAACTCGTTCTGGAACAGGTAGCCGCGCAGGTCGGTGATGCTCAGGTAGGGCGAGGGCGTGGTCTCGTAGCGGCTGCTGGAGTCGGTGACCTGCACGCGCGTCTTCCAGATGTCGTTCCACTGCGAGGTCCAGCTCAGGCCGGCGGTGCGCAGGCGGTTCAGGCTGCGGTCGTCGGCCGCCGGGCTGGTGTCGTACTGCGAGTTGAGGTTGCTGGCCAGGAAGGTAGCGTCCAGGCGCTGGCGTGCGTTGATGCGCAGGCCCAGCTTGGTGTTGAAGGAGTTGCTGCGGTAGCCGTCCTTGTCCGGGTTCTGGCCGGCGATCGGGCGGGCGTTGAAGCCGCTGCTTTCCTCATGTGCCATGCCCAGCGAGTAATCAAAGGCGCCATCCACGCCCGCCGCGCCGCTGATGCCGGCCTCGGCGCGCGAGGTGCCATGGTTGCCAATGCCAATGCCCACGAAGGGCGTGGGCTTGCCCTCGCCCTTTTTGGTGAAGAGCTGGATCACGCCGCCAATGGCGTCAGAGCCATACACCGCGGCCGCCGGGCCGCGCAGCACTTCGATGCGGTCGATCTGCGACAGCGGGATCTGCTCCCAGCTGGCGCCGCCGGTGGACTGCGAATCGACGCGCACGCCATCGATGTAGACGGCCGTGAAGCGCGACTCGGCACCGCGCAGGAACACGCTGGTATTGGTGCCCAGGCCACCGTTGCGCGAGACCTCCACGCCCGGCAGGCGCGCCAGCACATCGGAAATCCCCACGGCGCCGCTGCGCTCGATGGTGTCGCGGTCGACGATGGACACATCGCCCACCAGATCAGACAGGGGCTGGGCCACGCGCGTGGCGGTGACCACGGTCTCGGCCAGCGCCGGCGCGGCGGTCTGCGCGTGCAATGGGAAGGCGGCGGCCAAGGCCAGGGGCAGCGCGGCGGCGCGCAGGCAGTAAGAACGGGTTTTCATCGAACAGAAACAGAGCTGGGGCATACCCTGACCGGCCTCCCCGCCGGTCTCTGGGCGTCACGGATGCGCGCAACGTCGCCAGGGCTTGGGCGTGCGCATCCACCTTGTTGGCCGGTATCCGGGCTGGCGGAAGCTACAGCCCCCGCCTTCCCAGGCACGTGTTCAGTGCGCCCAGTGGCTATGTAGGGGGATGCGGAATCTTGCGATTCGTCCGCTGACCGTTGCGGGGGCAGCGCAGGTCGGGCGGCCCATGCGTGGCGCGCCCTCCTGCTTCCCGTTGAACTGCGCCCTGTGAACCAGGCCGCGAGCACCAACGGGCGAGATTCTAGGGCCCCGGACGCAAATGGCCGCCAGTTCCGAGAAGCATTGCACACCCGAGTGGCGGCGAGCCTACAGACGGTACGCCAAACCGAAACCTGCCACCTACAATCTGCGGGCCTATGCCCAGCCCCGCATCCATTGACCAGGTTGCTGAACGCGTCGAGCGCCTTTTGCTGCGCCATGCGGAGTTGCAACGCACCAACCAGTTGCTGGCGCAGCAGGTACAGGCCTTGACCCAGGAACGAGACTCGCTCAAGTCCCGCCTGCGCGCCGCGCGCTCCCGCGTCGACGCCCTGCTGGAGCGGCTGCCCACCGACCTCACCGATCCCACCACTGGCCCTGGAAGCGACGCATGAAGCAGCTCGAAGTGCAGATCATGGGACAAAGCTACCTGCTCGGCTGCCCCGAGGGCGGCGAAGCCAGGCTGCGTGCCGCGGTGGAACGGGTGGACACCACCATGCAGCGCATCCGCGACGCCGGCAAGGTGCGCGCACGCGACCGCATCGCGGTGCTGGCAGCCCTCAACCTGGCCTTCGACGTCACCGACCGCGCCGCGTCGCCCCCCGCCATCACCCCCGCCGCCGCCGCCCCCGGCGACGACGAAGACAGCGCCCGCTGGACCCAACTGTTGCGCCGGCTCGACGATGTGCTGGGCGACGGCCGACTCCTGTGAATCGTAGGCTGGAGCGCTCTACAATAGAGCCGTCTGCAGTGTCGCCGGACTTTATATTTCCTTGAACCAATGCTCCCCGAGCACGGGCTTGGTAAATTTCCCGGCAAGCGTGATCGTCTCGCGTCAGACGAACCCAATGCCTGGCTGCCCTCGCCCACCTGAACCCCGGTTCAGGATGCCGGTTCGGTGACATTTGCAGACACCTCATTTCGGTAACGCGCAGCTGAGCGGTCAGCGTTACTCGGCGCATCAAACGCTTTTTTGCGCACGAACTCAAACAGCCGCCGACTCCCGCCTCGACCTAGTTCTTGTAGTCGCGCCGGTGTTTCATCCCAGACAACATTCGCGCGGCAAAGCCTCCCACGTCGCCCATCTACGATGGGCTTGATGGCGACTCCGAAGCGCTGGAACGTCGCTTGGCCGTCCGTAGGGATGGCATCCCCATGCCAGTCCCAATTCGGGACTAAAATTCACTCATGCGGATCATTGCCACCTCGACGCTCCGGAACTTCTGGGAAAAGCACCCAGATGCAGAGCAGCCCCTGAAGGCTTGGTTCAAGGAAGCGACGGAAGCCGCGTGGGCTCAACCGGCGGACATCAAGGCCCAGTTCCGCAGCGCGAGCATCCTGAAGAATCGCCGGGTGATCTTCAACCTCAAGGGCAACGACTATCGGCTGGTAGTGGCGCTGTCCTACAAGCAGCAGATCGCGTTCGTGAAGTTCATCGGCACACATGCCGAGTACGACAAGATCGACGCAGAAACCATAGAGATGGCCTGAAGG
Organism: Xylophilus sp. GW821-FHT01B05; assembly: GCA_038961845.1. NCBI lineage: Bacteria > Pseudomonadati > Pseudomonadota > Betaproteobacteria > Burkholderiales > Xylophilus > Xylophilus sp. GW821-FHT01B05. Next base: position 3,842,349 of record CP152408.1, read on the forward strand.
CCGTGGAGCCCACCATGAACATCAATGCCATTCGCACCGAAGCAGACTACAAGGCGACACTCAAGCAGGTGTCGCGCCTCATGGAACTGGACCCCGAGCTGGGAACCCCCGAGGCCGATCGGCTGGACATCCTCGCCACGCTGGTGCAGGCCTACGAGGCCAAGCACCACCCCATCGAGCCGCCCGACCCCATAGAGGCCATCAAATTCCGGATGGAGCAAGGCGGGCTGACGATCAAAGACCTGGAACCCATGATCGGGCGTCCGAACCGCATCTATGAGGTGCTCAACCGCACGCGACCACTGACGCTATCCATGATCAGGCGACTGCATAGCGGACTGGGCATCCCGGCAGACGTGCTGATCAACCAGCCCGACACGGTCTGAGTTGAGGCAGCTCGGCGACCGGGCGTCAACTCGGCCGCGGCATAAACGGCTGCGCCTGCATGCGTGGCAACAGCTCCTCGGCCGGCAACCCAGGGGCGCACAGAAAGCCCTGGAACAGCTCGCACCCCAGGGACTGCAAACAATCGAACTGGGCTTGTGTTTCCACACCTTCGGCGACCATCTCGAAGCGCAGCGCGGCGCCAAGGCTGGTCATGGCGCCGACGATGGCGCGGTCGCTTTCGTCGCTGGGCAGGCCGCGCACAAAAGACTGGTCGATCTTCAGCCGGTGGATCGGGAAGCGCTTGAGGTAGGCCAGGCTGGAATAGCCGGTGCCAAAGTCGTCGATGGCCAGCCGCACCCCGAGCGCGGCCAGGGCGTGCAGGCGCTCCAGCGCCTCGTCTGCGCCCTGCACCAGGATCGATTCGGTGAGCTCCAGCTCCAGCAGCTCGGGCGGCAGGCCCGAGGCATGGATGGCGGCGGCCACGCGCTGCACGAAATCCGCCTGGCGAAACTGCAGCGCCGAGACATTGACCGACACCGGCACCGCCATGCCCTCCCGCTGCCACACCGCCGCCTGGCGCACGGCCTCTTCAAGCACCCAGGCGCCGATGGTGACGATAAAGCCCGACTCTTCGGCCAGCGGGATGAACACGCCCGGCGACACCGGGCCCAGCTCGGGATCAGTCCAGCGCAGCAATGCCTCCACGCCCACCAACGCGCCGCTGCCCATATGGATCTGCGGCTGGTAGTGCAGCGAGAAGCGGCGCTCTTCCATGGCCTGGCGCATGGCATGGTCGAGCTTCATGCGTGCCAGCAGGTTGGAATTCATCTGCGGCTGGTAGAAGCGGAAGTTGCCGCGACCGTGCTCCTTGACCCGGAACATGGCCGTGTCGGCATGCCGCACCAGGTCGTCCAGCGTCGTGCCGTCTTGCGGGTACAGCGCTATGCCGATGCTGCAGTTCACCGAAAAGCGCATGTCGTCCAGCGCAAACGGCTGCACCATGCAGTCCAGAATGCGGCGCGCCACGACCTCGGCCGAGGCCTCGTCCGCATGGTCGAGGTGGATCACGAACTCATCGCCCCCAAGCCGGCACAAGGTATCGGCCAGGCGCAGGCAGCCCTTGATGCGTTCGGCCACCTTCACCAGCACGCGGTCGCCAAACTGGTGGCCGAGCGAGTCGTTGATGTTCTTGAAGCGATCGAGGTCGAGGAACATGACCGCGAACGGCACCTTCTCTGCGCCGCGCAGTTGCAGCGCCCTGTCTATGCGGCAGGACAACAGCAGTCGGTTGGGCAAGCCGGTGAGCACGTCGCTGTAGGCCAGGTCTTCGATGCGCTGCTGCGCGGCGCGCTGGGCCGTCAGGTCACGAAAAAAGCCGATGGTCTGCAGCACGTCGCCGGCGTCATCGCGCAGTACGACCCAGGACAGGCGCACCGGGCAGGTGCTGCCGTCGGCGCGCCGGTGCCAGACCTCGCCCTCCCAGAAGCCGGTGAACTGCCAGGACTTGCCGACATCGGCCAGCAAACGGCCGGTCTCACGTTCTTCAAACAGGTCGAACGCGTTCATGCCCTGCGGCAAATGGCTGCCTTGGCGTGTGAGCGTGCGAAATGCGGGGTTGACCGACACCACCTGGTGCGCGGCGTCGGTGATGAAGACCGCGTCCGGGCAGGTCTCGAACACCTTGGCCGCCAGGCGCAAGCCATCCTCGGCCGCCACGCGTTCCGTGATGTCCACAAAAGAGAACACGCGACCGATGACCCGGTCCCGGCTGTGCTGCGGCAGCACCGTGCGCTGCAATACGCGGCCAGAGCGCAAGCGCAGGACGTCGGTGGCCTCGGTGTCCATCGACTGCGCCAGCTCCGCCAGGCGCTCTTCGTACGGAGCCGGGTGCTCGATGCTGGCCGCCAGCATGGCGTGCACGGCGGCATCGTCGCGCTGCAGCAGCAGCTCTTTGGGCACGCCCCATATCTGGGCAAAGCGCCGGTTGAACGCCCGGATGCTGCCGTCCAGGCCGCAGACCAGAAGACCGTCGGCGGTTGATTCGAGCGTGGCACGCAGATCGGCGACCAGCAGCTCCAGCGCGTCTTCAGTGGCGCGCTGCGACGTGCGGTCCACCGCACCCACCAGCCAGTGGCCACCGCCCTCCCGGTTCAGCCAGCCGATGCGGCGCTCGACATGCAGGACACGGCCGTCGGCATGCACCATGCGAGTGTTGGAGCGCAGCACCGCCGCCATGTTGCCGCCGGCCTCGTCCCAGAACACCTGGTCTTCCGGGCTGCTGAAGAACTGCAGCACCGGGCGGGCCAGTTGCTCCTGGCGCGACATGCCCAGCAGGTCGGATGCTGCGCGGTTGGCCTCGACGATCTGGAGGCTGTGCGGGTCCACCAGCCAGACCGCCTCCAGCAGCCCTTCCATCAATGCATCCGGCGTGCCGGACGGCGTCATGCGAGACCCTCCGGCGCATCAAGTGCAGCGGCGCGCTCGAAGAAGTAGCAGATGCGCTGGCGTGGCGACAGGTAGTCCATGGCCGCGCGCGGCAGTTGCTGCGGCTTCAGGCTGCGGCGGATGCTGAGCTCGGGCGCGGTCTCCAGGTCAAGCACCACTGCCTCTTCACGCGGTATGGAGGGGTCGTGCACGATGACCTTGGGCCGCAGCGGCCGCAAGGAGTTGACCGAGGTGACCAAGGCAAAGCGGTCATTGCCAAGCTGCACCACGGAGCCCGGCGGATAGACGCCCATCATGCGGATGAAGGCGCCAAGCACGAGCGAGTCGAAGCGCGCCTTCATCTGCGTGAAGATCACCGACAGCGCCTCGTGCGGCGTCAATACGCTGCTGTGGCGGCCGGGGTTGCAGAAGTTGTCATAGCGATTGACCAGGGCCAGCACCTTGCCGCAGAGCTGCATCTCGGGCCCCTTCAGGCGGTCAGGAAAGCCCGTGCCATCGACCATCTCGTGGTGCTGCGCAATGCCGGCGACAACGGCCGCGGGCAGGCCCATGGCCTCGGCTGCCGCCACGCCGTGCGCCACGTGCTGCTGGTAGACGCGGTATTCGGCGGCAGAGAAATAGTCTTCGGTCTGCCGGAGGCGGTCTGGCAGCTCTTGCTTGCCGATGTCGTGCAGCAGGCCGGCCAGGCCCAGCTCGACCAGGTGCATGCGCTCCAGCCCCAGCGCCTGCCCGAGCAGCAACGACAACACCATGACATTGACGGGATGCTGGGCGCTGCGTTCACCCACGCCTTCCGAGAGCAGCCGGATCACCGACTCGCCGTTGGCCAGCAGCTCGTCGACGCAGCCGCCCACCAGCTCTTCGCTGCTCTGGCGTGCCTGGCCCGGGCTCTGGTGCACGATCTCGGCCATGCGCCGGTAGCGGCGTGCCGCGTCGGCAAAGCGCTGTTCGCAGGCCGTCAGTTGCCGCTGCTGCAGCTCAAGCTGCTTCAGGCGCTGGCGGCGCAGCCCCTGGCCCCACCCTTGCCGCGCATCGCCGGCGTCCTCGGCCGGGGCCTCCGTCAGCAGCGCAGCATGCGGCCCCTGCTCCACCACCGCCGCATCGCTGCGATGCGGGAAGTAGCGCACCCGCCGCACACCCAGCGTCGCTATGGTGTGGATCTGCGCCTCGGTGGAAATCTTGAAGTTGTTCAGGGGAAATGGATGGTCCATCCAGCCCAAGTCGAGTTGAATGAACATCCCGATGCGCAACTGACTTACGTCGACAAGTTTCGACTGACCCTCTTCCATGAACGACTCACGGGGTTGACCCCCATGGCCTTGTTATATGTAACGCACCAACGACCCTTAAGAACGTGCATGTTACACAACAAGGCACAGTGAAACGAATGTCATCACCGATGGGTGTTCTGCGCATGCAACATTTTTGGGGTTGCCCTCGAATTTCTGCATGGGCTACACAAACAAGGCCTTGAATTCCTCGCGCAGCAGGTTCTTTTGCACCTTGCCCATGGTGTTGCGCGGCAGCTCCGGCACCACGGCGCAATGCTTGGGAATCTTGAAGTTGGCCAGCTGCACGCGCAGCTGCGCCAGGATGGCCGCCGCGTCTGGCTTGGCGCCGACGCGCGGGATGACGATGGCCACCCCGACCTCGCCAAAATCCGGGTGCGGCACGCCGACCACGGCGCTTTCGGCCACGCCCGGCATGTCGTTGATGCGCCCCTCGATCTCGGCCGGGTAGACGTTGTAGCCGCCGCTGATGATCAGGTCCTTGCTGCGCCCGACGATGGTGACGTAGCCATCGGTATCCACGCGGCCCACGTCGCCGGTGCGGAAGAAACCGTCGGCGGTGAATTCCTCGCGGGTTTTCTCGGGCATGCGCCAGTAGCCCTGGAACACGTTCGGGCCTTTGACCTGGATGCCGCCGGTCTCGCCGGTAGCCAGCGGCTGGCCGTCGTCGCCGGCCACGCGCAGTTGCACGCCTGGCAAGGGGAAGCCCACGGTGCCGCCACGGCGCGCGCCCTGGGCTGCGTCGTAGGGGTTGGAGGTCAGCATGGCGGTTTCGCTCATGCCGTAGCGCTCCAGAATGACGTGGCCGGTGCGCTCTTCCCAGGCGCGGAAGGTCTCGATCAGCAGCGGCGCCGAGCCGGCAATAAAGAGCCGCATATTGCGCACTGCCGCGCGGTCCAGGCCCGGCTCCTGCAGCAGGCGCACATACAAGGTGGGCACGCCCATGAACACGGTGGCGTCGGGCAGGCGGCGCAGCACCAGGGCCGGGTCAAATTTAGCCAGCCAGATCATCTTGCTGCCGTTGAGCAGCGCGCCATGCAGGGCGACGAAAAGTCCGTGCACGTGGAAGATCGGCAGCGCGTGGATCAGCACGTCGCCCGTGCGCCAGCCCCAGTACTCTTTCAGTACCTGCGCATTGCTCAGCAGGTTGCCGTGGCTGAGCATGGCTCCCTTGCTGCGCCCTGTCGTGCCGCTGGTGTAGAGGATGGCGGCCAGGTCGTCTGCGCGGCGCGGCGCCACGGCATGCGTGTCGGGCATGGGCGTGGCGGCATCCAGCAGCGTGCCGCTGCGGTCGTCGTCCAGGGTGAACACATGGCGCGTGCCGGCAGCCTGCGCCACTTCGCGCATCCAGGCTTGGTTGCGCGAGGCGCAGACCACCACCTCGGGCTCGGCATTGCCGATGAAGTATTCGATCTCCGAGCGCTGGTAGGCGGTGTTGAGCGGCAAAAACACATAGCCCGCGCGCAGCGTGGCCAGGTAGAGCAGCGCGGCTTCGACCGATTTCTCTACCTGCACCGCCACGCGTGCACCCTTGGCCAGCTTGAGCGACTGCAGCAGGTTGGCGATGCGCGCGCTGGCGCGGTCCAGGTCGCGCCAGCTGTAGAACAGGCCGCTGTCGGTCTCGATGGCGGTGGCATCCAGGTCGGCGGGGAAGGCGGCGCGCAGGGCGGCGAAGAGATTCTGGTTCCTCATGGGATCACGAATAGCGGGTAGGTACGGCAAGAAGAAAAGAGCGGCATCAGCACGGCTCAATAGCTACCAAATAGATAGCTATCAGCCCAGGCTGTACAAGGGCTAGAGGCATATTTCGTCTAAAAACCTTTAGCCCACCTGGCCCTGGCGGCTGCGCCAGGCCAGCCACAGGCCGAAGGCGATCATCGGCAGGCACAGCCACTGGCCCATGCTCATGCCCAGCGGCAGCAGGCCCAGGAAGCTGTCGGGCTCACGGAAGAATTCGGCGATGAAGCGCAGGCTGCCGTAGCCGATCAGGAAGGCCGCAGCCACCTGGCCCTGGCGGCGCGGCTTGCGCGCATACAGCCACAGCAGCACGAAGAGCAGCAGGCCTTCCAGCAGGAACTGGTAGATCTGCGACGGATGGCGCGGCAGCATCGATCCGCTCTGCGGAAACACCATGCCCCAGGGCAGCGATGGATCGCTGAAGCGGCCCCACAGCTCGCCATTGATGAAGTTGCCAATGCGCCCGGCCGCCAGACCGGTGGGCACGCAGGGCGCGACAAAATCGGCCACCTGCAGCCAGGGCCGGCGGCGCGAACGCGCAAACCACAGCATCGAGCCGATCACGCCCAGCAGGCCGCCATGAAAGCTCATGCCGCCCTGCCAGATATAGAAGATCTCCAGCGGATGGGTGGCGTAGTAGCCGGGCTTGTAGAACAGGCAGTAGCCCAGCCGCCCGCCCAGCACCACGCCGGCCACGCCCAGGAACAGGATGTCTTCCACATCCTTGCGCGTCCAGGCGCCGTCGCCGGTGATGGCGGCATAGGGCTGGTGCCGCAGCCGCAGGTTGCCCAGGAACAAAAACAAGGCAAAGGCTGCGAGATAGGTCAGGCCGTACCAGTGCACGGCAAGCGGGCCAATCTGCAGGGCAACCGGGTCGATATGGGGGTACATCAGCATGATGGCGGCTATTGTGCCCGTGGCGTGCGTCACGCCAGGAATATGAACCAAATAGGCCTCTAGCCCAGTACCCACCTGGGCTTATAGCTATGAATTAAGAAGCACCTGCTGGCGCACGAAATCCACGAAGCGCGCCAGCGCCGGGTTGGCGGCATCTGCCGGCCAGACCAGGCTGGTTTCGCAGGCCGGCAGCGCCGGTGCGCGGCGGCGCCGGGCCGGCGTGCGGTAGACCACGCCGGCGCGGCGGAACTGGGTCACGCTGGCCGGCACCCAGGCCACGCCGATGCCGGCCGACACCAGGTTGACGATGGTCTGCATCTGGATCGCCTCCTGCACCACCTCGGGCGAGCGGCCGGCCGCGTGGTAGAGCGCAAACACCGCGTCGTACAGCGAAGGCGCGATGCGGCGCGGGAAGATCACCAGCGGCTCGGCCAGCACCGCGTCCAGCGGCGGCGCCTGCAGCGCGGCCAGCGGATGGTGCTCGGGCAGGGCCAGCAGCAATGGCTCGGCCAACACACGGAAGGCCTGCAAGCCGGGCGGCGCAAAACCGGGGGAATGCAGCATCAGGCCGGCATCCAGCTCGCCGCGTGCAAACGCTTGCAGTTGCACGTCGCCCGTGGCCTCGACCAGTTCCAGCGCCACCTGCGGGCAGGCCGCGCGAAAGGCCCGCACCCAGCCCGGCAGGCGCTCAAAACCGATGGTGGAGACAAAACCCAGCCGCAGCCGCCCGACTTCGCCCCCGGCCGCCGCGCGCGCCCGCGCCGGCAGCGCGCGGGCCCGCTCCAGCAGGTCACGCACATCGGGCAGCAGGGCTTCGCCGGCGGCGGTGAGCTGCACGCGCCGGCTGGTGCGGTCGAACAGCGGCGTGCCCAGCGTCTTCTCCAGCAAGGCGATGGCCTGGGTCAGCGGCGGCTGGGTCATATGCAGGCGCAGCGCGGCGCGGCCGAAGTGCAGCTCTTCAGCCACGGCCAGGAACTGGCGCCAGACGCGGAGTTCTATGGGGGCGTCATTCATATGCACAGCATATCAATACCGCCTTGAGAATGGATTGGAATCTATCAATCACCCGGCGCATACTTCCGCCGTACAAAAACCCCACGAGAGAGACTTCTGATGGACACCAAGGTCATCCAGATCAACCGCCGCAGCGCCAACATCACTGAAGGCAAGTCGCGCGCCCCCAATCGCTCCATGTACTACGCCATGGGCTACGAGGAAGGCGACTTCAAGAAGCCCATGGTGGGCGTGGCCAACGGCCACAGCACCATCACGCCCTGCAACTCGGGCCTGCAGAAGCTGGCTGACGCAGCCATCGCAGGCATCGAAGAAGCCGGCGGCAACGCCCAGGTGTTTGGCACGCCCACCATCAGCGACGGCATGGCCATGGGCACCGAAGGCATGAAGTACAGCCTGGTGAGCCGCGAAGTCATCAGCGACTGCGTGGAAACCAGCGTGCAAGGCCAGTGGATGGACGGCGTGCTGGTGGTCGGCGGCTGCGACAAGAACATGCCCGGTGGCCTGATGGGCATGCTGCGCGCCAATGTGCCGGCCATCTATGTCTACGGCGGCACCATCCTGCCGGGCCGCTACAAGGGCCAGGACCTGAACATCGTCAGCGTGTTCGAAGCCGTGGGCCAGAACGCCGCCGGCAACCTGAGCGACGAAGACCTGCGCGAGATCGAAATGCGCGCCATCCCCGGCACCGGCTCTTGCGGCGGCATGTACACGGCCAACACCATGTCCAGCGCCTTCGAAGCCCTGGGCATCAGCCTGCCCTACTCGTCGACCATGGCCAACCCGCATGACGAGAAAGAAAACTCGGCCAAGGAATCGGCCAAGGTGCTGATCGAGGCGATCAAGAAAGATCTGAAGCCACGCGACATCGTCACCAAGAAGGCGATCGAGAACGCCGTGGCCGTGATCATGGCCACCGGCGGCTCGACCAACGCGGTGCTGCACTTCTTGGCGATTGCGCACACGGCGGGCGTGGAGTGGTCTATCGACGACTTCGAGCGCATCCGCAAGAAGACGCCGGTGCTGTGCGACCTCAAGCCCAGCGGCAAGTACCTGGCGGTGGACCTGCACCAGGCCGGCGGCATTCCGCAAGTGATGAAGGTGTTGCTGAACGCCGGCCTGCTGCATGGCGACTGCATCACCATCAGCGGCCAGACCATTGCCGAGGTGCTGAAAGACGTGCCCGACGTGCCACGCGCCGACCAGGACGTGATCCGCCCGATCGACAAGCCCATGTACGAAGAAGGCCACCTGGCCATCCTGAAGGGCAACCTGAGCCCCGAAGGCGCGGTGGCCAAGATCACCGGCCTGAAGAACCCGGTCATCACCGGCCCGGCGCGCGTTTTCGACGACGAGCAATCGGCGCTGGCCGCCATCCTGGCCGGCAAGATCGTGGCCGGCGACGTGATGGTGCTGCGCTACCTGGGCCCCAAGGGCGGCCCGGGCATGCCCGAGATGCTGGCCCCCACGGGCGCGCTGATCGGCGCCGGCCTGGGCGAAAGCGTGGGCCTGATCACCGACGGCCGCTTCTCTGGCGGCACCTGGGGCATGGTGGTGGGCCACGTGGCGCCGGAAGCGGCAGCAGGCGGCAACATTGCCTTCATCCACGAGGGTGACTCGATCACCATCGACGCGCACCAGCTGGTGCTGGAACTGAACGTGCCCGAAGCCGAGCTGGCCAAGCGCCGCGAAGGCTGGACGCCGCCGGCGCCGCGCTACACCCGTGGCGTGCAGGCCAAGTTCGCCTTCAACGCCGCCAGCGCCAGCAAGGGCGCGGTGCTGGACGACTTCTAAGCGCAGCCCATGCGCGTCCTGCTGGTCGAGGACGACCCGGCACTGCGGCTGGGCGTCACGCGCACCCTGCAGGCCGAGGGCTGGCAGGTCGATGCGGTGACCGACGGCGAATACGCGCTGGCCGCCACCGCCACCGAGCAGTACGACGCCGCGGTGCTGGACCTGGGCCTGCCGCGGCGCGACGGCTTTGACGTGCTGCGCCACTGGCGCACACACGGCCACGACCTGGCGGTGCTGATCCTGACCGCCAACGACGGCCTGCCCAACCGGTTGCGCGGCCTGAATGAGGGCGCCGACGACTACCTGCCCAAGCCCTTCGAGCCCGAAGAGCTGGTGGCCCGGCTGCGTGCCGTTACGCGGCGCCGGCGCGGCAGCAGCAGCAACCTGCTGACGGTGGGCGCGCTCAGCTTCAACACCGACAGCCGCGAGCTGCGCTGCCGTGACGAGCGCCTGCCGCTCAGCCCGCGCGAGGCAGCGCTGGTCGAGCTGCTGATGGCATCGCCCGGCACCGCCGTATCCAAGAGCCGCATCATCTCGGCCATGTCGAGCTGGGAATCCAACTTCAGCGCCAATGCGGTGGAGATCTACATCCTGAAGCTGCGGCGCAAGCTGGCCGTGGCCGGCGTCAACATCGTGACGGTGCGTGGCGTGGGCTATGCGCTGGAGCTGGTGTGAACACAGACGTGCGCGGCTCCGCCCGCAGCCTGTGGCAGCAACTGGCCACGCCGCTGCTGGCGCTGTGGGTGGCGTCTGCCCTGCTGGCCACGGGCGCGGCCTACTGGCTGGCGGGGCGCTCCACCAACCTGTCGTTTGACCGCATCCTGGCGGACGATGCGCGCGCGCTGGCGTCCCAACTGCGCTGGAGCGGCGGGCGCGCCGCCTTCGTCGCCAACAAGGAAACCGCCGACTCGCTGGTGTTTGACTCGCTGGCGCGCACCCACTACCTGATACGCACCGAGAGCGGGCGCACCTTGGTAGGCGACCTGAGCATCGATCTGCCGCTGCCACCGCAAGACGGCGCCACCCATGAACCCAGAGTGTTCGACCTGGAAAGCGCCGGCAGCGCGCTGCGCGCGGTCACGCTGCGACTGGCGCCCACGCCGGGCGACGAGCCGGTCTGGGTGCTGGTGGCCGAATCCAAGGCCGCGCGCCAGCACGTGTCGCAAGAGATCGCGCTGGCCATCTTCATGCCGGCGGCGCTGGCGGGCTTTGTGATCATTCCGCTGGTCTTCCTGGGCATCCGCCGCGGCCTGGCGCCCACCCGCCGCATCAGCGCGGAAGTTGCCCTGCACGGCGTGCACGACCTATCGCCCCTGCCCACCGAACACGTGCCCGAAGAGCTGCGCGCCCTGGTGCTGCACACCAACGAGCTGCTGTTCCGGCTCAAGGCCTCCATCGACGAGCAGCGCCGCTTCATCGCCGACGCGGCGCACCAGTTGCAAACCCCGGTCGCCGGCATTCGCCTGCTGGTGGGCGACATGCGCCGCATCCAGCGCGCCGACCCATTGCAGCCGGCCGACGGCGAGGTGCTGGCCCAGCTCGACGAAGTCGCGGTGCGCACGGCGCGCCTGGTGCGCCAGCTGCTGGCCTTTGCCCGCGCCGAAGACGACACGGTGGTGGAAGACGAGCTGTTCGACTGCGCCGCCGTGGTGGCCGAGGCCGGCCGGCGCTGGCAGGCGCCGGTGTTGGCGGCCGGCAAGCAGTTGCAGTTACCGCAGCCCAGCGCCCTGCCCGCCACGGTGCGCGGCTCCCCCACGCTGCTGGGCGAAGTGGTGTCCAACCTGGTCGACAACGCCCTGCGCTACGGCGGCACGCAGATCGAGGTGCTGCTGCAGGTGCAGCCGGATGAGGTGCTGCTGGCGGTCTGCGACGACGGCCCTGCGCTGGATGCCGACACGCATGCGCAGATGCTCCTGCCCTTCTGGCGCGGCGCGCACGGCCAGCCCGAGGGCTCAGGCCTGGGCCTGTCGATTGCCCAGCGCGTGGTGCTGCGCATGGGCGGCACGCTGGCCGCGCGCCAGGCCAGCGAAGCGGGCGGCACCTGCATCGAGATCCGCCTGCCGCGCGTGGGCTGAGCGCCGCATAACTATCAAATAGATAGCTAATAGCCCAGGCGGCACCTGGGCTAAAGGCATATTTCATTCAAAACCCGTTCAGACTGGGCGCGCCGCCACGGCATAAAGCAAACGTAAAGCTTGCCTGCCTAGACTGCCCTGCACCGCGCTGCCACGCCTGTGCAGCGCCGGTGCTCCGCGCCCTGTGCATGTCCTTGTCCGAGAAGGTCTGCGCCCCGCGGCGCAACCTTGGGGACTGGACGGATGGCTCGCAAATCTTCTTCGGTATCGCGCCTGCAATGGGGTGCGGCTGTGCTCGTGGTGCTGGTGCTTGCGGGGGCCGGCGCATGGCTGCTGCGCAGCCCGTCAGAACCTGAGCCCCAGGCGCAAGCACCGCTCGCGTCCAAGGCCGGCAAGGTCGGCCCGGAGACCGTGCGCATCGCCGCCGACCAGGCTGCCGCGCTGGATGTGGGTGCCGTGGGCGAGCGCCAGTTTGACCATCGCCGCCAGACCATTGGCAACATCGATTTCAACCAGGACCGCACCACGCCCGTCTACACGCCCTACCAGGGCCGCATCGCGCAGGTGCTGGTCAAGGCCGGCGACGACGTCAAGGCCGGGCAGACGCTCTACACCGTCGCCGTGCCGGACATCGCGCAGGCGGCGTCCACGCTCATTTCCACCGCCGGCGCGCTGCACGCCGCCAACGAAACCCTGCGCCGCGCACAGGTGCTGGCCAAGGACGACAGCATTCCGCAGAAGGAACTGCAGCAGAACCAGTCGGACCAGCAAACGGCCGAGGCCGCCTACAACGCGGCGCGCAAGAGCCTGCGCCTGTTCGACTTGTCTGATGCCGACATTGCCCGCCTGGAGCGCGACCGCAACGTGGGCATCGAGATGCCAGTCAAGAGCCCCATCGCCGGCCGCGTGACCGCGCGCACCGCGCAGGTCGGCCTGCTGGTGCAGCCCGGCACCGCCCCGGCGCCGGTGACGGTGGCCGACATGCGCACGCTGTGGATGGTGGCCAGCGTGCCGGAGTCTGAGTTTGCGCTGTACCACATCGGCCAGCCGGTCGATGTGCGGGTGCAGGCCTGGCCGGGCAAGGTGTTTTCGGGCCGCGTCTCGTATGTGGGCGACAGCGTGGACGCCAACAGCCGCCGGCTGGTGGTGCGCGCCGACGTGAACGACCCGGCGCGCGCGCTGCGGCCGCAGATGCTGGCCGACTTCAGCATCGCCATTGCCGCACCAGAAACCTCGGTGGCCGTGCCGGCGACGGCCGTGGTGCGCGAGACCAATGGCAGCAATGCGGTCTGGGTTGCCACATCGGACGACGCCGAAGGGCCGCGCTTTGTGCGGCGCACGGTGGTGACCGGCCTCACCACCGACGGCCAGGTGCAGATCGCCAGCGGCCTGAAGGCCGGCGAGCGCATTGCGCGCAGGAACGCCCTGTTCCTGAGCAACCTGTACGAAACCAACGCGGATTAAGCAAGGAGCCACCCAGTGTTTCGTCCTCTGCTGGCCTTCGTCCTTTCGCGGCGGCCCATCGTTCTGCTCGGCCTGCTGGCCTTTCTTGCGGCCGGCGTGTTTGCCTTCCTCAAGCTCAATGTCGAGGCCTACCCAAACCCGGCCCCGGTGATTCTTGAAATCACCGCCCAGGCCCCCGGCATGTCGGCCGAGGAAATGGAGCGCTACTACACCCGGCCAATGGAGGTTGGGCTGGCCACTACGCCGGGCGTGGACAACATCCGCTCGACATCCTTCTACGGCCTGTCTTTTGTGCGCGTTACCTTCAAGTACGACACGGACTACTACTTTGCACTGACCCAGGTCGCCAACAACCTGCAGGCCAATGTCAGCCTGCCCAATGGCGTGCAGCCGCAGATCCAGGCGTCGAGCCTGGTGGGTGAAATCCTGCGCTACCAGGTCAAGGGCCCGGCCAGCACCAGCCTGACCGAGCTGCGCACCCTGCAAGACTGGGTAATAGAGCGCCGCCTGCTGACCGTGCCCGGCGTGGTGCAGGTCGTCACCTGGGGTGGCACGACCAAGGAATACCACGTTGAGGCAGACCCCAAGCTGCTGGAATCACACAAGGTCACGCTGCAGCAGCTGATCACCGCCATTGGCAATGCCAACCTCAACGTGGGTGGCCGCGCCATCAGCGTGGGCGATCAGTCGGTCAACATCCGCGGCCTGGGCCTGGTGGAGAACCTGGACGACATTGGCAACATCGTGGTCGGCCAACAGAACGGCCTGCCAACCCAGGTGAAAGACGTGGCGCGCATCGTCGAAGGCACGGTGCCGCGCCTGGGCGAAGCCGGCCGCGATGCCGAGCACGACGTGGTGACCGGCGTCGTCATCATGAACCGCACGCTGCACACCAGCGATGTCATCAGCCGCGTGAAGACAGCGGTGGAAAAGCTCAACGCCGACGGCAGCCTGCCGCCCGGCGTGAAGCTCGAGCCCTACTACGACCGCGCGGTGCTGGTGGGCGTGACCACGCACACCGTGATCCACAACCTGATCTTTGGTTGCCTGCTGGTGTTCTTCATCCAGTGGATCTTTCTGGGCGACCTGCGCAGCGCGGTGATCGTGAGCGTGAACATTCCGTTTGCGCTGTTCTTCAGCATCATGATTTTGGTGCTCACCAATGAGTCGGCCAACCTGCTGTCGCTGGGGGCGGTGGATTTCGGGATCATCGTGGACTCGGCGGTGATCCTGGTCGAGAACATCTTCCGCAACTTCCAGCGCACATCGGCCGAGCGGGCGATGGCACTGCGCGCCATGTCGCACGGCGCAGACGGCCTGCGCACCGACCCGGCCATGGGCTGGACCGCGCGGCTGCGCATGATCTACCTGAGCGCGATCCAGGTCGACAGCTCGGTGCTGTTCTCTACCGTGATCACCATCGCCGCGTTCACGCCGCTGTTCACCATGCAGGGCGTGGAAGGCCAGATCTTCGGGCCCATGGCACGCACCTACGGCTACGCGCTGGCCGGCGCGCTGCTGGCCACCTTCACCATCACGCCGGTGCTGGCCAGCTACCTGCTGCCGCGCAAGATCGAAGAGAAAGAAACCATCTTCGTGCGCGCCATCCACCGCGTCTACAAGCCGGCCCTGCACTGGGTGCTGGCGCACACGCGCACGGTTATCGTGATCGGCTGTGTGGCGCTGCTGGGTGGCGGCATTCTGGCCAGCCGCCTGGGCAGTGAATTTTTGCCTGCGCTGGAAGAAGGCAACCTGTGGATTCGCGCCTCGATGCCGCCCACCATCTCGTTGGAGGCGGGCAGCGAAAAGGTCAACCGCATGCGGCAGTTGATCAAGGAGTACCCCGAGGTGCTGACCGTGGTGTCGCAACACGGCCGCCCGGACGATGGCAGCGATGCATCCGGCTTCAACAACGTGGAGCTGTTTGCGCCGCTCAAGCCCTTTGACGAATGGCGCCCGGGCATGACCAAGGCGCGGCTGGTGAACGAGCTGCAGGACAAGTTCGAGGCCGAGTTCCCTGGCGTCGGCTTTAACTTCTCGCAGTACATCCAGGACAACGTGCAAGAAGGTTTGTCGGGCGTGAAGGGTGCCAACTCGGTGAAGATCATCGGCCCCGATTTGGTCGAGCTGGAGCGCCTGGCCGATGAGGTGATGACGGTGATGGGCAAGATCGACGGCGTGGCCGACCTCGGCACCTTCCACACGCTGGGCCAGCCCAACATGAACATCAAGGTGGACCGCGCCCGCGCGGCCCGCTACGGGCTCAATACGGGCGATGTCACCTCTGCCATCCAGACCGCCATGGGCGGCAGCACGGCCACCTCGGTGCTGGACGGCGACCGGCAATTTGGGCTGACCGTGCGCTTTGCGCCCGAGCAGCGCGCCACGCTGGATGCGGTAAAGGCGCTGCGCGTGGGCTACACCACGACCGATGGCAGCACCTCTTTCATCCCGCTGACCGATGTGGCCACGGTGTCGCTGGACACCGGCGCCACCTACATCTACCGCGAAAGCAACGAGCGCTTCATCCCGATCAAGTTCAGCGCGCGGGGCCGCGACCTGGGCGGCACGGTGTCGGAGATCCAGCGCAAGATCGCGGCCGAGGTCAAGCTGCCGCAGGGCTACCGCATCCTCTACGCGGGTGAGTTCGAGGCGCTGCAAAAGGCCAAGGGCCGCATGATGGTGGCGATTCCGCTGGCGGTGGCGCTGATCGTGGTGCTGCTGTATGCGCTGTTCAGCAACTTCACCTACAGCCTGCTGACGCTGGCGGCCGTGCCCTTCACGGTGCTGGGCGGCATCCTGGCGCTGTCGATCACGGGCCAGGTGCTGAGCGTGTCGGCCATCATCGGTTTTATCTCGCTGCTGGGTGTGTCGGTGATGGACGGCATCCTGATCCTGAGCTACTTCAAGGAGCTCAAGCTCAAGGGCCGCACTGATCTGGAAGCCGTCACCGAAGCCTACGAGCACCGCATGCGGCCACTGCTGATGACGGCGCTGTCGGCCTGCATCGGCCTGTTCCCGGCGGCCCTGTCGCACAGCATAGGCAGCGAGGTGCAGCGCCCGCTGGCCACCGTGGTGGTCGGCGGCATGCTGATCGGCCCGCTGTTCCTGCTGCTGGTGCTGCCTGCGCTGCGGCTGGCGGTGCTGCGCCGGGTCAAGTTCGCCAAGCGGCGCATCGGTTTGGGAGGCAAGCGTGCTTAATCAACATCGGCCGGACAGGCGTTTGTTCATCGGGTTGACGGCGCTGGCGGTGGCCGGCTGCGCGGTCGGCCCCGACTATGTGAAACCAGTGGTCGCCACCCCGGCCGCGCTCACGCGCCAGCCGCTGGCCACCGCCGGCACTGGCGGCCCGGTGGCACGCGACTGGTGGAAGGCCTTCGGCTCGCCCGCACTGGACGACATGGTCGCCCAGGCGCTGGCGCGCAACCCCAGCATCGAGGCCGCGCAGGCCACCTTGCAGGCCGCGCACCAGAACGTGATCGCCCAGCGCGGCTTCTTCTTCCCTAGCGTGGCGGCGAGCTACAACGGCAGCCGGCAGAACGTCGGGCAGTCGCAGTCCTCGCCGCTGGAGTCGGGCAGCACGCTCTACAACTACCACACGGCCCAGCTCAACATCAGCTACACGCCCGATGTGTTTGGCGCCAACCAGCGCCAGGTCGAGGGCCTGCAGGCCACCGAAGAAGGCCAGCGCCTGCAGCTCGAAGCCGCGCGCCTGACCCTGGCCAGCAACCTGGTGGGTGCCGTGCTGCAGGCCGCCATGCTGGCCGAGCAAAGCACGCTGACCGAGCAGGCCGTTGCCGCCATGCAAGAGCAGTTGCGCTACATGCGCAAGCTGCAGCGCAACGGCTATGCCAGCGGCCTGGATGTGGCTACACAAGAGAACCTGCTGACCCAGATCCAGCAGGCACTGCCGCCACTGCAAAAGCAGCTGGAGCAAACGCGCAACCTGATCGCCGTGCTGGGCGGCCAGACGCCCGACACGGCGCTGCCTGCCATTGACCTGGCCGCCATCCGCCTGCCGCAGTTGCCGGCGGCGGTGGCCTCTGATCTGGTGGCGCAGCGGCCCGACGTGCGCGCGGCTGAGACCCAGGTGCAAACCGCCAGCGCGGCCATCGGCGTAGCCAAGGCGGCGCGGCTGCCGCAGCTGTCGATCACGGCAGCGCTGGGCGGTGGCGCCACCAGCTTCTCGCAGATGTTCGCCGCTGGCAACAGCACCTGGGCGCTGGGCCTGGGCTTGCTGCAGCCCATCTTCTCGGGCGGCACCTTGACAGCCCGCCAGCGCGCCGCAGAAGCCGAGCTGAAGACCGCCGCAGCCCAGTACCGCGGCACGGTGCTGAGCGCCTTCCAGAACGTGGCGGATACCTTGTATGCGCTGGACATCGACACGCGCGCCCTGCATGTAGCCGAGGCCAGCGAGGCCGCCACCCGCACCAGCTTTGAGCTGACCCAGTCGCAACTGCGCCAGGGCTATAGCTCGCAGCCCTCGGTGCTGGCGGCGCAACAGGCCTGGCTGCAGGCACGGGCGGCGCGGGTGGCCGCCTACGGCACGCTGCTGGGCGATGCCGTGGCGCTGTACCAGGCGCTGGGTGGCGGAGTGCTGGCCAGCTAGCTTGCTAGCGCTTGGGGCCGCGCCCCATGGCCGCGCGGCTCTTGTCGATGCGGTCCTGCTTGCGGCGCGCCATCTTGTCCATTTCGCGCCGCTTGGTCAGGCCCGAGCCGTCGGCCCAGGCCCACCAGGCGGCAGCCAGTGCAAAAGGCGCAAGCACGATCCACCAGGCCCATTGGGCGACGGGGCCGTATTCCAGCCATTTCAGCAACAGCAGGATGATTCCGAGTCCGAGAAAGTACATGGGGCCCCTCACTACAATCGGGCGAGACTGTACTCCAGAGCGCCGCGGCCCCCACGCCGCACGTCACCCCACACCATGCCCCGCCTGCTGACACTTCCCGCCCTTGCCGCCTGCGCCCTGCTGGCCTGCGCCCTGCCGGCCCAGGCCGACGAGGCCCTGGCCAAGGCACGCAACTGCATGGCCTGCCATACGGTCGAGCGCAAGGTGGTGGGGCCCAGCTTCAAGTCGGTGGCGCAAAAGTACGCTGGCCAGAACGCCGCCGACCAGCTCGCGCAAAAAATCCAGAAGGGTGGCGCCGGCGTCTGGGGGCCGGTGCCCATGCCGGCCAATCCGCAGGTCAGCGAGGCGGATGCCAAGCAGCTCGCGGGCTGGATACTGGGCTTGCGCTAAAGGCGCTCAGCGCACCTGCGGATCGACCCCAAAGCTTGGCGTGGCCTTGCGCTCCAGCCGGTCCTGCAACTGGCCCATATGGGCGGCCGTGCTGTTGTCGGACTGCTCGGCGCGCGCCGTAAGCGATACCTCCAGCGCGGCGATGCGCTCATGGAAGGCATCGCGCGCCAGGCGCGCATCCAGCTCGGACTGCTGCAGCTTGGCGTCGAGAAAACTGCGCAGCTCGGTAAAGCGCGATGCCTCGGCCTTGTCGGCCAGTTCGCGCTGGGCCTGCAGCTCCTTGCTGTGGCGGCGCGTCTCCACCAGCACCGAGCCCTGCAGGTAGACCACATAGGCCACAAAGAACACGGCCAGCAGCACGGTCAGCCCCAGCATCAGCAGGCCCAGCGGCGCCTGCACGACGGCGACGCCAAAGGACACCGCCGTCGGTGCCGCCAACGTGCCCCAGTTGAGGGCCGCCAGCGCGGCGATGACAAGTGCTATGACAAGCAGCAGGATGGTACGGATCATGGGCGGTACTCTCGGTAAGACGTCAGGAACACGGCCATGCGGCCGCGGCAACGCTGTCTTTTACCGTAGCGGGCCGCCGTTATCGGTGGCTGGCTGCCAGATTCCGGCGCCGTCCTACAACGCGGGCGGCGTGACGGGTATTTGAAAGAAAAGTGCCTCTAGCCCTTATCCACCCTGGGCTAGTAGCTATCATTTTTAAAATCCCCTGGATCAGTTGGTCTGCGCCAATTGCTCCAGGATCGCCGGGTTCTGTGGCCACGTCACATTGCTTCGCAATATGAGTGGCCCCCAATCCCGCCACGTCGCTGCGCGCCGCCAGCCTGCGGCTGTCTTGGATCAGTTGGTCTGCGCCAACTGATCCAAGATGGCTGGATTTTCCAACGTAGACGTGTCCTGCGTAATCGCTTCACCCTTGGCAATACTGCGCAGCAGGCGGCGCATGATCTTGCCGCTGCGGGTCTTGGGCAGGTTGTCGCCGAAGCGGATGTCCTTGGGCTTGGCGATGGGGCCGATCTCTTTGGCGACCCAGTCGCGCAGTTCCTTGGCGATGGCCTTGGCTTCTTCACCCGTGGGGCGCGAGCGCTTCAGCACGACGAAGGCGCAGATCGCCTCGCCGGTCAGGTCGTCGGGGCGGCCGACCACCGCAGCCTCTGCCACCAGGTCGGTCTTGGACACCAGCGCGGATTCGATCTCCATCGTACCCATGCGGTGGCCGGACACGTTCAGCACATCGTCAATACGGCCGGTGATGCGGAAGTAGCCGCGGTCAATGCTGCGCACCGCGCCGTCGCCAGCCAGGTAGATGCTGCCACCCATCTCCTCTGGGAAGTAGCTCTTCTTGAAGCGCTCCGGGTCGTTCCAGATGGTGCGCACCATGGACGGCCAGGGCCGCTTGATGACCAGGATGCCGCCGGTGCCGTTCTCGATGTCCTTGCCGGTCTCGTCGACGATGGCGGCCATGATGCCCGGCAGCGGCAAGGTGCAAGAGCCCGGCACCAGCGGCGTGGCGCCCGGCAGCGGCGTGATGACGTGGCCACCGGTTTCGGTCTGCCAGAAGGTGTCGACGATGGGGCAGCGCTCGCCGCCGATATTGCGGTGGTACCACATCCAGGCTTCTGGGTTGATCGGCTCGCCGACGCTGCCCAGGATGCGCAGGGACGACAGATCCGAACGCTTGGGGTGCACCTTCTCGTCGGCTTCCGCAGCCTTGATGAGCGAGCGGATGGCGGTGGGCGCGGTGTAGAAGATGCTGACCTTGTGGCGCTCGATCATCTGCCAGAAGCGGCCGGCGTCCGGGTAGGTCGGCACACCTTCGAACACGACCTGCGTGGCGCCGGCGGCCAGCGGGCCGTAGGTGACGTAGGTGTGGCCGGTGATCCAGCCGATGTCGGCCGTGCACCAGAACACATCTGTGGGCCGCAGGTCGAAGGTCCAGTCCATGGTGAGCTTGGCCCACAGCAGGTAGCCGCCTGTGCTGTGCTGCACGCCCTTGGGCTTGCCGGTGGAGCCCGAGGTGTAGAGGACGAACAGCGGGTGCTCGGCGCCGACCGGCTCGGGCGCGCAATCGGCGCTCTGGCCGGCCAGGGCTTCGGCAAAGCTGATGTCGCGGCCAGCCACGCGGGCCCACTCGCCCTGGGTGCGCTCATAGACCAGCACGGTCTTGACCGATTCACAGCCGCCGATGGCAATGGCATCGTCGACGATGGACTTCAGCGGCAGCGCCTTGCCGCCGCGCATCTGGTAGTTGGCGGTGATGACCGCCACCGCGCCGGCGTCGATGATGCGCTCATTCACCGCCTTGGCCGAGAAGCCGCCAAACACCACGCTGTGCGTGGCGCCAATGCGGGCGCAGGCCTGCATCGCCACCACGCCTTCGATGGTCATGGGCATGTAGATGATGACCCGGTCGCCCTTGCCAATGCCGCGCGCCTTCAGCGCATTGGCAAAGCGCGACACGCGCTCCAGCAGTTCGCGGTAGCTGACGCGGGTGACGGCGCCGTCGTCGGCCTCGAACACGATGGCGGTCTTGTGCTCTACCGGCGTGCCCATGTGGCGGTCCAGGCAGTTGGCCGAGGCGTTGAGTTCGCCGTCGTCAAACCACTTGAAGAACGGCGGCGTGCTTTCGTCCAGCACGCGGGTGAAGGGCTTGTTCCAGACCAGGTTCTCGCGCGCCAGGCGGGCCCAGAAGCCCTCAAAGTCACGCTCGGCCTCGGCGCACAGCGCCTCGTAGGCGGGCATGCCGGAGATGCGCGCCCCGCGCATGGCGGCGTCGGAGGGCGGGAACACGCGGTTCTCGACCAGCACGGATTCAATGGAGGACGCGGCGGCGCTCATGGGGATGTCTCCTGGGGAATAAGTCGTGGCAAAACGGGGGCTAATGTGGTGGCCGGCACTTACAGACCACTGACGGGCCTACTCGATTCTGGCGCAGGACCCGACTCTACAATGCGCCCTTTTGCTCTCTGGCCCCACCATGTCCGACCCTCACGCGCGCAAGGCCTCACCGTTGCGTCCGCTGCCCAACCTGATTTTTGCCAGCCGCTGGCTGCAACTGCCCTTGTACCTGGGCCTGATCGTGGCCCAGGGCGTGTACGTGGTGCACTTTCTGGTGGAGCTGCTGCACCTGGTGGAGGCGGCGTTTGGCAGCACCACGGCGCTGCAGGCGCTGGTCAACAGCATCGGCTACAAGACCACGGTGCCGATCACGAGCCTGAACGAGACGGTGATCATGCTGGTGGTACTGGCGCTGATCGACGTGGTGATGATCTCCAACCTGCTGATCATGGTGATCGTCGGCGGCTACGAGACCTTCGTCAGCCGCATGAACCTGGAAGGCCACCGCGACCAGCCCGAATGGCTGAGCCACGTGAACGCCTCTGTACTCAAGGTGAAACTGGCCACGGCCATCATCGGCATCAGCTCTATCCACCTGCTCAAGACCTTCATCAACGCCGACAACTACACCAACCGCGTGCTGATCGCCCAGACCGTGATCCACATCACCTTCCTGCTGTCGGCCTTGGCGATTGCGTTGACCGACCGGCTGATGTCGGCACCGGCGAAAGAGCACTGAGCTTCGCCAGCTTATATCCGGTTACAGCGCGCCCTTGACGCGCTCAGACTCAAAAGTTATAATTCGGCGCTTTCCTGCTTGCACCAATCCCGTCTCGCCGATGCTTTCGGCCTCCAGTCGGTGGTGCAGCGGCCCAGCTCCCACGTGAGCGGGCCGACAGGAAACCGCCGGGGCCACATCGGTCCTGCATTTCGTCAATCCCGCCGGCAGTCCCGGTACCCCGTCCAACCCGGCGCCCCTCTGGCACCGGCATAGCCCTATTGGCGGCGCGCATGCGCCATCACTGCCGGGGCTTCGGGGTTCGGCTGCGGCGGCGCCTTTTCGCTGGCTGGTTCAGCGTGGAGGTGCATCAACAGCAAGCTGCTGAGGAAGGGTCTGCCGCATGGCAAAAGAAATCGTGATCGACCATGTCTTCAAGGTGTTCGGGGATGACCCGGATGCCGCACTGGATCTGGTGCGGGAGGGCCACTCCAAGCAGGAGATCCTCGCGCGCACCGGTCAGTCCATTGGCGTGTTCGACGCGAGCTTCACCATCGAGGCGGGCGAGATCTTCGTCATCATGGGCTTGTCGGGTTCGGGCAAGTCGACGCTGGTGCGCCTGCTGAACCGGCTGATCGAGCCCAGCGCCGGCCGCATCGTGATCGACGGCCGCAACATCTTCGAGCATTCAGAAGCCGAGCTGCGCGCGCTGCGCCGCAAGGACATCAGCATGGTGTTCCAGTCCTTCGCGCTGATGCCGCACATGACGGTGCTGGAGAACACCGCCTTTGGCCTGGAACTGTCGGGCGTGAGCCAGGCCGAGCGCCTGACGCTGGCCGAGCAGGCGCTGGAGCAGGTCGGCCTGGCCGGCTGGGGCGCGAGCTACCCGGATGAACTCTCTGGCGGCATGCAGCAGCGCGTGGGCCTGGCGCGTGCGCTGGCCAGCGACCCGTCCATCCTGTTGATGGACGAGGCGTTCTCGGCGCTGGACCCGATCATCCGCACCGAGATGCAAAGCGAGCTGCTGCGCCTGCAGGAAGAGCGCCGCCGCACCATCGTCTTTATCTCGCATGACCTGGACGAGGCCATGCGCATCGGCAGCCGCATCGCCATCATGCGCGACGGCCACGTGGTGCAGGTCGGTACGCCAGAAGAGATCCTGCGCAACCCGGCCGACGACTATGTGCGCAGCTTCATCCGCGGCGTGGATGCGGCTGCTGTGTTCAAGGCTGGCGACATCGCGCGCAAGACGCAGGTGGTGATCGTGTCCGAGCACGCCGGCCGCGGCTCGCGCGCCGCGCTGCAACTGCTGGAAGAGCAGGACCGCGACTACGCCACCATCGTGAGCCCGCAGCGCCGCTTTCTGGGCCTGGTATCTGCCGACTCGCTGCGCGCCGCGCTGCACGGCCATGCAGGCCCGCTGGGCCTGGCCCAGGCTTTCTTGCCGGATGTGCCGACCATTGCCGCCAACCACCCGGTGAGCGACCTGATCGGCCAGGTGGCCCAGGTGCCCTACCCGGTGCCGGTGGTGGACGCCAACGGCCGCTACGCCGGCGCCATCAGCAAGAACACGCTGCTGCGATTTCTGGACCGCACGACCGACTGACACCCGTCAACCGTCGCCGTCCCATCCCTCTTCACCGCCAACAAAAGCCGCAGGCGTGCCCCAGGCACCGCCGCTGCATTGCCGCTTTTGTTCGCCCAGCCCTGAAAGGCCCCGACCATGTCTGACTTCAACAACCTCTCGCTGGACGCTGCCGCCGATGCCGCAGAGCCCGCGCTGGCCCAGGCACCGCACTACGTCAACCCCTGGGTCCAGAGCACGCTGCCGCCCGCCGACAGCGGCGCGGCCAGCACCGCCTGGCTCGACGGCCCGCCGCTGGACGCCCATGCACAGCCCGCGCACGCCGCCGGCCTGTTCGATGGCACGCTGCCGGTAGAGGCCTGGGTCAACCACGGGCTGGCCTGGGTGGTGCAGCACTTCCGTCCCTTCTTCCAGGCCGTGCGCGGGCCTATCGATGCGCTGCTCAGCAGCGTGGAGGGCGTGCTGTCGGCCCCGCCCGCGCCCGTCATGGTGGCGCTGATGGGCCTGCTGGTCTGGCAGTTTGCCGGGCCGGGCCTGGCCCTGGGTGCGGTGGCGGCGCTGTTGCTGGTGGCCCTGCTCGGCGTCTGGCCCGAGGCCATGACCACGCTGTCGCTGGTGCTGACATCCCTCGGCTTCTGCCTGCTGATCGGCCTGCCGCTGGGCGTGCTGCTGGCGCGCAGCGACCGCGCCCAGCGCCTGGTGCGCCCGGTGCTGGATGCCATGCAGACCACGCCCGCCTTCGTCTACCTGGTGCCGGTGGTGATGCTGTTTGGCATTGGCAACGTGCCGGGCGTGGTGGTCACCATCGTCTTCGCGCTGCCGCCGCTGGTGCGCCTGACCAACCTGGGCATACGCCAGGTGCGGTCGGACCTGGTCGAGGCCTCGCGCGCCTACGGCGCCTCGCCCTGGCAATTGCTGACCAAGGTGCAGCTGCCGCTGGCGCTGCCCTCCATCATGGCCGGCGTCAACCAGTCGCTGATGCTGTCGCTGTCGATGGTGGTGATCGCCTCGATGATCGCCGTGGGCGGCCTGGGGCAGATGGTGCTGCGCGGCATCGGCCGGCTCGACATGGGCCTGGCCACGCTCGGCGGCCTGGGCATCGTGCTGCTGGCGATCACGCTCGACCGCTTCACCCAATCGCTCGGCCAGGTGCGCCGCGGCGGCCTGCGCTGGCACCAGCGCGGCCCGGTCGGCCTGCTGCGCCGCTTGCTCGGCACCCAGCCCTCTGCCCAACGCAGCCTGCAGACCGCGCCCAGCGCCTCTGCCGCCTGAAAGAAAGGAGACCCATGTTCCCATCCACCCACATTCGTTTGCCCGCACCGCCGGCACGCCCCGTGCCCGCCATCCCGCGCGTGGCGCGCGCCGTGATCCTGTGCAGCGCCCTCGCCTTCGGCCTGGCCGGTACGCCGGCTATTGCCGCCACGCCCGACATGCCGGGAGAAGGCATCAGCGTGCAGCCGCTGCAAAGCTCGCTGCCTGAAGAAAGCTTTCAGACCTATCTGGTCACCAAGGCGCTGCAGCAGCTTGGCTACAAGGTCCAGCCGATCAAGGAGATCGAATACGCCACCGGCCTGGTCGCCATCGCCAACGGCGACGCCACCTTCCTGGCCGACTACTGGGTGCCGCTGCACCAGGATTTCTACAAGAACGCCGGCGGCGAGGCCAGCTTCTACAGCCAGGGCACCTATTCCAGCGGCGCCGTACAGGGCTACCTGATCGACAAGAAAACCGCCGACGCCTACGGCATCACCAACCTGGCGCAACTGCGCGATCCGCAGATCGCCAAGCTGTTTGACTCTGACGGCGACGGCCGCGCCAACCTCACCGGCTGCAACCCCGGCTGGGGCTGCGAAGGCGTGATCGAAACCCAACTGAGCGCCTACGGCCTGCGCGCCACCGTCAGCCACGACCAGGGCAGCTACCCGGCCCTGATGGCCGACACCATAGAGCGCTACAAGCACGGCCAGCCGGTCCTCTACTACACCTGGATGCCCTACTGGGTCAGCAGCGTGCTCAAGCCCGGCGAAGACGTGGTCTGGCTCGAAGTGCCCTTCTCTGCCACGCCCGGCAAACCCGGCGACCGCCAGGCCACCCGCCTGCCCGACGGCAAGGACTACGGCTTTGTCGCCAACACCCAGCACATCCTCGCCAACCGCAAGTTCGCAGAAGCCAACCCGGCCGCCGCAAAACTATTCGAGGTGATGGAAGTGCCGGTGGCCGACATCAACGCCCAGAACCTGCGCATGCGCGAAGGCGAGAACAAGACCGTGGATATAGAGCGGCACGCCGACGGCTGGATTGCCACGCACCGGGCGCTGTTTGACAACTGGCTGCAACAGGCGCGCGCCGCAGCAGGCTCCTGAGGCGCAGGGGCTGCGTGATACAAAATATTGATGAAATATGCCTCTAGCCCAGGCACATCCTGGGCTAGTAGCTATATATTAAATAGCAACATCCAGCGCTCGCGCTGAGGGCTCAGCGCCCCACCATGTTGCCCGGCACCACCCATTGGTCGAACTGCTCGCCGGTGACGTGCCCAGAGGCCACGGCCGCCTCGCGCAGGCTGGTGCCTTCCTTGTGCGCCTTCTTGGCGATGTAGGCGGCCTTGTCGTAGCCGATGTGGGTGTTGAGTGCCGTCACCAGCATCAGTGAGCGCTCAACCAGTTCGGTGATGCGCTCGCGGTTGGGCTCGATGCCCACGGCGCAATGGTCGTTGAAGCTCACCATGCCGTCGGCCAGCAGGCGCACGCTCTGCAAAAAATTGTGCGCCACCATCGGGCGGAACACGTTCAGCTCGAAGTTGCCCGAGGCGCCGCCAAAGTTGATGGCCACGTCGTTGCCAAAGACCTGCGCGGCCAGCATGGTGACGGCCTCGCTCTGCGTCGGGTTGACCTTGCCCGGCATGATCGATGAACCCGGTTCGTTCTCGGGGATGCTCAGTTCACCGATGCCGCTGCGCGGGCCGCTGGCCAGCCAGCGCACGTCGTTGGCGATCTTCATCATGCTGGCCGCCAGGGTCTTGAGCGCGCCGTGCGCGTGGACCAGGCCGTCGACCGAGGCCAGCGCCTCGAACTTGTTGGGCGCGGTGACAAAAGGCAGGCCGGTGATCTTGGCCAGCTCGGCCGCGACCTGCTCGGCGTAGCCCTTGGGTGCGTTCAGCCCGGTGCCCACGGCCGTGCCGCCCAGCGCCAGCTCATACAGATGCGGCAGCGCGGCGCGCACGTGCTTGTCGCCATGGGCCAGTTGCGCCACATAGCCCGAGAACTCCTGGCCCAGGGTGAGCGGCGTGGCGTCCTGCAAGTGGGTACGGCCGATCTTCACGATGCCGTCGAAATCCTGGGCTTTCTGCCCCAGCGTGGCGCGCAGCTTGGCAATGGCCGGCAGCAGCTTGTGCGTGATGGCCTCCACCGCCGCCACGTGCATGGCGGTCGGGAACACGTCGTTGCTCGACTGGCTGCGGTTGACGTCATCGTTCGGGTGCACCAGGCGCCCTTCCCCGCGCTCGCCGCCAAGGATTTCGCTGGCGCGGTTGGCCAGCACCTCGTTGACATTCATGTTGGTCTGCGTGCCAGAGCCGGTCTGCCACACCACCAGCGGGAACTCGCCCGCATGCTTGCCGGCAATGACTTCGTCGGCCGCCGCCGCGATGGCCTTGGTCTTCTTCTCGTCCTGCAGGCCCAGCGCGTGGTTGACCACGGCCGACGCGCGCTTGACCTGGGCCAGCGCCTTGATGATCTCGCGCGGCTGCTGCTCGCCAGAGATGTCGAAGTTCTGCAGCGAGCGCTGCGTCTGTGCGCCCCACAGGTGCTCGGCTGGCACTTCGATGGGGCCGAAGGTATCGCGTTCTGTACGTGTGCTCATGGTCGGGTCGGTGGCAAACTAAGGAATTGCCGCAGCTCCAAGGAACACTGCGGCGATGACGATCACCTGCCAGCATACGTCAAACGAAAACGTTTCTCATTCACATATGGCCGGGGTGGTTAAACTGCAGCCCGCTTTGCGACTGCGTATCCCGACAGGGTAGCGCGGTGCCTCCCCCCGCGCATCCGACGGCGTGAATCCCCATTACCGCCGCCCCACTCGCAGTGACACCACCCCCGACCACCTTCCTCGACTCGCACTACAACCTGTGGGGCGTCGCAGCATCGGTGCTGATCGCCACCCTTGCGTCCTATGTCACGCTGGATCTGGCGCGCCGGATCCAGTCCTCGCGCGGCGGCCTGCGCCTGGTGTGGTGGGCGTCGGGCTCGGTTGTCATGGGCACCGGCATCTGGGCCATGCATTTCATCGGCATGCTGGCCTTTACCTTGCCCATCGCGCTGGGCTTTACCGGCATGTTGACCTTGCTGTCGTGGATTGCGGCAGTGCTTTCCTCGGGCATTGCGCTGGGGATTGCCAGCCGCGCGGCGGGCGGCCTGCGCTGGGTGCTGTTTGGCGCGCTGCCCATGGGCGCGGGCATCTGCGCCATGCATTACATAGGCATGGCTGCATTGGACATGGCGCCGGGCATCGTCTGGAATCCGCTGACCGTGGCGCTGTCTGTCGTGATCGCCGTGGCGGCCTCCGCTGCCGCCCTGTTGATTTTCCAGTTGCTGCTGCGGGTCCAGAACACGCGCCGCCTGCCGGCCCAGTTGGCCGCCGCCTGCGTGATGGGAGCGGCCATCTGCGGCATGCACTACACCGGCATGGCCGCGGCGCAGTTCCCGGACGGCGCCGTCTGCCTCAGCGCGGGGGCGCTGGGCGGCAACGGCCTGATTTCCGTGGTGGTAGTGGCCGCCGGCATGCTGCTGCTGGGCACCTTGTTCACCTCCATCCTGGATGCGCGCCTGCAAGGCACGGCCCGACGCCTGGCCGACTCGCTGCAAGAAGCCAATGCCCAGTTGCAATCCGCCAACGCCGAGCTGCAGCAGCGCGCCTTTGCCGACCCGCTGACCGGCCTGCCCAACCGCCTGCTGTTCGAAGACCGCCTGCACCATGCCCTGGTGCGGCTGGACCGCGCCAACCACCTGCGCGTGCAGGAGCGCGTTGCGGTACTGTTTGTCGACCTGGATGGCTTCAAGCCCATCAACGACTCGTTCGGCCATGCGGCGGGCGACCAGATCCTGTGCAAGGCGGCCGAGCGGCTGTGTCGCGAAGCCCGGCAGAGCGATACCGTGGCCCGCGTGGGTGGCGACGAATTCCTGCTGCTGCTCGAAGATGTGAGCGACGCTACCGATTGCGTGCAACTGGCCGAGCGCATCCTGCAAGTACTGGCCCAGCCCTTCGAGGTGTCCGACAAGCAGGTGCAGATCGCCTGCTCCATCGGCATCGTGGTCTACCCCGACCAGGGCGACCGCGACAAGCTGGTGGCCAATGCCGATGCCGCCATGTACGTCGCCAAGCGCGCCGGCGGCGGCAGCTACGCGCTGTTTGAATCGCACATGGGCGCAGACGCGGTCGAGCAGCTTGAGCTGCAGAGCGACCTGCGCCAGGCGCTCGACAGCCAGCAGTTCGAGCTGTACTACCAACCCAAGGTCGATGGCCGTCGCGGCCGCATCAATGGCGTGGAGGCGCTGCTGCGCTGGCACCATCCGCAGCACGGCATGGTCAGCCCGGCGGTCTTCATCGGCCTGGCCGAGCGCTTTGGCCTGATCGGCCGCCTGGGCAACTGGGTGATAGACGAGGCCTGCCGCCAGATCGCGGCCTGGAGCGTGCAAGGCCTGCGCATGCGCGTGGCCATCAACCTGTCGGTCCACCAGTTGCGTGAGAGCGGCCTGGCCGAACGGGTTGAGCAAGCGCTGCGCCGGCATGGCGTGGACGCCTCCCAATTGCTCTGCGAAATCACCGAATCCGTGGCCATGGAAGACATCAAGGCCACCCAGCGCACCTTCAGCGGGCTGGCGCGCATCGGCGTCTACCTGGCGATTGATGACTTTGGCACCGGCTATTCCAGCCTCAGCTACCTGCGCACCTTGCCGGCGCAGCAACTGAAGATCGACCGCAGCTTCGTCAACGACCTGGAAGTCAAGGAAGACGCCCGCGCCGTGGTCGAGGCGGTGATCCGCCTGGCGCATGCGCTGGGTCTGCGCGTGGTGGCCGAAGGCGTCGAAACCAGTGGCCAGCGCGACATCCTGCTGCAGATGGGCTGCGACGAGCTGCAGGGCTTTTTCTTTGCGCGGCCCATGCCCGCGCATGTGCTGCTGGAATGGTCCAGAGGCCACAAGCCCGCAGACACGGTCGACTTCGCGCCCTCCACCATGATCGACAGCTGAGCCTGCCGCCACCTTGGCGCCGCCTGCACGGGCGGTGCGCAACGGGGATAATTGCGGGCTGGTCCCCCTTACAACGACACGATCCCCACCATGACGACCCGTATCCAGTACCACGACCTCGTGGAGTCCGTTGCTGCCGCGCTGCAGTACATCTCCTACTACCACCCCGCTGACTACATCGCCCACCTGTCGCGCGCCTACGCCCGCGAGCAGAGCCCGGCGGCCAAGGACGCCATCGCGCAGATCCTGACCAACAGCAAGATGAGCGCCACCGGCCAGCGCCCGATCTGCCAGGACACCGGCATCGTCAACGTGTTCCTCAAGGTCGGCATGGACCTGCGCTTTGAAGGCTTCCCCGCCGGCCTGGAAGACGCCATCAACGAAGGCGTGCGCCGCGGCTACAACCACCCGGACAACACCTTGCGCGCCTCGGTCGTGGCCGACCCGCAGTTCGACCGCAAGAACACCAAGGACAACACGCCCGCCGTGATCTTCACCGAGATCGTGCCCGGCAATAAGCTCGACATCACCGTCGCGGCCAAGGGCGGCGGCAGCGAGAACAAGAGCAAGATGATCATGCTCAACCCCAGCGACTCGGTGGTCGACTGGGTGCTCAAGACCGTGCCCACCATGGGCGCCGGCTGGTGCCCGCCCGGCATGCTGGGCATCGGCATCGGCGGCACGGCAGAAAAGGCCGTGCTGATGGCCAAAGAGAGCCTGATGGACGACCTCGACATGTACGAGCTGCAGGCCAAGTCCTCCCGCGGTGAAAAGCTCGACAAGCTCGAAGAAATGCGCCTGGAGCTGTTCGAGAAGGTCAATGCACTGGGCATCGGCGCGCAGGGCCTGGGCGGCCTCACCACCGTGCTCGACATCAAGATCAAGATGTACCCCACGCACGCCGCCAGCAAGCCGGTCGCCATGATCCCCAACTGCGCCGCCACGCGCCACGCGCACTTCGTGATGGACGGCTCGGGCCCGGTCTACCTGGAAGCCCCGTCGCTCGACCTGTGGCCCAAGATCGACTGGGCGCCCGACTACAACAAGAGCAAGCGCGTTGACCTCAATGCGCTGACCAAGGAAGAAGTCGCCAGCTGGAAGCCGGGCGACACCCTGCTGCTCAACGGCAAGATGCTCACCGGCCGCGATGCCGCGCACAAGCGCATCCAGGACATGCTGGCCAAGGGCGAGAAGCTGCCGGTGGACTTCACCAACCGCGTCATCTACTACGTCGGCCCGGTTGACCCGGTCAATGGCGAAGCCGTCGGCCCCGCCGGACCCACCACCGCCACGCGCATGGACAAGTTCACCGACATGATGCTGGAGCAAACCGGCCTCATCGCCATGATCGGCAAGGCCGAGCGCGGCCCGGTCGCCATCGAGTCCATCAAGAACCACAAGAGCGCCTACCTGATGGCCGTCGGCGGCGCCGCCTACCTGGTCAGCAAGGCCATCAAGGACGCCAAGGTCGTCGGCTTTGCCGACCTGGGCATGGAAGCCATCTACGAGTTCGACGTGGTCGACATGCCGGTCACCGTGGCGGTCGACGCCGGCGGCACCAGCGTGCACATCACCGGCCCGGCCGAATGGCAAAAGCGCATCATCAGCGGCGAGTTCCGCGGCATCGAGCTCGCCACCGCCTGACACCCGGCGCGCCAGCGCAATCCCGCAGCATCACGGACAATACCGGCCATCCTTTCGCCTGTAATCCGTGATGCCTGCAGCCCTGCCCCACCAACCCATTGGCGTCTTCGACAGCGGCCTTGGCGGCCTGAGCGTATTGCAGTCCCTGCGGGCTGAGCTGCCGGCTGAAGACTACGTCTACCTCGCCGACAGCGGCCACGCGCCCTATGGCGAGCGCGGCGACGCCTACGTGGCACAACGCACGCTGGAGGTCGCCCGCCGCCTGCGCGAGCAGCACCAGATCAAGGCCTTGGTGGTGGCCTGCAACACCGCCACCACCGCCGCCATCCACCTGCTGCGCCAAGCCCATCCAGACCTGCCCCTGATCGGCGTAGAGCCCGCCGTCAAACCTGCCCTGGCCGCCAGCCGCACCGGCTGCATCGGCGTCATCGGTACCCGCGGCACCCTCAGCAGCGCCAAGTTCCGCACCCTGCTGGCATCGCTGCAAACCCAGGCGGAATTCCACATCCAGCCCTGCGACGGCCTGGCACAGGCCATTGAAGCCGAACTGCTGCCAAGCCACGAGGAAGAATCAAAAGTAATAGCACTATGCCAAGGCTACACAAGGGATTTAGGCATATTTGGCACTGAAAAAGGCCAGATCGACACCTTGGTGATCGGCTGCACCCACTACGTGTTCGCAGCGCCCGTGCTGCGCGCATTGGTCGGCCCCGGTGTGCAATTGATCGACACCGGCGCGCCGGTAGCGCGCCAGACGCAACGCCTGCTGGCCCAGCATGGGCTGCTGCGCGAGCCTGGCAGCCCTCTAGACAGCGTACTGGGCAACGTGCAGCTCACCAGCACCGGCGACCTGGCCCTGCTGCAGCGCGCGGCGCTAACCTGGCTGGGACTGGAGCAACCCGTTCTCGCCTGACCAAAGCCGCTCGCCCGTGGCCTCCAGGTGCGTCAGGTACAGGCGCACATCAAACTCCAGTTGGTGGTAGCGCGGCTCCATGCTTTCGCACAACTGGTAGAAGGCGCGGTCATGCTCGCGCTCCTTCAAATGCGCCAACTCGTGCACGGCAATCATGCGCAAGAAGTCCAGCGGCGCATCCTTGAAGACCGACGCAATACGGATCTCGCGGCTGGCCTTCAGCCGTGAGCCCTGCACCCGCGCCACCTGCGTGTGCAGGCCCAGCGCATGCTGCACCACCTGCAGCTTGCTGTCGTAGAGCACCTTGTCCAGCGGCGGCGCCCGGCGCATGTGCTCGGCCTTCAGCTCCGTGACAAAGCCATGCAGCGCCCGGTCGGTACGCAAGCCGTGCGGCGCCGCATAGCGCGAGCGCAGCAAGCGGCCCAGGCCGCCTTGCGCGTGCAGCGTGCGCACCTGCTCCAGCACGGCCTCTGGGTAGCCGCCCAGGTAGCGCACAACACCTGCCCTAGTGCAAATGGCGTGGACGGCGGCCGCCGCCATGCCCGCCACCCGGGCCGGCACCACCGCTGCCACGCGGCGGCTTGCCCAGCTCCAGCGAGTTGACCAGCGCATCAAAGCGCTCGCCAAACAGCTTGTCGATCTCGGCCACCACACCGCCCAGCTCGGCGCCATCGAAATGGCGCTCCATCATGCCCACCACGTCCTGCACCAGCAGGTCGCGCTGCACCTGCATGATGGCCGCAGGCGTGGGGCCGACGAACAGCATCACAAAGTCATCGCGCGCCTCGACGTCGGACGGTTCCTCGTCTTCATCGAAGTCGGTGTCGTAGAAGGTCACCTCGATCGCCGCGCCCTGCTCGGCCAGTTCATTGAGGCTCATGCACATCTCGTCCAGGTTGTGCCGGAAGTCCTCATTGCCATTGACCGTCCAGCAGATGTGCAGCACATGCTCCTTGGCGTCAAACTCGATGCCGGGCTCTTCCTCGTAGACGCTGGTCGCACCATCGGCGAGCGAGCGGGCACCGGCGTACTTCCAGAGCGGGCGCAGCGCGTCCTGCAACTGCTCGAACGTGGCGTCCGGGCGCAGCACCACGTCGCCATGGACGTGGATTTCGAATGGGGTGTTATAGCTAGACATCGTGCATCTCTGTGGTGTCGACATCAGGCCCCAGGCCCGACAGCGACACCCTCAGAATTAAAAAAGAGGACGGGGAGCGGGAAAGCCGCAATCACGGTTGCATCCAGCCAGCGAAGAGCGCATTTTCTCACGTTCGACTGACAGGACATGCCCCCTGCCTACGGAAAAAGCAGCGCAAGGCATGTCCTTATGAAACAAGCACTTACGACACTCTTTTCACCCCCGAACACGGGTTATCCCCAGGATTGTCCAGTGCTGCCGGGGACAAGTACATGACCGCCATCAAGAAGAAAGCCGCACCTGGCTTGGGCCAGGTGCGGCTCTATCGATTGGTGCCCGAGGCCGGAATCGAACCGGCACGACCGTGAAGCCGAGGGATTTTCTTACCACTTCGGCTTTCGCCGCCGTCGCATCGAGGATGCCGCGTTCGTGGTCTGGAGCACGCCTTCACCATGGCCCTGCGGCCGTAGGTGCCCGCCGTCTGCTCTCTACACCTTCCCAGGCTCTTGCGAGTCAGGGCTTGGCTCGGCGTTGGCTCGGATGCGCAAGGCATCCAGGGCGTTCGCCGAATTTGACGGGCGTCACCTTCGGGGTTTCCCCCGAAGGGCTCAAATTTGCTTCAAGTCCCTTGTGTCTACCAGTTTCACCACTCGGGCATGAGAGCTGCGGCAGCTACGCCACAGCTTGGTCATTGCATTGCAATTTGCATGCATAAAAACGCAAGGGACGCATTGTGACAGGCTCACGGCCCGATCAAGACCGCTCGCGGCTCAACCGTAGTTGGTGATCCACTCCAGGCCCCGTGATCTGGCGGCAGCAATTGCCTCCTCTTCGATCTCGAACTCGGCCTTCTCGATCGCGATGGAGCGCGGACGGGTCGGCCAGACGTCCTTCGTGATCACCAGCTCAGGTACGAAGCGCCCGTTGGCCAGCACCCTCGCGCTACAGGCCAATAGGTAGTGGCCATGGTGGAACGTCGTCAAGGTCGCAGGCATTACCACCTCTCGGCAAAAATCACAGTATGACCGCATCCGAGCGATCCGCCAAAGAACGCCGCTCACGAGGACGCAGACACAACACTGCGCACGCAGGAAACCCCACGTACAAAGCTACTTTCTGCTTATGAATGGAGGATGGAGCAGCTACCAAAGCGCGCGAACTCAGCATCAAAGCGAGCCCTGGCCATGCAGCGTGGTCAGCAACAAAAAAGGGAAGCCTAAGCTTCCCTTTTTTAGAAATTTGGAGCGGGAAAAGAGTCTCGAACTCTCGACCTCAACCTTGGCAAGGTTGCGCTCTACCAACTGAGCTATTCCCGCAAATCTTGTCAATCGCACTGCTTTTACAGTGAATTCTCAAGAGCCTTTGATTATAGCAGAATTTTCTGCTCTACAAAGTATCTACCCGATCAGAGCTATGGAGGCGCGGCCCGGAGTCGAACCGGGCTAACCGGATTTGCAATCCGGGGCATAACCGCTTTGCTACCGCGCCGCAAACTCCAACTTCCGACGAAAAAGGGAAGCCTAGGCTTCCCTTTTTTGGAAATTTGGAGCGGGAAAAGGGACATGCACTAGGGCGCTAAGTCATTGTTTCCCAACTACATTCTCCGCCGTGGTGATCAGCGAAGGACTTGATTATAGCCTCATTTTTCGCCCTCGATGGTCAACACCCACCATTGATGTCCATAGGCATCCATGAACTTCCGCTGGCCACTATCAGCGGATTCGCCCTCCAGCGATCCCGTCAGCCGTCAAGGCTACTTGATGTCTATGCCCAGCGCCCCGGCGATCACCGGGCCGAACAGCGATTGGCGTGGCGACGCCAGCGGTGTCAGCGGGCCGGGATGGCGGGGTTCCATGGAGCCGTCCTGATGAAAGGCGTCCTTGTGCTCGTGCGCGGCCGCTAAGTCGTTGCGGCGCCGCGGCCGATTCCGGGCCCCGCCAGCGGATTGACGCCAGCCCAAACTTGCCAGCGGCGGCAAACGCGCCCAGCCCCGCCTTCTACGCTAAGTCGCGGCGCCTTTGCCTAGCTAAGCGTGTCGGCCAAATGCGCCTAGGCACAATCGCTCCTGCAATGGGGATCAGAGAACTGCAAGACGATGAACTGGTAAATCAGGCCCGCGAGTGGAGACGTCGCGCTTTGCGTGGCGACAAAGACGCTCGGGGTATCGCCCACGAGCTGGAACGTGAAATGCGCAACCGCACGCCACGGCAGGCCGATCGCGAGGCTCCACGCGCGCTTGATACGCGACCGCAGGCGATCCGGCAAAGAGAAACGTCGAAGCTCCTTTGGAGATTCTGGTGAGACAGGGCTGGCGCCACTGCATCCAGCGGGTTCCTACGGAGTCGATCATCTGCCACGTTCAAACTTCCCTGGGGTGAACCAACCGAGTCGTGAGGCCAACCTCTCGTAACCCCGTGCGCGCTCCAGGCGCAGTCCCATCAGCCACAAAATGTAAAAATATGCAAGCGCAAGCAAGGGGCACTATTTCAACCCGATGTTGGAACACGGAGACACATGCGTATTCATCACGTAGAGATCAAGAACTTCCGCCTCTTGGCCGACGTTGAGCTGGCCCTCGAGGACCAGACAACAGTCATTGTCGGACGAAACAACAGCGGCAAGACTTCTCTGTCCGAAGTGATGCGTCGTCTGGTAGCGGATGGCGCCGGCGCCTTTCAGCTCGAAGACTTTTCGAGCACGTGCTATGACTGCTTCTGCGCAGCCCTCGAAGCTAGGAACAACGGTGCAGAAGACCGAGCCGTTCGTGCCCTGATCCCTGCCATAGAACTGCGCCTCAAGTTCCGCTACGACCCCGCTCGACCGCAGCTTGGTCCTCTGAGCCCATTCGTCATCGATCTTGACCCCGCGTGTTCGGAAGCTCTGGTTGTCGTGCGCTACGAACTGAAGGACGGTCAGCTCGAGCGTTTCTTCGAGGATCAACCCACTACGCCGTGGACCGACGAAACTCGAATCGCCTTTTTTCGCGCGCTGCGCGAGCGAATTCCCCGCGACTTCGGCGTCAAGATTTGGGCTGAAGACCCCAACGATCCCGACAATCGCCGGCAGCTCCAACCGGGCTCTCTGCGAGGATTGGTGAAGACCGGTTTCATCAATGCGCAGCGAGGCTTGGACGACGTGACGTCGCGCGAGTCGGATGTGCTTGCCAAAACAGTCGAAAGCCTGTTCGCGACAGCCTCCTCACCGGCCGCCGATGCCTCTGACAAGCAAGTCGCGGAGGCATTGAAGGGGGCGGTCCAGGATATTCAAACGCAGATCGATGCGAACTTCAGCGGCCAGCTCAAGGGCTTGGTACCTGCCTTGCAAAGCTTCGGCTATCCGGGGCTCGGCGGGCAGGAACTGCACACCGAAACCATCCTCGATGTGCGGAAGCTTCTCTCCAATTTCACGAAGGTCCGATATGCCGGCTACAGCGGCATAACACTGCCTGAGTCCTACAACGGGCTCGGAGCGCGCAACCTGATCTTCATACTGCTGCAGCTCGCCAGTTTCTACAAGGCCTTCCGGGCCGAGGCGACCGAGCCGGGTGTGCATCTGATCTTTGTCGAAGAGCCAGAGGCTCACTTGCATCCGCAGATGCAGGAGGTCTTTATCCGGCAGTTGGCCAAGATTGCACAGCAGTTGGTCGCCAGCACCGATGATAAGACGCCTTGGCCGGTGCAGTTCGTGGTTTCAACCCACTCGTCACACGTAGCCAACGAAGCGGGCTTCGAAAGCATTCGGTACTTTCTTGGAACGAGCGCTCCTGGGGCGCCGGCAGGTGTTCGCCACACCAAGATCAAGGATCTACGCAAGGGCCTGAAAGGAACATCCGAGCCTGAGAAGAAATTCCTGCACCAATACATGACGCTGACACGTTGCGACCTGTTTTTCGCCGACAAGGCAGTGCTTGTCGAAGGGCTGAGTGAAAGGCTCTTGCTTCCCGTCATCATTGCCAAGCTGGAGACCGTCGAGCCTGACAGTCCGAAGTTGTCTAGTCAGTACATGACGGTGATGGAGGTCGGGGGCGCCTATGCGCATCTCTTCTTCGACTTGCTCCAGTTCCTCGAACTTCGAAGCCTGATCGTCACCGATCTTGATGCCGTCGAGAAGGCCGGGGGCAAGGCATGTGCAGTCCATCAGGGCACGTACTCAAGCAACGCATGCTTGAAATCGTGGTTCTCCAAAGACGACCCTTTCACGCTGGCCGGGCTCCTCGCGAAACCCGACAAGGACAAAGTGAACGGGCGGAACCGCATTGCCTACCAATGCGCTGAAGCGAAAGATGGACCCTGCGGAAGAACGTTCGAAGATGCATTCATCCTCGCCAACGCCGCCATGTTCGGACTGACCGGTAAGACATCGCAGGAGCTGGAGCTGCAGGCCAGAACCAAGGCCGATGAACTGAAGAAGTCAGAGTTCGCTTTGAAGCATGCGATAGCGGAGACCGGATGGACTGCCCCGACTTACATCCTCGACGGCATTCGCTGGCTGGCCCGCGGCGAGACGCCTGTGTCCGATCCCGTGCTGGCATTGGCCGCAGAAGCCGCGGTAGCCGCCGCCAAGGAAGCGCCCGATGCCTAATGTCGAGTCGCCAGCAGCGGCCGCGAGCCGGCGCGCACTTGAGGCCATGTACGCCTGCCTCGACGAAGGCAAAAGTTTTCGCCTGGAAGCGGGCGCAGGCGCTGGCAAGACCTACTCCTTGATCAAGGCGCTGCAGTTCTTGATCGCACGCGATGGACAGGCACTGCCAAAACACAGCCAGCAGATCGCGTGCATCACGTTCACGAACGTCGCAAAGGATGAGATCGCCACGCGCACGGATCGAAGTCCGCTGATCTTTTGCGAGACGAATCATGCCTTCTGCTGGTCGCTGATCAGCGGCTTCCAGAAACCGCTTCGATCTCTGGTCGAAGCTCTTCCCGCGTGGAAGGACCGCATTGAGGAAGCAGGTGGCGGTTTGGGTACGCGCGCCATCGAATACAGCCTTGGACATCGATCCATCCGTGATGGCCGCGTGTCCTTGCATCACGACGACGTGCTACCTCTGACCATCTCGTTGATGGAGCATCAGAAGTTCCGTCGCATGATCACAGATCGATTCCCAATCATCCTGGTCGACGAGTACCAGGACACAGACAAAGATTGGGTCGAGGCGATCAAGAGCCACTTCCTTGGACAACCCGAGGCCCCATTGTTCGGATTCTTTGGTGATCACTGGCAGAAGATCTATGGCGGCGGCTGCGGCAAGCTTGAGCATCCGGCAGTGATCGAGATAGGGAAAGAGGCCAACTTCCGATCGGTCAAGACCGTGGTCGATTGCCTCAACCGCATGCGCCCCGAGTTGAAGCAGTTCGTTGAGGATCCCAAGGCGCCTGGTCAGGTACGGGTGTTTCACACGAACGACTGGCAGGGTCAACGCCAAAAAGGCGGGCATTGGGGCGGTGATCTGCCTTCCGATGTGGGTCACGAGACCCTTGTTCGCGTCCAAGCCGCCCTGGAGCAAGACGGGTGGGATCTGTCTGTTGGTTCCACGAAAATCTTGATGCTGACGCACCGCCTGCTTGCCAGCGAACAGGGCTATTCCAGCCTGCCTGCCATCTTTCGCTACAACGAAGCCTTCACAAAGAAGGAGCATCCACACATCGCATTTTTTGTGGACGAGCTCGAACCGGCATGCGATGCATTCACGGCGCGCAAGTTTGGCACCATGTTCGAAGCGCTCGGTGGTAGAACGCCGCTGATACGCAGCCATGCGGACAAAGCTTCGTGGAGTGCCGCCATGACGCAACTGCTCGCGCTGCGCGAAAACGGCACCGTCGGCCAGATCATCGACCACCTTTTTGCGCAGAAGCGGCCAAAGCTTCCGGACGCTGTCGAGAAGCGAGAACGGGAACTTCGTGTCTTCGACAAGTCAGCGGGTGAGGAGATGCCTCCGGCATTGGAAGAACTGGAGAAGCTTCGCGAGGTCCCGTATGCAGAGATTAAGGCGCTCCGCAAGTACCTCGATGGTCATTCGCCCTTCGAGACGAAGCATGGCGTCAAAGGCGCTCAGTTTGAGAATGTGCTTGTCGTGATCGGTCGCGGTTGGAATCAATACAACTTCGGGGACATGCTGGAGCTTGCTAGTGCACAGGCTGTGCCTGCGGCGAAAGAAGTCGGGTACGAACGCAATCGAAATCTGTTCTATGTGGCCTGTTCCAGGCCCAAGACTCGGCTCGCACTGCTGTTCACCCAGCAGCTGTCGCCACAGGCGTTGGCCACTCTTGAAGCCTGGTTTGGCGCTAAGTCGATCAGCTCAGCGCGTACCGCGTGACGCATCGCAGCACCCGATGCTGCTGCCGAGTTAATGCTTACCGGTCTGACCCTTGAGGCGGCCTAAGTTGCCTCCACAGAGCTTGTCAGGAATTTGGTTGAACTCATCTGTCCTTCCTTCTCAGGCTTGCTTATGTCCGCGAATGACGAAGGTCGAGCAGTTACCAAGTTGAGATGGGACGCATGCGGCTTCGGCCTGTCGAGGGGAAGTAGACGAGCTGCTCGCGACCACTCAAAGCAAGCCCCAATGCATCACCCGTGGATGCTTCATCGGTATATCAGGATGCCGAAACACGCATGACGTGTGCCGCTTCTTCTCCGTTCAGAAGGACGTTGAGCCGTAAAAAGCTGGCCCATGCGTCTTCTGAAACCATACGGATATCAGACCATATCGAATCAGTCTTGACGGGCTTGCCCGTCCCCGTGACGCTGGCACCGTGAGCGCCAATCGAGCGGGCTTCTTCTTCGTGGCTCGATGCGCCGGCAGCCGGTCAATTCTTGCACAACAGACAAGAGAGGACCACCTGTGGCGAACGCCATGATCGCCTCCCCATGTTCTTGAGAGTCGTCCCAGGCATGCGCCACAGGCCAATCAATACAACAGCCCGCGATGGGGCAGAAAAGGAGCCGGTGATGTAGCGCTTCCGAAAGGAGACGAGACCATGCACAAGGAACCCCCACTATCAAAGGTGTTCTATCGCCCCATTGAAGCTGCCATACGATGGGCTGGGCTGTTGCGGTTCAAGGCGATGATCCTCGCATCGATCACATCACCGCAGCGCCTGCCGCAGACACTGGACTGCCCGCGATGGAACGAATGCCGGCTGTACTCGGAACGCATCTACGACGGCATCCTCCACGCTGAGCTTCCTTTCGGCAAGAACGGGATCACGCTCAATGACCCGGCGCTGGTGAGTTCGCCGGACCTGACCATCCGCCATGTCGATCTCAAGCGCTGGATGCGTACCCACTATCCCGAGCATCGGCCAGGCTTCCTGTTCAGCCGCGGCGAACGCATGGCGCACCCGTTCATCACCATACAAACAGGAGAAGCGCTCCTGTTGGAGCGAACGGCGCTAAAAGCAGAGCTGGACCATACCCGGCATCAGATGCAGGAACTGCGAGAGCAGCACGAAGCCCTGCTGAAGCAATCAACCGTGCTGGTGGCGTCCAATACATGTGCGATCAGCAACCGGGCGGAGACCACATACTTGAACATCATTGGCGCAATGCTGGCACTGATGCTCGGCCAGTCCCCTGGGGGCGTGCCCTACTCCAGATTCAGAACACAGGAGGCCATCGTCTCCGCAATGCTTGCCAACTGCGGTGGCGCCGTGGGCATCACGGAGCGAACCTTGAATGGCAAGTTCGCCAACGCCAGGAAGAACGTCCGTAGCGCATCCGAGTGAAATCTTCCAGCTTGTATCTGCAATCCCGGAGATTGCATATGCAATGTCTTTTGGCATCCATGTCTATTGAATAGAGGTCACGCCAACAAACGCCACTGAGCGTTCAGGAGTGAACGCCATGTCGCAGCCAACTGTACTGCCACCGAACGAGCGCCGCATCCTGCGGCTCGATGAAGTCGAAGCGAAGTCCGGCTTCAAGCGCGCCCACATCTACAACCTGATGAAGAAGCGCCAGTTCCCACAGGCACTGCGCCTGGGCGTGCGCGCCGTGGGCTGGGACTCCATCGAGATCGACCAGTGGATCGCCGAGCGCGTCAGCAGCCGGACCTGATCCGCCTCTCCCGCGGACTTCCCATCCTCACACGGAGAGCGCCATGCAGGTCGTATCCATCATTTCAACGAAGGGCGGCGTCGGCAAGACCACGACGGCCGCGAACCTGGGCGGGCTCGCCGCGGACGCGGGGTTGCGCGTTCTGCTGCTCGATCTCGACGTGCAGCCCACTCTGTCCTCGTACTACGAGCTGGCCCACCGCGCGCCCGGCGGCATTTACGAGTTGCTGGCGTTCAACGAGCGCGACCTCGGCCAGCTCGTGTGCCGCACGATCATCGCAGGCCTGGATCTGGTGCTGTCCAACGACCACCGGGGCGAGCTGAACACATTGCTGTTGCATGCTCCCGATGGGCGTCTTCGGTTACGGCACCTGCTGCCGGTGCTGGGCCCTCACTATGACCTGGTGCTGATTGACACCCAGGGCGCACGCTCGGTGCTGCTGGAAATGGCGGTGCTGGCCTCCGGCCTGGCGCTGTCGCCCGTGACCCCGGAGATCCTGGCAGCGCGCGAGCTGCGGCGCGGCACCGTGCAGTTGCTCGAAGACATCGCGCCATACCGGCACCTGGGTATCGAGCCGCCGCCGCTGCACCTGCTCATCAACCGCGTCCACCCGGTGTCGGCGAACGCCCGGCTGATCCAGCAGGCCTTGCGAGATCTGTTCCAGGACCACGCCGGCATCCGCGTGCTGGCCACCGACGTGCCGGCCATCGAAGCCTATCCGCGCGCTGCGACGCGCGGCCTGCCGGTGCATCGGGTCGAATACCGCCAGCCGCCGGGCAGAGTCGCCCCCGCCGCGCTCGACACCATGCGCGGCCTCGCCGGCGAGTTGCTTCCACAGTGGCAGCACCGACTGGCCGCGGTGTCCGGCCGTCCGCCCCACCCGATTGGGCCACTCCCTCTTGATACAGCAAGGCCCCATGGCGAACGCACATGAACTGGCCCGGGGCCACAAGCGGCTGCGCGCCCTGATCGAGTTCGCCGTGGGCGAAGGCTGGCACGTCAAGCGCACGCCGGGCGGACACCTCAAATTCACCAAGGCGGGTTGCGCTGCGATCTACACCAGTTCAACGGCAAGCGACCATCGGGCGGCGCTGAACGCCCGCGCGCAGATCCGCCGTGCAGAGCGCGAAGCCATGACATCCAACGCCTGCGGAGGCCGCCATGGCTGACATGACCTCCCAGGACATGGCCGGCAAACTGCTCGCTGCGGGGTTCGAGCGCAGCGGCCCACCCGCCACGGCCCTGAGCGACCCGATCGCCGACACACCGATGGTCGTGACGCTGGACCAACTGCGCCCCTACGACCACGACCCGCGCAAGAAGCGCAACCCGGCTTACGACGAGATCAAGGCATCCATCCGTGAGCGCGGCCTGGACGCGGCACCGGCCATCACCCGCCGTCCCGGCGAGGACCACTACATCATCCGCAACGGCGGCAACACGCGGCTGGCGATCCTGCGCGAACTGTGGTCGGAGGCTAAGGACGAGCAGTTCTTCCGCATAGCGTGCCTGTTCCGGCCGTGGCCCAGCCGCGGCGAAGTGGTCATGCTGACCGGCCACCTGGCCGAGAACGAACTGCGCGGCGGTCTCACGTTCATCGAGCGCGCCCTCGGCGTCGAGAAAGCACGCGAGTTCTACGAGCAGGAAAGCGGCGCCACCCTGAGCCAGTCCGAACTGGCCCGCCGCCTGGCCGCCGATGGCTTCCCGGTCCAGCAGTCGCACATCAGCCGCATGAACGACGCGGTGCGCTACCTCCTGCCAGCGATCCCGGCCGTGCTCTATGGCGGCCTCGGCCGCCACCAGGTCGAACGCCTGTCGGTCATGCGCAAAGCCTGCATGCTCGCGTGGGAGCGCTACGCCAAGGGCCGCCCACTGGTCCAGGACTTCGACGAGTTCTTCCAGGAAGTCTTGTCACAATTCGATGTGCAGGCCGACGAGTTCGCCCCCCAACGCGTGCAGGACGAACTGATCGGCCAGATGTCCGAACTGCTCGGCATCGACTACGACGTGCTGGCGCTCGACCTCACCGAATCCGAAAGCCGCCATCGCGCCCTGGTCAGCGATCCGACCCCGCCATCGGCACCGCCCGCGCTGCCTGAGCCTGGCACCGTGGCACGCCCGCCCGCCGCGCCGGCCCCATCGGCCCCGACGCCGGCGGCCACACCTGGGTCGCGCGAGCGCGAGGGCGACTCAGGGACGAACGGCTCGCCCGCAGGAAGCCCCGTGGCAGCTCCTGGTGATCTTCTGCAGGGGCACATCGTTTCGCCTGCACCGACGACGGAGCGGCTGCAATCCATTCAGCGAATGGTCGCCGACGAGCTGGGGGATGCGCTGCCCGATTTCTCGGCCAATGTCCTGCAGTCCATTCCAGTCC
This sequence comes from Xylophilus sp. GW821-FHT01B05, assembly GCA_038961845.1. Taxonomy (NCBI): domain Bacteria; kingdom Pseudomonadati; phylum Pseudomonadota; class Betaproteobacteria; order Burkholderiales; genus Xylophilus; species Xylophilus sp. GW821-FHT01B05. The sequence goes on from CP152408.1 coordinate 3,886,210, forward strand.
AAGCGGGCGGTCTCTACCCGATTTCCGACGTCTGGCACATCGACGCGGGCCTGGACACGCCCGATCGCCTGCGCATCCACATCGCGCAGTTCGCACGCGAGATCGCGGGCGAGGCAGGCCTTGATCAGTGCATCGAGGACCGCGCGGACGGTGTGGGCTTCGCATGTCATGCCAGCGCGCAGCCCCCATCACAGCAGGGCCGCGCCCTGCTGGCATTGCTGGCGAGCCTGGCAGGCCAGGGCTTCGCCGATGCCGATCTGGACGGCGGGCAGCTTGCCGCCGAGTTGCCGGCGCTGCTGCACGGCCAAGGCGATGCGAACCGGCGATTGAGCGACACCGCGCTTGTCAAGCTGTTCCGATTGCTGCGCCTGGCCCGGCGCCTGCTGGACCTGGAATCCAGTGCAGCAGGTCCTGGGGCATGAAGGAAGGAGACCCGCATGTCCGCCCCGCACCCGCTCAATCAGGCCGTCATCGCCCAGGCGCTCTACGACCTGCGCAACGGCCAACTGCGCCGCTGCAAGGCGATGGGCTTCAGCGAGGCCGAGCTGGATGCGCTCAAGCATCCCGCCATGGTGAGCGTGCTGGCCAACGCCAATGTCTCGTGGTGTTCCGTGTCCGTGAACCGTGAGGTGCTCCGGCGTCTGCTTTCGCAGGCGCAGGACGTGGAGAAGGAAATAGCGACCGTCGATCACATGTTGCGCCTGGGGGCCAGCACGGAGATGGTCAGTCGCTTCTACGGCTTGACTCATCAGGAAGTCGCCCTGCGCCGTGAGGTGCTGGGCCTGCCCAAGCGCAAGGGGCGTCACCCTGTCCTGGACGAGAAGCAGGACGTCGAACTGTGGCGGCGCTGGAAAGCCATCACCAGCAGCAGGAATGTGGACCTGAAGGACGAGACCTCGATTCTCGACGCGGCCATGGACCTTGCCGAAGGCATGGATTTGCCGCTGTCGGTGGTCTGGGCCGCGATCAAGTCGTGGGTCGATCAGGGATTGGGTTAATCCATGGCCGTGGACGACACCGCACCACGCCATGGCCCCGTCGCACTCGCTGACCTGTTCGACACCGCGCTGAAACACCTTGCGCCCAGGCCCAGCCCGCCCACGCCCACCCCCACGCGCATGCCTATACCTGCGCCGTCACCTGCGACACCGGCTGCGTCCGGCGATGCGTTCCTCTTCAGCGGCAACCGGCATGAAACCGTACCGCGGCGGCTGTTCCTCGACCGCCGCCTGACGCCGCTGGAGCGCAACGCCTGGCAGGTGTTCCGGCTGATGCTCAACGACGACGGCGTGACCGCATTCCCCACCTATGAGCAGTTGCGGCCCTGGCTGGCCTCGATGCCCTGCGCCGGGCAGGCCTCGCACGAAACCGTGGCGCGAGCCCTGACGCTGCTGCGGCTGACCCGATGGCTGAGCCTGGTGCGGCGACGGCGCGACCCCAAGACCGGCCGCATCCTCGGCAACCTCTATGTCCTGCACGACGAGCCGCTGACCCCCTTTGAAGCGATGCAGCTCGACCCGGACTACCTGCAACTCGTCAGCCAGGCGCTCGGCCATTCGGCCAAAACCGTGCAGATCGTGGGCCTGCACACCCTCAAGGAAATCGGCGAAGACCCGATGCTGGCCGGGCGCACCCTGCCGTCGAGGCTGCAAGTCCTGGCCGAACGCCTCGCCAGCCAGGGCGTCGGGGCGCACGAAAGTTATCCACAGGAGGACGCCACGCACGAATCTGAAGAAGGGGCGACGAGCCTTCTTCGGAATCCTGACGACCCCACTTCGGAATCCGAAGCAGGGTCGAAACCCGCGCCAGACGCCTCTCTTCGGAATCCGAAGCAGGCCCGTACAGTACGTAGTAGTCGTATTAATGAATTACGTACTACCGCGCAGGCGCAGGCGCGCGCGCTGGGCGACCTGCAATGGCCCAAACGCTTCGCGGAACTGAAGGCAGAGCAGCAGACAGGTGCGCGGGTGGCATTGCAGCAGGTCGATGCCGCGCTGAGGCAGGCCGTGCTGGACGAATGGGCCGCACGATGCAGCAGCCCCGGCATCCGCAATCCTGCGGGGTATCTGTTCGGCATCATCCAGCGAGCCATCCATGGCGAGTTCAACGCCTGGGCTAAGAAAG